>JBJEPI010000030.1:0-61347 GCA_051881175.1 Eubacterium sp.
CAGAGATAACTGAGCTATACTATGTAAAAAAGGATGATAACCTGCTCGGTGGATTGACAGATGGGTTTGAATTGTAATAATGTAATATTAATAATAATTGATATGTTATTTAAAAACATAGATAACATATATAATTTTTAGAATTTTTTTTATAAAAATCTAATTTTAAAAACCTTTTTCTAACCCCGTATTTAACAAGGTAAATATAAGGCATATTAACTTTTAAATGTTTAGACCAATGATATAGTGAATATAAATAATTAGCAATATGTTCATTATCCAATAACCTTCTGAGTTCATAATCAAAAATTTTAATGTCTGATTTTTTTAATAATTTCTTTTTTCGTAAATAACAAATATAAGAAAAATGCGATAATGTTTTATCAATCATTAAAAATAAAGAAGAATCATCGGCATCTTTCAATGCCTTTCTTTGATTATTAGAAAATGTAAATTTACCATCATATTTGAAACCTTCATTCCAATCAATAGTATCCATAACCGCAGATATTTGATTATCATCCCGAATCTTTTCTATTATCTCTTTGACGATTTCAGATCTCTTATTAATAATCGATTCCTTCCATTTATGTAAAGCAAAAAATCCTCCAATAACAGCTATTATCAAAGAAATCAAACTAATCCATTCAGATGTTTTCATTTCACTCAAAACATCTAAAATCATCGATAAAACATCTTTTATTTTTTCAATCATAATATTATTCCTCCTCAATATAGTAATTATACCATATTTTTATTAATTTAAAAGAACAAATTGATGCTCTTTTGATGCTGTACGAGTTGAATTTGTTGGATTTTTTAAAAAAGATTGGACGAATTGAAAATGGCAGAAGGACTTGGTCTCGCCTATCGGCTCGGTCGGTGCTTCTAAACACCTATGGTGTTTAGGGGTCTCCACCGGAGACCCGCACCCCTCGACACGCTCCGCGTGCCGAGTATTTAAGCCTATTTACGCAAACGAAAAAGAGAAAGCACCGATTAAATCGGTGCTTTCTCTTTTTGGCAGGGGCAGAAGGACTTGAACCCTCGGCACGCGGTTTTGGAGACCGCTGCTCTACCAACTGAGCTATACCCCTATGTACTTGATTGTCAACAGATAGTATTATAACAACTTGTTATTAAAAATGCAAGTGTTTTTTATTATAAATTTCAACGAGCTTCCCAATAATTGTTAGGAAGCTCGTTAATTGTATTATTAATATGAAAAACGGTGTCCGTCGCAACGCTTTAAAAGCTCATCCCAACGTCTGTCAACCTCTTTTTGGAAGGTTTCAATCATCCACTCGTTGCCCGGCTTAAACATGTGTTTAAATCTGCCCTGCTTAACAAGCCACTCTTCAATCGGAACATATTTTGCAGGCTCATAGTTTAAAATCCACTTTCCGTCAACAACCTCAAACAAAGGCCAATAGCGTGTTTCTACCGCAAGCTTGCAAATATCCATAATATCATAGGTTGGATATCTCCAGCCTCTTGGACAAGGTGCCATAATATTTAAAAATGCGGCGCCCTTAGTGTAAATTGCTCTTTCGGATTTACAATGCAAATCCCTAAAATTCTTAACAAATGTTGTTTGAGCAACATAGGGAATTTGATGTTCGGCAATAATTGCAGATAAATCCTTTCTGTATTGAATCTTACCGTTTGAATTTATGCCTACAGGTGTTGTAGTTGTGTCTGCAAACATAGGTGTTGCCGATGAACGCTGAATACCTGTATTCATATAAGCGCCGTTATCGTAGCAAACATAAACCATATCATGGCCGCGCTCCATAGCGCCTGAAAGGGACTGGAAGCCTATATCATAAGTGCCGCCGTCACCGCCAAAGGTAATGAACTTATATGTATCGTCAAGCTTACCCTTTCTTTTAAGAGCATTATATGCACCCTCAACACCTGACATTGTAGCACCGGCGTTTTCAAATGCGTTATGGATGTAGGAATCCTTATAAGCCGTGTAAGGATACATAAAGGTTGAAACCTCGAGACAGCCTGTAGCATTACCTACTACTGCCTTGTCACCCGGTTTAATTGCTTTAAGTACATTTCTAACGGCGATTGTACCGCCGCAACCGGCACACATTCTATGACCGGGGGCAAGTCTATCTTCTCTTGAAACGAATTCTTTAAAATTATACATCAGACCTACCTCCTTATTCTCTAACGCCCATATATCTGTATGGGTTTTCTACCTTACCGTCAGCGGCAATCTTTTCAAGCTCGTTATATATTCCTTCCATATCCTTAACAGTAACATCTCTGCCGCCGAGACCGTACACATAATTTACTGTCAAGCAATCGGACTTTGCTCTGTAAAGTGCAGTTGTAACATCTGCACCGATAGGACCGCAGCTGTCGTTATAGCTTTCTGTTCTGTCCATAAGAGCTACTGCTTTAACATTTTTAAGTGACTCTGCAATTTCATCGGCAGGAAAAGGTCTAAACAGTCTAATCTTAATAAGGCCTACCTTTTTGCCCTGCTCTCTTAATCTGTCAACGGCATCCTTGGTTGTTCCTGCGGCAGAGCCGATAATAACAACAGCATATTCAGCGTCGTCCATTTTGTACTCTTCAAAAAGGCCGTAGCTTCTGCCGGTGATTTTTTCATATTCCTTTGCAACTTCAAGAGTTACACGCTTTGCGTTCTTTAATGCCTCTGCCTGTGCTCTCTTTGCTTCAAAATAGTAGTTAGTAACGCTGTAAGGTCCCACAGCCATTGGCATTTCGGGATTTAAAAGGTAATTTTCCGGCTCATACTCACCAACGAAATTCTTAACCTCTTCATCCTCGTTTAAAACAATATTCTCAACTGCATGTGAAGTTATAAAACCGTCTTGGCAAATCATAGCCGGTAGCATAACATCCTTATGCTCTGCAATTCTGTATGCCATACAAAGGTTATCATAAACCTCTTGATTGTTTTCTGCGTAAATTTGAATCCAGCCTGCATCACGGGCACCCATTGAATCCGAATGGTCACAGTTAATGTTAATAGGGCCGGAAAGGGCTCTGTTTACAAGAGTTAAAACACAGGGCAATCTGTTGGAGGCCGCTAAATATAACTCCTCCCACATAAGCGCCATACCTGCAGAGGATGTGGCTGTTACTGATCTTGCGCCGGCGGCCTGAGCACCGATAACTGCTGACATAGCCGAATGTTCGCTTTCAACAGGAATAAACTCGCTGTCAACCTTACCGCTTGCAACAAGCTTTGAAAAGTATTGAGGGATTTCTGTTGACGGTGTAATAGGAAATGCGGCCATAACGTCAGGATTAATTTGACGAAGAGCCTCGGCAACTGCTTCGTTACCGGATAATCTGTCTTTTCTTGCCATTACTTTACTCCCTCCATTGATAACGCATTAACCGGACATACCTTTACACAGATGCCACAGCCCTTGCAATGATTATAATCAAGCGGACCTCTTGCTCCGTCAACAACTGTAATACAGCTGTCGGGACATACAGGAACACACATAAAGCAGTGAATACACTTGCTTTCATCAAGCAGTGGTTTTACAGACGCCCACTCCCCTGTTTTAAAATCAACTGAGGTAGATGAGCCATAAATCTGCATACCTTCAGTGAGGTCTGACCATTTACAATCAAGACCGAGCTTTGTTAAATCGCTTTTCATTATGCCTTAACCTCCTCATAAGCCATTTTTAATGCATTCAAATTACCTTCGATAACCTCGGGCTTTGAAGAAAATTTATGTTTGAATGACGCTTCCATTTCGTTCATAAATGTATCCCAATCCATAACCTTTGAAACCTTGACAATAGCGGCAAGCATAGGAGTGTTTGGAAAATACTTTCCAAGGCATGCCTTGGACACCTTTCGTGCGTCAATAGTATAAATCTGTCCTGTATATGAGCCAAGCTTTTCTTTGATTGCATAGGGTGACTTTGATGTGTTAACAATAATCGCACCGTCAGGGTTTAAGCCGTCGGTAACATTTACAACGTCAAGTAAGCCCTCATCAACTACTACAACATAATCCGGATCATATATGTTAGAATGAACTCTTATTTCTTTTGAGCTGATTCTGTTATAAGCTGTGATTGGTGCGCCCATTCTTTCCGGGCCGTATTCAGGAAATCCCTGAACATACTTACCTGTTTTGAATGCTACATCGGCAAGAAGAAGCGCCGCGGTTTTTGCACCCTGACCGCCTCTGCCGTGCCAACGGATTTCAACGATTTCATTCATTCCTAATCCCTCTTTTTCAAAAAATTACAAATAAAAAAGCCTCTCTACCTTAAAGGTAAAGAGGCGATATAAATACCGTGGTACCACTCTTTTTCATTGCTGCGCAATGCACTTCATACACTAATATGTACTATCCCGATAACGGTGGCTGCCGTATGTGCTTACTTCAAATGCTTTGGGCACATCTGCTCAGAGAGGATATCCCCTGCTTCATTGTATTGCCTTTCACCTACCGGCAACTCTCTAAAACGAAATCCGCAGAAGCGTTGTTCTCGTCAACGCATTATAAATATTGAAATTATTATAATCACATATATAAAATTTGTCAAGGATTTTTTTCAATTACAGGAAAAATACAACAGAAAATCATTCATCGTCGCTATCCTTTGGCAAATCTTCAGTCTTAATAGAATTTTTTACCTTAAAGCTACTGATAATATACGCTATACCAACCGCACCAACGGCAGATGCTATGCCCATCATAATTTTAGAAGCAGTGGACAAAGAGCCTTTATCATTATTATTTGAAAAATCCTGTGAAACAGAGGTTACATATCCGGTGTCTGTATCTGTTGCCGTTTCGGTGCTTTCAATTACAGCGTCAAATTTATCTGTTTTGTTCTTATTGGCAATGCGGACATCAGCACTGAATTTAGTGGTGCTTTTCTTAACGGTTTTGTCTTCCGTTGCATTAGTTGCAGTTTTGTTAGTCTCTGTTGTATTTTTGAGCGTTGTTGAAGCCGTATTCTCTGTGATTTCTTCAGAACAATCGGCTTCAAAATTTTCTATTAATAAATATGAATGACCGTTAAAGAAAATTTTTACTGTCAGGTAGTTAATTTCATAACCATTATTAATGTCAAGAGCAGAAATATATCTGCCCGTTTTATCCTCTGCATTAGTATAGAAGCTTGTTGTTGCAATAAACTGATTGCCGTATTCCTCTTCAACAACACCGTTACTGTCCACTGTAAAGCGATAGCTTTCATAATTATTTATAACTGAGTATTCGATTGATATGTCCTTATGACTGTTATCAATTGAATCCTCATTGGCCAATACCATTAAATAAAAGCAATTGTCGTCTTTATCGTAAAAGTAACGATAGATGCCCTCAAATCTGTTGTTTATGCTTTTTATTGATACAGTTTTAGTTGTTACCTTGTCGTTATGATACCATTTTGATTCATCTAAATAATCTAAATCAACTGCATAGCAGCAACAAAACGAACCTAATAGTATTAATAACGTAATACCAAACACGGTTATTTTTTTTAACATTTTTACTGCTTTCTTTCTTTGAACTCAAATACATCTACTTATGTTTTACTATAATAACGCAAATGTAGATATTTGTCAAAAAAAACAAAAAAGTACCGACTGCTTAATATTAAAAATTTGAAGGCTTGTTTTTTACATAAACAAAATTGATGATGCAATTAAATATTGACCTGCATAGTAAAGGAAATGATTTATAAAATAATAAAATCCCGTGTCCTTTCCCTTGCCGAAAAAGGTGCCGGATAAAACTGCATCCGACAATGTGAAGCTGATAGCGCCGATTGCAAGCAATATGTATTTTTTCTCTTTAAAGCCGGTAATTATTACAGCTGATATAGCCAAAAGCATTGTGAGTGAAAGAAATACAACATAGAAGGATACTATTTTCCTGTAAGCACCAAAATGGACCTTCATAAGCTTGGCAGTATAAAGATTACCTATGCTGATTAAAACAGAGCATACAAAACAAATTAACACAATCCACCATTTAATTCTTGCCTGATAGATTATAGCACCTGAGTAAAAAAGATGGCCTACTAAAAAGAAAATAAAGCCGCCTAACAAATATGTTGACGCATCCTGCTTATACAGTCCCTTTAAATCAAGCAAAACATCGCCCACAAGCCCTAAAGCGCCGCCGAATAAAATTAACGAGCCGTATATGTAAGCACTGCTGTTTGACAGCAATGCAAATGTTGCCGTTAATAAAAAGCATAAGCTTGATATTGTTTTTAGTATTAAGTTACTTAAACTAAAGCCTTTACGCCTTTGTATGCAGAAAAACAATGAAAATGCAAGACCGAAAGGTAAAACAATATAATAAGCCATAATGTCGCTCCTTAGATAATCAACTTTTGTCTATAATCATTATACCATATTATGGCATATATGTAAATGCTTAAATTACATTTTAATATATTTCTAAAATGTCCTCTGCTCTTTTTTTTATCATATCTATTAAGCTTTCGGGAGATTTTACTTTAATTCTACTGCCGAAATTCATTATCCAAGTAACTAATCCCTCGGAAACTGCGGCATCAATCGTAGTTTCAAAATGGTCGGCATCTACTGCTGTTAAGGGAATTTTTGAACCGAATCTGTCCATAATCTCTTCACGCAAATTCAAGTCGCAGATTAATGTTACAGACGCATTTTCACCGCTGAACATATTAAACATTTTAGATGTGTAATCAGCGGCATCAAATTCTGTTTCATATTCGCTGACCTGTGAAATCGGTCTAACCGATTCTTCGGTGGGGTTTATTTTTCTAATACGATCCAGTCTCAAATTCATTAAATTATCATATTTTTCGTTGTTGCAAACCAAATAATAATGGTCATCCTTCCAAATTAAAGCGTAAGGGGAAACCTTAAAATCCTTGTTTACATAAGATCTTTTGTTCTTTTTGTCAATATTTCTGCGCCTGTATTGGAAAGTAACCTTATATTTGTTGATAATTGCATCGTGCAGTTTATCTATAACATAATATATCTCTTCGTTATCGCATTTTGCATTAGAATCAATATAAACCTGAGAAATTAATTCATCAGCCTGATTTTTTGATACTAAGGTCTCAAGCTTGCTTATTAAGTCGCTTGTTTTTTTAGGAGTAATAAAGGCAGCAGAGGAAACTGCATCAACCAAAAGCCTTACCTGGGGCAATTCAAATTGCCTTGTTGCCATAAAATATCCACGCTTGGGTGACAGTGTTGTCATAATATTAAAGCCAATTTTATTTAGCGTTTGAACATCGGCGTAAATAGATTTTCTTTCACAGCTTATACCATCTTTATTAAGCATTTCTATAAGCTCTGTGGTTGAAAGCGGATGAAATTCATCGGAAAAATCATTTAAATATTTAAAAATCAATAATGTTTTAATTTTAGAACTTGCCATAATATTCCTCCTTTCTTTAAACTATATCATAGTTAGTCCAATTTTTCAACTATGGTACTGAAAATGGGACAACAATCCTTTGCACCGCTTGTCCCCTGCTCCGTCATAACTACAATTGCATATTTAGGTTGGTTATATGGGTACACTCCTGCAAACCAAGTGTTAAGCAGTTCAACTCCGTTAACATATTGACCGGTTTGTGCCGTAGCGGTTTTACCTGCGGAGAGGCCTTTATCTGTATCGGCGGCTTTTCCTGTTCCGCCGGATACAACATAACGCATATAATTTACAATTTTTTCTCCCGTTTCATTTGAAAGGGCCTTTTTTCCGTCGACGAATTTATTTAAATTTATATTGCCCTTGCTGTCAACAATACCTTCTACCAAGAAAGGTTTATTATAAATTCCGTTATTTGCAATGGTACATAATGAATTGCAAATTTGAAGCGGTGTTGACAATAATTTGCCCTGACCGAAGCCGAGTAGTGAAAGCTGTCCTTTGGAATTTAATACATTTTCATCAGGCAGTGTTGAACCTTTTATATTCCAAGAATCATAAATATTGATATATTCATCAAAGCCAAGGCTTTTAGCTGTTTCTATAATATTTTCAGCGCCGAGATTTAGCGCTAAATTTACAAAATAGCAATTACAGGAATTTGCAAGGGCTGTTTTAATGTTTTGTTCACCGTGAATATGATTAGCCTGACAGGAATATTCCGTATCTGCTACTTTAATTGTTCCCTTACAGGTATATTTCAAATCAATATTATTTTCCAATGCGGCTGCGGCAACTACTAATTTAAAAACCGAACCGACAGTATAATTGGAAAAGCATTTGTTAATATAGCTATCATCAGGCTTAGACACACAAGCCAGAATTTTTGATGTTTTGACATCCATAACAATTAATGCTCCGCTTTTCATATCCTTGCAGGCATCATAGGCAATCTCCTGAACATTTTTATCAATTGTCAGCTTCAATCCGTAATAATCGCCGTAATTATTTTCAATTATATTTCCTTTGTCACCTGCAAGTATTCTGCCTTTTGCATCTATGGAAAAGCTTATTTTTTTTGTAGCATAATTACTGTCAAGATAGCTTAAAAGTCCTCCCGAGCTTGCAGATACAAGCTGTTTTAGGGAGTTTTCGCTGTCATAAGCTTTAAAAATTTGAATGCTGTTTGCTTTGTTTTTTGTTTCAATATCTACATATCGGATAACGGGATAGCCGTTTTTAAGTTCTTCTAATATTTTCTGCCTCTCATCATATTCAAAGAGCCTATATAGCTCTGCAATATCTCTTTCACTTTGACGAATTACGGCGACATATTTGTATTTATTATTATTGATTCTTTGCAAATTTGAATAGTATAAAGTTGGATAAGCACTGTCAATGGTAAGTATAAAGGAATTATATCCCTCGGACACTGCGTAAGAGCCGCTTAAAGAAACAAAGCCTATTCTTCCTATTACAGCTGAAAAAAGCAGTGAAAACGATATTAACATACAAAAAAATCTTTTAGACATAAAAATAACCCTATTGTATTGTTAACAAAAGGGTTATTTTTTATTATGATTTTCTTTCAACTCTAAATATTGCATCCGGTGAAATATTTTTGTCGCATTTAAATGAATAAATGTCTGTGGCCTTATTTGCTACATCTACATACTCATTATCCTTTACGTTGAAAAGCTCCTCAACCTTAATTTTATAGGGCTTTTTGTTCGGTTCAACAACCTCTAATTCATCACCTTGATAAAATCTGTTTCGCTGAGCAACTGTTAATCTGCCGTTTTCACAGGATTTATACAACGCACAAACATCCCAGTTACGAATATATCCGCCGGAGTCCAAAACCTGACCCTTTTCAATGGGACCGAAATTAAATCCGGTAGTATATTCCCTGTGACTCATTTTTTCCATTTCATCAAGAATCCATTGGGAGGGTTTAAAATCTTCCCTTCTTCCGCCGGAAAGGTATTCGTCAATAGCATTTCTGTATGCGTAAGTGACAATAGCAGTGTAATACTCGCTTTTAGCCCTTCCTTCGATTTTGAAGGAGTCAATCCCTGCTCTGTCAAGCTCGGGGATATGTTCAATCATACATAAGTCTCGAGAATTAAAAATGTATGTGCCGTTTTCATCTTGATTTATTGGAAAATACTGATTGGGCCTTGTTTCTTCAACCAAATGATATTTCCATCTGCATGGCTGAGCACAATCTCCCCTATTGGCGTCCCTGCCAACCATATAATCGGAAAGAATACATCTTCCGCTAAAGCTCATACACATTGCGCCGTGAACAAAAACCTCAATTTCAAGCTTTGGGTTAGTATTTTCACGAATACATTTAATTTCATCAAGGGAAAGTTCACGGGCGGTTACAATTCTGCCGGCGCCCATTTCATATAACGCATTAGCGGCGGCGTAATTAACAATACCCACTTGAGTTGACATGTGAATATCAGTATTCGGTGCATATTTTTTAGCAATTGACAGCACACCCATATCGGCAATAATCAGCGCATCAACGCCTATGCTCTCAACATACTTAAGATAATCGGGCAATACACCCAATTCATTATTTCTTGGCAAGGTGTTGCAGGTTAAATATATTTTTTTGTTATTTTGATGAACAAGCTCTACTGCGGCTTTAAGCTGATCGGCGTTGAAATTTGACGGATTGGTACGCATACCGAACATCTCCCCGCCCACATAAACTGCGTCAGCGCCGAATTTTACAGCAAGCTTAAGTCTTTCCATATCACCTGCAGGTGATAATAATTCAATATTGTGATTTAACATAATTTTAAGCCAACAGATAAGGTGCGTAGGTATTAACCTTATCTTTAAATTCAGAGTAAGTCTTTGCAGTATACATATTTCCGTCGGTATCATGGAAAAAGAACTTTGCATCGGTTTTTTCAGGATATAAGGCGGCCTGAATAGCCTTTGAACCGGGATTGCAAATAGGACCTGCAGGTAAGCCGATAACGGTAGAATTAATATTAGTATTGTAATAAGTTAAATAATAATCGGCTGTATGAGAGGATGAAGAAGACAATGACGGCTTAACCTTGTTGGTAATATAGTCAGAAGTAGACTGACAGCCAAGGGTTGGGAAATTAACAGGGTCCTTTAATCTGTTATAAATAATTGCCGAAATCGTTTTCATTTGGTCTTCATTTGCGGCTTCCTTTTGGATTATCGAAGCAATAATCATTATTTCATAAGTGGAATACCCAAGCTTTTCGGCACGCTTCTTATACTTATCCGTAAATTTATCATCGCCGTTATCAACAAATTTTTTGATTGTTGATGTTGCATTTTCACCTATGAAAAATTCGTAGGTATCAGGGAATAAGAATCCCTCAAGCCTGTACGGTACTGTTTCCTTTGCGGTTAAATCCTTGCAAAGATATGTGTTGAAGTCGCCTGTCTGTATAACCGATGTAAGAGCGGCTTTGTCGCAAACATCATTTTCGGCAAGCTTATCAATAATTTCCGGCACAGTGTAGCCCTCAGGGAAGGTTAAGGTTATTGTTTCATCAAGTTTTGTATCGCCTTGCAGTGTAATAAGCATTCCCTCAAGCCCCATTTGACCGTTTAAGTAATATACTCCTGCATAATAGGGACCGCCAAGGCGTGACGATGTGATAATCTTATCTCTTAATTTTGTAAAGAATTTGCAAAAGTTTTTGCATTTTATAAGGTCATAATCTGCTAAAATGTCAATTGCTTCGTCGCTTGTTTCGATTGTATCGCTAACCATAACAGTAACTGAAGAGCTGTTTTTTGTAATGGCTAAAATATCATTCATACAGAAAATTGCATAAACGGAAATAGCCATAGAAGCAACAATAACAAAAATAAAGAAAATGTAGGTTGAGCCTACTCCTTTTCTCTTTTTCTTTTTAGTTCTTGCGGAATTTTTTGAAACGCTGTCTTCTATATCATTGCTGCTGTTTTCAACATTATTTGAAAAATAAATGTCATTAGTTGTTTCCTTTTCATCAAGGTTAAAATCTAAATTATCCATTTTTCCTCCTTACCTGCAATCAAGAATTGCATTTTCTGTTATGACAAAATCAACGCTTTTATCATATTGGTTGATTGGTATTTCTTTTTGAATAAAGCTATTATAGCACAATCCTATTGAATTTAAAGAATGTTTTTGTAAAAACCGGTCATAATACCCTTTTCCGTAGCCTAAGCGGTAGCCTTTATTATCATAAGCCAAGGCCGGAACAATAATCAGTGAATTTGAAAAATCATTAATAGCTTCACATTTTTCAATAACAGGCTCTCTAACTCCAAATGAGCCCACAGCAACATCACTAAGGCTTTTGATTTCGTAAAAGCTCATTAAACCGTTATTGTTTATACAATAGGGTAATGCTACCCTTTTGCTGAGGCTTAAGGAGTGCTTAATTATGTAATCGGTTGATATTTCATCGTCAAGAGAAGCGTAGCAAAGTATTAAATCTGCTTCTCTGTACATTTTAAGGCTGAAAAGCTTATTCGCAATTGTAAAATCAATGTCACTTTTATTATTCAACATCTTTCTTGCGGCTTTCAGCTCTAATCTTAATTCGTCCTTTACTGACATTGAATGGTGCCTCTAACCTTTTCGGCTGCTTCATCACCCTTAATGTATCTAACAATTTCAAGGCCGAACTCAATGCACACACCTGCCCCCTTGGCAGTAATAATTGAACCGTCCCTTACTACATATTTGCTTGAAATTGATGCACCATCAAGGGCATCTTCAAAGCCGGGAAAGCAGATTGCTTCTTTATTAACAAGAATACCCTTGTGGCCTAAAATAGACGGTGCGGCACATATAGCGGCAATTAATGTGTTAGTATTAACTGCATTATCTATTGCATTTTGTACGGCAGGACTGTTTTCCAAATTTTTAGTACCCTCACCGCCGCCGGGTAAAACAATTGCCTCTACATCGTAAAAATCAAAATCATTAATGCTCATATCAGCGGTAACATCAATGCCGCAGGAGGATTTAACAATTTCTCCTGTTACACCAACGGTTTTAACATCAATTTTTGCTCTGCGCATCATATCTACTGGTGCGAGAGCCTCGATTATTTCAAAACCGTCTGCTAAAAATACATATACCATAGTTATCCTCCTATATAGCATAAAGCAAAGGGCTCGGCAAGAGTGCAACCCTCATATAAATATTCGGTTATTTCATTACATTGGGAAAATACAATATCACTCAATTGGACTTTATTTGTAAATCCGCGCTTCATATAATAGTTAATTAACCACTCTTCAGCAGGAATTAGAGCAATTGCGGCATATTTTTCTTTTGTGTAATCTAATAGCCTTGTCATAATTCCCTTGTTTTTATATTTGTTCAAGGTACATGCCGCATAAATATATTTTGCAGGCTTGCCTTTAACTCTGCAATCCACCAAAAACAGCATTGAGCAAATTTTTCCGTTTTCATAATATGCAAGACATTGACAGTCCTTTGAATTCTCAACAAAAAAGACTATATCCTCTCTGCTGTCACCAAAGGCCTCCTGCCAGCACAAAACAATATCTTCAATATTATCTGTTATACTAATCATTATAGACTGCCACACATTTCTTTAACCAGATTTCGGGATAATAGGATTGCTTCGCACGGCGTAAACCCTCAATGCCCAAGTCCTCTTCCCTGTTTACAAATTCGTAATTCATCAAGCAGTTTTTAGTGAATTCTTGGTTAATAATAGGATATGCACCCTGAATATCGGCAGGCGCTTTTTCAAAATGTGTTACAAAGCACCTTCCGTTAACCTGGGCTTCACCTAATGTATAAGCTATAACACGGCCGTCAATTCTAATTAATCCGCCGACTAAATCCAAAGCGTCGTAATTTTCAAAGGCATTTAAAACAGCTTCAAATTCAAGAGAAAAATCTTCGTCATTCTCGGAATTTTCACTTTTGTTTTCTATCCATTTTGAATGCAAGGCTATACATTCGGGTATGTTTTCGCTGTTCAGCCTTTCAAAGCTCCAGTTTGGATTATTTTTTTTAAAATTTGTGATATGATTTCTTTTGCCATGATATTTCTTACCGGTGAGCGAAGCCATTTTCTCGGTTGAATAAATGTAATCATTATAGCCGTCGTCATAATGGTAAGTAAATTTTCCCGTAAATGCTTCCTGAAGCATTGTCAAATATCCGTCGGTTATTCCGTAAATTCTTGGTATTACTCCGGATTCTTTGGCATCGGCAATTATTTGGTTAATTGCATCGGTAAAATCTCCTTCGCCAAGGGGCAAGGAATATGAAATATCTTTATTTCTGCCCCATTTACAGATGAAAAAATCTTTATAGTGACAGATTTGTGTGGAATATGCAGTAGCCCATATAAAAATGTTGCCGAAAGAATATTCACAATTGTAGCTGTTTGCATGCCTTAAGCATTTGTCAACCCAAGCCTTGTCCTTAATAGTCGGCTTGCTGAAATTTAACATTTTATAATTCCTTTTCGATAATACTTACAATAGTTTTATGTATTTCTTCAATAGATAACGGAGAATCGCCGTTAGAACAAGGCACAATATGCCAATTCTGCTTTTTTGCCGCATAAAGGGCAGATTTTCTGCACTTGTTCAAAAACTCGACATTTGCCTCATGAACGTCCTTTTTGCCCTCGTCACCGTTATACCTGTTTGTCATAAGCTTTTGTGATATCTCCACGGGCATGTCAAGATAAATAACGCAATCAGGCCTTGGAATTCCTATTTTGTTATATTCAAAATCGGCACTCCAATCAAGATATTCGTCCCAACAGCTTTCATCTATTTTTTCCATTTGGTAAATAGAATTAGATGTGGCATATCTGTCCGCCAAAATCAGTAATCCGTTTTCGTAATCCTTTTTCCAATTAAGCTTATAGGAAGCAAAGCGATCAACGGCATAAAAAGCACCGGCGGCATAAGCGTTAACATCGTTTGCACTTTTACCGAATTCGCCGCCTAAATACATTTTAACAAGTGTGCTTGAGGGGCTTTTATAATCAGGCAGTTTGATTTTTTTATATCTTACTCCCTCGGCCTCAAGATACTTTTGCAAAAGCTCGGTTTGGGTAGATTTTCCGCTTCCGTCCAACCCTTCAATAATAATTAACTTTGACATTTCTTTTTTCTTTCCACCTTACGCTTGTTTCCTTTTTCGTCAACAATATAGGTATTTTCTAACTGACCGACAAGGCTTGCTTTGAATGAATCAATATATTCTCTTCTTAACTGAGCTTGTTCAAGATTTTCATCTTCCGTAAGCCCTTCTTCGGTTCTTGATTTGCGAGCAAGCTCGTTGATTCTGTCAATTTTTTCCTGTATCATTAGTCTAAGAAATCCTTTAATTTTTTACTTCTGCTTGGATGACGGAGCTTTCTAAGTGCCTTAGCTTCAATTTGTCTTATACGCTCACGGGTAACGTTGAATTCCTTGCCAACCTCTTCAAGAGTTTTTGGATTTCCGTCGTCAAGTCCGAATCTTAAGCGAAGCACCTTTTCCTCCCTTGGAGTAAGTGTTTTTAGAACATCGGTAAGCTGTTCCTTAAGCAGGCTCATTGATGCGGCGTCGGCAGGTGCCAATGCATCGTCATCGGGTATGAAATCACCAAGATGTGAATCCTCCTCCTCACCGATTGGAGTTTCAAGGGAAACCGGTTCCTGAGCTACTCTTAAAATTTCTCTTACCTTATCAACGGGCATATCAAGAAATTCGCCTATTTCTTCAGGTGTGGGCTCTCTGCCGTTTTGGTGAAGAAGCTGTGAATTGGCCTTTTTAACCTTGTTAATGGTCTCCACCATGTGAACGGGAATTCTAATTGTTCTTGCTTGGTCTGCAATGGCACGGGTAATAGCTTGTCTAATCCACCAGGTTGCATAGGTTGAAAACTTAAAGCCCTTGGTGTAATCGAATTTATCAACTGCTTTAATTAAACCGAGATTACCCTCTTGAATTAAATCGAGAAATTGCATGCCTCTGCCTACATATCTTTTTGCGATACTTACAACAAGACGGAGATTTGCTTCTGCAAGACGCTTTTTTGCACCCTCGTCATCATCATTGATTTTCATTGCAAGTTCAATTTCCTCTTCTGCTGTTAAGAGAGGAATTCTACCGATTTCCTTAAGATAAACCTTTACAGGGTCATCCATGGCGGCATTATCGTTAACTGCAATTGTGTCGGCGGCATCAGTTTCCTTTGGAAGATCAACCTCAAGAGTAATACCGTCGAGGGTTTCGGCTGAAAAGTCATCAATGATATTGATATTTGCAGCATCAATCTGTTCATTAAGCTTTTCTAATTCATCAACATCAAGGTCAAGCTCAACGATGAGATTATCAATTTCCTGAGCAGTAAGATGCCCTGTTTTTTTGCCCTTTTCAACAAGGTTTCTGAACGCTATTGTCTTTTTATCCTCTTGCATTACAGGGGTCTTTTCATTTGTGTTAGCCATAATTAAAACTCCTCTTATGTATTATTCTTATTAAACAAGCTTCTAAAGTCATCATCACTCATATTAGAAGTGTTAATTTTTTGCTCGTTTTCAAATTCTTCGTTAATTGTGTTTATGCAATCCGTAAATTCACGCTTGGGATTTGCACTTTTTCCGGTTTTTGCAATTATACCGGAAAGGTGTGACATTTCGCTGTCGGTAAGATTTGATGAAAAGCTCATTAAATCTAAATCATCATTATTTTTAATCCTGTCAGTAATAAGCTTATATGTGTTTTTTATAAACCCGTCTGTAAGTCGCTCGTAATCAAAATCTAATGCCAAGCTAAAGCAGTCGGGATATAAAAGCAATAGACCTAACAGCCTGTCCTGTGCCTTAATTTTGCGGGTGCTTGCCCCCACATCGTAGCTTTCCTTTCGGTTATCACGAATTTTGTCTTCAACAATTTTATTGAAATTTCTTTTTTCTTCCCTTTTACTCTGTCTTGCTTTATAGGAGCTTAGCTGAATATTAATGTTGCTTTTGTCAACTCCCAGCTCCTCGGCAAGCCTTGAAACATATAAATCCTGTTCAATGGGAGAAACCTTGGAAAGTATTTTAATTGCATCACTTAAAAAGTCGATTTTGCCTTGTGTGTATGCTAAATTATACTTTTTTCGGGCGTTTAACAGTGCAAATTCTATTTCATTAGATGCACCGTCAAGCATGCCTTTAAATTTATCTCTGCCATAAGTTTTAATGATTTCATCGGGATCTTTGCCGCCGGTAAGAGACGGTATTCTTACTTTAAGATCGGTTTGACTGAACAGAGATATTGCCTTGTTTAATGCCTTTTGACCGGCTTCGTCGGCATCGTAGGCCAATATAACTTCATTTGAATATCTGCTGATTAATCTAACCTGTTCATTAGTTAAAGCCGTGCCGCAGCCGGCAATAGCGTTAGTGAATCCCGCCTGATGCATGGCTATAACATCCATATATCCCTCGCAGAGAATAATAGAATCCTCACCGCTGTCCTTTGCAAAATTCAGTGCAAACAGTTCATTGGTTTTTTTGTAAACCAATGTGTCACCGGTGTTGATATATTTGGGCTTGCTGTCATCAAGTACTCTGCCGCCGAAGGCTATAACATTTCCCCGAACATCAATAATAGGCGTCATAACTCTGTTTCTAAAGTTGTCGTAATAGCCCTTGTTGCCTTTTTTAACAACACCTGCCTCAACCATATCATTGGGATAATAACCAAGACTTTTTAGGTGCTTAAGCAGGCTATCCCAGCTATCAGGTGCATATCCAAGGCCGAAATGATTGATTGTTTTTAGGCTTAATCCGCGGTTAAGAAAGTAATTCAGTCCTATTTTACCCTCATCACTCATCATATATGAATGATAAAATTTTGCCGTTTCCCTATTTATTTCAAGTATCTTTTTTCTTTTTTTTGTAAGTGAATTATCATAGGTGTTGTCATCGGGCATTGCAATACCTGCACGCTGCGCCAAAAGCTTAACGGCATCGATATAATCCAAGTTTTCAATTTTCTTTATAAAACCCACTGCATCGCCGCCGGCTCCGCAGCCAAAGCAATAAAAGCTTTGTGTATCGGGATAAACCGTAAATGACGGAGTCTTTTCATTATGAAAAGGACAAAGACCTACATAAGTTCCTCCCCGTTTTTTTAAGGTAACATAGGTTGAAATTATGTCATTTATATCTGTTTTTAACTTTAAATCCTGAATAAAGCTGTCAGGTAATGCCATAATCTCAACTCCTTAAAAAATTTTATTCAATCCAAAACATTGGAACAAAAAGCTGGTTAAATATTTTAACGGAATAATTATCACTCATGCCGGCAATATAATCACATACTGCCCTGTCAATGCCTTCGTTTTCGGCAATTGAAATAAACTCATTTGGCATTTCTTCAGGCTTTTTTGAGTAATAATCATAAAGCTTTTCAATCATTGCAATGGCTTTGGTTTCCTCACTTTTACAAACGGGATTTTTGTATACTGCAATAAACATAAAGTCATGAAGGTCATTAAATAAGCGCCAATATTCAGTGCTCATTAAAATTTTTTCATCGTTGCTGTTATTGATAACATTGAGAACCATATTGTTAATACGCTCGCTTTTGCTCATGCCAAGCTTAATTCTTAAATCAAGGGGTATATCCTCCTCTGTCATAACGCCGGCACGAATAGCATCGTCGATATCGTGATTAATATATGCAATTTTGTCAGCAATGCGAATTATTTGTCCTTCTAAGGTGTATGCATCTTCGCCTTTAGTATGGCACAAAATTCCATTTTTAACCTCTTCGGTAAGATTTAATCCTTCGCCGCACTTTTCTAATTTCTCAACAACCCTTACGCTTTGTTCATAATGCTTAAAGCCCTTTGGGGATAAATTATCGAGTGCTCTTTCACCTGCGTGACCAAAGGGAGTATGCCCTAAATCGTGGCCCAAAGCAATGGCTTCGGTTAAATCCTCGTTAAGCTGAAGAGCCCTTGCAATTGTTCTTGCAATTTGTGAAACCTCGAGAGTGTGGGTTAATCTGGTTCTGTAATGGTCCCCTGAGGGGGCAAGAAAAACCTGTGTTTTATGCTTTAGCCGTCTAAAGGACTGACTGTGAATTATTCTGTCCCTGTCACGTTGAAAACAGGTTCTTATATCACATTCGACTTCGCTGACTGCCCTGCCCCTTGAGTTAACAGCAAGGCAGGCGTTTTTTGATAGTATTTTAATTTCGTTTTGCTCTGTAATTTCCCTTATTAATTCTGCCAAGCTAATCCCTCTTTTCGACAATTAACTCAATTTCATTATTTCTTACTCAAAAAAACAATTTATCCCTTTATTTTTCTTGACTTATTTTTACTTAAATAATATGATTAATACGAGGTGCTGAAATATCATGAAAATAACGCTTATAATCATATTAATTTTGTTGATAACATGTTTTCTTTATCTTCAAAATAATATTATTGACATTACAAAGTATTCAATTAAAAGCATTGAAATAAATAACGCAGTTAAAATTGTACAGTTATCCGATCTTCATTCTAAACCGTTTAAAAAAGTTTTAAATATTGTGAAAAGTCAAGCACCGGATTTAATTGTGATTACCGGAGATTATATTAACGATAAGTGCAAAAACAAGGATAAAATGCTTGATTTCGGCAAGGAATTGGTTAAAACGGCACCTGTATACTATATTACAGGAAATCATGAGCGAAGATTGGAAAATTTTGTCGATTTAATGGAGGAATTAAAAGATATCGGCTTTATTGTATTATTAAACGATATTGAATCTGTTAATGTTAAAGACAACATAATAAATATTTTGGGGCTTGATGAAAACCAAGCAAGCTTTGATGCGTACAAAGAGCGGAGAAAAGGTACCTTTGAATATAAGGATATGTCTAAATATTTAAAAGCACTTGAAAATAAGAAAGGCTTTAAGCTTGTTTTATCCCATTATCCGGAAAATTTTGAGGGTATAAAGGAGCATTGCTATTCTAAATATTCATTTGATTTACAATTATCCGGTCATGCACACGGAGGTCAGTTTATATTACCTATAATAGGACCTGTATTTTCTCCGGGACAGGGGCTGAGACCAAAGTATGCAAGAGGCTCTTTTGGAGACAGACCAAAGCTGATCGTTTCCCGAGGCTTGGGAAACGCGGAATTTCCCTTTAGATTGTTTAATCACCCCGAAATTAATGTAATAAGACTATCCAAAAAAATACGATAGAGTCAGCTCTATCGTATTTTTTTATGCCTTGTCAAATTTTGAGTACAAGTATTCGCAGGAATATTTTCCGTTGCTGATATCAATTAGCTTTTCATTAATTAAGGATTGAAATGACTGCTTTACGGAAAATGTAATATTTACTTTGTCGGCAAATTCGCTGTCAATAATATTAGCATTAAATTCAGCCAAAAGATTATTAAGCCTTTCATAAAAGCTGTAATCAACACCGGCCTTCATAACACTGCATTCAGCCATTGTAATAATGTGCCCTGCCTCAACGGCAATTTTTGAGGTGTGAGAATACGCCCTTACCAAGCCGCCTGCGCCAAGTAGGGTGCCTCCGAAATAACGAGTTGCCACAACGCAAACATCCACAAGTTCCTCTTTAAGCAGTACATCAAGCACGGGAACCCCTGCAGTGCCGCCGGGTTCGCCATCGTCACTGTATCGCTGAATATTATTCTCCCTAAGCACATACGCGTATACATTGTGAGTTGCGTCCCAATGCTTAGACTTTATCGAATTTATAAAATTTATTGCTTCGTCCTGTGTTTTTACAGGCTTAACATAGCCTATGAATTTTGACTTTTTTTCAATAAAATAATCATCGGCTTGCTTTTCAACGGTTTTATATTCTTCCATAACGACACCAAATATAAAAACAAGGCAACCAAATGTGGTTGCCTAAATTTTTTAAAGCTTACGCTTTCTTAGCAATTCTCTTGTTGAATCTATCAACACGTCCACCTGTATCTACAAGCTTTTGCTTACCTGTATAGAATGGGTGACACTTAGAGCAGATATCAACCTTCATATCGCCCTTTGTGCTCTTTGTTTCATAAGTTGCACCGCAAGCGCATCTAACTGTGCATGCTTCATAATTTGGATGAATTCCGTCTTTCATTAACTTTCACCTCACTTAAACTTGTAACAGATTGCATTATAACAAACGAATTACAAAAATGCAAGTCTTTTTTTTAAATTATTTATAAATACAGGTTTTACCTAAGCAAAACGAATAAAGCATGGCCTGCTTAACAGGCATTTTAAGAACCTTTTCAATGGCTGTTTTGTAATATGCAATCTGTTTTTTATACCTGTCAAGTAATTGTTCCTCATTGTCTACCCTATCTGTTTTGTAGTCAACCAAAATAAGCTCGCCGTTTTCCTCAAAAACGCAATCTGCAATGCCCTGAACCATGATTTTATCAGTATAGCAGGTATTTTCTATGTCACAGGCCGGCACAAAGGTTGCAACCTTTATTTCTCTGTGAATATGATTGCTGTTAAACATTCGTGTTGCAAACTGACTGTTAAACAATTTGGAAAGGCTATCTCTGTCCAGACTTTCGGCTTGTTCAACTGAAATATAGTTATCCTTAACTAAACGCTTAATTTCCCCTTCAAGATTATCTTTAGCATTAAAATAGTCACAGTATTGCATAAAATTATGCATGGCTGTTCCCTTTTCAGCCGGTGTTAAACCGCCTTTGTTAAGAAAAGCAGGCTTACTGACTGCAAAAAACTCATAGCCCTGATCAGCCTCATCAAGCGAAGATGCGTTGCGTTTGGACGCCATTTGTGCAAGCTCGCTGTATTTATAAGTGTATGAAAGTCTGTCTTTAATTTCTTTAACTATTGTTTCATTTGGTAAAGCAATATCGGCAGGGTTTTCTTCAGGAATATCTATTTCCTCCAAAATTTTACAATCAAGATTAAAAGAACTGCTTTCAATGGGCTTTAAGTCAACATCAGCAATATTTCTAAGCTCATCGCAATCCTTATGAAGCATTGCACAAAGTAAAATTGCGTCTGCATCGTTTGTTAATCTTTTAACCGAGCTTGGAGGAATATTACCGTTAACTATTTTTGTTGACAGTCTGTTAAGATGCTTGGGCAGAGTTCCCTCCTTGTATGATGTAAAGGCAATAAACTGCTCCTTGGCACGTGTAACGGCAACATACAAAACCCTTAAATTTTCGCTCATGGAGGCACATAGGTTTTGTTCCTTAATATACGAATATTGGGCAGAATTATATCTAAACAGTTTATCACTGTTATAAATTTTTAATCCAATGCCTATTTTTGAATTTAACAGCACAAGACTGTATAAATCGGTATTATTATACTGCGTTGCGGCATTTGCCAAAATAACAACGGGAAATTCCAGGCCCTTAGACTGATGTATAGACATAAGCTGAACACTGTTTTCACCTGAATGAGTTACGCTTGCACTGTCAATTTCCAGCTTAGAGGATATTGCCGAGTCAATATATCTTACAAAGGCTGTTAAACCAACACTGCCACCGCTGTCAAAATGCTTTGCAATTTCTATTAGCTTGAAAACATTTTGTTTTCTTTGCTCTGCATTACCCATAGCACTGATAATAGAGATATATGATGTTTCGCTGATTATTTGCCTTAAAAAGCTTTCAACGGTCATTGATGAAGCGTATTTCCTGTACCTGTCTAAATCCATTAAGAACTTAGAGAAGGTCTCGCTGTCCTTACAAACCGTTGTGTATAAATTTGATTCATTGTAAAGAACCTTTGCTTTGGCTATTTCATCGGCGGTATATCCGTAAAAGACGGACATTAACGTTGCCAAAAGAGGTACGTCCTGAATAGGATTATCAATTACCCTAATTAATGATAAAAGAATTGCCACCTCGTTATTGTCAAAGAGATTCAATCTGTTATTAGACAAAACAGGAATACCGTATTGATTAAACACCTTAGCGTAAATTGGCATTTTGTTTTTAGGCGACCTAAAAAGTACTGCAAAATCACCGTAACAAATATCTCTGTAACCGTCTTTGTACTTTATTTGCTCTTTTACCTTGACCTTTTGAATAATAAATTCAGCTATTTGCCGTGCTTCGTATTCTGTTTTGTCCTCACCCTCAGGCGTGTTAACAATTCTTACGCAAGCACATGGAATATCAGTTTCATTATAATCATTATTACTGTTAAGCTTTTCTTCGTCGTTATATTCCAACTCGCCGATTCGCTTACTCATCAAGTTAGAAAACAGGAAATTTGCAAACTCACAAACACCAAGCCGCGAACGGAAATTTTTGTCGAGAACAATTTTTTGATTAATACTCCCTGATGACTCATCATAATCGGCATAACTGTCCTTTTTAGCATTAAATATTTCCGGCATTGCAAGCCTAAAACGATAAATACTCTGCTTTACGTCACCAACCATAAAACGGTTATGACCGTTTGAAAGATACTTAAACAGTGTATCCTGCGCTTTATTGGTATCTTGATATTCATCAACAAGTATTTCTACAAAATTTTTCTCATATTCTCTTGCTAAAGGCTTTCTTATAACATTACCTTTTTCATCTGCCTCAAATAAAAGGTTAATGGCAAAATGCTCGATATCCGAAAAGGAAAAGGAGTTTATTTCGAGCTTTTTTTCCATAACAGCCTCATTAAACTCAATGATAATGTCACATAAAAGCTTTATTTCCGGATAAACGGCTGAGCAATCCTTTGTATAGTCCCCTGAAGATACACTAACCAAAGGTGATATGTCTTTTTTTATGATATCTAATAGTTGATTTCTGTAAGCAACAATGGCGGCTTTTGACTCGCTTTTACGCTTTTTAGTCATTGGCATTGGGTTGATATCACATATTGCGTTAAACATATCGTCCCAAGTGCCTTTTAAAGCATTATTTAAGCTTTCAACCATATATTTGTCAGCCTGAATAATATCATATAAATCATCATAGATATCATCATTCGGCAACAATGACTCAATTTCCAATCCCAAAAGATTGTTTATCTCTGTTAAGTAATATGAAATATCATCAAAAATTGATTTTTTAAGCTCAGTATCGTTAATGTCAATACTTGGATTATAAATCTCACAAATGTTCTTAAGCCAAATATAAGGAAAAGGCTGTGATTTTATGTAGTTGTTGATTTGTGTTATTGCCGAAATAAGATTGCCGTCATTTTTTGTATTTGACAGCATATCAATCAGTATTTTAAAGCTATCATCCGGCTCTTCATAACGCCTGTTGATTATTTCATTAATAGCGTCATTTTCAAGCAGGCGTTCCTGTGAATTATCAAGAATTGTAAAATCCTGAGAAATGCCAAGCTCAAAAAAGTTTTCCCTTACTAAATTAATGCAAAATGAATCAATTGTGCATATTTTTGCATTTGGCAAAAGAGACAATTGAAGCAAGGCATTTGTATTGTTGGAATTTTCAGCCAAAATACTGTTTAAGGAGTCGGCAATTCTGCTTTTCATTTCCGCAGCGGCGGCATTGGTAAAGGTAACGATTAAAAGCTGATCTATGTTAATGCTCTTATCGGGATCGGTTATCATTTTGATTACTCTCTCAACCAAAACTGCGGTTTTGCCCGAGCCTGCCGCGGCACTGACAATAATATTACTGTCGTGTGCGTTAATTGCGTTTCTTTGTTGTTCGGTCCAATTACGCATTGTTGCTTTCCTCCTCCTTTAAGATTTGTGAAAAAACAGCTTCGTTAGACATGGGTTCAGTCGGTCTTATTTGAATTTCCTTTCTGTTTTTACATATATCAATGTAATCGCAGTAGGAACAAATGTCGCTGTTGTGACCGCCCTCAACAGGATTTTGATTGATATTACCCTTGTGAAGCTCTTCGCCCATACAAGCAATAAGATTGTCAATCTTTTTGGAGATAGCACCAAGCTGAGCAAGAGTAACAATATTTCCGCTATATCCGCCTTTTGTTGTGTTAACATCTATAAATTTGCCGTATCTGCCGAGATTTTTCTCCATGTGCTCTATCATAGGATTTTCTTCATCATTGAGAAAAACGCCTTTCATTTTGAAGGCTTTATTGTCTTCTCCGGATAAATCCTCTGCATCTTTTTTGTTAGGTACAGAATACACATCTCTTGCGGCATGCATATAAAGCACACCGGAGCCGATACCGCTGTATTTGTGGTCGCTTTTGCATAGTGAAAAAAGGTATATAAACATTTGAAGATTAATACCGTAAATAATATCGCTTAATTCAAATTTTTTACCGCCGGATTTATAGTCAACTACTCTAACATATTGCCTGCCGTTTTCCTCAAAGATATCAACTCTGTCAATGGAGCCTTTAATGGTTACTGTTCCGCCGTCTTTGAGCTTAATGGGAACATATTTAACCATATCCTCTCTTTCTTCATTGCCTATTTTCAGTTCAAAGGCTTTTGCCTCGAAATCAGATTGAGAAAACTCGTCTCTCAGGCGAATTATAACAAAGGTAAGCATTTTTGAAAGACGCATAAACTGATAATTAAAGCGTTTATCAAGTTCACCCGAGGAATAGATTTTATTTTCTAAGTATTCCTTTAGATACCTGTTAACCTCAATTGCTATTTGGGCATCGGTTAAGCTGACAAAGTCATCCTTTTTATTATTGCTTATAATTTGCTCAAGAACATAGTGAACAACAGTTCCCGTTTGCATTGGGTCCATTTCTGCTTTCGTGCGCGGTACAGCACCAATGCCGAATTTACAAAAATACTTAAAGGCACATTTATAATATTCGTCAACCTTAGAAGCGGATAAATACATATCCTTTTTAAACAAATCCGTGGCAATCTTTTCGTCTTTGATTGTAATCGGATTGTTGTTATTCAGCCTATCAACTGCATCAACCTTGCCGCAAAAGCTTGGATTTGACTTAAAGTAGTATTTTAATGATTCCGAAAGCTCGGTATTATCGTTAAAATGAGAGGTTAAAATATCAAATGCATTGTCTTTACTGACAAGCAAGTCCAAGGATAATGTATCTTTGAACCTTGCTTCATTAATGCTTGGTAATGCTCGTTCAACACCCTTTACGATTGATGATTTTTCAGCCTCATCCTTTCCGCTGCGATAGGAGATAAATAGCTTATCTGTAGCAGAGCACGCCGCCATATAAGCAAAATATTTTTCCTGTGCATTTAGGGTTTCACCATAAGAATATAGTTTAAAATTATTACTAATCAGCGTCATTCTGTCGCTTTCGGTCAGCAAGCCGGAGGAAAAAACAGTTTTAGGAAATTCGCCCTCGTTTGCACCGAGAATGAAAACGGCGTAGGGATTGTTGCATCTCATTCTGTCTGCGGCACCAACCTGAATGTTATCAAGGCCTGTGGGTATTGTGCCTAAATCCTCGTAGGAAAGCATAAGGTTGAATAAATTATAAAATTCCTTTACTGTTATTGTTTGCTCTCCGCCGACAGTTGCAAGATTATCAAGAATTTCCATCAACAAATCCCACACTCTGCCCTGCTCCTGTGCAAGTGCGGATTTTCCCTCGTTATCCAAGCTGATGGCTAATTTTTTCAGCTGTTTATCAGCGCCGAGTTCGATTATGCAATAATAAACAGCACTGCAAATATCCCTGCAAGATTTATTTTTGCAGGAATTTTTAAATTTAACAAGCTTATCAATTATGTATTTACGGCTGATATTAACATCTTCTATTTCCTGCTTGTCTTTTTCGGTTATTTTTTCTACCAAGCCCTTAGTACTGTTAACAAATTCTTTTTTCCAGGCAGAGCCGTTAATGCTCCACATAAAAGCATAGTTTTCAAGCTTATTTATTTTGTTGTCTTCAAGCTCGGTTAAGCCTGTTTTTAAGAGAGAAAAAATATCCTCGCTTCTTAAAGAAAACATTGCCGTTCTAAGCAGGAAATTTACAAGCATTATAATTGGCTGACTTGATATAGCCTGACGCTCATCATCAAAAAACGGTATGCCGTATTTTTTAAAAGAAAACTCAAGCTCCTTTTGATATTTATCATAATCACGGCAAATAACGGCAATCTGTGATGCACGTATTCCCTCTCTAAATAAATTAGAGATTTGTAAGGATACATTATCACATTCATCGGATATGCTTCGAGCCTTATAGATTCTAACATTATCAGCAGAATTTAATTCACATTTTCCTTGTGAATTATCAAAGGCACAGGACTCAATAGCCATTAATTCATTATTGTTAAATCTTTTAGGCTCAGTTAAAAAAACAGGCCTTTCAACATTAACGCCTATTTTTTTTGCAACCCCGTAAAGAATTGAAATATTAGAATTTACATAAGAGAATAAGTCATATTTATTACTGTTGCTGTCACTATCGGTGCAAAAAGTAATGTAAACATTTTTTGCCTGTTTAATTATTACCTCAAGCACCTTATATTCCTGGGCAACAAAGCCGTTAAATCCGTCAATAAAAACAGTTCTGTCACAAAAATAGTCAAGATTAATAAGCTTTTCGTATAATCTTGTCAGTTCATTTGCAGGATCAAGATATGTATTTTCAATAAGTGCGTCATAGGCGCCTATAATAGCTGAAATATCTATAAGCTTTCCCTTAAGCACCTCTTTATCTGTATAATCAGACACCTGTTCTATATCATCGGTGCTGACACGGCAGGATTTCATTTCGTCATATACGCTTATCATGGAATTGATAAATGACGGAGTAAGATTTTTATTGTTGAATAAAACAAGGTTGTCCTGCACCGTTTCGATGGCTTTTTTCATCATAACAGCCTTTGAACCGGCGGAAAGCATTGGAAGATTATTTCCACCGTAAATTCTGTTTATCTCGCTTGAAAGACGGGAAAAGGAATAGCTGTCAACCTTATGCATATTGTCTTCGCCGAGAACCTTAAGCAAGGTTCTTTCCGCTTCAAAGGAAAATTGTTCGGGAGAGATCAAAAGAATGTTTTCTTCGCCCGAATCAACTAATGCTTTAATACTGTCAAACACATATTTACTTTTTCCATAGCCTGCTCGGCCAAGAATTAATTGTAGCATAAATACTAATCCTCCGGCTTAATTAAGCCCTCAATCATCATTCTTTCATAAGCTTCAAGCATAAAATCGTACATTGGTCTTGCAATATCAAAGGAGAGCTTAATTTCGTCAATTAAACTAACATCACGTAAATGCCCAATATCAAAAGCATTGTATGAGAATCCAAAATTTTTGGCAGATAAATACGGTTTTAATTCATCGGGTGCGTCGGGAAAACGATCGGTTTTGTAGTAATCCCTGCAATCAAAGGTAAAGCCTGCGTCCTCACAGGCCTTAAGTGCTTTTTTAAAACGTTTCGGTTGCTCCATTATCATTTCATGAACAACTCTGAAATTTGAAGCTTTCCAAGTCCAAAACACCAAGCCGTAGCCATAGGAATTCGGAAAAAATTCAAAGTAGTAAAAGGGTGCACAGGGATATTCCTTTTTATATCTTCTAAAGAACACCCACATATTCTCTCTGTATTTAATTTTTGAGCGATTTCCTCTTGTATCACGGTGAATTCTTGAAACTGCCCTCACAGGATCAAGATACATTTTATTGTCAATATCATACAAAATATCGCTTAAATCAAGAACCATTTGCCTCAGAGGAATTGTGATGTTTTGTTTTAATTCCTCTTTGTGTTCTTCGTAAAACGGTTTCGAGTCATTAAATCTGTTTAAACACAGAAGCTCAATAGATTCCGGCTTAATTCCGCTATAATTGTAATCCATTTTTTAGTAATCCCCTGTTCTTCATTTGCTGTGCAGCAAGCAATGCACAAAGCTTTGCCGAGGAAAAATTTAATCCTCCCTGAATCCAGGCATAAAAAGGCTCTCTTATGGGAGCATCTGCAGAAAGCTCAATGGAGGAGCCAAGGGTAAATGCTCCTGCGGCCATAACTACCTTACTGTCATATCCGGGCATATCCCAAGGCTCCGGAGACAAATAACTGTCAATGGGACTGCCGTTTTGAATACCTTGGCAAAAGGCAACAAGGCTTTCCTCGTTTTCAAGTCCTAAGGATTGCACTATATCGCCGCGTTTATCGTTATATTTCGGTGTTGTGTCATAACCGAATAAAGAAAACAGAGCTGAAATATAAACCGCGCTTTTCAGTGCCTCGCCAACAGTGTGAGGAGCATAGAACAGTCCCATATAAAGCTCCCTGTTATGACCGAGAGTGGCGCCTACCTCCTTACCTAATCCGGGAGTTGTAAGCCGATATGCACATTTTTCAACCAAATCATGCCTGCCTGTAATATATCCTCCGGTTGTAGCAATTCCTCCACCAGCGTTTTTAATAAGTGAACCTGCAATTAAATCCGCTCCAACCTCTGTCGGCTCCTGCTTTTGGACAAATTCACCGTAGCAGTTATCAACCATAACAATGCAGTTTGGATTTTTGCTCTTTACAATGCTTACAATTTCGGCAATTTCCTCAACAGTTAATGACGGGCGTAGCTCGTAGCCTCTGCTACGCTGGATATAAACCATTGCAGTATCTAAATTAACTTGCTTTTCAATTTCTTCAAGGTCGGGCTTGTCATTTTTAAGTGGAATTTCATCATAAATTACCCCGAAATCCTTTAAACTGCCCATACCTTCTCCGGTGATACCGATAACATTATGAATGGTATCATAGGGAGTTCCCGTAACGCAAAGCATTTTATCATTTGGTCTTAAAACTCCGAATAATGCAGTAGAAAGGGTGTGTGTGCCACAGGTAAAATTATGCCTTACCAAAGCATCCTCTGCACCGAAAACCTGTGCCCAAACCTTATCGAGGGTATCCCGTCCCATGTCGCCGTATCCGTATCCGGTTGAGGTGCAAAAATGGGATTCGCTGATTTTGTTATCAATAAACGCTTTTTGCACCTTAAATTGATTATATTCTGCGATATCCTCTATAACACTGAATTGTTTATTGCAAAGCGCTAAAGCTTTATTAGATGCGAGTTCAATGTCATTATCAATATCAAAAAAAGGTATCATTTATATATTCTCCAAATTCCTGAATTTTCAAAGCCAAGCTTTCTGTAAAAAGACTCGTTTTGTTCCTTATCACGCATTATGTAAACCTTGCCCTTAACATCTGAGCAAATATGCTTAACAAGGGCAGAACCGTATCCCATTCTTCTAAATTCTTCGTCAGTGCGTACAGCGGTTAGAATCGCATCTCCGCCGATGATAGAGTTAAATATTCCCGAAGAAACAATTCTGTCACCAATGCAAAGAGTGTATGCCTTTGCAGTATTGTGGCGCACCCGATGAGAAATATCAACATACCAGGATTTAAAATCCTGCCCCTCGTAATCAACAAAATTATATAAATCCATCAGCTTTGGGTATTCGTCAACGGTTGCATCTAAAGGCAAGGGCTCTACATACTTTTTTGTGCAGGTCATTATTATTCCCTCTTCATATTTAGCACCGAAGGTAAATACATCACTTGATAAAACAGAGGAAAAGCCTGTTACACAAAAAAATCTAATCAGTTCTTCTGCATCAATATCACTGCTTGCCGATAAAGTGAAATCATTATCAAGCCGTGACATAATTGCCACAACCTTATCGTCAACAATCTGTTTATAAAAGGTAGCAAAATTATATTTGAGTCCATAGGATTTTAACAATGACATGATACGAACCGAAAATAAATCGTCAATATCCCAATCGTAAAATTCTTCTACATTTTCAATCTTTAAAATCATAAAGCCTTGGTAATAGCTCCTTTAATAGTTTTCTTGTAGCTTCAATATCCGATTTTTTAACCACGCATGCGCCTGAATGAATATATCTAGTAGGAAGGGATATAGCAAGAACTCTTGCGCCCCCTGCCGCAGTTTGAATAGCGCCTGCGTCATTTCCGCCGGCAATAGCGGTTTTAGTTTGATAGGGTATTCCCAATTCCTCGGCGGTTTTCATTGCAAGATTATATAAACCTCTGTCGTATATTGTTCTTGAGTCCATAAAAGAAATTACGGGACCGTTGCCCAGAACGCATACTCTGTCAGCGCCGGTAACACCGTCAAGGTCTGCGGCGGTTGTTGCTTCAAGAATAATGGCTATATCGGGGCATGTGCTTTCTGCGGTACACTTTGCGCCACGCAGTCCAACCTCCTCCTGCACATTAAAGCAATAGGTGCCCCCATAACCCTCGTTAATAAGTTCAAGCATAAGTATACAGCCGATTCTGTCATCAAGTGCTTTCGCTTTAATATAACCGTCTCCAAATTCGATGTAATCACTGTCAAAATAAGCAAAATCGCCTAAATTTACAACCTTTTCGGCGTCTTCTTTACAATTTGCACCGATATCAATTAATAGCTTGTCAAATTGGGGACATTTTTCTTTTTCATCACTGCTTAGAAGATGAAATGCCTTGTCTGCTATAACACCCTTAATTCCGTTTTCGGTAACAACTACTCTGTCAAGGCAGACTCTCGGGTCTATACCGCCGACAGCACTAAAGCGCAGATATCCTTCATCGGTAATGCCTGTAATAATAAATCCAACCTCGTCCATGTGAGCGTTAATGCTAACATTGCGTTTTTTATCATCACCTACAAAAGCAATAACAGAGCCAAGATTATCGACGGCATATTCTGTATTTAATTTGCTGATTATAAATTCTCTTACCGCATCTTCATTTCCGGAAGTTCCGTTAAGTTCACATAACTGCTTAAGCATCAAATTTCTCCATTCTTTTCTTTACATAGGCAACAATGAGCTTTGAAGTATTTTCAACATCACTAATATCCACAACCTCCACAGGAGAATGCATATATTTTTCGGGAATTGAAATTAACGCTGTTTTAATTCCGTATTCGCTAATGGAAATAACGTCAGCATTAGTACCTGTATGACCTCCGCCCATAACCTCAATTTGATACGGAATGTCATTCTCCTTAGCAACTTTAACGAGCTCTCTTGCGATTTTTCTGTCAAGAATAGGGCTCATTCCAATCATTGGGCCTTTGCCGATTTCACCGCAATCGGTTTTTTTACACATTGGACTGTATCCAAATGAAACGTCTACAACGATTGCTTCGTCCACCGCTCTGCCATAAGCACCAACCCTGGCGCCTCTTGTTCCAACCTCCTCCTGTGAGGAGAACATTACTGTTACATTTGCGTTAATCTTCTTTAATTCGTCAAGTGCAAGAATAATTGAGGCAACGCCGCTCCTGTCATCAAGCACAGAGGAGGAAATTTGATTACCCAAAAGCTTTGTAAAATTACGTTTAAATGTTACTCTGTCGCCTAAAGAAATGCATTTTTGAGCCTGTTCCTTGGTCATCCCAACATCAATTGCGATTTCATCAATATCCGGAGCCTGGCGTTCATCATCCTTCTTTTGTAAATGGGGCGGAAGCGTTGAAATAACTCCTCTGTATTCACGGTCTCCCCAAACCGATACCTCAGCGGAAAGAAGCATTCTTCTGTCAATTCCGCCGATGTTCGATACCTTAATAAATCCGTCAGCGGTTATTTCTTTGACAATAAATCCTATTTCATCAATATGGGCATCTAAAAGAATGTGAGGTCCTTTTTCGCCTATTTTACAATAAACATTACCGAGATTGTCAACAGTAACTGTTCCGTATGATGACAAAAGTCCTTTTAATAGGTCTGTAATGCAATTCTCATCACCGGATACACCAACCGCCGTGGTTAGATTTTTTAATAAATCAATAGTATTCATTTTATCTCCAATCGTTAACTATTCTCTTAAATTCCCTACCCCTGTATTCAAAGGTCTTAAACTGATCAAATGCAGGACAGGCGGGACACAGGCTTACTATATCGCCTGCTGTAGCCTTATCTTTTGCAATTTCAAGAGCGTTTTGCATAGTGTCTGTTCTTATAATTTGAAGCTCACTGCTTTTAAAATCGGGGCTTGAGGCAACGGCATCATATATTTTTTCGGCAGTTGCACCGTTTAAAACCAACAGTTTAACATACTTAAGGATATAAGGCACCATTTCGCTCATATCATTGCCCTTATCCGAACCGCCCATTATAACAATAATTTTAGTGCCGAATGCTTTTAATCCGCTGATAACTCGGCTGGGTGATGTGGCAATTGAATCGTTATAATAGCGAACACCGTTAAATTCTCTTACAAACTCAATTCTATGCTCGACTCCGCCGAATGCTTGAGCAATTTTCTTAATTGTATCAACACTAACATCATTCCAAACAGCACTGATTGCCGTGCAATAGTTTTCAATATTATGATCCCCGGGAATTATAATGTCCCTTTTGTTCATAATATATGTTTTTGTGCCGTTTTCAGCGTAATAAATATCGCCCGTTTCAGTGTCCATATAAGCACCGTTTTTAACAGGATGCTTAATGCTGAATTCATATAGATTTCCTCTAACATCAAATCGCATATCATGATATACCGAATTGCCGATAGAATAGTCGCAATCGGCATTTAGCACAGTTCTTTGATTTGAATTTTGATAAATTAAAATGTTACGCTTTGCGTCTACATACTCATCAAGGCTTATATGATGATCCTGATGGGTACATTCAATATTGGTAACAACCGCAACATCCGGCTTATCCTTTAAATTACCCATTGTTAGCAATTGAAATGATGAAAGCTCAACAACTGCTATATCATTTTCACCGATTTCGTCCAAGGCAGGCATTAACGCTTTACCGATATTACCGCCTAAAAATACTTTTTTGCCCTCAGCCTCAAGCATTTTTGAAATTAATGTTGTGGTTGTTGTTTTTCCGTTTGAACCGGTAATTGCATATATTTTGCATGGACAGTATTTAAAGAATACCTCCATTTCCGTGGTGACTGTTTGACCGCGCTTAATGCATTGACCGATCCATGGATTTTGAAAAGGCAAAATACCGTGGGAGCGAAAAACAACATCCATTTGAGGCAAAATATCTAAATAATCTTCACCTAAAGAAAACCTTACACCCAAATCTTCAAGCTTTTTGCAAATATCAGTTCCTATATATTCCTTATCCCTTTTGTCGCAGGCGTATACCTCTATACCCTTTTTTGCCAAAAACTCCGCACAGGGTGTATTGGCAACACCCATACCAACAAAGGCAACCTTTTTTCCCGTTAGAGTTTTGATATATTCATCTGCATAATTCATAAAAACACCCCCAAAAATTAATGAGCGTAAAACGTTCCGTTTTTGAAATCCTTGATGTTAAAGTCTTTCATGTGTTCTTCGAGTTCGTCCTGAAAACTCAATCGTTCTTCACCGATATATTGCTTTTTAATCGGCAAATCGCAATTCATAACATAATTTACTATCATTGACTGGCATTTAGACGGCTTATTTCCAAGGAAATACACTCTGCCTGTGTTTAATTCAACAATTGCAACAGCAATTTTAATTTGTTCCTTTTTACCAAGTGGAGTGATTACCTTTGATATTGAAATAGCCTCATCATCAGCATTATCACAAATAAAGGCTATAACGCTGTTGCCCTTTCGCTTTACATTGATTGAGGTTATATCATAAATTGCACAGTCTATGTGTGCAATAATATCGGTCTTTTCAAGATTAGGCTCGTTAACAATATACATAAAGCTATTGCCTTTATATGCGGCAACATCGAAATCAAGCTCGTCAATTGTAACGTTATTATTAATTTTAAAGCCATTATTTCGTAAATCCTCTGTCATAACATCACAATATGACTCGATATTATTTTCTTTTCTGGATGTAAAATAATATCCGTTATCAGCAAGCTCATATTCAACTGCTTCTAAAAATTTATCGCTTTTTCCGTATTTTGAAGTGTAATGAAATAAAACGGATAGACTTGATAAAACAAGAATATACATAATTGCTAATACTATTGCCATTCCTGTTTGGCTTATGGCTTTTGCCAAGGTCGGTTCAATTCCGTAATAAATGAAAATATATACCACTGCGGTAATAACAAGTGCATTCATTATTTTTTTCAGTCTTTTTTGCTTTTTTCTAAATTCTCTCATAGTATTCACCAAAAACATTAATTAGAGTTATTATAACACCTGTAATTATAATTTACAATATTATAACAGAAAAAGCTGTCCGTTAAAGACAGCTTTTAATAAAATTTTCGGTCAAAAAGAAAACTTGCGGAATACCTTTTTACCCTTTTTAATGATTATTGATTTTTCCAAATCCTCTTTTGTTACTGTTTGGAAAACATCTGTGACCTTTTCGTCATTAACACTTACACCGTTTTGTTGGATAAGCTTTCTGCCCTCGCTGTTTGACTTAATCATGCCGGACATTGACATAAGAGAAAGTATTGTAATTTTTCCATCTTCCAAATCATCTGGATTCACAATTGTTGAAGGCATATTACTGTCATCGGCACCGCCGCTGAAAAGAGCCTTTGCGGCAGCCTGTGCTTTGTCAGCCTCGTCCTTGCCGTGAACAAGCTCTGTAAGTGAATAAGCAAGAACCTCTTTTGCTTTGTTAAGCTCTGCTCCCTCAAGCTTTGCATACTCGCTGATTTCATCCATTGGAATAAAGGTTAACAGCTTCATGCACTTAATAACATCGCCGTCGTCAACATTTCTCCAATATTGGTAAAAATCGTAAGGAGATGTTTTTTCTGCATCAAGCCAAACTGCACCCTTTTGGGTTTTACCCATCTTTTTACCCTCTGAATTGGTAAGGAGAGTGATAGTCATTGCGTTGGCTTCCTTGCCGAGCTTTCTCCTGATAAGCTCCATTCCGCCAATCATATTTGACCATTGGTCATCGCCGCCGAACTGAAGATTACAGCCGTATTTTTGGAATAAAGCATAGAAATCGTAAGACTGCATAATCATGTAATTAAACTCTAAAAAGGAAAGTCCTTTTTCCATACGCTGTTTATAGCATTCTGCAGTAAGCATACGATTAACACTAAAGCAGGCGCCGACCTCGCGCAAAACATCTATATAGTTAAGGTCTAAAAGCCAATCGGCATTGTTTACCATTATTGCCTTGCCCTCGCCAAATTCAATAAAGCGTGACATTTGCTTTTTAAAGCATTCACAGTTATGATTAATGGTTTCTTTTGTCATCATTTGGCGCATATCCGTTCTGCCTGAGGGGTCGCCAATCATGGCAGTACCGCCGCCGATAAGAGCAATAGGCTTGTTGCCTGCGGCCTGAAGTCTTTTCATTAAGGTTAAGGCCATAAAATGACCAACATGTAAAGAATCGGCAGTTGGGTCAAAGCCGATATAGAATACTGCTTTACCGTTATTAACCAATTCTCTTATTTTTTCCTCATCGGTTACTTGAGCAATCAGTCCACGCTCAATTAATTCCTCATAAACACCCATTAAAATATCCTCCGTATTGTATATTGACAGTAAAATTAAGAATTTAACAGCTCTTCAGCTGATTTTATAAGTGTATCCGTAATTTCCAGACCGCCCATTATTCTGGCAAGCTCCAGCTTTCTTTCGTCATAATCAAGACTGCTGACATTGGTATATGTTCGGTTATTCTCAACCTGCTTTTTAATCAGCAAATGATTATCTGCACACGCGGCTATTTGCGCCGAATGAGTAACGCACAATACCTGTGTATGATTAGAAACGCTTTTAAGCTTTAAACCGATTTTTCTGCTCGCTCTACCGGATACTCCCGTATCAATTTCATCAAAAATAAGAGTATCTACATTATCTTTTCCGGCAATTATGTTCTTGATTGCAAGCATAATTCTTGAAAGCTCACCGCCCGAGGCGATTTTTGCAAGGGGCTTTGGCGGCTCACCGGGATTTGATGAAATTAGAAATTCAATTTTATCATAGCCGTTAATAGATAGGTTTCCTTTATCAAAATCAGCAACAAATTGAACATTGGGCATATCCAAATATTCAAGCTCTGCCTTAACCTCCTGTTCAAAGGCGTAGGCAACGCTTTTTCTGTAGCAGGATAATATATCTGCCGCCTTAATTGTTGCATCATAGGCTTCGTCATATTCCCTGTTCAAAAGTTCAATTTCATCATCTGAAGCATTCATTGCATCACGCTGTTTTACGGCGTCGTCAAGATAGTTTAGCATATCTTCTTCCGTTTCGCCATATTTTTTTGAAAATTCATAAAATAAATTCAGCCGTTCCTCAATGGAATTCAATTCGCTTTCGCTGAAATTAATGCTTTCAAGCTTTTTTGACACCATATATTTGACATCTTCAACGCCGTCAACAAGTGCGTTTAGCTTAGTGTTGATATCTCTTAACTCATCATCCATATCAGCAAAGGGAGAGAGCCTTAGCTTAGATGACGATAATAACGTTGATACACCGCTTGTCTCGTCATCCCCATTAAATACAAATTGTGCTTCATTTAATGCTTCTGCGAGAGATTGAGAGCTTTGAGCAAGCTCCTGCTTGATTTTAAGCTCACGCCACTCCCCTATTTTAATATCAGCCTTAGTAAGCTCGTCGATTTGATAATTTAAAATTTCAAGGCGTTTATCCTTTGTGTCAGCGTCTTGGGTAAGAAGCTTTAGTCTTTTTCTAATTGAAACAAGTTTCTTAAAAGCAGATTTATAATTTTCATAAACAGAATAATCATCTGCAAGCATATCAACAAAATAGCAGTGATAATCCGGGTTTAACAGTGCCTGACTGTCATGCTGACCGTGAATGTTAATTAGGTAACCTGCAAGCTCCTTAAGCATGGAGGCGGTGCAAGGAACACCGTTGACCTTGCAAAGGGATTTACCGGCGGCAGAAATTCTGCGAGAAATTAATATTTCATTGTCTGTGCAATTAAGTCCCATATCGTTAGCGGCCCTAATAGCGTCGTTATTAACATCCTGAAACAATGCCGTTACGCTTGCATAATCCGCGCCATGTCTTACAAGTTCCTTTGAGGTTCGCTCACCAAGCACAGCGTTGATGGAATCAACAACAATTGATTTACCTGCTCCTGTTTCGCCGGTTAGAACATTTAAACCCTTTGAAAACTCAATATCAGCCTTTTCAATTACGGCAATGTTTTCAATATTCAGTGATTTAAGCATTTAGCATAGTCCTCAGCTTATTAGTAAAAGTCATTGCGGCATCTTCGCTTTTGCAAAGCACAAATATGGTATCATCGCCTGCGATTGTACCTAATATTTCTTCAATGGTCATTGAATCAATTGCGGCACAGGCTGCATTTGCCATACCGGAAAAGCACTTAATTACAACTGTGTTAAGTGCATAGTCAACATTAATGATTGCCTCGTTAAAAATTCCTCCTGCTCTGTGAGTTATGTTTTCAACATGCTTCTTGCCTGTGGAATAAATATATCTTCCGCTTGGCGACAGATCTTTAACAAGTCTTAATTCCTTAATATCCCTTGAAATAGTAGCCTGAGTAACCTCATAGCCGTAATCCAACAGCTTTGCCTGCAGTTCCTCCTGAGTTTCAACATCATTGGCAGTTATTATCTCAAGTATTTTTGCTTGACGCCTTTTTTTCATATCAATTTCGCCTTTCAATAAGCTTTTTATTCAAGATTTCATAAAAATTGTCGGGTTTTATTTTTATTAGCTTTGCCGAATACCGACTTTTTGTAATTTTGATGGTATGTTCTTTATTAATTGGAATGGATTGAGAGCCGTCTATGGACAAAAACACGTTATTGTTTTTATCGTTAGAGACAGATAACAGTAATTCCTTGTCCGATGAAAATACAATACTTCTGTTAATTAGCGAATGTGGGCAAATAGGTGTTACCACAAAGCACGAATTGTCAGGACTCAAAACAGGGCCGCCTGCGGCCATTGAATATGCAGTTGAACCTGTGGGAGTAGCAACAATCATACCGTCGGCGCGGGTATTTGTAACATTTCGTCCGTCACATTTAACATCAATGTCAATCAGTCTTGCAACATCGCCTCTTGTGATAACGGCGTCATTTAAGCAATGATATGTTCCAACACATTCATTATCCTTTTTAACAACTGCTTTTATCATCATTCTTTCTTCAATGGTAAATGATTTGCCGTTACAAAGCTGCTCTAAAAGCTCCAGCTCATTCTTCTCCAAGCCGCTCATAAAACCAAGCCTGCCGGCGTTAATTCCAAGAGTTGGCTTGTTATTGAAGGAAGCCTTTTTAGAAACATTAAGAGTAGTTCCGTCACCACCGATTGCAATTGCAATGTCGCATTCCTTAAATTGAGTTTCTTCATCGCAAAAATGAATTTTTTCGGGTTTATCAATTTTTAATTTACTAATGTCAGCCGAATTTTCGGCATTAACTAAAACATTGGAATCAGCCTTAATAACCGTGTTAATTACTTTTTCGGTTACCGCGGCTACATCATTGTTAAAGTTTGGAAAAACTGAAATAATCATTATTTATCCAACTCCGTGTGTGATTGATTAACCAAGTCTTTTGCATCAACATTATTTGAAACATAAGGCTCGGTTGATTTTTGCAGGTAAATCAAATATTCTATATTACCCTCAGGACCTTTAATAGGTGAAAATTGAAGTCCCATAACGCTAAATCCGTTTTCAACAGCGAGGCGGATGATTTTTTCAACTACCTCCAAATGAACTGCCAAATCACGAACAACGCCCTTTTTGCCTACCTTATCCTTGCCTGCTTCAAACTGAGGTTTGATCAGGCAAACGGCTTCGCCGTTATCTGCAAGCAATGTGTTTAGCACAGGCAAAATGTGATAAAGAGAAATAAAGCTTACGTCAACAGACGCAAAATCAATTTTTTCAGGTACCTGCTCGTTGGTTACATATCTAAAATTGGTTCTTTCAAGATTAATAACTCTCTCATCGGTGCGTAGCTTCCATGCAAGTTGCCCGTAGCCCACATCAATGGAATAAACCCTAATAGCTCCGTTTTGAAGCATACAATCGGTAAATCCGCCGGTTGACGCACCCACATCCATGCAGATTTTGTTGTTTAGAGTTATTGGAAATTCCTCCATTGCCTTTTCAAGCTTTAAGCCGCCCCGGGAAACATATTTCAAGGCGGCGCCTCTAACCTCAAGAGTATCATCGGGCTTGATTTCAGCACCAGCTTTATCCACCTTTTGGTTGTTTACATATACCTGACCTGCCATAATTATAGCCTTTGCCTTTTCCCTTGAAGGCGCATAACCGGCTTCATAAACGGCAACATCAAGTCTTATCTTATTAGCCATTGGTATTATTTACCTCGTTTATTACTGATTTGCAATCCAGCTTGTATTCCTCCATCTGTCTGCTGACGCTTGCCTGCTTAATGAACTCGTCGTTAATTGCAATAAGATGGAATTTGCCCTTAATGCTATGTTCTTCAAGCATTGACGCAAAGCATTCGCCTACACCGCCGGATTTAATTCCCTCTTCAAAAAACCATATTGAGTCCGCATCTTTAAGTAATTCACAAATATCATCGCCAATTGGCTTGATTTTGTTAAGCTTAATAATGAATGTGTCCTCCAATTTCTCCAAAGCCTTATAGCATTGGGAAAACTCTCTGCCGTAGGTAACAATGCATTTTTTGGAATTTCTGTCACCAAACACACTGAACGGGGACTTATCGTACTTGTAATCAGCAGGCATTATGTCCTCTCCGCCCCTTGGATATCTTATTGCAACAGCATTATTTTCTTTATATACTGCTTGATACATCATAGAACGAAGCTCATCAAATGAAGCAGGGGCAAATACTGTTAATTTAGGTACGCTCATTAAATACGCAGTGTCAAAAACGCCCTGATGGCTTTCACCGTCCTCGCCGACAAATCCTGCCCTGTCAATTCCAAAAATAACCTTCAAATTCTGCATTGCCACATCGTGAATGAGCTGGTCGTAGGAGCGTTGCAAAAAGGTGGAATAAACTGCTAAGAACGGTACAAGACCGTTTCGTGCAAGACCTGAAGAAAATGTTACGGCATGCTGCTCGGCAATACCGACATCGAAAAATCTTTTTGGAAATTTCTTGCTGAAATCAACCAAGCCTGTTCCTGTGGACATTGCGGCAGTAATTGCACAAATGCGGCTATCGTTTTCTGCAAGAGAGCAAAGCATATCGCCGAACTCTGCCGAATAGGTTCTGCCGCCTGTAACAGGTTCGCCTGTATTGATGTCAAATTTGCCGATACCGTGAAACATTGACGGATTTTTTTCGGCAGGGGCGTAGTCCTTACCTTTAATTGTATTAACATGAATTAATACAGAATGGTTGTGAGCCTTTGCAACCCTTAATGCGTCAATTAAAGCATCTAAATCGTGGCCGTCAATAGGACCGTAGTATCTAAAGCCTAAGTCCTCGAAAAAGGTATTTTTATAGACTCTCTTTCTTATTTTTTGATTAATAGCAGTAATGCTTCTTGCTATTTGTGAGCCAAGCTTCGGCATTTTAGCAAGACCGCGTGTGACCTTATTTTTAAAGGTGAAATACTTGGGACTTGTTCTTATGGTTGTTAAATTTTTAGCTAAAGAGCCGACATTTTGGCTGATTGACATATTATTGTCGTTCAAAATAACTACAAGATTATTACTTTCATTTCCGGAGTTATTAAGCGCCTCGTATGCCAAGCCACCTGTTAAAGCGCCGTCGCCGATAACAGCGATAACCTTTCCCTTTTCACCTTTCAATGATTTAGCTTTTGCCAAACCAATTGCCTGTGAAATCGATGTAGATGAGTGACCTGATGAAAAAATATCATGCTCGCTTTCAACAGGCCGTGTAAATCCACTGATTCCGCCTTCGGTTCTTAGGGTGGAAAAGGAATCTTTTCTGTCAGTTAAAATCTTATGAGTATAGCATTGATGACCAACATCAAAAACAATTTGGTCCGTTGGAGAGTTAAACACCTTATGCAACGCTACTGTGAGTTCTACAACGCCTAAATTAGAGGCCAAATGTCCCCCGTTTTTACTTACGGTTTCTATCATTAGTGCTCTTATTTCAGCACATAAATCGTTTAACTGGTCAATATTCAATTTTTTGATATCGTTAGGAGAATTAATATTCTCAAGATAAGACATAAAGAAACACTCTTTTCATCAATAATCTTAGCTTTCGCGTTCGATTAGATAATTAGCCAGTTTCTCAATAAACTCGCTGTTGTGAAAATGTGAAAGCTGTGCAATAGCGGCATTTGTAAGCATTTTTACATCATTTTGTGCTTTTTCAATGCCCACAATATCAACATAGGTCTTTTTATTGTTTTCGGCATCGGAGCCAATGGGTTTTCCAAGCTTCTTTTCGTCGCCTAATACATCAAGCAAATCGTCCTTAATTTGAAAAGCTATGCCGAGATTATATGCGAATTTTGATGCGGCCTTGATTTTATCATCATCAGCACCTGCGGCAATACAGCCCAATATGCACGAGGCAGAAATCAGTGCTCCGGTTTTTAGTTTATGAACAGTGATTATTTCGTTAAGCTCCGGCTGATATTTCTCATACATTAAATCAAGAACCTGACCGCCTATCATTCCGCCGACACCTGCATTTTGAGCCAAAAGTGACACAGCGGCGTTTACTCTTTCCAAAGGAAGGTCCGAGGAGGACGCAATCTCAAAAGCGTGAGTTAATAAGGCGTCACCGGCTAAAAGCGCAGTTGACTCGCCGAACATTTTATGGCAGGAGGGTTGTCCCCTTCTCATATCATCGTCGTCCATACAGGGCAAATCGTCATGAATCAGCGAATATGTATGAACATATTCAATAGCACAGGCAAAGGGTAAAGCATCCCTCATAGTTCCGCCGCATGCCTTACAAAACTCAATTACCAAAATCGGTCGAAGCCTTTTTCCGCCGTTTGCAAGAGAGTATTTCATGGCTCTTACAACGCTTCTTTGACCGTCGTCATATCCCGGAAGATATGAAATAATAGCTTTATTAACAGCCTCAATGTCCTTGTTCATTATAGCCTTAAAATCTTGATTTTCCATATTTATGAGTCCTTTTCTATTTCAACGATTTTTTGCTTTGCCGACTCAAGCATAGTGTGACATTTAGCAGTTAGCTTTGTACCCTCTTCAAATAACGAAAGTGATTCATCAAGGGTAATATCACTTGAGTTAAGCTTATCAACTATTTCCTCAAGTCTTTCTATTGCTTTTTCATAAGAAATATTGTTTTTATCACTCATTTGAATTTACCTCAAACACTTTAACATTTGCATTACCGTTTTTAAAAGTAATTTTTAAATCATCATTAACACAAATATCATCCGTCGATTTTACAACCTTATTATTCTTTGTGACTATGGAATATCCCCGAGCCAATACATTTAGGGGACTTAATGCGTCCAGCCTTCCTGCAACAACAGACAAATCAGATTGCTTCCTGTTTAAAACATTTTGAAATGAAGAATTCAGCTTGTCCAAATAGTCGTTAAAAGTTTTAATTGCATTATCATAAAACCCTGCTTTGCTGTTTAAGCAAGCTGATTGTTCCAAGGCTTTTAGCTTTGATTCAAGACTTAAAAGCCTGTAATCCATTGCCTGCTCAATACCGCCGTAAAGATTGTTTAGCTTTAACCTAAGTTCAATAATATCGGGCACTGCAAGCTCTGCCGCGGCGCTTGGAGTTGGTGCTCTTAAATCGGACACAAAATCACAAATGGTATAATCTGTTTCGTGACCGACGGCAGAAATTATCGGTGTATTACATTCATAAACCGCTCTTGCTACCGCCTCTGTATTAAACGCCCATAAATCTTCAAGGGAGCCGCCGCCTCTGCCGACTATAATGGTGTCAATATCACCCATTGAATCTAAAAATTTTATAGATTTTACAATATCACCGGATGCGGCATCGCCTTGAACCACTGTTGGAACAATTATAATGTCACAAAGGGGGTAACGCCTGGAAATAACATTTTTTATATCCTCAACCGCCGCACCCATTTTAGAGGTAACAACACCTATCTTCTTTGGATATTTAGGTATAGGCTTTTTATTATCCTCTCTAAATAATCCCTCGGCTTCAAGCTTTTCCTTAAGCTGTTCAAAGGCAATTGTAAGACTACCAACACCCTGTGGCTGCATATCACGGCAATAAAGCTGATATACTCCGTCACGCTCATACACACCGATTTGGCCGAAGCAGATTACCTTCATACCGTTTTCAGGTTGAAATTTAAGAGAATAGTTATCACTTGAAAACATCACTGCCTTTAACTGCGATTTTTCATCCTTAAGGGTAAAATACATGTGACCGCTGTTGTAGTAATGCTTAAAATTTGAAATTTCTCCGCAAATGTATATGTTTTTAATGTGAGGAATTTCATCAAGCAATGCTTTAATGTAGGTATTAACTTGTGTTACGGTTAATGGTTTCATAATAAATCGTTCTTAATTGCGGCATAAATTGCAACGCCCGCCGCATTATCAAGGGAGAATTCAGGCTTTGCAAAATACGCGTTATACTTTTTTGAAATTACATTTCTAAGCATTGTGTTTGACGATACACCGCCGGAAAACACAATGGGCAAATCGCCGTAATCGGCAATGATGTTTTCTATCATTTTGTCAACAACATTGGTGATACAGGTTAAAACAAAATTTGCTACATCGCAGGGATCTTGATTGCTTTCAATCATTGCTTTAGTCTTGTTTTCAATGCCACTGAGCGAACAATCGGCACCAATCATAGATGGTTTGACTTTAAAGCTTTTACTGCTTTGCTGTGACAGCTCGTCCAATTCCTTGCCGCACGGAAATTGGAGGCCGAGCATAACACCTGCTCTGTCAATAGCCTGTCCCGCTTTTAAATCAAGGCTTTTAGATATTACATTTGCCTTAATAATTTCATTAACATCAGGTTTAACAAGCAGAGCCTCAGTTGTACCGCCGCTTAGATGAAAAGCAATAAACGGCTGATAAATCAAATTGATTAAATCAATACTGTATAGTGCGGCAAGAATATGTCCAACCTGGTGAGAGGTTTTATGTAAAGGTACATTATTTGTTTTCGAAACGGCAAAAGCAGTATTTTCGCCAACCAAAAAGCATGGCATATAACTGCCCTGCGCATTTCTTGGACGAGTGCTAACCCCAACCGCCTGAATGTTATCAAAACTAATTCGATTAAATAGTTCGGGAAGGTTAACTGTATGCTGAAAAACCGCATCACTCTGTCTTAAACCACGTTGACCGGGCTTAACGCTTAAAAGCTTTTTTTCCTGAATGATTTGACCGTTTTTGAATATTGCTACCGAAGTTGTGTAATTGCTGGTATCAATGCCGAGAATCATTGCTCCCTGCTCCTTGAGTAAGCACCCAAAATACCGTTGATAAAGGATGCATCTTCCTTGCCGGAATACTTTTTGGCAAGTTCTACTGCCTCGTTTATGGCAACAGAATCGGGAACATTTTCGACATATTTCATTTCATAAACAGCAAGTCGAAGAATGGAAAGATTAACCTTTGGTATTCTGTTCAGCTTCCATCCGTTTGAAAATGATGAAACTATATCATCAAGCTCCTCCTTATGACTGCATACGCCCTGATACAGTTCCTTGGCATATTCGCCGACCTCTTCAACATTTTCACTGTAATTTGACACGCCGTCAACATCTGCAAGCGCAGAAAACTGATTTTGAAAAACCAAAAAAAACGCTTGCTCTCTCTGTTGAATTCTATTCATAATTATCCTCCAAAGATAAAAGCCGATTGAAAAAATTTAGTATCAATCGGCATTGTTATCGTAAAAGCTTACTCTTCAGTTTCGGTAGGTTCGGTTGAGTCGTCGGACTCTTCAAAGTCAATGCCGGCAATCACAACATTTACCTTGGTAACAAGGCGGCCTGTCATGTTTTGTATTGCCTCTTTAACACTATTTTGAACATTTTCGGCAACATTGTTAATTTTTTTGTTAGGCTTTAAATTAACATAAATGCTGACTATAATATCCTCTCCGTCCTGTAAAACACGAACCGGGCTCATAACCTTTAAGCTACCCTGTTTAATTGTGTTTACCACATCAACCGGACGATTTGAAAAAGAACTTACGCCGTCAACATCCTTTGCCGCGTTAGTGGCAATGGCAGATATAACATCCTCGGAAATTGTAAGGCTTCCCTTTTCTTTTACTGTTGTAATTTCCATATTAACAACTCCTTTTGTGTTAGTATTATAACATAAAAGGTATAAATATACAAGAAAAATATTAAAGCTGAAAATAATAAGAAAATGTTTACTTTGATTGAATGATTGAAACATTTTCAAAGCTGCAGCCAAGCTGCTGCATGGCTATTTCTTTAATTTGCATAATCAATGTATCGCTTAACTCCTCTGTATCAACAATAACATCCACTCTTGTACCGTCTTCGCTTACTACTGCAAGGCAGTTATTTACACCTTTGGCGGTGACAAGGGTTTCAATTTTATTTTCAATACTTATGTATGAGGAAATTTTTGCGATACTCTCCTCTGCTTCCTTTCTGGCAGAGTCACCCTCCTCCGACTTATCAATAACGTTTTGCAGATTTTCAAGGGCTTTATCTCTTGATGCCTGCCTATCAACCCGTGCAGAAGAAAAGTATTCGCTTTCACTTGCGGGCTGAGTAGTACCGCCTACAAATTCTGCTTCTCCAAGTGTTTTTGTGTCGGTGGTGTTTATTAAAGGCTCAATAGAATCGGCAAGGCCTGTATTTTCATAATACCAGTTACCCATAACGCCTATTCCCAAAAGTAAGATAAAAGCGGCAAAAGCAACTCTTTTTTTTCTTGCCTTGCGTAGTTTTAATTCACTTTCGGTCAATATGGGCTTTTTAATTTTTTTCCTGTCGTTATTCTTTTTGTCAGAATTTAATTCGGTGTTAAATTCGTCCTTTTCCTTTACGTCTTCAACATTCATTTTTTCAATATCCTTTTTCAAAATATCACCTAACCCTTTAGCTTTGATACATAAATTTTAGATGTTGGAATTCCGTAAAGAGATGCAATGCTGTTAATTACATTTTCTCTTACAACGGTATTATCCGCACCCTCGCATACTATGGCAACACCCTGAATTTCAGGAAAATATTCCTTAATTAGAATGGGTTCTTCGCCGTTTTCACCGTTATATAATACATATTCATAACTGTTGGAAATAGAACTGTCGCCTGAATTTTCGGTTATATTTTTTGCAAAAACACCCTCGTTAGTGTTTTTTAACATAATCATAACCTTGCATTTTCCCGCACCCTCAATTGATGTAACAATATCCGCAGTTTTATCTTCAAGGGTTTCTGTGTATTGGGTATAGGTTGAAAGAGTGTCGTTATTTTCAATTTCTTTGGTTGAATTTTCCGGTATAACCTCGGAAAGGAAAATCAATAACACGGAAACTGCGCCAACGATTAATAAAATTTTCATTTTTTTGTCAGATTGCAGTAAATTTTTTAGTTTATCCTTTATATTAATCTCCAATATTTATCACCCTTGCATTAATACCAAGATTATCAAATATATAATTTTTAACATTTTCAGCGTCATATTCGTCGGGAATTGAAATTTGAACATCATCAACGGTAATTTCATTGTTTTCAATACTTATTGAAGAGGAAACCTGACAACCTACGAACCCCCCATTTTCAAGGGATTCGGTAATTTCTTTTTCAATCATTGTTTCATACATGCTTTCATTTGAATCATACATTTGGCTTTCATCAAAATTAAAATAAAAGCTTTGCCTGCCGTTAACGGTTGTAAACGGATATATGAACGAAATAACAATAAACATTGAAATCATTGAACGATAAAAGCGTTTCATACTCCCCTTTGGGGACAAAACCAAAAGAATAGTAGAAATTATTAGTGTTATGCATACGCACACTGTCCATTGCTTTAAAAATTCCATATTTCTAACCTGTATGAGCCGCTACTAATACGCCGATGGATATTGCGGTAGTCAGCATTGATAGTATTAATATAACATTTATAAGCAGCATTGCGTCTCTAAAGGCCGTCAGCACATTACTAACCGTTTTTTCGTTAAAGACATCGGCGGCAATAACGCAAACAGATAATGTAATACGCCATATTACAACCTCAATAATTGACGGTAAAAACACCAGTGCTATGGCAATTATTCCAACAATACCGACACTGTTTTTAATGAGCGAAGAATATCCCTGAATTGACAGCAGTCCCTCGCTGATGCTTGCACCGATTACGGGAACTACTGTGTTAATTACCAGCCTTATTGACCTGATTCCCAAAACATCAGCCCTTGCGGCTACGCTTGTTTTGATGGATAAAATTGATACGAAAACAGCGGCCACAAAAGATATTGCAGAGGTTATCGCCTGCTTTACTCCGGAAATCAACTTTTCCAAATGAATTTCAGGGCTGAGTGAACTGCATACACCCAAAGCCAAAAAACAGTTGATTAAGGGTAAAAATATATTTGATGCAATGAATGATAATCCCTGGGAAAGCATTATTAAGGTTGAATTGGTCGAAAAAGCAGTGGTTACACCGCCGGAAGCAATAACTATAGCGCAAAACACAGGCAAAAAGGCATAAATAAAGCTTGAAGCAACGCTTATAGAGCTACAGGCTATTGAAGCAGTATTGCTTATTTCAACAACCAACAAAACGGATATAATTACTGCCGAAGCAACGGAATATGTATTATTCATAGACTCATCATTATTCTTTAATCCTTGAAGTAAGGAGGTAAGTATAATGAATGCAAGAACGCTTATTGCGCCCTTTATCGGCGTTTTTGATTTGCCGGCTATTATTGAAATTATCAACCCTGAAACGTCTTCAAAGCTTAATGACTCAATGCTCTCAAAATCAAAGTCATGGAGATTCAGTTCCTCCAAAGCGGAATATGTGTCCTCATCTAACTGATTTTTAAATGATGACAAATCATATTGTGAAAGGTATTCATTATATTCACTTTTATCAAAATCGCTTGCATTTGCTTTTATGGGATAGCTAAAAATTATAACAAGCAACAACAAAATTACACATAAAACTTTTTTCATTTTACTAATCCGTTAACTATTGAAATCACAGCCTCAAACAAGGGCAAAATCAATGCAATTATAGTTACCTTTGCAGCCGTTTCGGTAACTGTTGCTATTGCATTTTCTCCATTATCACGGCAAATATCGGCCACCAATTGAGTAATAACGGTAATGCCTAAAACCTTAATCATAAGCTTTATGTAGCCGGACATATTGTCAAGCTGTGCAGAAATTGAATTTATCGATGATATAATTCCGCTTAGTTTATTTAATACAATTAATAAAACTGCTATTGCACCGCAAACAGATACAATAACCGAGAAGGCTTGTGCCTTGTCCTTTAACAAAACAATGCACAAAACAGTACATAAAGCGATACCTATAATTTGCAACATATCTAAAGACTGAAAAGGGACTTAACCGACTCGAAAAGAGATTGAATTTGAGGTATAAGCATCATTAGCACAACTATTACACCGGCAAGGGTTGTAAGCATTGCCTGATCGTCCCTGCCGGAACGCACCAACAGCGTATTTAATACTGCCACAATAATTCCGATTGCGGCTATTTTGAAGATAAAATTCACATCCAAGCTTTACCACTCCTAAATTATTACTATTGACACAACAGAAGAGCCGAAAAATGCTAAGGCTACATATAATTTTGCGTTTTTTGTTAATGTTCTCTTATATTCGTTCTCTGCATTTTGCACATATCCTTTAAATCTTTTAACTAAATTGATTTGCGTGTTGATGTCACTTTTGCCGAAGGAGTATAGAAAGCACGAAATTTCTTCGTTTTGCTCATCATTTAAGCAGGACTTTATCTTCTCTTTTTTCACCAAATTATCAGCATTAATAAAGTTAAGCCACCTAAGTCTAGGGTCGGTTAAGGCATTTTTTAAAATCACAGGAGCAGGAGTCATTTTATAATTCAAATCCTGTAGGATGATATCACTGAGTATTACCAGCTGACGGCAAATATTTTTTTGTTTAACGAGATTACTACACAATCCTAATGCCAAGCCTGTTGATGATATTATCAGACCGATTATTCCTGCATATTTCATCATAAACCTCCGTTGTATCAATAATCTCGTATTTATAAGTGTGTTCGTTTAAAAGAACAATGTATGAGAATTCTTTTTCTTCAAGAAGAGATTTTACAATATTTTTGTTAACTAAATCATCAAAATCCTTGCAATGAACCGATAGAGCAAATTTTACACCTGCTGAAAAGCCGTCTTTAATTGCTTCAAGCTCACTCATAGTTGATATTTCATCGCATACTATAAGCTCCGGCGACATGGTCCTTGTTGCTATCTCAATGCCCTTTGCCTTTGGATATCCTGTTATAACATCAACATTTTCGCCTAAATCCATAGTGAATAAATCGTTATTTTTACCGCAAATTTCATTTCGTTCGTCGACTACTGCTATTTTTCTGTATTTGTTGTTAAAGCCGCCGGAAAGATTACTTACCATATCTCTTAAAAGTGTAGTTTTTCCGGAATTGGGCATGCCGGCGATAATTATACTTGGAAAGGCGTTTAAATACAGAAAGTTCAGCATGGGAACAGAGTAACCGATAACCTGGTTGGGAACACGAATATTTATTGAACAGACATCTTTAACAGAGCTAAGCTCGCCGTTTTTTATAACCGCTGTACCCAAAATCCCTACTCTGGCGCCGCAGTTTAAGGTGACATATCCGTTAACAAGGCTGTCCATATTGTTGTAAAGCGAATAATCACAAAGCATATAAAATGCCTTATCAAACAAATCACTGTCAATTTTTACGGAAGAAGCAGAAGGATAATCATATAAATCACCGTTATAGTCAACAAAATATGTTGAATTTCTAACAATTAAAACTAATTTTTTTGATCTTCTTATGCGAATTTCCGTTACCTTATTCAGTGCGATATCGTCAATATTATTCAAAATATCCCTTATCTCGTCAGGCAAACAGGATATAACCTCATTAATTAAGTTCATTTTACACCTCGATAAATGATATTCGGGTAAAAATATAAATATTACAAAAGGTTAAATTTGCCTATAATAGATTGAAGTCAAATTGCTGATGTGTTATATTATCATAAGAAAATAATATATAGGTGTTATAATGGATATTACAAAGTCAAGAAACAACTTATTCACAACTAAATTATTTAACGGTGAAACAGTGAATTACACTGCTTCATATTTTCTTATTACGCTTCTGTTTTTAATTGTAAAACAAATATTCAAGCTGGGATTCGGCATTTCTGCAGGGATATCGGTTTTGGTTTCCTTTATCCTTTGCGAAGCTCTTTTGTTCCTTGCTGAAAAGAAATTTGTGTTTAATAAAAATGCACGTGCAAAACTGCCTATGCAAATCATAATGTTTTTGTTTAGAGCGGCAGTTAATTTTGGCTTTTATAAAATTTTTGCTTTTATATTCGGCAGTTTGATTAAAATTTCCGACGGGTTTGTATATTTAGCAAGCTGGGCAGCTATTTTCTTTTTTAATTATTACTTTGACAGATTGCTTGTTTTTGACAGTACATTTAATCCGTTAGAGCGTAAAAACGGAAAGCTTTACAGATTGTTCTTTGACAATAGATTTGTTGTTTTTTCAATAGGTCTTGCAACATTGGGAATTGGCTTTGTGTTTATGATTTTCAAGCTGTTTCCCTTTGGTGATATGACAGTAATGCGAATGGATTTGTACCACCAATACGGTCCTTTGTTTGTTGAATATTTTGACAGAATTGTTGAGCATAAAAGCTTTTTCTACTCTTGGGAATCCGGTGGCGGTTCCAGCTTTTTAGGCAACTTTTTCAACTATTTATCAAGTCCTATTTCTTTAGTTGTGTTGCTTTTCGACAGAAAAGATATTTCTTACGCCATTACTACCCTTGTTATCATCAAGGGCGTTCTGTCTGCCGGAACATTCACTTATTTTTTGAAAAAGAGCCTTAACAGTCACTGCCTTGCATCTGCAAGCTTTGGAGTATTCTATGCCTTTTGCGGATACTTTTTGGCATATTACTGGAATATTATGTGGATTGACGGAATGATTTGGCTTCCGTTAATCGCGTTAGGTATAGAGCAAATCATAAATAACGGAAGGCCCGCTCTCTATATCGTAAGCCTTACAGTTTTGCTTTTCAGCAGTTATTATATGGGATATATGTGCTGTATTTTTTCAGTGCTATATTTCATCGTATATTACTTTATGCACAGTTCAATTACAGACAAAATCAGCCCTGATGCAAAATATAAAAACAGATATTCGCTTAAAGCGGTTTACAACAATAAATTCATTAACCGAGGCTTAAAGTTTGCATCTGCTTCGGTATTAAGTGCCGCGCTCTGTGCGTGTACTTTAATTCCTGTTTACTATATTCTCCAGGCCTGCTCAGCTACCTCTGACAGCTTTCCTGCAACATTTTCAAGCTACTTTGATTTGTTAAATCTTTTCTCTTCTAACTTAGCAGGGCTTGAAACTACAATTCGTTCATCCGGAGACGATGTATTACCTAACATTTACTGCGGAACACTTGCAGTTATTCTTCTTCCGCTTTATTTTACCAATAAAGACATTAAGCTTAGAGAAAAAGCTATGTATTTGCTTTTGCTTATATTCTTTGTTTTCAGCTTTGATAATAACTTTGCTAATTTTATTTGGCACGCATTCCATTTTCCAAATGATTTGCCTTACAGATTTTCATATATGTATTCCTTTATTGTGCTGATTATTGCATATAAAGGCTTAATGCATATTAAGTCGGTTAGATACAGTGATATAGCAATTGTAGGCATGCTTTGGCTATTTATGATTATGCTTTATCAAAAAATGCCGACTAATAAAATTTCCGAAATAACAATTTACATTACAATAGCTTTTACACTTGTTTGGACAGGCGTGCTGTTGCTGATTAAGAAAAATTATGCCGGAAAGGTTGTTATTGGTGTTACTATTGCGGCACTTACCTTCTGTGAGGTTATTGTGGCTGACAGTCAATCCTATCTTTTCACACAAAAGCAGGCTGACTATGTGGATAAATACGACGGAATTGTTGACGCTGTGGATTATACCTATGACAGTGATAAGGATTTTTACAGAACAGAGCTTTGCTATCTAAACACAAGAATGGATCCCTGCCTTTACGGATACAACGGAATGTCTGCCTTTTCTTCAATGGCTTATGAAAGCTATTCAAGGGCGCAGTACTCCTTGGGTATGTTTGGAAATAGGATTAACTCATACACCTATAATACCCAAACTCCCGTTTATAATATGATGTATTCCATAAAATACCTAATGCGCGGCAGTGGCGAAATTAAGCCGTCAACCAACTACTATACGGAATATTACAAATCTGCCGATGAAAGCATAACCGTTTATAAAAACGATTATTTCCTGCCTATTGCATACCAGGTGTCGGGTGACATTGAAAATTGGGATACGCCGGAGGGTAATCCGTTTTCCGTTCAGGAGGATTTTATTGACAGAGCCGCAGGTGTGAGCGACGTTTTTGTTCCTGTTGAATATGTAGGTTCCCAAACGGACGAAATTATGGCTGACTCCTCCCCCACCGAAAACGGAACCTATTTCTTTTCAAAGCTGGACACAGACTCTAATTTCGGAAATATTGATATTACAGTAAAATCAAGCCTTGACAGTAATGTTTATGTTTATATCACATCTCCTGCCATTGAGAATGTAAATTACTATTGGTACGACTGGAATAATGATAAGCAAAGCCATTATCAAAATATCAGCGAGCCGTATATTCTTGACCTTGGAAAGCATAATAAGGGCGATGAAATTACAATTTCACTTGATTGCAGTTCAATTGAGGAAACAGATTCATACTACGAAATCTATGTTTACAATGTTGATAACGATGTTCTTAAGTCGGCATACGAGCTTTTAAAAATCGGTGAGCTTGATATTACATCGTACACTGATACAGAAATTACAGGTACTGTTGATGCAGGATTTAACGGATATCTTTACACATCTATACCTTATGATGAGGGCTGGAGCATATACATTGACGGCGAAAAGGTTGATAATGTTCAAATCGGCGGCTGTCAATTAGGTGCCGAGATTTCAAAGGGCGAGCATAGTGTAAGGCTAAAGTATACTCCTAAGGGCCTCAAATACGGAATATTAATAAGCGGTGCAGCTTGGTTATTTGTAATTGCACAAATTATTTTTAAAAGGCGTAAACCGAAGAAATAATAATTTGTTGATTTTGAATAAAAATAGCACGATTTTATTAATAAATATTTCACAGCAAATCTTGTTAATTTGGTTTACTTTTTGGTATGGTTTGTTGTAAAATGTAGATATAAAAATGAGAGGAGTACTCAAATGGCTAGAATTACAGCAGCTGAAGTTCAAACAATTCCATACGGTCCCCTTGGTATTATTGCTTTACCCGGTTGTGAAGCAATTGCGGCTAAAATAGACGCATACCTTGTAAGGTGGAGAAAGGAGCAAACCGAAAGGCATGAGGAAGCAATAAACTTCTATGGCTATCAAAGAGATACTTACATGATAGATACAACCATTGCAAGATTTGGCAGTGGTGAGGGTAAGGCAGTTATTAACGATACAATTCGCGGCTACGATTTATACATCATTGCCGATTGCTTTAACTACTCGGTTACATACAATATGTACGGTATGCAGGTTCCAAAATCACCTGACGATCATTTTTCCGATTTAAAGAGGGTTATTTCCGCCGCATCAAGCAAGGCTAAGCGAATTAATGTTATAATGCCCATGCTTTATGAGGGCAGACAGCATAAGCGTTCTTCACGCGAGTCCTTGGACTGTGCCATGGCTTTACAGGAATTAACTTCCCTTGGCGTTGAGAACATTATTACCTTTGACGCCCATGACCAAAGAGTACAAAACTCCATACCCCATAAGTCATTTGAAAATGTTATGCCTGCATATCAAATGATTAAAGCGCTTGTTAACAGTGTAGACGATTTATGTATTGACCCTAATCATCTTATGGTAATTTCACCTGATGAGGGTGCAATGCACAGATGTATTTATTTTGCAACACAGCTTGGTGTTAACCTTGGTATGTTCTATAAGAGAAGAGATTATACCAGAGTTGTTAACGGCAGAAATCCTATTGTTGCTCATCAATACCTGGGCGAAAGCGTTGAGGGCAAGGATATTATTATTGTTGACGATATGATTTCCTCCGGTGAGTCAATGTTAGAGGTTGCAAGAAAGCTAAAGGAATTAAAGGCTAACAGAATATTTGTTTGTACAACCTTCGGTTTATTCTGCAGCGGACTTGATTCATTTGACAAGGCACATGAGGAAGGTGTTTTTGAAAAGGTGTTTACAACTAACGGTGTTTACCAATCACCCGAACTCCTCTCAAGGGATTGGTATGAAAGCGTTGAACTTTCAAAATATCTTGCTTATTTCCTTGACACAATTAACCACGATTTATCCGTATCCTCTCTTCTTGATTCTTCAAGCAAGATTGATACCTTACTTACAGCAAAGGGATTGAGATAATGGAATTTGATTTCGACAAGTTTGACGATTCTAAAAAGAAAGCAAGCGAAAACAAGCTTGATGAATTAGAACCGCCAAAGAATTATAAAAATACAGAAGCAGACGATAAAGAGCCTGAAAGCAAGGATGATAATGAGCCTAAGGCTAACGCCAAAGCAAAAGCAAAGGCAAAAAAATCACCTAAAAAAGGCAAGCAAAACAAGTCGGGTAAAGGCAAAAATGATGAAACCGTAACTCTCAGCTTCACCTTCAAAAAGCTTTCACCAAAACAGATTGTTGCAATAATTGTTGTTGCGGTTTTGCTTATTGTTTGTGTACCTACAGGAATTTATTGCGGAGTTCATCAGGAAACACCCTTTGAAATGCTTCACGATATTTTCACAGAGGATGAAAAGCAAATCATTGGAAAATGGCAGAGCAACGACTCAAAATCGGGCTATCAATTCAATGAGGACGGAACGGTTTTTGCCTATAACGGTGTATTGGGTGATAAAAACGCTATAACCTATAACTATACTCTTAAGGGTAAAAAGATTACTCTTTCCAACAGAAGCTATAATTATACCTCGGAATTTGAGTATTCGCTTAACGGTTCAAATTTAGAGATGACTTTAATTAAGGTGAACGACGCTGAGGTTAGCGATCAGGAAAAATTTGTATTCTCTAAGGTTGATTACTTTAACATTTCATCACTTATGGACACACTTGCCGATGCCGCAAATGCTGATAAGCCGGCAATTATTGTTAATAACGGTGAAGATGTAGTACTTGGCGAGTCAGATGTATATCTAAAGCAATATGCCGAGGCTCAGCAAAGCGGAGATGCCGAAGCCATCGAGGTTCTTGAAGACGATGAAAGAATTGTATTTGCAAAGGACGGAACCGAAATAACAGTTAAGGATGTCGGTGATGAATACAGTTCGGTTAAGATAGAAAAAGGCAGGCTTAAGGGTAACCTGTACTATGTTTCTAACGAAAATATTCAATACGAATAAATAATTTCGGCGTGTGCGTTTGCATACGCCGATTTTGTTTTTCATATAGATTACAAAAGGAGTAGTTTATATGAAAAATGATGTGGATAGAAGATGCATAATGCTGGGAGAATATATTTGTGATACAAAATCAACAGTAAGGCAAGCCGCAAAGGAATTTGGAATAAGCAAATCGACTGTACATATTGATGTAACAAAAAGACTTTCCAAAATATCCCCCACCCTTGCAAAACAGGTTAACGAGATTTTACAGGAAAATAAAGCAGTAAGGCACATACGCGGGGGTAAGGCTACTAAAGAAAAATATCAAAAAATCAAAACTGTTGATATTTACAAATAAAAATGTTATGATGAAAAAAACGGAGGTATAAAAATGGCAATAGGATTTATAGGTTGCGGCAATATGGCTTCTGCCATTATAAACGGTATAATTAAAAGCGGTGTTTTTGAGGCTGAAGAAATCAATGCTTTTGATATTTGCAAGCCTGCAACGGACGCATTAAAAGGAAAATACAACATAAACGTTCTTGACAGCGAAACGGATATTGTTAAAGAAAGCGATACAGTGATTTTAGCAGTAAAGCCAAATGTTTTGACGGATGTGTTAAATAAAATTAACAATGCACTTTTAGAAAAAGAATGTCTTGTTATTTCAATTGCCGCCGGAAAAACAACCGATTTTATAAGAGAACAGCTTACTCATGATAATAAAATCATTAGAGTTATGCCGAACATTAATGCTACAGTAGGTGAAGCAATTTGTGCATACACGGCTAATAGTATGGCCGATGATAAGGACAAGCTTGAAGCTGAAAAAATCTTTTCTGCAGTTGGTGAAGTAATTTACCTTGATGAAGGTTATTTCCCCCTTTTTGGAGTTATCGGCGGATGTGCACCTGCCTTTGCATATATGTTTATCGACTCTCTTGCACGCGCGGCAGTTGAAAACGGTATGAAAAAGGATATTGCGCTTGATATAGCTGCTCAAACAGTTTTGGGAAGCGCAAAAATGATTTTGGAATCTAACGAACATCCATGGTCATTGATTGACAAGGTATGTTCCCCCGGCGGTACTACTATCGAGGGTGTTATGTCTTTACAGGCTGATGGTTTTGAAGCATCTGTTCACAATGCTGTCAACAAGGCTCTTGAGAAAGATTCAAAACTGTAATATATATCTAATTTAGGAGGAGAAATATGCAATACGAAATTAAAGGAAACAGTTTTCCTGTTTTAATCTGCACCTTAGAACCCAACGAAACCATGATAACCGAGGGCGGTGGTATGAGTTGGATGAGCCCCAATATGGTTATGGAAACCACATCTAACGGCGGAATCGGAAAAATGCTTGGAAGAATGGTAACAAAGGAATCTATTTTTCAAAACAAGTACACAGCGGTTAACGGTGTCGGAACCATAGCTTTTGCAAGCAGTCTGCCCGGTGAAATCAGTGCTTTGCAAATTGCACCCGGTCAGGAATACATTTGTCAAAAAAGTTCGTTTTTGGCTTCAACTCCGGGAGTTGAGCTGTCTGTACATTTTAGAAGAAATCTTGGCTCAGGTTTATTTGGCGGTGAAGGCTTCATTATGCAAAAGCTTTCCGGAAACGGCCTTGCCTTTATTGAAATTGACGGTGCGGCAATAAGATATAATCTTGCCGCAGGTCAACAGTTAATTGTTGACACAGGTCATTTGGTAATGATGAGCGCAACCTGCCAAATGGATGTTCAAACAGTAAAAGGAGTTAAAAACATTTTGTTTGGCGGTGAAGGTTTATTTAACACCGTTGTTACAGGCCCCGGCGAGGTTGTTATTCAAACTATGCCGATTCTAAAGCTTGCAGGGTCGTTAGCCCCTTACTTACCAACAACAAATTCATAATAAAATTGGGAAGTATTACAAAGGTACTTCCCTTTTTTTGTACATATTTACTTAACAATTTTTTCATTTTTTAATGAATTGGCAATTTAAATATGTTATAATGAATATGTTAATTTTTCATTCAAAGGGGAGGAATTTTGTTTATGGCAAATAAAGAAAATTCTAAGGTGAGAGGGCTTGTAAATGATATCAAGACTCATTGGAACAAGCCTGCTCCGGGTAAATATGTTCCTTACAAGGAATATTTAGGTATTTTTATCGGTTCGGGCAGTAACTATGCCGGCAATAAGACATTGGAATACATATCTTTTGCCGCCGGCTGTTACTTAATGATGTATCATTACAAGCTGCCTTATCTAACATTTGCGATAATTAACATAATCAATATGCCGCTTAACTATATTTGGACATTGATTGGTTGGGTTATTAATGATAACCTTGGCTTTTTACCAAAGAAAACAGAAAGAAAACTATATGGCTTGTATTTCTTCTTAATAGCGGCAGGTTTATGGATGATTATCGGCAATTTTTCATTTATGCTGGACCCGTCAAACAAGCTTGTTGCTTACCTAAACGGTCTTGAGGGTATAACCGCCGCCTCTGCCATAAAGATTTTCGGTACACATATTTTGTGGAACGGCTGGGCAGGAGCAAGAAACATTTTCTGGCGTAAAAAGCTTATTCCTAAGCACGGTCGATATAAGTATAGCCTTTATTGCAATACCATACCGAAGATCATTATGGTATGGTTAATTGGTTGGCTACCATTTTATTCAACAATCAGCGATGTTCCTACAAGAGTTTGGGTGGCAAATCTTTTGTTTGCCTGCTACAATCTGTTTGGCTTTGATAACACACTTGAAAACTGTGCACAAAACTGTTCACCTAATGTTAGGGAAAGAATTTTTGTTAGAACTTGGCCAATTAAGTTATCCCACCTTATGCATTCAATAATTGCCATAATTTTACCGGCTATTATTGCACTTTGTAAGGACGACTGGGCAGATATTGCTGTATTCAAATATATAATTCCAATTACATTCACGGTATTTGCGGTGCTTACCTTGGTATTTGCAAGTCAAATTAAAGAAAGAATACCTCAGCCGCCTCTTGAAAAGAAGGTTAAAATCAGCTTTTGGGACGGTATGTTCGGCGTAATGCGTAACAAATACAAGTGGATTCAAACCATAGTCGGTCTGCTTGATTCACTTGGCAACGGTATGCTTGCTTTCACAACAATTCTTTATCTGTATACATTCAGATTAAGCGGCCTAACATATAGCTTAATTGTAGCCCTTGTATCCTTCGCGGGTACTCCCCCTGATTTCTTTACACCGTACTTTATTAAGAGATTTTCATACAAACAGGTTATGATTTTCTTCCAGCTTTCCCGCGCTGTTTGTTATAGTGTAATTGTTTGTTGTTATCTATTCCTTGGAGACAATCTCATTCTTTGCGGAACGCTTTCAATTATTATGCTGTTTATAACCGAAATGTTCCAAACAGTTCCAAAGTCAATTGACCACGACATGGGTGTTCGTATAAACGACTATCAAATGTATCTTTCAGGCGAAAGACTTGAAAGCTTTTCAGGTGTATTCGGTTGGTTTACCGGTCCTATCACATCATTTGTAGGTCTCATTATTCCCATACTTATTCTCAGATACGGATTCAACAGTAACTGGGATGTATTATTCATTGATGCATCAAGAATCAAAATTATTGTTATTCCGATAATCTTTGATATTGTCGGCTACCTACTTATGACAATTCCCTATATATTCTGGGATTATGATGACGAAAAGCAAAACAAGGTAATGGAGGTTTTGCGTAAGCGTGAAGAGGTAACGAGAAAACAATACAACGAGGAACTCGGTATCGACGAAAATAACAATAATGAAGAATCCCCTGCTGAAATACAAGAGGCTGTGGAGGTGATGTCATGAAATTGAAGAATAAAAAAGAGAAAACCAAGTCTGAGGACTTTTTGTCTCAGGAAGCAAAGGAAATGTCTGAGCAGGCAGGCGAATACACTCTCGATATTCCCGATGATGAAATTTGGACTTATCAAATAGAAGGCCTTCAAAAGCCGCATATTAATATGCCGTTTGCAAATGCAAAGCGTAACAAAATTATAGTTGTTATTATTCTGCTTATTGCTATCGGTGCTTCAATGTTCATGTCAGTTTGGGCAGTTCACAGCGACTTATTTAAATATGAAGAGCTCGAAGACGGCTCATATAAGCTTGTAAAATTCTCAAACGACGGAAGATACAAAGAAATTGAAATTGATTATGTTGTTGATTTAGAAACAGGCGAAAAGGATTATTCAAAACCGATTTCCGAAATTTCGGAATATGCTTTTAACTGCGATGAATCCTTAACAAAAATCACCTTAGGTAAGGATATTAAATCAATAGACGGTAAATCAATTTACAGTTGTTGGAATGTTCAATATGTTGAAATTGACGACGAAAACCCCTATTATTGCGACATTGACGGTGTAATATATGATAAAGATGTAACAAGAGCAGTATATTATCCGTCAGACCATGACAGATATTTACGCTTGAAATACGGCTATGCCGAAATGCGTAAAGACGAGGGTGATGCCGAAGAGGTTCAACATTCTCTTCTTGTTGATGACGATGGCAACGAAATGGAAGAACTTTGGGGTACAACCCATAAATACAACGAAGCATATTACCAAAACTACAACAAGGAAGTAAGAACCTATGTTATCCCTTCAACAGTAACAACTATCGGCGAGCTTGCTTTTGCTTATTCAAACATTGTTGACCTTTATATCCCAGAAGGTGTTACTGTAATGGAGAATATGGCTATTTTCAAAAACAGCGTATTAACCAATATTTTTTCTTACAAAGCAGATAAAACAGTTACCGAAACAAGCTTTAAGGGAATTGATGATATGACCGAGATTTACGATTCCCTGCCTGACGGAGTTGAAACAATAGGCTCTGACTGCTTCTATTATGAAAGAGGTTTAACCTATTTTTACATTCCTGAGTCTGTTAAGGAAATCGGCCATCACGCTTTTTGGGACGCAACCTACAGAGAGGATAAGCAGCTTCACGGTATCCCTGTAATGAATGTAGCTGCAAGCGAGGAAGCGTTTAAGAACAATACAAGCGTCGGTCAACAATGGTTACCGCAATATGACTATATGTTATTTAAAAAGAAAATCGATGTTAATTATTCTGCTCAGCGTGAATCTCAAAAGGCTGAAAATGTGCACCGTGAATACTATTGGGCTGTTCAGTGGATTAATAATAATCAGTCCGACACTGTAAAGCAAAATTCAAGCTATTTGGTTAAGGATATGGATGGAGACGGTATGCCCGAGCTTGTGCTTCGCGAATACAGTGAAGAAAGCGAGAAGACTACCGATACTATTCTCACAATGAAATATAACTATTTAGCCGATTATGAGGGTGAAGCAGATTATGCAAATGACACCTTCAGCAAGCTTGATGATAACACACAGCTTGACAGCATATATGACTTGGTAAAATAAATTTAAAAGGCTGACTCAAA
>JBJEPI010000031.1:0-14804 GCA_051881175.1 Eubacterium sp.
AGCAGAAATTTTTACAAATTTCTGCTTTTTTATTTTCACAATTTGCCTTTCTCCTGCGATTAAGTAATTAAGACAAAGTGTAAGGAGGTGAAAAAATGACTAAAAGGTTTAACAAAATCGGTTGCTTTATTTTGGCAATGGTAATGATGCTTTCATCATATTCCTTAACAGCCTTTGCCAACGAAACCGATTACAGCGCCGACGAGGGAATCACCCCCTACTACTCTGTTATGAATACTAACGCCACTGGTTTTAAAATAAGCGGCACACAGGCAACCTGTACTGCAAGCATGACCGCACCTACCGGCACATCTCTTAAAATCAAAATGGAGCTTCAGAGAAAATCGGGTTCAAGCTACACCACCCAGTACACCTGGTCAACCAGCAAGGTTAGTTCGGCTCTGGCAATATCAAAAACCCAAACTATTAATCCCATTGCCACTTGGAGATTAAAGTGCACCTTTACCGCAAACAGCGAGGTAGTGGTTACATACAAGCCGTAATTTGATTTTGTTTGCAAAACACACATAACACAATGCTTTATTACTTGGGGAGAATAATGGAAAAGGAATGTCAACAATCCATGGAGCTTTGCGAAATACTATGGAATGAGTATGAGCCCGTGCTGAGGAAAATTTGCCAAAAAAAGCTGTCCGGCCATCCGTCGGAAATAGACGATGTTATCGGCGACACCTTTTTGGCACTGTGCAACACAATTAACAAGGGCATTGATATTGAAAACTATGAAGCCTGGCTAAAGGGTACCTTAAACAACAGAATAAGAAAAAAATATACCGAATTAGACAGGAAAAAAAGAAGATTCATTCATATTGACAGCATTGAACAGGAGCTTTACTACATTGTTGATTACGACGAAATAGAGCTTAGTGACATTGAAATAGAGGAGCTTAAGAACGAAATTTACGCTCAGCTTGAAAGCAGTGAAAAAACTCTGCTAATTCTAATGTACACAAAAAGGCTTAAGCAGGCCGAAATTGCCGAAAAAATGAATATCAGCCAAGCGGCCGTTCGTCAAAGGCTTTACCGTTTAAAAAATAAAATAAGGCATTTGGTTATGGACAAAATTGAGAATGTCAGCTGAGGCACATTAAGGCACAGGTTAACCCTGTGCCTTTTCTGTTGTTATCTTGATAATATTCAAAATATAATATATAATGATTGTATATTATGTGCTAAAGGGAGAAACACTATGCTAAAGCAATCGTTGATTGCCAAAACACAGGGCAAAGCAAACAAAGAGCAAATTGTCATTATTGACAATATTAGAATTACATATTTAACCGACCGACTGATTAGGGTGGAATGTGATAAATTTACTGACCTTGCAAGCCAAACGGTTTGGTTCAGAGCCTTTGACGCCGGAAAAATGGATGTTAAAAAGCAGGGTAATAAAATCACTGTTGAAACCCAAGGTGCAATTTTTACCATAAAAGGCAAAAAGCCGTATTCCGTTTTTATTAAGGACACCGAAAGCACGGAAATTTTTTCAAAGCAAAAAAATTTAAAGGGCACCTGCCGAACTCTTGACATGGTGTCCGGCTCAACCAGGCTCAAGGACGGTCTTATCACCGAAAACGGAGCGTTTTTGCTTGATGACAGCAAAACCCTTTTGCTTGATGACACAGGTCATTTTGTAACAAGAGACGGCGGCAGGGATTATTACGCCTTTGCCTACGGCAAGAATTACAGAGAAACCATTAAGGCCTTTTATCAAATCAGCTCGGCAGTGCCGCTGATTCCAAGATATGCCCTTGGCGTTTGGTGGAGCAGATACCATGCCTACACCCAACAGGAATATTTAGACCTTATGGCTGAATTTAAAAGGCGCGAAATTCCGCTGACCGTTGCAACCGTTGATATGGATTGGCACTGGGTGCGTGATATTGACAAAAAATTCGGCGTTAAATACGGAGGCTGGACAGGATACAGCTGGAATACCGAGCTGTTTCCCGACTACAGAGAATTCCTGCAAAAGCTTAAGGCCGATAATTTACATGTCACTCTTAATCTTCACCCTGCCGACGGAGTTCACAGCTACGAGGATATGTATGAGGAAATGGCAAATGCAATGGGCATTGACCCGGCTACCAAAAAGACCGTTGATTTTAAATGCGGCAGTGATGATTTTTGGAATGCGTATTTTGATATTCTGCATAAGCCCTACGAGCGCGACGGCGTGGATTTTTGGTGGATAGATTGGCAACAGGGTAAAAAAAGTGATGTTGCAGGTCTCGACCCTCTGCCTGCTCTTAACCATTACCACACCCTTGATAATGCCGAAGACGGCAGAATGCCCATGATTTTATCCCGCTATGCCGGCCTTGGCTCCCACAGGTATCCCCTTGGCTTTTCCGGCGACACCTTCATTAACTGGCAAACCCTTAATTTTCAGCCGTACTTTACCGTTAATGCCGCAAATGCCGCATACAGCTGGTGGAGTCACGACATTGGCGGTCATCACTTTGGCTATCGTGACGACGATTTGTATATAAGATGGCTTCAGTTCGGCGTCTTTTCACCGATTATGAGACTTCATTCAACTGCCGACGAGCTTTTGGGCAAGGAGCCTTGGAAATACAGAAACGAGGTGTATAACCAAGCAAAGCTTTGGCTGAATCTTCGCCATAAGCTCATTCCTTATATTTTCACTATGGATCATCGCACCCATACCGACGGCATTGCCCTTTGCGAGCCGATGTACTATTCCTATCCCGACAGTCCTATGGCATATTCCGTTAAAAATCAGTATATGTTCGGCAGTGAGCTTATGTGCTGTCCTATTACACAGCCACAGCACAGGCAAAACAATATGGGAAGCGTTAATGCGTATATTCCAAAGGGACGTTGGGTGGATATTTTCACCAACCAAGCCTACGAGGGCGAAAAAACAGTAACCATGTTTAGGGATTTGAACACCTTCCCCGTTCTTGCAAAGGAGGGCGCAATAATACCTCTTTCAGCGGACAAGGGCAACTCGGTTGAAAATCCAAAGGCATTGGAAATTTGGGCTTTTTCAGGCAACGGACACTTTGATTTGATTGAGGACAACGGCAAAAATGACTTTGAACAGCATATTTGCAAAACTCCCCTTTCAATCAGCTACATCGGCAATAAGGTTACCTTTAAAATTTCAAAGGCACAGGGGGACACAACAGTTCTTCCCCCAAACCGTGATTACAAAATTATTGTTAAGGATTTGCTTGTTGACGGCAAGCCGGCGGTTATTAATTTTCCCGACTGCACACCTGATGGGGAATATGAGCTTAGCCTTGAAAATGCCGTTAGAGTAACCAAAAAGCCAATGCGCGAGGCGGTAATTGAAATAATGTCACGCTGGCAGGAAAAAACATCTGTTAAACGCAGACCGTACAAGGTTATTGACACCTGCAAAACAGAGGACGAGCTAATCGATGCCCTTGGCAAGGTAAGACTTCCAAAGCCAATTGAATACAGAATCCGCGAATACCTAAACGAGATATAAATAAAAATAGGAGCCTTAGCTCCTATTTTTATTTGCTTTATTTTGTTGTTACATGCTTAGCAGATGACCAAGCTGAATAGTACTTTGTGCCATTAACAATCTTGTAGGTGCGAACACGAACATAATACTTTCTCTTTGCACTTAAGCCCGAGATAGTTTTTGATGTGGTGCTGTTCTTTGAAATTGTAACGGTTTTAGCATTTGTAAACTTACTGCTTGTAGAATATTGAATTTGGTAACCGGTGGTTTGTGTTGCCTGCTTTTTCCACTTTACAGTAAATTTCTTTGAGCCGGCGGTAACACTTGAAATACTTGTTGCCTTTGGCTTAATGTAGAAATAGAGTGTCTTTGTGCCGCTGTAATTACCTTTTAAAGTGATTTTCACTGCGTATTTGCCAACATACTTGCGACCGCTTGCATAAGTTACGGTGTAATCTGTATTCTTAACAAGAGTTTTGCCTTGGCTGTCCTTAACTGTTACGGCCGGTGCATATACCTTGCCGCTGTAAGTGTAGCTTGTGCCGGAAAGCTTAATGCTTGATACTCTGTATATTGTTTTTGTTATTACTCTACCACATATACTGCATTTGTAAGTTGCTTTACCATTTGAGGATGTGGTAGCTTTAGATGTTGCGGTTAATACATCCTTATGATTGTGTGTGAAACTATTTGAAACAGAATATTCTAATCCGTAGCAATCTTCATCCTCTGATAAGACACGGACATAAATCACATCATCTTTGTTAACGGACAATGCTGTAAAGGTATAGTCCAAATCATCAAAGGTATATACTGTCTTTTCATACAATTTTTGCTGTCTTGCATTATAAATTTCAACAATCCAGTCTGCATAACGGTCTGGATCATAATATTGATGCGAAAAAGTTATACTGAGCTTACCGTCATTAGGTGCAGTTATTTTAAACCAATCTTCTCCTGTTGATTCTATAATATTACCGCAAATTTCTGCATTTGCTTCTAACACATCTGCTGTTTGCATTGAGTTGTTTGTTTCAGTTTCGTATTCCCCGTTAGTTGCAGTAAAACTGTTCGATACTACATATTCAATTCCGTAACAATCTTCGTCCTCTGATAAGACACGGACATAAATTACATCGCCGTTATTTATTCCCAAAGTTGTAAAAGTATAATCCAAATCATCAACGGTATATACTGTCTTTTCCAGCAACTTTTGAAGCCTTGCATTATAAATTTCAACAATCCAGTCTGCGAAACGGCCTGGGTCATAGTATTGATGTGTAAATGTGATATTCAATTTACCGTCACTTGGAGCAGTAATTTTATACCAATCGTCACCTGTTGCTTCAATAACATTTCCGCCAATGCTTGAATCAATGGCTAAAATATCTGCGGTGGATTCCGTATTATTATTCTCTGTTTCGTAGTCGCCGTTTGTTTGCACAAAACTATTTGATACACTATAAGATAAACCGTAAGCATCTTCATCATTTGTATTAACAGAAACATATATTACATCATTAGCGTTTATGCCCAGTGTTGAAAATCTATAATCTAACTCAGTATCTATCGTATAAACCGTAGTCTCCATAAGCTTTTGCTGTCTTTCGCTATAGATTTCGACAATCCAATCTGCAAAACGTCCGGGGTCATAATATTGATGTGTAAATGTGATATTCAATTTTCCGTCCGTTGGTGCCTGAATTTTAAAAACGCTAATATTCTTAAGTTTTGAGCCCGAATCACTAACGCTTGAATTAACATTAACACTAACGGCACTTGAAAAATCAGGCAATGTTTGAGCCATAGCTATGCCGGCACTTGATAGCATTGTTATAATTGTTATAGCTGATAATAATAAACTAATAACTCTTTTCATAATCATTTTCTCCTTTTAATTAAAATCCGTTTTGAATATCTTTTAAATCATCTTCACAAATAAGAAGCGGGTATCCCAACATGCTGAAGCAAAGATATTTTGCCTCAGTGTCTCCGCAATAAGGACAATCCTTTTCACAGCATTCCTTACAAATTGTAATGGTTTCGTAATCGCCTACTCCAACCTCACTTTGATACATATTTAAAGCACAAACATCTTCTTCACCGTCGCAGAGCATACAAGACACATCTTTAGCATTGAATTTTAGTCTTGAAATTTCAATGGCCTGAGTCATAGTAACTTCCTTTGGTGATGATGAACCACAGCCGGTTAAAAGTGTTGCTATTGCTGTAATTGCTAATAATAAAGAAATAATTTTTTTCATAAAACCTCTCCTTTTGGTATCTTCGACCTGTATTTAAAAACTCATTTCAACATCTTGGCGTTGTGTTTGTGTTGCCTCAAATGAAACAAACTTTTGACAACCTAGTTTGTTTGCAACAATGGTTGTTGGAAAGGTAACAATCATTTTGTTAAATTCAGCAACATTTGCATTGTATAGGCGTCTTGTTGCTGACAAATCCGCTTCGCAGGTGTTGATTGCTTTTTGAAGTTGAATAAAGTTTTCGCTTGAGCGAAGCTCCGGATAGCTTTCTGCAACAGCGTTGATTCTTGACTGGATTTCGTCCATTTTTGCATTTTCTTCTTGCATTTCTTTAACAGTCATTCCTTTTCTAAGGTTAACAACCGCTGTAAGTGTATCGAACTCATGCTTTGCGTAGCCTTTTGTTACATCAAGTTGTTTTTTAAGTGTATCCGCTCTCTTTGCAAGCGAAACATCAATGTTTGAAAGTGCCTGTTCAATTTCAATTGGCTTTTGCTTGAGTGAATTAGCTGTGTCAATATACCAACGCAAAAGCTTAATAAATACAATTATTAATATAATGATTAATATAATAATAAATACCATTTTTACTCCCCTTCTTTGTGTTAATGCAGTTATGAAAAGATTCTATTGTCAATATTGAGTGTGTCATAAAGAATACTGAGAGTACTCATTTCTTTTTCAAGATAAGTTATTGCTGTCTCCTCTGCCTTTGTATCGCAAAGATGGTCAATAAAGCTTTTCTCTGCAAGCTTTTCTGCCTTATCTGCCGGAACAGGGGATGTCTTATATCCACCTCTAAACGGCATACCGATTACAACCTGATTATCCTCAATAATTATTGCATTGGGTCGTTTATTAATATCAATATTTAAAAGGCTTTCCATAAATAGTGCATCAACAATGGTAAATGCAGTGATTTGATTGTTTGCATATACTGAAAATTGCTTTGAAAATTCGGAGTTGTCCATTTGTATTTGTTGCAATTTATATGTGGACACACCCGGTTCATAATCAGAGGATGTAATGATTACAGTTCCCTCAATGCTTCTGTTAAAGGTAGTTCTTGTATAAATACCCTCCGAATATACCGTTCCTTTTCGGTACTGTTTCTCTGTTTTTTCCTTTGATGCCTGTTTGTCCAATTTCAAGTCAAAGCAGTGGATGTCCATAGTGATAAATTCATAGCCGTCATATATTCCCTTTATCATATTGCACGCATCAAGATAACTGCCGCGTAAAATCATTGACGGGCTCATTAGCTGTGCTAAGTCCTCTAAATCAGAACCGTCGCTAAATGTTGGATGCTCAACATAATCCGCCAATGATGCTTCAATAAATTTTTCAAGTGTAAGGGTGAATTCTCTTGATTCTTCCTTTTCTTTCTTTCCAAGCAGAACACATAATACAATAATGCCTACAACACCGATAAATATTGAAATGTTTTTCGTAAAAGATGAACATAGCAAACTAATTATTACAAGTGCAATTACTGCAGCTATTTTTATCATTTTGAACTTTTTTTGTTCAGATTTGCAATTTCTCATTTTTACAAATAGGGCTTTAGCCTCTTCGTTTAGTGATAAATCTTTAAATTTTTTTGTATTCATTATTCCTCTTTCCTTTCAAAATTCTGTAAAAAATGCAAAATAAACAAAGTTTTAGAAAAAATTCGCCTCCCTTTTCACGGCAAAATTTACATATATTACCTATATGACAATTAAACTGACAGAAAGGTTCATTTTTTTGCAAAAAAAATGCGCAGCCGAAGCTACGCATAAAAACGCAGAGCTCCTAACTGTCGCCAAACAATCACATCAATTCTAATAACCAGAACGATATAACAGAGCTTGCATTTTTAACAATATAAAAATGCCGTTCCGGTCCATAATAGAATATTAAGATGTGATTATTTGGCAAATTAAGTCTACCACAATAAAAAAATTTAGTCAATAAAAAAGCAGGCAAACCTAATAAAAGGCTGCCTGCTTTAGCTGTGTTTATGGCTAATCGTTTATTTTTTCAAAGCGTTTAATAATTTTGCCGTCATGCTCCACTGTTTCGTTCCACATTGATAAAGGCCTTGCCCAAATCTTTTCCGGGGCGTTTATGTCTTGATAAACAACCATTTCCTCAAGGGTTTCGCTATGGCGGGCAAGGGTTAAAACCTTATATTCATTTCCTTTAAAATGCCTGTATATTCCAAAAATTTTGTCCATACATTCACCTGCTTTATAAGTGCTGATTTGCTGATATCATACCACAATTTCGACAATTTGTAAAATATGACTATTGACACTTTTTTGCATATAATGTATATTAAAATTAATGAGGGAGTAGCAAACGCCCTGCGTAGCAAGTCAACATTCACGGCCTTGCGTCCGGCTTGATTATGACTCATGTGTAATCAATAGCACTATACATGGGATATTATCGTTTTTTCCAAGTATAACACCATACTTGGATTTTATTTTTCATAGGGAGGATTTATGGAAAAATTTTACCAATACATTGATTCGTCGCTGCCTGATGACAGCGGCAACAAGCTTCTTTACAAATTTAAAAGAAAAACCTTGGACGAAATGACCGAGCGTGCTAATCAGCTAACTGCCCGAGGCTTAAAGGATAAAAACGTTATCAGCGACCTTGTTATCAGCGAATACAGTAACATAAGGGCAGATTATCATGCCTTTGCCACAAAGGAAATTGAAGCAGATCACAGAAAAAGATTTACTATTGCAAATATTGTCGGCTCCATTGCTTACATATTCATTTTAATAATCTGCTATCTTGGCATAAGCATGGTAACTCATAAATGGTCCATGACCTGGGTTATGGTTGTTGACGGAATTTTAATTTGGGTTGCATATCTTTTAACCCTTGGAATTAACAGAGTTTTGGAATTAAAAAAAGTTTTCCATATTTTTGCAAGAATTATGCTGGCAATGGAAATAGTCATTATATCCGTAATAATTTTCATTTTCCTGCTTGGATTATTCCATACTCCCCACGCTTGGGTTACTGTTTTTGTGGGACTGTTTCTAATGTTCCTTGCCGACGGATTATTTGCAAGCCTTACCAAGCAAAAGCTGGCTATTTTCTACTGGCTTGCCTATATTCCGGCTATGGCGGCAATGCTGTATGTTATCTTAGGCGGTCTTAATCTGCTTAGCTGGGCTGTTGGCTGGATAATTGTTCCGCTTTCGGTTTTAATCGACCTAATTGTAATTATTATGGCTATTCACAAAAACACAAGCTATGATCAGGAGGTTGTTGACGCATGGAAAGAAAACTAAATGCCGAGCTTTGGGACAAAATGCATTATCTCTTTAGAGATTACAACGACCGTATGGTTCATGCCGAGCTTCACTATGATTTTGAAATTGACCTTGAAGCCCTGAAAACAGTGCTGATTTGTATGTTTGAAAAGGCACCTGTTCTGCATTCCTCGTTTACAGACAACCGTATTTCGCCCTACTGGACCGTTGAGGACTACAATATCGATCAAGTGGTTCGCGCATATAATGTTGACGAAGCAGAGGTTCATGACAGAATTAATGACTTTTTAGTTCAATATATTCCACCTGAAGCCAAGCTTCAAATGCAGGTTGCCGTGTTTTATTACAACGGAAAATCCGCCCTTTGCATTGTTGAAAATCACATGTGCATGGACGGTGGAGATTTTAAATATTTCTTAAAAACCCTGTGTAATAATTACAACGAATATGTTGAAAAGCACATCAGCCCACTTGAGCTTAAAACCGGCTCAAGGGCGTACACTCAGGTTTATGAGGATTTTTCCGCCGCTGAAAAGAAAATGGCAAAAAACCTTTATAAGAATATTAATTCCTTCGACGAGCACGGATTCCCCTTCACACCTGACAATCTTAAGGATAAGGCTTTTATTGCCAGAAGAAAGCTGTCGGCAGAAACATTTGAACAGCTTCGTGCCTCAGGTAAAAAACGGGGTGCCACCATTAACGATATGCTGTTAACGGCATTCTTTTGCAGCATTTATGAGCTGGCCGGCTTTAACAGGTACGAAGGGTTTTCCATATCCTGTGCCATTGACCTTAGGCGCCATATTAAAAACAGCGACGAAAACGGCATTACAAATCACACCGCTTGGATGCAATGCAAGGTTCCCCAAAGGGGCAAGGATATTTTTGAAACCCTTGACTATGTAATCAGGTCGTCAAACCAATTTAAAAAGGATAGATTTATGGGGCTTCACGGCCTGCCGCTGTTATCCTTTGGATATAAGATTTTGCCCCTTGCGGCGTCAGAGGAAATCATTAAAATCGGCTACGCCAACCCTCTGCTGGCAATGAGCAATATCGGTATTTTAGAGGTTGACAAGCTTGCCCTTTCCGGCCACGAGCCTATTGACGGCTTTATGAGCGGTGCTGTTAAATACAAGCCATACGCCCTTTTATCCGCAACCTCAATGCGAAAGGAAATAACCCTTTCCATGTGTGTTCGCGGTAACGAGGAGGACGAAAAAATAGTTGAACGCTTCTTTGACCTTATGGAAGAAAGCATAAAAATGTTAATTGACTAACCGCCTGCAAGGCGAAATAAAAGCCCCTTACCGCGGAGCCTCCTGCTCCCACCGATAAGGGGTTTTAATTGTGTTCAATCTCAAGCTGTTAATTATGAACGGCTGTAATTAAACAAATAAATAATTCCGTTTTGCGAATCATATATGATGGCAGTAAAGAAATCCATATCTATATTTTGAAAATCATCACTTGAAAAATCAATTATTTTCTCGGATATTTTGTTATAAACAGAAAAATATCCGTTTTCAACATTTTTAATATCTTGGGAAAAATCATTTTTAAGAATTTCGTTTAAAAAGATATAATCGCCATTATTTTCCGCGATGCTGTATAACAAACCAGACGATGCCGCTTTTTCATCCATTTTTGATTTTTCGGTTTCATTTAATTCTATATAAATATAATCCTTTAATTTATCCGCCTCAACCTTTTGATGCTTGGTTGAAACAAAGTCAATACCAAAAACATTTAAAAATTGATTTTGATATGTAACAGAATCATCCTTACAACCTGTAAATGCAAAAATAGGAATTATTATTGCAAAAATTATACACATAACTTTTTTCATATTTATCATTTGACCTCCAATTTAATACTTATGCAATCATAGACGGTTCGCTGATTGGTTTCGGCTGTGTTTCTTTAGTCCGGCATTGCCATACATTCTTGCGAGAAAAAAAGCATTACATCGATTTTGTCATTAGATTCCACCGAATAAAACATCTGTTCAAGAATTAAGCCGATAGGTGTCCTTGCGCTCCATAATTCTATTTCATATTCGATATAGTATATTTCTCTCGCGTTTTCAATAATTATACATCCGTAATACATTGGAACATTGTATAACAAATTCCACAAATCCACTCTTTTTCTTTTTAGGTCTGAGGCATAATAGCTCACTTGGAAATTATTTTGCTCAAGCTGTGGAGTATTCTTTAATATTGTGGACTCCGATACAATCTTTTCAAGTGTATCATCAATGCTATTGCTTACAGAATACTTTTTATATGTAATATTATCAATGGTACCAATTTGTCTATATACACCTTCATATTTCTCATAAGTTACATACATATCTGCTGTACTGCTTTTGCTTTGGTTGTTATCTATATCATCAAAGAATTCTGCAACCTTGCTCATATTCAGTGAATTCATATCTATTACGTTTTTTTGATTCATATTGGAAAACAGCATAAGAATTGAATTACAGAACAATAAAGCAACTATTATAACACTTAAGGTTTTTATTTTCTTTTTTATCAATAAGAAAAGCAAAACAACAAACGGCAAAAAAGTATTATTATTCGAATTGCCATTAATACCAATAACATCATCCTGCTTCTCCTTATTTTAATGAAACATAAACATTTTTTACCTTAATACCAATTCAAAACAAAATCATCAATACTTTTTCACCACAAAAACCATCCCATTATTGAAATTGATTTATTATACAAATAACTGCAACCGGTAAGTTAATAAAAAATGAAATAACAAGAGTAATTATTCCTTTTTTAGTCCAAACATCATTTCTATAGTTTTTAAAAAACAAAGGTAATATTAATATTTCAGCAATTAATACTACACCCATTGCACCGTAACTTGAGTATGGACCGCTGACCTTAGTTCTTCAAAAATCCGACCATATTGCCGGAATCCATGTTATAACTATAGAGCCTATTGCAACATGAAGAGGATTTATTTTATTATCTTTCATAATGTTACAGCTGCCTTTCTATTAATACCAATTATATGCATATTCTTCAGCAGTTTCTATGGATAACAGCTTACCCCACTCATCATACTCATACTTTATCACAAATCAAAGCCATTTTGTGAAAACAAAATAAAAAAAGCCAAAACTTTGGCTTCTTTTACAAATAATTATTATGCTTTTTGTGTAATATTACCTTTATTCTAAGATATCCAAACCAAAATCGTTTAACTGTTCGTTAGTGGTCATCAGGTTTTCTCCCTTATGTATGCAAAACATTATTACACTGTCTCTGGGAGAACGGGCATACAAATCCGGCAATCCGGATATTTTCAAAAGCTTTCTTGTTTCGTTTAAATTCAGCTTTAAGCCAAAGGACAGCATTATCATTTTGTCCCTTGATGGATTGGTTTTTGTGCCGTTGAAAATTTGGTAGGCATAATTTTTGTCAAGATTTGCCCCTTTAATTACCTGGCTTTTACTTAGTCCTTTTTCATTTAAAAGCACTAAAAGATACTCGCTGACAGAATCAAAGCAAAGTTCTCCTACCTCTTCAAAAAAGAATTCTTCATAGGTCTTTTTTGATTTTAATATTTCAAGTAGCTCATTAGTGGATCTTTCCATTTGTTTCTCCTCGTCTGCAATTTGTACATTTTTTTACACTGTTTTACATAAAGTGCCGAAAAATTAACACAAAGCTCTGTTTTTATGATAAAATAAAACCGTGATTAAATCAAGGTGGTTATCTTATGTACGAAATAATTAAACAAATTAACGACACAACCTCGCTTGCCGTTAATGATAATATTGTTTACATACTTAAAAAAATACATGTCAATGATGCACCGCTTTATAAGGCTTTAATGAGTATAACAAACCCAAATATTGCAAAATTTTATGAATTTACAACCATTGATGAAAGCTTATTTGTTGTTGAGCAATATGTTCAAGGGGTTACCTTAAAGCAATTTGTAGAAAATAACGCCGTTGTCAGTGACGATGCTATCACCTCTATTACCCTTGGAATATGCAACGGCCTTAGCGAAATACATTCCCTTGGCATTGTTCACAGGGACATAACCCCGACAAACATTATGATTGACCCTTACGGAAATGCCATAATAATTGACTTTGGTATCAGCCGTTTTACAAAAAACAACCAAAACACAGATACCCAGATTTTGGGCACCCACGGCTTTGCGGCGCCGGAGCAATACGGCTTTAGCCAAACGGGAACAAAGGCGGACATTTACTCTCTTGGAGTGTTAATAAATTATATGGCTACAAAATGTATGCCAAATGAGGTATTGGCAACCGGCAGGCTCGGTCAAATTGTAAAGCGCTGCACCGAGGTTGATGAGGACAACCGCTATGCCGATGTAATTCAATTGAGAAATGCCCTTGAAAAGCGAGGATTTTCGTATTTCTTTCATTTAATTCCGGGATTTAGACAGGGAAAAACAAGTCATATTTTAATTGCCTTGGCATACTATCTATCCGTTACATTTGTATCGGTTGTATCCCTTGCAATATCAATAAATGCCTTTGACGCTTTTTGTCTTGCAATGTGCATATTATTGGTTTTAATATGTCCCGTAATAATTTTGCTTGATTTCTGTGATTGGCCGAAAAAACTAAAGCTTACGCGTAATATGGCAAAGGGTGAGCAGATTGCATTAAAGGTTGTTTTATTGGTTATTTGCATAATTTTGGCTATGGTATTTATTTTAATCGCTCCAAGGCAATAATTGGTGTGCTGACAGCACACCATGGCTCCTCCTTTTTATTGTATAATTCGGTTACAATATAAAAGGAGGTTTGTTTTATGGCAGACAATTTTGAAAATCAAGCACCGCAATATGATCCACAGGCGGCGCAGGTACAGCAGGCAGTAACAACTGCAATGAACGAGCAAAAGAAAAAGAAGAAGAAAAAACGCCTTATAATTGTAGGTGTTATTATTGCAATAATTGTGGTTATAGCAATAGCCGCAGGAGGCTCGTCTGGTGACAGCAAGGATACCGGAACCGCCGAAAGCAGTTCGTCATCCTCCGTTTCGGCAGAAAAGCAGGATACTGTAAACGGTACTATCGGTGATTATGTATGCACAGTTAAATCAGCAACTGTTTGCAAAAACTGGGAGGGTAAGGATTCGGTTAAAATTACATACGAATTCACTAACAATTCCGATGAAGCACAAAGCTTTGACATTGCACTGTCCGATGAATTATACCAAGACGGCGTTGGCTTGGAGTCAAGCTTTATCGACAGTGATGACGATTGGGGATTAGATGTTAAGATTAAACCCGGAACTACCAAAGAGGTATCAAAGGTTTATATTTTAAGAGATAAGGAAACTGCAATTGATGTAGAAATCAGTGAATTATTTTCCTTTAACGACGATAAGCTGACCTATTCCGTTGATTTGAAATAATATTATATAGCTATCGGCAAACTAAAAAGGTGTGGGTTTTCCCACACCTTTCAGCGTGTAGAAAAAGTCAAATTACAGATTTCTACACGCTGTGAGACTTCGAGAAATGGAGATGAATTTCGTATTTTGCGAAGGAAGATGTATGTTGATACCTCGACTGAGCAAAAGACGGAAAACGCCAAAAGTGGTTTAGATTCGATGTCTAAGCCACTTTTCACATTGTTAGGTCGTTGTAATTTTTTCGGGCGGATAATATCCGCCCCTACTATCCATTTTTAAAGATTCTATTGTCGGCGTGGTTCAGCCCACTTTATCGACAGTCTAAAAAGGTGTGGAAAATCCACACCTT
>JBJEPI010000032.1:0-14786 GCA_051881175.1 Eubacterium sp.
TTCGGAAAGAATGCAGTCGATTTTTTATTTACGCTGTTTTTTTACAGCCCCTTTTATTCATCAAGTAATGTGTCGTGTCTAAACAAAAAGCTGATGCACCATATTGCCGCAAGTCCCACAAGGGTATAAATAATTCTTGATAAAATTGCGTCCTGACCGCCGAAAATCCAAGCAACTATATCAAATTTAAAAATACCGATTGAGCCCCAGTTAATACCGCCTATTACGGTTAAGATAAGTGCGATTCTGTCCAAAATTTTCAAAAAAATCACTCCTTTTGGTTTATTGTTAACTGAAAGGAGTGATTTTATTCTTATACTTTTGTTATTAACACTTCTGCTTTTCCGCTGATAACATATTCACCATATCCTGCAGGAACAAGGAATGAGTCGCCTTTTTTTGCGGCTCTGCTGTTAATTTTGCCCTTGCCGTTAATAATGAGAATATGGTTAAAGCTGTCCTTTTCGGCGTTTAAGGTAACCTTGTCGGTTATATCATATCTGTCAACAGAAAACAAATCGCATTTGGTAAGCACCTGACTTTTATATCCGTCATGCTTTATTTCTTCACCCATTGGCTTTATATCGTATTTCGGCGGAACTGTATTTGAAACATCAACCGCCTTGTCAATATGAAGCTCTCTCGGTTTGCCGTCCTTGCCGATTCTGCCGTAATCGTATACTCTGTAAGTGCAATTTGAATTTTGTTGAATTTCTGCAATTAATGCACCCTTGCCGATAGCGTGAACAGTGCCTGCTTCAATAAAAAACAAATCGCCCTTTTTTACTTTAACGGAATTAAGCTTTTCAAGAAGTGTTTTGTTTTCAATAGCTGTTCTAAATTCTTCCTTACTTATTTCTTCCTTAAATCCGTAAATCAGCTCTGCGTCATCAATGGCATCAAGAACATACCAAATCTCTGTTTTACCGAATTCATTTTCAACACGTCTTGCATATTCGTCGTCGGGATGCACTTGAATTGATAAGCTGTCATGTGCATCGATAAGCTTAATTAAAACCGGAAAATAAGGATACTTTAAGCAATTTGTTCCGCCGATTGCCTCAAGACCTGCACTTTCTATAACCTTATCAAGTGCCATTCCGTCAAATTCTCCGCCGTCAACGGTGTTAACCCCGTCCTTATGACAGGCAAGCATCCAACCCTCAGCGGTTTTTTCAAACCCCGTGTTAAATCCATAGTCGGTTTGAAGCCTTGTTCCGCCCCAAATATAATCCTTAAAAACAGGCTTTAATTTCAGTATATCCATAATAAGCTCCTCTTTAGCTTGTTAAAACATAAATATATTATCAAATTTTTTCTTCACATTCAAGAAGATTTGTTGTAAAATAAAAAAGATTGGTAGTAATATATAAATTTGGAGTTATTATGGCAATTCTTGATGTTCAAAATTTAACATTATCCTTTGGTGAAAGCTTGCTTTTCGACAATGTTTCCTTTGATGTTAAGGAAAAAGAGAAGGTAGGTCTAATTGGCTGTAACGGCGCCGGCAAGACCTCACTGTTTAAAATAATAATCGGTGAATATACTGCCGACAGCGGTAATTGCTTTCTTGGAAAAAATGTTAAGCTTGGCTATATGCAGCAGCATACCTGCTCAAAAAACAGAACCGTTTATGAGGAACTGATTTCCGTATTCAGTGATTTAACCGAGCTTGAAAAGCAGCTAGCTCAGGTGAATTACAATCTTACAAACAATATCGGCAATCAAAATGAAAATATTTTGCTTCAGGACAGGCTTAATGACAGCTACAATCAAAACGGCGGTTTAACCTATAAAAGCCTTACCCGTTCGGCACTTTTGGGATTGGGCTTTACTGAGGCTGATTTTGATATGCCCACATCAAAGCTGTCAGGCGGTCAGCGTTCAAAGCTGATTTTAGCAAAGCTTCTGCTTTCCAAGGCGGATTTTCTGCTTCTTGATGAGCCTACAAATCACCTTGATATTAATGCCGTTGAATGGCTTGAAAGCTTTTTAAAGGATTTTAACGGCGCCTGTCTCATCATCAGCCACGACAGGTATTTTCTTGATAAAATAACTAATAAAACCATTGAGATTGAAAATAAAAAATCACGATGCTACATTGGTAATTATTCTCAGTTCATCGTAAAAAAACAGGCTGAACAAAAGGCTATTGAGGAAAAGTACCAAAACGATATGAAGGAGATTGCCCGATTAGAGGGGATTATCGAGCAACAGCGTAGATGGAACAGAGAAAAGAATATTAAAACTGCCGAAAGCAAGGAAAAGGTAATTGAAAGGATTAAAGCCCAGCTTGTTGTGCCTGACAGTAAGGTTACAAGAATACGCTTTGATTTTACCCCCAAATGTATCAGCGGTGAGGAAGTTTTAAATGTTAGCGAGCTTGCCAAAAGCTTTGGAAATAAAAGCATTTTCAAAAATGTTACCTTTAACATAAGACGAAACGAAAAGGTGTTTTTGCTTGGCGACAACGGTTGCGGCAAAACAACCCTGCTTAAAATCCTTATGAGGGATTACAGTGCCGATGACGGCTATTTCAAATTCGGCACTATGGTTCAAACGGGATATTTTGACCAGGTTCAATCCAAGCTTGATTTAACTAAAACCGCTTTGGAGGAGGTTTGGTCAAGCTTTCCTTCCATGACGGAAACATCTGTTCGTTCCGCTTTGGCCGCATTTCTTTTCAAGGGCGACGACGTGTATAAAAAATTAGACGCCTGCTCCGGAGGTGAGCGAGCTAGAGTAGCCCTTTTAAAGCTAATGCTCGGTAAATTCAATTTTTTGCTTTTGGACGAGCCTACAAATCATTTGGACGCCTTTTCCCGTGAAGAATTGGAAAACACCTTGCTTGATTATGAGGGTACAATGCTCATAGTTTCTCACGACAGATATTTCATTAATAAGCTTGCAGGCAGAATTATAGAACTGACTCCCGACGGAGTTAATGAGTATCTCGGCAATTATGATGAGTATATTGAGAAAAAGAACAGCTTTACTCAGCCTGATACCAAGCAGTTGGAGGAAAAGCCTAAAAAGGTTAATGATTACAAGCTGAAAAAGGAAAGGCAGTCACAACTTCGAAAAGCAAAAACGCGCATTTCAAAATGTGAAAGCGAAATTGAAGCTGTTGAGCTTGAGCTTGATGAAATCAATGAAGAACTGACTGTCGCTGATTATGACCGATTAATTGAGCTTACTGCGAATCTTGAGAAAAAAACAAATCAGCGCGATGCTTTGTATGAGGAGTGGGAACAGCTTTCAGAGCTTTTATCACAATTGACAGAGGAAGATTTATAACTTATAATAACTAACTATGGATAAAAGAAAAGTAGTTGTAATCGGTGCCGGTGCGGCAGGCCTTATGGCAGGCGCAGAAAGCGCAAGGCTCGGCAACGACGTAACAATAATTGAAAAAATGCCTCGTCCTGCCCGTAAGGTTATGATAACAGGCAAGGGGAGATGCAATATTACAAATGCCTGCTTTGATTTAGAGGAGCTTATTTCGAATGTTCCCACAAATCCAAGATTTTTGTATTCCGCATTTTCGGCCTTTATGCCATATGATACCATTGATCTTATTGAGAATATGGGCGTGCCCACAAAAATTGAACGGGGAAACAGAGTTTTCCCTGTGTCTGACAAGGCTGTTGATGTTGTTGATGCGTTAGTTAAAAACGCTGAAAATTCAGGGGCAAAAATAATTCACGGAACGGCCAAATCCTTTGAATTTGAAAATAATCACATTAATGCAGTAGTGCTTGAAAACGGCACGAGGCTTGAATGTGACAGCGTTGCAATATGCACAGGCGGTAAAAGCTATCCTGCTACCGGCTCAACCGGCGACGGTTATGTGCTGGCTCAAAGTGTCGGCCATACTGTTACTGAATTGAAGCCCTCACTGGTTTCCTTGGTATGCAGTAATAACTTTGTGCCTTCTCTTCAGGGATTGTCGCTGAAAAATATTTCAATTAGTGTTTTTGACGGTGAAAAATGTATATATACCGATTTCGGTGAAATGCTGTTCACCCATTACGGTGTCAGCGGACCGGTTATTTTATCTGCCTCTGCACATCTTAAAAATCCAAAAAGTCACGGCTATAAAATTTCCATTGATTTAAAGCCTGCCCTTGATAATAAGACCTTGGATAAAAGAATACAGAGGGACTTTTCTGCGAATAATAATAAAAATTTCATTAATTCTCTGTCTGCATTATTGCCAAACAAGCTGATACCTGTTATTGTTAAGCTTAGCGGCATTGAGCCATCAACTAAGTGCAACCAAATTTCAAGGGAGCAGAGGCTTAATTTGGTCAAGCTTATTAAAGGACTCACTGTTAACGTAAGTGATTTCAGGCCCATTGAGGAAGCAATAATAACATCTGGCGGAGTGAGTGTAAAAGAAATAAATCCCAAAACAATGCAATCAAAGCTTGTTGATAATTTGTTTTTTGCCGGCGAGGTTATTGATGTTGATGCCTATACCGGCGGATTTAATTTGCAAATTGCCTTTTCTACCGGTTATTTGTGCGGACAAAATATGTAATTTGAGGTATTTTTATGATTAATGTAGCAATTGACGGACCGGCAGGCGCCGGTAAAAGTACAGTAGCCAAGGCGGCCGCAAAGAAGCTTGGCTATATCTATGTTGATACAGGTGCCCTTTATCGCTCCATAGCATTAAATGCTATAAGACACGGGGTTATTGATGATGATAACGGAATAATCAAAATGCTTGATGATACCAAAGTAGAGCTTCGCTACGAAAACGGCGTTCAGGTTGTTTACCTAAACGGCGAGGATGTATCACCTTTAATAAGGACTCCTGAAATTTCAATGGGCGCCAGCAGGGTGTCTGCAATTGAACAGGTTAGAGCTTTTTTGCTTGAGCTTCAAAGAAGCATTGCCAGGGAAAACAATGTCATTATGGACGGCAGGGATATTGCCACTGTGGTTTTACCCGACGCACAGGTAAAAATCTTTCTTTTTGCATCACCTGAATGCAGGGCGCAAAGAAGATATAAGGAGCTTATTGAAAAGGGCGAGGATGTTAAATACGAGGACGTATTAGCAGATGTTAAACAACGTGATTATCAAGATTCCAATCGTAAAATAGCGCCTTTAAAGCCGTCTAAGGAATCAATTATGGCAGACACCTCACAGCTTGAATTACAGGAGTCTGTTGATTTGGTTGTTAATATTATTAAGGAGAATATTTGATGAAAGAGTTCGATTATTCACAGGTTAAGCATTACAGACTTTACAATTTTATTAAGGTTGTTTGCAGACCTTTGGTAAAAATCGTTTATAAAATGGAGTTTAAAGGGCTGGATAACATACCGGCTCAAGGAACCCGTTACATAGTTGCAATTAATCATACCTGCGCTCTTGATCCTGTGTTTGTTGCAATGCCCAAGCAGGTGCCTGCCCTTCATTTTATGGCAAAGGCAGAATTATTTAAAAATCCAATAGTGGCTTGGTTTATTACTCACATGTACGGCTTTCCCGTAAAACGCGGAAAGGGCGATACCTCGGCTATCGATTACGGTGAAAAGATAATTGAAGAGGGGCATGTTATGGCGATTTGTCCTGAGGGAAAACGAATTAAGGACAAAAACGGCGTTCCACAAAAAGCAAAGGCCGGAGTTGCTGTAATAGCAAAGGCAACCAATGCCTCGGTATTACCTGTGGCTATTTGCTGTGACGGCCCGATTAAGGCAGGCAAAAAGCTTACAGTATCCTACGGAAAGCTTATCACACCGCAGGAGATGGGCTTTGATAATGAAAGCTTCGGTCCAAGCGATATTAAAAATGCCGCAAATTTAGTTATGGATAGAATTACTGCCCTTTGGGAGGCTGAGGTAAAATGAGAGAAATAGTTTTGGCAAACACTGCGGGCTTCTGCTTTGGTGTTGATAGAGCTGTTAATCTTGTTTATAAGTTAGTTGATAATAAGGAAAAGGTTTGTACTCTTGGGCCTATTATTCACAATGCACAATTGGTGGATGATTTAAAAGGTAAGGGCGTTTTGATAATTGACGAGCCTGAGCAATGCCCCGAGGGGTACAAAATTGTTGTGCGCACTCACGGCGTAGAAAAAGAAATAATTGAAAAAATAGAAAACAGTGGCATTGATTATGTTGATGCCACTTGTCCCTTTGTAAAAAAAATACACAATATCGTTAAAAAGTATGACAGTTCGGTTTCTGTTTTGATTGCCGGAGATATTTCGCACCCTGAGGTTAAGGGAATTCGTTCATATTGTAACGGTAAATCCTTTGTGTTTAAAAACGAAGAAGAGTTGAATAAAATCATACTTGAACAGCATTTTGACGAAAAAAGCCAACTGATTTGCGTGTCTCAAACCACTTTTTCGCAAAAAGAATGGAAAAAATGCGAGAAAATAATAAAAAAGGTATGTACAAATTGTAAAATTTTTGATACAATATGTAATGCGACATCAGAAAGACAGAATGAAGCAGCCCAGCTTTCAGGTAAAGCGGATGCCATGATTGTCATTGGTGGTCGCCATTCTTCCAATACCTGCAAGCTGCGAGATGTTAGTTCTGCCGGTTGTCCTGCGTTTCTTATTGAAACAGCAGCAGAGCTTAAAGAGCTTGACCTTACGCCGTATGACTGTATTGGAGTTACAGCCGGGGCTTCGACACCCTCGGTAATTATCAAGGAGGTACTCAAATCCATGTCCGAAGAAATTAAAGAAAAGGAAGTTGAAACAACTTCAGCCGTAACTGAAGAAGTTGTGGAGACAGCAGATAACGCTGATAAGGCTGCTAAGCCTGCTGTCAAAGCATCTGCTGATGGTGAGGCATCCTTCGCTGAGATGTTCGAAGCATCAATCAAAGAAAACGAAAACAGCAAGGTAGTAAAGGGAACAGTTGTTAGAATTACACCTACAGAGGTTTATGTTGATGTTCCCGGCAGAAAGCAAACAGGTGTTGTTGCTTTTGAAGACCTTACAACTGAGCCAATCAGCAAGTGTGAGGAAGTAGTTGCAGTTGGCGACGAAATCGACCTTGTTATTATGAAAACTGACGACCAAGACGGCGTTCTTAAGCTTTCAAAGCGTTTGTTTGACGCTCAAAGAGGCTGGGACGACCTTGTTGCCGCAAAAGAGAGCGAAGAAATTCTTGAAGGCGTTGTAACGCAGGTTATCCGTGGCGGTGTTCTTGTTTCAACAAAGGGAACAAGAGTATTTGTTCCTGCATCACTTACAGGTGTTCCCAGAAATCAAGAGCTTGATGTTCTTAAGGGTGCAACTGTTAAGTTTAAGATTATCGATATTGATAACCACAGAAGAAGAGCTGTCGGCTCAATTAAGGTTGTTGCCGACGCTGAGAGAAAGGCTCAACAGGAAGAGGCTTGGTCAAAGCTTGAAGAGGGCCAAAAGATTACCGGAACAGTTAAGTCACTTACATCATACGGTGCATTTGTTGACCTTGGCGGTATTGACGGTATGATTCATATTTCAGAGCTTTCCTGGACAAGAATTAAGCATCCGTCAGAGGTTGTAAACGTTGGCGATACTGTTGATGTTACAATTAAATCTCTTGACGAAGAAACAAGAAAGATTAGCCTTGGCTTTAAGAACATTGAGGACAGCCCTTGGGAGGTACTCAAGAGAGATTATCCTGTAGGTTCCGTTGTTGATGCAAGAATTGTCAGCTTTGCAACATTCGGTGCATTTGCAAACATTCTTCCAACAGTTGACGGTCTTATTCACATTAGCCAAATCTCATGGGATAGAATTAAGGCTCCGCAGGATGTTCTTAAGGTTGGCGATATTGTAAAGGCTAAGATTATTGAAATCGATTTCGATAAGAAGAGAGTTTCTCTTTCAATGAAGGAGCTTCTTGAGAAGCCGGAGGAAACAATTCCTGCACTTGCAGATGCTGAACCTGTTGAGGAAGCAGCAGAGGCAGAGGCAGAGGCAGAGGTTGAGGCTGTTGCCGAAACAGAGGCTGACGCAGAATAATTTTTAATACATAAGGCAGTTCTATGAACTGCCTTTGTTTTATGGTGACTTATGGCTATTGAATTAATTGTTTTTGATTTAGGTTGTACTCTTTTTGAATACGAAAATATGCCCCTGTCTTGGGTTGATTACTACGAAACGGCCTTTAGATATGTTAACGAAAAGCTATGTTGTAACGCTGACGAGAAGCAAATTAGTGATGCCGCCTTTGTAATGAAAATGTTTAACCCGAGAATTAACCCCAGAGAAATTGACTTTGAACCCGAGTTTGTTTTCGGCAGAGCCTTCCATGGTTGGAATATAAGTGATTTGGATAGGGCAATAGAACTTTTTTTCGAGTCCTTTAAATTAAAAACAAGAATTTATGAAGACAGTGTTTCATCACTGAAGGCATTAAAGGAATGCGGCTGTATTTTAGCGGCACTAACCGATGTGCCCAGCGGAATGCCCGATGAATATTTCAAAAGGGGAATTGCCGAATTGCTGCCTCTTTTTGATGATTATATTTCTTCATGCTCCTGCGGATTTAGAAAGCCCAATCCCTACGGCATTGATTATCTGAGGTCAAAATATAATTTATGTTATGATGAAATATTATTTATCGGTGACGAAGACAAGGATTTAGAAACTGCACGGCAGGCTAATTGCTATTTTATTCGTATGGACAGGCAGGGCAGACTGCCCCATTCAGTAAGCGATTTAAGCCAAATTGTTGAATTAATGCAAAAAGAAAAGGCATCAAATTGATGCCTTTTTTCATTGTTTAGTTTTCAAATATTGATGATATTAAATTATTGTATACCGAAACGGGATTTGTGATAAATTTATCTTTAATTAATTCTGCCTGGTCCTTTGAAGCGGCAAAAAGCTTTAATTCCATGTAGTCAATATCGTTATCGCTGATGTGAAGCTTAACCGTATAACCGTTTTTTTCTTCTGTAATTTCAACCTTATTTTCTCTTTTATAGGTCTCCTTGGCAATGATTTTTTGGCAAAGCTTAATACTGCGTTCTCTAACAGTTAGGGGCAAATCCTTTTCAATTAATTCGATTAACGACTTATCCTTTTCGTTAAGGGATAAAACGCCGTTTTCATCCTTTATTACAGTATTGCTTTTTACCAGCTTTGATATTGCGTCGGCAACTTCAAAATGATTTGCAATCATGCCCTCGTCCATTGCTTCAACAATTACCTCATCGGTGACCTTGCCGTCAAGGTTTGCTACAATATAACAAACCAAAACATTAATTGAACTGACAGAACGCAAGCCTCCGTCCTTTACTCCTGCCATGAAAGCGTCAAAACGCAGTCTTGGATCAATTTCATTTTCGGACATTTTACTAATATCTTTCTCTTTATCTGTCATATAATCACTCGCTTTACTTACCCTAAGTTTAGAATATATTAACATATTATTACCTAACTTGCAAACTATAATTATTTATTATATAATAAATGTATTAATTTTTTAGGGAGTATTATGATAAAGCTATCTAACAGATTATCCGCGGCCGCCGCAATGGTTACAAGGGGCAGTCGCCTTTGCGATGTGGGTACAGACCATGGATATGTTCCGGTTTATTTGCTGGAGCAGGGAATTATTATTTCGGCAGTTGCCTGTGATATAAATACAGGCCCCCTTAATTCCTGCATTGCTCTTGTTAATGAATGCGGACTAAACGAAAAAATTAAGTGTGTGCTTTCAAACGGACTTGAGAAAATTAGCGAAAGCGAAATAGATGATATTTTAATTGCCGGTATGGGCGGCGAGCTTATTGCAGATATTCTTTCTGCCTGCCCCTATGCCCATAAAAAGCACTTAATACTTAACCCCATGACTCACCCCGAGGTTGCAAGAAAGTGGCTTTACGACAATGGCTTTGATATTGTTAACGATATTATAGTATGCGACGGAAAGCACCATTACAATGTTTTCGACGCTGTTTACAGCGGAAATATAACAGAAAAATCAACCGTAGATTATTACCTTGGAAATATAAAGGATTTTAGTGATACAAAATATTTCACCCACCTTTTGAATTATCTTGAAAATAAGCAAAAGGGCGGCGGGGATTATTTTGATGTTATTAATGCAATAAAGGAGAAGCTATGACAACAGTTAAAAATATTTACGATTATATAAATTCCATTGCACCTTATGATACTCAGGAGGAATGGGATAATTCAGGACATCTTATCGGTGATTTCAGGCAACCCGTTAACCGCGTTGTTATGGCCCTTGACGCAACAAAAGATGTATGCGATTTTGCCATAGATGTTAAGGCGGATTTGGTTTTCACCCATCATCCTTTAATTTTCAGCGGCTTAAAAAATATTATTGCAGGCACTCCGGCATACAAGCTTGCCGCCGGCGATATTGCCTATATTTGCGCCCATACCAATTTTGACAAGGCAGAGTGTGGAATTAATTCAAATTTAGCAAAGCTGCTTGAACTTAAAAATGTTGAATTTGTTGATGAAACCTGCGTTGCTGTAGGTGAGCTGGACGCTGAAATGAGTGTTGATGATTTTGCCGAATTTGTGGCAGATAAGCTTGACTGTGCCGGCATTAGGTATACTGACACGGATAAAATGATAAAAAGGGTTGCAGTTGGAGGCGGCTCATGCGGCGAATACATTCAGCAGGCAAGGGAAATCAGCGATTGCTTTGTTACAGGAGAACTTAAATATCACGAAATGCTGGACTCCTTTGAGATTGGGTATCCCGTTATTTCCGCCGGTCACTTTGAAACGGAAAACATTCCTTTTTTAATGTTAAAAGAAAAGCTTGAAGCGATATTTACAGATGTTGAATTTATAATCGCTCCAAGAAAAAATCCAATATTATCAATTTAGAAAAAGGACTTTATAATGGCACTTGACGGTATATTTTTATATTTGCTGAAAAATGAAATAAAGGAAAAGCTTATAGGCTTTCGCGTTGATAAAATTCATCAGCCGTCAAGGGAGGAAATTCTGTTTACCTTTCGCACCTATGACGGCATGCAAAAGCTTTTGCTGTCTGCAAAGGCCGATTGTCCGCGAATTCAAATTACAAATCAAAATATCGAAAATCCTAAAAAACCGCCAATGCTTACAATGCTTTTAAGAAAGTGCCTTGGCGGCGCAAAGCTTGTTGATATTCAGCAGGATGGCTTTGAGCGAATCTTAACCCTGGTTTTTGACGCAAAAAACGAGCTTGGTGACCCTGTGGTATTTAGATTGATTATCGAGATTATGGGCAGATACAGCAATATTATACTTGTTGATGAAAGAGGCAGAATTGTTGAATGTGTTAAACGAATTGACGCAATGAAATCATCAGTTCGTGAAATTCTGCCCGGCTTGGAATATACGCTTCCGCCTGCCCAAAATAAAATGAACATTTTGACTGATTCAATCAGCGATATAGAGCATCAAGTCTCTTCATTGAGTATTAAAAAATCCAAGGCCGTTTCTCAGGTTTTGCAGGGCGTTTCACCAATAGTTGCCCGCGAAATTGAAAACGGTATGAGCTTAAATGAACTCAAAAGTCATATTTTAAATCCTAAACCTACAATCGTGATAGTTGACAGGCCAAAGGATTTTACTTATTTTGAACCAAAGCAGTATGGTAGCTTGGCACAGCTTAAAGGTTTTGATACCTTTTCCGAGCTGATAGATTACTTCTACTATGAGCAGGTTAGAATTGACAGAATAAAACAACGCAGTAATGATTTGTTCCGCCATTTAACAACCTTACAGGAGCGTGCCGTAAGAAAATCCCTTAACCGTCAGCGTGAGCTTGATGAATGTAAGGGTAAGGAACAGCTTAGAATTTACGGTGATTTGATTAACGCCAATCTTCACAGGCTTGAAAAGGGTGCTTTGTTCTATGATTTAGAGGATTTTTATAACAACAATCAACCTGTTAGAATTCCTGCCGATCCTACGTTGACACCTGTTCAAAATGCTCAAAAGTACTATAAGGAATATCGTAAAAAACAGGTTGCCGAATCAAAGCTTCACGCGTTTATTAAGGACGCCGATGACGAGGCAAAATATCTTGATACCGTTTTAGACGCCCTTTCAAGAGCGGAAACCGATAACGAAATAACTCAAATTAAAACTGAACTGTATGACGCAGGATTTCTTTCAAAGAGTATCTATAAATCAAAAAATCAAAAGAAGCTTCCTCCAAGAAAGTATTTATCAACAGACGGATTTACTATTTTTGTTGGAAGAAATAATGTTCAAAATGACCAACTGACATTAAAAACCGCCAAGAATTATGATTTATGGTTTCACGTTAAGGACTCAGCGGGCAGTCATGTAATAGTTGAAGCCATAAAGGGAAAGCCTTTTACGGATAAGGTTATACGACAGGCGGCAATGCTTGCGGCGGCAAATTCCAAAGCCTATGCATCATCTAATGTCGCAGTTGATTATACAATAGTCAAAAATGTTCACAAGCCAAACGGTGCAAAGCCGGGTATGGTTATTTATGTGGATTATAACACTGAATATGTTACTCCAAATGAACAGGAGCTTAGCGAGGTGCAAGAGGTTGAGTAATGTTGCAATTATTCTCGGTGCCGGCAGCGGAACCAGAATGAAAAGTGAAAAAAATAAAATGCTGCTTGATATAATGGGTTCTACCGTAATTCAGCGAAGCGTTAATGCTTTTTTGGATATTCCCGATGTGGATGAAATCATTGTTACAGCCCGTGAACAGGAGCTTGATGAGTTTTCCAAGCTTTTGACAGATGAAAGAATTACATTTGTTATTGGCGGTGATACCCGTCAGCAAAGCGTAAAAAACGCTGTTGAAACCATCGAAGACGCGGAGCTTGTAATTATTCACGACGGTGCAAGACCTTTTGTTAAGAACGATGATATCGCCAACACAATTCGTGCGGCTTTAGAATACGATGCCGCCGCCCTTGGTGTGCCTGTTAAGGATACAATTAAGGTTATTGATGACAATAATTTTGTGGTTGATACCCCTGACAGATCAACGCTTTTTGCCGTCCAAACACCACAGGTGTTTAAGCTTGATATGTATAAAGAGGCTCTTGAAAGGGCGGAAAAGGATAAAAAGGATTTCACCGATGATTGTCAGCTTATCGAGTATAACGGCGGAATGGTTAAAATGGTTGTTGGTAGCTATGACAATATAAAAATTACCACGCCTGATGATATAGCCCTTGCTGAAAATATTTTAGTTAAAAGAAACAGAGGTTAAATTATGAGAATTGGTCACGGTTACGACGTTCACAAGCTGGTTGAGGGAAGAAAATTGATTATCGGCGGAGTTGAAATACCTCATTCTGTTGGCCTTTTAGGTCACAGTGACGCTGATGTTCTTCTTCATGCAATTGCCGATGCCTTGCTTGGCGCTTGTGCAATGGGGGACATTGGCGGAATGTTCCCGGACACTGATGAGCAGTGGAAGGGCGCTGATTCCCTAAAGCTTTTGGAGGCTGTTGTAAAACGAATTAATGATAGCGGATATCAAATAGAAAATATTGATTCAACCCTAATAGCGCAAAAGCCGAAAATGAAGCCGTATATCAATGATATGCGACAAAATATTGCCGATGCATGCGCAATAGACATAAACTCTGTCAGCGTTAAAGCAACCACTGAGGAGCACCTTGGCTTTACCGGAAGGGAAGAGGGAATTTCCGCTCATGCCGTTGTGCTGATAAAATAGTAAAAAATAAAACCTTGGATTAATCCAAGGTTTATTTTTATAATGTGCTTAAATCGTATGGCGTTTTTTGATATACAAAATAATTCAGCCAGTTGTTCATAAGGAGATTAGCAGTTCCTCTCCAAATCATATTTGGAACAAGATTTTCATCATCATTCGGAAAATAGTTAAAAGGCAAATCTATTTCCAAGCCCTTGCCCTTGTCTCTGTAATATTCCTTTGCCAACGTATCCCTGTCATATTCGCTGTGACCGGTTACAAAAAACTTTCTGCAATCCATATCTGCAACAATGTGAACCCCTGAAATATCACTGTATGATAATATTTGCAAATCCTTAACCTGTGCAATATCCTGTCGCTTAACCGTCGTGTGCCTTGAGTGAGGAACATAGTAAACATCGTCAAGGCCCCTCATTAACGGATGAGTGTCATCTAAGCTTCTGTGAGGAAAAATGCCAAACATCTTTTTGTTAAGAGGGTGCTTTTGTATCCCATAATGGTAATACAGTCCGGCTTGAGCCGCCCAGCATATATAGTAGGTGGAGTAAACATTCTTTTTGCTCCATTCCATAATTTCACAAAGCTCTTCCCAGTAATCAACCTGTTCAAATTCCAAATGCTCAACAGGAGCACCGGTGATAATCATTCCGTCATATCGGTTGTCTTTTATTTCATTAAATGTGTAATAGAATTTATCTAAATGGCTTTTTGATACATTTTTTGCCTTGTGAGTTGCAACCTGTAAAAATTCAACATCAACCTGCAGGGGAGTATTACTTAATAATCTCAGCAGCTGTGTTTCAGTTTCTTCTTTAGTAGGCATTAGATTTAATATGATAATTCTCAGCGGTCTAACATCCTGCGTATCAGCACGCATATTGCTCATCACAAATATATTCTCAATTTCAAGGTTCTGTTTTGCAGGTAATTCATTGTCAATTCTGATAGGCATGATTTCAACCCCTTTCATTCATCATTGTAAATAAAGATTATATCAAATATGTATATCAAATTCAAGATGTAATTTTTCAACATACTAATATGTCTGTAGCGTTACAATAGATGTGACACCAAAAAAGAAAAAGATATAGAAAAAGCGAT
>JBJEPI010000033.1:0-57741 GCA_051881175.1 Eubacterium sp.
ATTTAGATTTTAAAATATTGTAATAAGTGTAAAAATTTATCAAAGTTTTATAATTTATTCATCATTTTAGAGGCCTTTCACTGTTGCAATATCTTATATTTTATAGTATAATTGCTAAGTATATTCTATATATAAATATTCGTAAGGAGCGTTATTATGAAAGACGACTTAAATAACCTAAATGATAAAAATGCTTCAGACAGCAAATCATCTAAGGTTGGCTTTGAGAATAATGACAACTGGGAATTTGAGGCTTCGGCACCTACCCTTGAGGACACACTTATAGAAAATAATGAGTATGAAATTCAAATTCCTGCCAAAAAGCAAAGCACCAAAGAGGATTTTGAACATAACAAATCAAAGGAAAAGTACAATACCAAGTCAATGTCCGCTTCATCAAAGAAACGCGACAGCACTAATATCACAAAGTTCCTGATAGCTGCGATTTTGTTGGTTATTGTAACAGGGGTTTGTGTATTTTTGGGAATTAGATATTATACCACTCCCGCTGTTACAAAAATTACCGCCACCGATGCAGCTGCCATGGGAGTTGAAGAGTGGAAAAATGCAGAAAAGCTAACTCCCGGTAACGTTGCTTTAACCGTTGACGGAATTGATATTTCAATCGGTATGTATAATTTCTATTACAACAGCATTGTTGGTGATTATACTCAATCTGCGGAATATTACGGCATTGATACAACCACTGACTATTCAAAGCAGACCACCACAGACGATGACGGCAAGAAGATAACATGGAAGCAAAAGTTTGAGGATGATACTATTTATCAAATCAAATATGTGGTGTCGCTCTACAACAAAGCCAAGGAAGCCGGAATCACTCTTTCAAATTATGATAAGGAAGAAATTCAGGCAAATCTTGAAAGCATGATTTCCTCTGCAAAGGAATCCGGATACGGCGAGGATGTGGACTCCTATATAGCCAAAACCTACGGTGATTATTGCAGCTATGCCACAATTGCAAAAATGCTCTATCAAAGCTATTTGGCCCGTGATTTTTATTATCAATGCGTTGTTGAAACAAAAGCCACAAACGACGAGGTAAGCACTTATTACAGCCAACATAAAAATGAATGCGAAGCACAGTCCTTTGCATACTTAATGCTTGAATATGCCGCTGAGGACAATGAAGAAAGCGATGCTAAATCCCTTGACGCAGTTAAGAAGGACGCCGAAAAGTATATAGCTGAAATTTCAAAGGAAAAAACAGTGGACGAGAAAAAAGCTAAGCTAAAGTCACTTATTTCCACCGCCTGTGTTGACTTGGTTAACGAATATATGGATTATTATGACAAAACCGAGGAGGAGGCCGTTGAAGAGATTACTGATAATTTCAGCGAGGCTTCTCTCACTGCCGACGATACAAGCTTTACCGAAGAAGGCCTTGATTGGCTGTTCAGCGAAGATGTTAAGGCCGGAGATATGACCACTGTTGTAGACAGTGATAAGTCGATTGTCTATGTTGTTTTAAAAACAGGGGAGTCAAAGCTTCTTGACGAGCCTGTATATTCAGTACGTCACATTTTGATTACTCCTGAGGATGACGACGAGTCAACAACCGATGAAGAGGGTAATACCGTATATTCCGATGCCGCTTGGCAATCGGCAAAGAATCAGGCTGAAACGCTTCTCAAGGAATATAACGCAGGCGACAAAACCGAGTATTCCTTTGCTTGCTTGGCAGAAAGAAATTCTACCGATACTTACAGTATATCAAGCGGAGGTCAGGGCAACTTCGGCGGATACTACGGCGGAACAGGCCTTGGCGAAATGGTTGAAGAATTTGAAAACTGGGCAACGGATTCATCAAGAAGATACGGCGATGTTGATATAGTTAAAACACAGTATGGATACCACCTTATGTTCTTTATCGAGAATACACAGCAGTATCTGTATAAATGCTCACAGGCTGTTATCGTTGATAAATGTCAGGAAATAATCGACAGTACCGTTGATAATGCAACTGTTGTTCGTCATAAATCCGGTATGAAAAATACTACCGTTGCCGTTCCCACATCAAGCGAAAGTAACGATTCCGCTTCACAGGGCAGTGCTTACGATGACGACAGCGATAATATGAATTATTAATCTCACAGATTAATTTTGTTTTTCGTTTGAAAAAAACACTTGTAATATTTTGCGATATAGTGTAGAATATTACAGAATAAAAACCATTATTATAAAGGATGAATAAAAATGGCAAAAAAAGAAAAAGACACAGAGCTTCTTGAAGAAGAAATTGTTCTCGAGGAAGAGCTTGAGGAAGAGGACGAATTAACTCCTGCTCAAAGAAAGAAATTTGAAAAGGCAGTTGCTAAAGCTACCGAGCTTGAAGAAGCTATTGATTCCTTGAAGGACAAAATTTCCAAGGAATCCGATCAAAAAGCAAAAAATAAGCTTCGTAAACAGCGTGACGACCTTATTGCACAGTATGAGGGTATTGCAAACAGCAGGGACGGAATGACTGTTCCTTTGGCTCGTAAAACCAAAAACGCAATTAAGGCAGTTGTAGCAGTTATCGTTATTATCGCACTGCTTTGCGCCTATGTTTCTTTTGGTGTTGCAAAGAAAGGCTTGCTCAGTTATTTCGGCGTACCTCAAAGCACACTTGCAGCAGCCTATGTTGTTGACGGTCAGGGCGAAAAGCATCCTGTAAAGGTTAGCACATACAACTACTATTTTGCACTAACCTATCAACAGCTTCAAAATCAAAAATCTCAGTACGAGCAATACGGTCTTGATGAAGAAACTCTTGCGTCTCTCCATTTAGATGTTGATTTTGAAAAACCCCTTTCAAAGCAAACCACCACTAATGATGACGGCAAAACCGTTACTTATTCCGAGTATCTTCAGCAGTCTACACTTGATTCTATTAAGACAACCTACACCTACTATTATGAGGCTGTAAAGGCTAACGGCGGAACCGAGCCTGCTGTATCAGAGGAGGATTTGGCTGATATCGATGATACACTTAAGGAGTATTCCGATACTGCCGCAAATTACGGCTATGCCCTTGACGGCTATCTTAAGCTTGCAATGGGCAAGGGTGTTAACGAAGAGGTATTTAGAAGAGAATCCAAGATTGCTTATATCGCTGAAGACTATCAAGAGCAATATAGCAAGGAGTTAAGTTCCAAGGAATACACCGACGATGAATATAACACCTACAAAGAAGAAAATTTAGACGATCTTATTGCTGTAGACATTAAGATTTTTGAATGTTCAGGCGAGGATAAGGCCAAGGAATTTGCTTCCAAGCTTAAGGAAGACGGTTCAAATTTTGCAAGTCTTGCTTCAAAGTATTCGACCGATGATTGGGATAAAGAGGCTTATAAGGACGAGGCTGAGTCAACCTATAAGGACATTACAAAGCCAACCCTTCAAGGTCTTTCCTACGCTATCACAACTGCAGATGCTCACGAGCATGAAGAGGGCGAGGAGCATTCGGAGGATGAAGAGGAAACCTATTCCGGCATTGAAAAGATTTTTGAAGCTAAGGCAGGCGACATTATTCAACAATCAACAAGTGTTGTTTATGTAATTCAGGGTTCTCATCTCCCCGAAACTAAAACAGTAAATGTTCGTCACATTCTTATTAAGCCTGAGCTTGAAGACGAGGAGGCTTCTGCCACCGATGCTACTGAGGAGCAATGGGCTGATGCATTAACAAAGGCACAGGATATTCTTCAGCAGTGGAAGGACGGCGACGCTACTGCAGAGTCATTCGGTGAGCTTGCTAAGGAGAATACCGAGGACAGCAACGGTGACGACGGCGGATTATATGAAAATATCGTACCTAACCAAATGGTTCCAACCTTTAATGCATGGTGCTTTGATTCATCACGCAAGGCAGGGGATACTGCAATTGTAAAGACCGAGTTTGGTTATCACATTATGTACTTTGAAAGCACAGGCGATATGCCGGTTTGGAAGTACACCGCTCAGCAGGCTCTTGCCGGTAAAGATGCAGAAACTACCCAAAACGAGCTTGAAGCTTCTTATACCATAAGAGTAAATTGGCTTGGTTCAAGATTTATGGAAATTGATACTGACATTGATAACTAAATTTTAAATAACATTCCACAGAGATTATTTATATCAGGAGATTTTATGGCTATTAATCCTTGGTCAAAGGAGCTTGAACAGCTAAAAAAAGAAAACGCCCGATTGAAAGCGGCTTTAAACGACAGTGAATTTGAATGTCAGCGTTTAGAAATAATCAATTCAAATTTGGAATCTCAGCTTGCCGAGGCTAATCGAGAGCTTGAAAAAAATATCGAGGTTTTACAGTCGTTAAAGGGCGAAATAGAAGGCTTGGTTAGTAACCTGAAAGGCAAAATTTAGTTATTTTTTCCTCCAATACAGCATAATGCTGTATTGGGGGATTTTTTATGGATAACGCCTTTGATAAACTTAATCATAGTCTAAGCTTGGAAAATCGTGAAAACCTTGAAATGGGTGGAATAAAGGATGTAACTGCCTTTAATGAGGAGGAAATAATTGCACAATGTGATTACGGAAGCGTCATCATTAAAGGCTCTCAGCTTCATATAGACTCCTTGGCCTTGGAAAACGGAAGCCTTGTTGTTCATGGCAAAGTTTCAGCGATTATATATAATGACGCACCCCAAACAAAGGGTCTGTTTAGGAGGTTGATGTCATAACCCAAGCGTTTTTAGCTTTTTTTATTATTGGAATTATATTTGGCTTTGCTTATGATGTGTGCCAGCTTATGTACTATATTTTTCGAGTACATTTTATTTTCGATTTATTACTGATGACGGCATTTGGATTTTTATTTTATATTACGCTGATTGCTTATAATTCCGGCGAGCTTAGGGGTATATTTTTTGCAGCAGTTTTTATCGGTTGCTTTTTATATTCTTTGGTACTGCATAAATTGGTGGATAAAGTTTTCCACTCTTTTGGTGGAAAACTTAACAAAGCTGTAAAAAATCTTTCAAAAAAATTAAAAATCAGTAAAAAATCTTTAAAAAAGCTATTGCATTTTGGTAAATGAATATATTATAATAGCAATATATCTTGTGTAAGGAGTGTTTAAATGAAGCAATATGTAAAAAAACAGGTTTCAAAAAGAACTCTTGTTTATTATATTGTGGGCGCTGTTTTTTCAGCACTTATGATTTACTGCGTAATCGCACTTCTTAACAATAGCGTTGATATTCATCGCCTTAATGCTCAGGCGGCAGACAATAATGCCCGTTATGAACAACAGCTTCAGGAAAATGAAGAGATTAAGGCTATCCTTGATTCCGACAGCAAGGATGAATACATTGAGCAAAAGGCAAGAGAAAAAGGATATGTTAAAGAGGGCGAAACCGTATATTACGATATATCCTCAAGTAAATAGAATTTATTTTGGGCCGGTCTGTGCACCGGCCTTTTTTATTAGGGTGCTGTTATGAATATGCAAATGGTTGCAACCTGCCTTTTAGGTATAGAAGGTTTGGTTAGTGATGAACTTAAAACAATGGGCGCTGAAAACGTAACCGCTGAAAACGGCAGGGTTTTCTTTGAAGGCGACGAAACCATTCTTGCCCGTTCAAATATATGGTCTCGTTTCAGCGAAAGAATACTTATTGTACTTGACCGTTTTTACGCCACAACCTTTGAAGAGCTTTTTCAAGGTGTAAGGGCTTTGCCCTGGGCGGAATTTATCGGCAGTAAAGACACCTTTCCCGTTAAAGGCTTTTCCATTAATTCCGCTTTGCATTCCGTTCCGGATTGCCAAAAGATAATTAAAAAGGCTGTGGTGGAATCCTTAAAGGAGGATTACAACATCCCGTGGTTTGAGGAAACAGGCCCCTTACATCAAATTCATTTTTCCATTATGAAGGATGAGGTAACCGTTATGCTGGATACCTCGGGCAAGGGACTTCATAAACGGGGTTACCGTCCTGTTGGTAACGACGCACCTATTCGTGAAACCCTGGCGGCGGCAATGTGCAGTCTTTCCAAATTACGCCATTACCACACAATGTACGATCCCTGCTGCGGCAGCGGTACAATATTAATTGAGGGCGCGTTGCTTGCAAATAATATTGCCCCGGGAATTAATCGTAATTTTGATGTGGACCGTTGGGGCTTTGTTCCTGAGAGCGTATGGATTAGCGAGCGTCAGCGTTGCCGTGATTTAATCAAAACCGACACCGACTTTGTGGCCTTTGGCAGTGATATTGACCAAAAGGCAATTGATTTAACCCTAAAAAACGCAAAAAATATTAAGGTTGACAAATTCATTCGCACAAAATTGGCTGATGTAAAGAATTTTAATCCTACCACTGAAAGGGGCACTCTTATTACAAATCCGCCCTACGGAGAGCGTATGCTTGATATTAAAACGGCGGAGAAAATTTATCAGGTAATGGGCGAAAAATTTGTTTCAAAGCATGGCTGGAGCTACGGAATAATTTCTCCCGACGAGGAGTTTGAAAAATGCTTTGGCAGAAAGGCGGACAAACGCCGCAAGCTGTATAACGGTATGATTAAATGCCAATACTATATGTATTTTAAATAATATCTTTGGGGGCGAACCTGTTTCGCCCCTATTTTTATTTTACCTATTGACAAAAGATATACCTTGTATTACAATGTATATATAATACATTGTATAGCGAGGTAATATTATGAAATATTCAAAGGAACTGCTCAAAGGAAGTACCACCATTTTAGTTTTAAGTGTATTGGAAAATAAAGATTTATACGGCTATATGATAATAAGAGAGCTTGAAATCCGCAGTGAAAATGCCTTTGAAATGAGCGAGGGTACTCTGTATCCTATTCTTCACGCCTTGGAAAAAGAAAAGCTTTTGGAGTCCTATTGGAAAGAGGTTGATGGCAGAAGAAGAAAGTATTATCACATTACCAAAAAAGGCCTGCTTCAGTACCAGGAGCAAAAGCAGGAATGGCTGGCATTTTCAACAGATGTTAAAAAGGTTCTTAATTTTGCGTAGAGGTGCTTATGAAAAAAGAGGAATATATATCAACTGTTTTATCTCAAATGCTTGATAAGACCCAAAAACCCTTTGTGGAAAGGGAAATCAGTGATCACATTTACGATAGAATAGATTATTATAGCTCAGCCGGCTATTCTGCCGATGAATCCGAAGAAAAGGCTGTTGAACATATGGGCGACCCGGTACAGCTGGGCTTTAGAATGAATTTGCTTTATGACAACAGAAAATACAACCGTCTGTCCCTAATTTGCCTTATTATGATTGCAATAAATGCAATTTTAATACCTGTTGCGTTTTTTGCAAGCGAGAGTATGGGAAAATTTGTTATTTCTTATGTCCTTTCGATAGTGATTGATTTTTCGTATATAAGTTCCGGGTTCTTTACCTTATTGTTTGTATCAATTGAATATTTGCTATGCAGTAAAACAAAAAATCATAATCATTTAATAGCCTTTGGGTTGTTAAGTCTTTTATACTATTTTCGTGTTCGTTTATCTTACTTATTATTTGAAGATTATTCACTATATGATGATCAATCTTTTATTCAAACTTTGAATGGTCTTTTGGGGATTCTTACCGATAACAAAATTTACACTTTTATTACCGTGTTTAACGACATAACTCTTGTTACAGGAATTATTACTGCGATAATGTCGTTAGGATTTGGATTATCTGTTAATGCCGAAATAAAAGGAATAAGCAAAACAAAGTCGTTAAGTAGATATCAACGCTTTAGATTTGTTCCAATAACTGTATTTGCCGTGTATTATATATCCTTAATTGTTTTTGAAATTTTGATGATGAATGGAGTGTTTTTAGATGTTTAGTTCATATATGTATTCAAGCTATGTTTTAGAATATACCTATGTCTTGATTGCATTAGCAATATTTTTGTTAAGGGTGCTCTATTCCTATACTGTTTTTATAAATGCCAAACGCAGAAAGCTTGATATTCCTGTTTATTGGGCGATTATGTCCTTTATTGCCGGAACAATAGCTTTTGTCCTGTATTTTGCTGTAAACTATAAGCTTGGGGAAAAAGAAAAGCCTAAAAAGCATCAAATTGTTTCGCTTTCTCTGGCATTTGGATTAATTATTTGTATGTTTATTTCTGCTATTCCGCTCAGTATGTACGAAAAAATTCAATATATAGAAGAGTATGAGGAAACTGTGATTGAACGGGTAGGACCGCTCAAATATGTAACCTATGATAAAATGGGTAATGAATATGACGTGTTGGATTTGTGCCGCAAAGATTATTATAGCTATGAGGATGATTCATGGAGAGAGGATGTTCCCGTATATACAAGGGACGGAGAAAAAGACGAGAATTCTAATCAATATTTGATAGATTCCGATGGCTATGCAGTATATCGTTTATATATTGGCGATTTTGAAGAAAGGCGTTACGACAGCTACGACTATTGCTATTATGTATATTTTGACAAGGAACATAATATTTATTATGACAGTTATGTTTGTTCTTGGGATAAGGACGGAAACTTGGTGTTTAAGGATAAGATGTATGAAAAGCTCACTTACGAAAACACAGAAGATGCAGATGATTATGAAATAGAGTGATAATCGGTAATGATTTTTAATAAAATGAAGGGGAGAATGTCCCCTTCATTTTTGTTTGTGGCTGAAAAATGCAGGATAATTAACATAATTTATGAATTATTTGTTAATGCTATTGACAAATGGAAAAATATTGCTAAAATAGTAATTAGCACTCAGGCAAGCAGAGTGCTAATTGGCGAAAATATTTTTTAGAGGTGATATAAATGACTATTAAACCACTTGCAGACAGAGTTCTTTTAAAGGCTGTCGAAGCTGAGGAAACAACACAGTCAGGCCTTATCCTTGCGGCTTCTGCTCAGGAAAAGCCCGAAATGTCAGAGGTTATCGCTGTCGGCCCCGGTACCGATGAAAATCCAATGACTGTTTCTGTAGGCGACAAAGTAATTATCAGCAAGTACTCAGGTACACAGGTTAAGCTTGACGGTGTTGAGTACACAATCAGCGAGGTAAAGGATATCCTCGCAGTAGTAGAGTAAGTTAGAGGTGATTTATTATGGCAAAGGATATTATTTATGGCGAAGATGCCAGAAAGGCACTTCAGGCAGGTATTGATAAGCTTGCCGACACTGTTAAGATTACACTTGGCCCAAAGGGCAGAAATGTAGTGCTTGACAAAAAATACGGTGCACCGCTTATTACAAACGACGGTGTAACAATTGCAAAGGAAATCGAGCTTGAGGATTCTTTTGAAAATATGGGCGCTCAGCTTGTTAAAGAGGTTTCATCAAAAACCAACGACGATGCCGGCGACGGTACAACAACAGCAACTCTCCTTGCACAGGCTCTTGTTCGCGAGGGTATGAAAAATGTTGCCGCCGGTGCAAACCCAATGACAGTTAAAAAGGGTATCGAGGGCGCAGTAGCCGCCGCAGTCAGCGCTGTTAAGGAGCGTTCACAGGCAGTTAAGGATAACGACGATATCGCTCGTGTTGCCACAGTTTCTGCCGCTGATGAATATATCGGCTCTCTCATTGCCGAGGCAATGGAAAAGGTATCAGCCGACGGCGTTATCACAATTGAGGAATCAAAAACTGCCGATACCGTTTGCGAGGTTGTAGAGGGTATGCAGTTTGACAGAGGCTATATCTCTCCTTATATGGTAACCGATACCGATAAAATGGAAGCAGTAATCGACGACGCTATGCTTCTTATTACAGATAAAAAGATTACCACAGTTCAGGATATTCTTCCTCTTCTCGAATCGGTATTAAAGGCAGGCAAAAAGCTTGTTATTATTGCCGAGGATGTTGAGGGCGAGGCTCTTCAAACAATTCTTCTTAACAAGCTTCGCGGAACCTTTACCTGCGTATGCGTTAAGGCTCCCGGCTTTGGCGACAGAAGAAAGGATATGCTTCAGGATATCGCAATTCTTACAGGCGGTCAGGTTATCACATCAGACCTTGGCTTAGAGCTTAAGGACACAACAATGGCTATGCTTGGTACTGCCCGTCAGGTTAAGGTTACAAAGGAAAACACAATTATCGTTGACGGCGCAGGCGACAGTGACGCTATTAAGGCTCGCGTAGGTCAAATCAGAACTGCAATTGATGCTTCAACCTCTGATTTCGACAGAGAAAAGCTTCAGGAAAGACTTGCTAAAATGGCAGGCGGCGTTGCAGTTGTTAAGGTTGGCGCGGCTACCGAAACAGAAATGAAGGAAAAGAAGCTTCGTATTGAGGATGCTCTTGCGGCAACCAAGGCTGCTGTTGAAGAGGGTATCGTTGCCGGCGGCGGTGTTGCTCTTATTAACGCTATTCCTGCCGTAGAAGCTCTTTTGGATACAGATGATGCTGATTACAAAACCGGCGTAAAAATCGTTTTAAAGGCACTTGAAGAGCCTGTACGCCAAATTGCGGCTAATGCAGGACTTGAAGGCTCTGTTATTGTTGATAAAATCAAGAACAGCGAAGACGGTTACGGACTGAATTTTGCTACAAACGAGTATGTTGATATGATTAAGGCAGGTATCGTTGATCCTGCAAAGGTAACACGTTCTGCTCTCCAAAATGCAGCTTCTGTTGCGGCAATGGTTCTTACAACAGAATCACTTGTTACCGATATTAAAGACCCTGCGGCCGATGCAGCCCAGGCAGCAGCTATGGCAGCCGCATCACAAGGCGGAATGTACTAATAGTACTTTCAAAAAAATTAAAGCACCAACCATTGGTTGGTGCTTTTTGTATATTGTAGGTTATAATATTATACAATACCCTGAGCCATCATAGCGTCGGCAACCTTTTCAAAGCCTGCGATATTAGCGCCTGCAACATAGTCGCCTGCAACGCCGTACTTTTTAGCCGCACTGTCCATATTGTGATAAATGTTAACCATAATGTCTCTAAGCTTGTTATCAACCTTTTCAAATGTCCAGCTGATTCTTTCGCTGTTTTGACTCATCTCCAAAGCTGATGTAGCAACGCCGCCTGCGTTAGCAGCCTTACCTGGTGCAAAAAGAACACCATGCTCCTGAAGATACTTTGTAGCCTCAAGAGTTGTAGGCATGTTAGCGCCCTCGGCAACTGCGATACAGCCGTTCTTTACAAGCAACTCTGCGTCTTCAAGAAGAAGCTCGTTTTGAGTAGCACAGGGAAGAGCAATGTCGCACTTAATCTGCCATACGCCTCTGCCCTCGTGGTATTCAGCTGACGGACGAGCCGCAGCATACTCTGTAAGTCTTGCTCTCTTAACCTCTTTAATCTCTTTAAGAAGGGCAACATCAATACCGTCTTTATCGTAAATCCAGCCTGTTGAGTCTGAAACAGTTACAACCTTTGCACCAAGCATTTGTGCCTTTTCAACTGCATAGATAGCAACATTACCCGAACCTGAAACACAAACAGTTTTGTCTGTAATATCATAGCCGTGGTCGCTGAGCATTTCGTCGGTAAGATAGAGAAGACCGTAGCCTGTAGCCTCTGTTCTTGTAAGTGAACCGCCGTATGAAAGTCCCTTGCCTGTAAGAACACCCTCATATCTGCCCTGAATTCTCTTGTACTGACCGAACATATAACCGATTTCTCTTGCGCCAGTACCGATATCACCTGCAGGTACGTCAGTGTCAGCACCGATAATCTTGCAAAGCTCTGTCATAAAGCTTTGGCAGAACATCATAATTTCTCTGTCACTTTTGCCCTTCGGGTCAAAGTCAGATCCGCCTTTACCGCCGCCAATAGGAAGACCTGTTAATGAATTTTTAAAGATTTGCTCAAAACCAAGGAATTTTACAATACCGAGATTTACGCTTGGGTGAAGTCTTAAACCACCCTTGTAAGGACCGATTGCAGAGTTAAATTGAACACGATAGCCTCTGTTAACATGAACCTGGCCATTGTCATCAATCCACGGAACACGGAAACGAAGAATTCTTTCAGGCTCAATGAGTCTTTCAAGAAGAGCTACCTTACGATACTTTTCCTCGTTTGCGTCAATTACAGGTCTAAGTGAGTTTAAAACTTCGCTTACAGCCTGTAAAAACTCTTTCTCGTTGTAGTCCTTTTTTTTGACATACTCTAATACTTCATCTACGTATGACATATTTTTTCCTCTCTCTATAGCTTATTGTAATCGGTTTACCGCTTTAGTGCGATAAAAACCAAAAACTATTTTTAATAATATCACAATTGCTTTTTGTTGTCGATATTTTTTTATTAATTTTTTCTATATTTGTTTAATTTAATGCATTTTTGTGCTATATTATTAGTGATATTTGGTTAATTGGGTGAAATGTTTGAAATTAATTATTATCATCGTAGGAGTATTTATATTACTTGCATATATTATCCCCCTTAGAGAAACTAAACTTAATATAGGTAATGTTTTCGGGGCGTTTGCGGGCCTGTCGCTGATTTTCACAGGCGCCTTTCTTGATATGATTCTTGCAGTTTCAAGACCTGTTAGAATTACAGTGGGAATACCGCTTCTTTTTGCTTGGCTTATATTTAGTATAACCCTTACTGTTATTATTAATGCCTCTAAAAAAACAGCCACAAACGAGGAAATTGTTATTGTTCTCGGCTGCCGCGTTAAGTGGGACAGACCAAGCCTTGCCCTTGTTGAACGTTGCAATGCCGCCGCCGAGCATCTAAAGAAAAATCCAAATTCTGTTGCGATTTTATCCGGCGGTCAGGGTAAGGATGAAAATATGACTGAGGCAAGGTGTATGTATAACCTTTTGCTTGAAATGGGAATTGATTCCTCAAGACTGTATCTCGAAGAACATTCAACATCAACCGATGAAAATATATGCTTTTCAAAAAAACTCATAGAAGCATATAGTTTAAGCGGCAATATTGCCGTTGCCACGTCGGAATATCATCAGCTTCGTGCAAAAATGATTTGCCGCCGTTACGGTATTAATCCGTCGGCGTTGCCGTCAAAAACCGTTAATTATGTTAAACCGCCCTTTTATACCCGCGAGGTATTCGGCGTTTTAGCAATGCTTTTAAAAATAAGGTAGGAGATAGTGTGAAAAATCACACTATTATTGCTCAGTTGCGGTGCCCAAAATTCCTTTTGGAATTTTGACCGCTGCCAGTTCTTTTTGCTCCCTTCAACTCACACTGTGAGCGGTCGCAAACGAACCCCTCAAAATTTGCCTGTGGCATAATTTTGAGATGGCTAAATTCACATCACGCCTTGTCCGGCTACAACAAGGGTTGAACTGTGATTTTTAATTCTATTTGTAGCCGGAAAGGCTATGTGAATTATTATGCCACTTAAAATAATCAGAAATGATATAACTAAGGTTAGTTGCGACGCTATTGTTAACGCCGCCAATTCGTCGCTTTTAGGCGGCGGCGGTGTTGACGGCGCAATTCACCGCGCGGCGGGAAAGGGACTTTTACTTGAATGTATGAAGCTTGGCGGCTGCAGAGTCGGTCAGGCTAAAATTACAAAGGGGTATAATTTGCCCTGTAAATATGTTATACATACCGTTGGCCCCAAGTGGAGGGGAGGCAATAGCGGCGAGCCTGAATTACTTAAAAATTGCTACAAAAACTCCCTTGCACTGGCTAAAGAATATTCCTGTGAGTCTGTGGCGTTTCCGCTTATTTCCAGCGGCGTTTACGGATATCCCATGGATAAGGCCTTTAGTATTGCCGTGGATACAATAGCAGATTTTCTTATGGAAAACGATATGCTCGTTTACGTGGTTGTGTTCAATTCCGATTCCGTAAGGGTTGGCAATAAACTGTTTTGCGATATCCGGCAGTATATTGATGACAATTATGTTAAAGAACATATTGACATTAATTTTGAACAAATGCGATATGTCGAAAACAATGTTCAGTATTCACCTCAGCCACAATGTATGGCACCGTCTCTAAGAGAATGTGCCACTCCGGATTATACCTATGTTCAAGAAGAGAAAGACCTTGACGATTGGGTGAAAAGTATGCTTGACGAAAGCTTTTCCCAAATGCTTTTGAGAAAAATTGACGAAAAGGGAATGAAGGACAGCGAGTGCTACAAAAAAGCGAATATTGACCGAAAGCTGTTTTCCAAAATTCGCTCAAATCCTCAATACAAACCAAGCAAAGCAACGGCAATTGCCTTTGCCATTGCCCTTGAGCTGTCCTTGGAGGAAACGGAGGAAATGCTTTTAAAAGCAGGCTTTGCGCTTTCGCATAGCAATGAATTCGATATTATAATCGAGTATTTTATAAAGCAAGGCGACTATAATATTTTCAAAATCAACGAAGCACTGTTCGCCTTTGACCAACCCCTGCTTGGTTCATAAATTGTCGCTTTTCAGGCGACCAAAACATAACATAAGCCTCCTATAATGAGCTTGTAAGGTTGATAAATAACCGAAATAAATTCATTATACGGAGGTTTTAATTATGAAAAAAACAAACAAAAACGGAGTTACCGAATTGGTGTTTATACTTGACCGTTCGGGTTCAATGGGCGGCCTTGAAAGCGACACAATCGGCGGCTTTAATTCAATGATTGAAAAGCAAAAGTCACAGGACGGAAAATGCTATGTTTCAACGGTTCTCTTCGACCACGAAGTCGAAGTAATACATGACAGACTTGAACTTGAGCAAATAAAGCCCATGACAAACGATGATTATTACGTGCGTGGCTGTACTGCCTTAATTGACGCAATCGGCAGTTCAATTAAACACATTAAGAATATTCACAAATATGCCCGTAAGGAGGATGTGCCCGAAAACACAATGTTTGTTATTATGACCGACGGATACGAAAATGCAAGCCGCAAGTATTCAAGCGATGAGGTAAAAGCCATGATTGAACACGAAAAGAAAAAGTATGGCTGGGAATTTCTGTTCATCGGTGCAAATATCGACTCTGTTGAAACCGCAAAGAATTTCGGCATTAACGAGGACAGAGCCGTAAACTACCACGCAGATAAAAAGGGAACAGGCATTGTTTACGACACAGTAGCAGATGCATGCTGCCAAATTCGTGCGCAACAACCCCTTGCCCCAAGCTGGAGCAATAATATAAACAAGGACTACAACAGCCGTAAATAATAAAACGGAGAGATTGCCTTTGCAATCTCTCCGCTTTTTATGGTCATTTAAAAACTCTCGGCACTCTTGGGTTAACCATTAAAGGCGATATGTCTACGCTTGCAATATCTCCTGCCTTAACGTCGCTGCCGGTTACATCAACTGCCGTATGACTTAAACCGATTTCGCCGATAACATGATATATTCTGCCGTTAATTTTTACATACATCTGTTGCTTTTTCAAAAAACGCTTAAAAAGGCTCAACACCGCCCTAAAATTAACAACCTCGTGGGATTTTTCAATGCCAAAGCCGTCATAATGCCCTATGGGAACAATGGCAACCTTGGTTTCCTGCTTTGTTTTATATAGCCCGTTATAGCCTATGCTGTATCCTGCGGGTACGGTTTTAACCTCCACCACATCAGCCTCCAGGGAGCCGAGACGCTTTAAGCCGATTTTGCTTCTAGTAATAACTCTGCCTGTAAATGCAGAACCTATTCTAACTGTATCAAGGCATACATCCTCAACATTCAAAAGGGCGGGGGAATTGGAGCAGTGAATAACTCCTGTTTTTCCAACGGCTTTTTTAATTTGCGCCATTGTGTCCTTAAACATTATTAACTGTGCTTTAGTTAAATCACGGTTTCTAAATGCCGATGAAAAATGGGTGTACGCTCCGACAAAATTCAGTCCGTCTAAAGAATAACACTTTATTGCATCTTCAATTTGTGACGGCATAAAGCCGTATCTGCCCATACCTGTGTCAATCTTTAAATGGCATTTTGTTGTAACACCAAGCTCCTTTGACACCTTGCTCATAACCAAAGCCGACTCTAAAGAACCGATTGTTGCAATGGCGCCGTTTTCGGCAATTACTTTAGCCTCGCTTTCAATGCATGTTGAACGCATAACGAGTATGTCCTCGTCGGTTAAAATGCTTTTAAGCTCGGGAATATCCGTAACCTCCGTAACGGCAAAGGTTTTGATACCGTGTTCTATTAAGATTTTTGTGAGCTCCTTGATGCCGAAGCCGTAGCCGTTGCCCTTAACAACGCCGATAATGGGAACTCCTGCCTTTTTCTTGATTATTTCGATATTTTCGTCTAATCCAGACCTGTCAATTACATATCTGCTCATTATCTGATTTTCTTTAATACCTTTGTTCCTAAATTGTATAAGTTGTATACCGGCTTGTTAATAACATAGTCAAATTCGCCGATAAATTCTTTCATATATCCGCCAAAGCCGTGCTTAAATCTCCACAAACCGTAATGTGGATTATCCGGATTTTGACAATCACCGCTTATTCCGCCGAAATCATAAACCTTACAGCCGCATTCCATGCCCCATTGCATCATAGCCCATTGCAATGCATAGTTAGGATACACATTTCTGTGAGCGTTTGAGGATGCGCCGTATTGGTATTTCATAACATTCTGTCCCCATTTAATTGCAAGAGTTCCTGCAATAGCCTGTCCGTTATAGTAAGCCATGTACAGTCTTGCGTCATCGGTCATGCAGTCAAGAATTTTTTCAAAATACCACTTTGGTCTGGTTGAAAAGCCGTCACGCTCGCCGGTTTCACTCATAATTCTAACAAAGTCATCAAGAGCTTCTTTGCCGCAAACCTTAACCTCAACGCCTTTTTTAGGTGCCTTACGAATACGGTTTCTGTAATCGCTTTTAAAGGTCAGCATAAGCTCGTCCTCGCTTAAGCCGTTGTAGTCAAAGCAGTAAACAAATCTGGGCTGAACATTCTCAAAATCCATACAGCCCGGATTAAGCTCCTTAAATCCCTTTTCTATAAGGTGATTTTTGTAAGCCTCGTTTTGAATTACAATTTCAGGGTCAATTTTCAGGCAATATGCTTTGTATTCCTTACCAACCTCCAAAATAGCGTTAAAAAGCTTATCAAAGGTATCAAAATCGTTTTCATCGGCAACAAAGCCCCTGCATGCATACATAAGCGAGCTTTTAATAACAGGAATTGAACGGATTAGCACCGCCGCGCTACCCTTGATTTCGCCGTTTTCCTTAAGCATTACAGCCTCCCACTTCCAAGCGGACTTAACCTTTGCCCACTTTGATGAGTGCTGAAACAATCCCTTTGGATGTGTTTTTATAAAATTTTCATATTCTTCAAGATTGTCCTTGTTAACTCTTTCAATCATAGTGACATCTCCCAAGTCAAGCATTACCCTGTTATTATATCATAACCAAAAAATAATGTAAAGAATTAACACGTATGCAGATACCAATTCTTTATGTTGACAATTTATTACTTTTAAATTATTATAAAGGTATATTACAGAATGGGGTGACACTATGTCTAAAGAGTATATTTGGGAGGATCCTAAGCGCTATAAGGTTAACAAGGAGGACGGCCACGCTATTGCCATGCCGTATGACAATGTTAATGCTGCAATAGGCCGTCAGGAATCTCCGTATAAGCAAAGCCTTAACGGAATGTGGAAATTTTATTGGCAGAGGGGACTTGAAAATCAGCCCGACGGCTTTGAGTCCACGGATTTTGACGATTCCGGCTGGGGCGAAATTAAGGTGCCGTCTGTATGGCAAATGCAAGGATATAGTGTGCCTTATTATTATGCAAGCACATTTCCGCGCGCCCTTAGCAGAGTTAAATCTCAAATACCTAAAATTGACCATTCAATGCAGGAAATCGGCTTTTATCGCCGTAGCTTTTCCGTTGATTCAAGCTGGAAGGACAGAGAGATTTTTCTCCATTTCGGCGCTTGTAAGGCGGCTCTTGAGGTTTGGGTTAACGGCGAATATGTTGGCTTTTCAACAGGTTCAATGACTCCCCACGAATTTGATGTTACAAAGTACATAAGCAACGGCGAGAACATTGTTTGCGCAAAGGTATACCGTTATGCCGCTTCCACTTACCTTGAGGATCAGGATATGTGGTGGCTTTGCGGCATTTACCGTGAGGTATATTTATTTGCCGAGCCGAAAATCTGTCTGCGTGATTTTTATGTTAAAACCGACCTTGACGAAGAGTATAAGGACTCTGATTTAACCCTTGAAATGTATATTAAAAACTATACGGGCAGTGATAAATCAGTAAAGGTTCAGGCTTCTGTTATATCCGATACCGACAAGGAAATCCCTATCGGTGAATTGGAGCAGGTGGCGAAATCGGGCGAGCAGACTGTTTTCAAGCTTGAACAGCTAATTAAAAATCCAAAAAAATGGTCTGCCGAGCAACCAAATCTCTATACCCTTGTTATGGCCGTTATCTGCGATAACGAGGTGGTTACTGCCAAAAGCTATGAAATAGGCTTTAAGAAGGTTGAAATTGTCGGTGAAAAGATTTTGTTTAACGGTATGCCTCTTATGGTTAGGGGCGTAAACCGCCATGATTTTGATCCCGACAACGGCTGGGCCGTTCCTGAAGAACGCTTTATTCAGGATTTAGATTTAATGAAGCAGGCCAATATTAACTCCATAAGAACATCACACTATCCCGATGATCCTTATTTTTATCAGCTTTGTAACAGATACGGCTTTTATGTTATGGACGAGTGCGATTTGGAGTCACACGGTGTTCGCCGAAAGGGTGTGCCCGGCTCAAATCCTCTTTGGACAGATTTGGCTGTTGATAAAATGGAGCGTATGGTGCTTCGCGACAGAAACAATCCCTGTATTTTTATGTGGTCCCTTGGTAACGAAGCAGGCGACGGCAGTAACTTTGCAAAAATGAAGGAGGCCGCTTTGGCTCTTGACGACACACGCCAGTTCCATTATGAGGGTGATTTCGATTTAACCAAGAGCGATGTTATTTCCCGTATGTATCCCGTGGAGGATATAATGCGTAAGCTTGGTGAAAAAGAGCCTATTACAATTACGCTTTATGATAATATTGCAAACCAGCTTGCGGCAGATTCAAAGCCTATCTCTGCCGAAATGTATAATAAGCCGGTGTTGCTTTGCGAATATGCTCACAGCATGGAAAATTCACTTGGTAATTTCCAAGAGTATATGGACGATTTTGAAAAATACGACAATATGGCAGGCGGCTTTATTTGGGATTGGGTTGACCAGGCAATTCGCGTTACCGATGATGAGGGTAATGAGAATTATGTTTACGGCACTGATTTTGAGAAAGACGAGCCACGCCATTGGTACAGCGGTATTAACACTACTGCTATGACCGGCTCAAACACCTATTTTTGTGCAAACGGTGTTATCTCTGCCGATCGTCAGCCTCATCCGCAGTATTGGGAGGTTCGCCACGTTTATCAGCCGATAGTTACCACTGCCTTTGATTTAACCGTGGGCAGGTTCAAGGTTCGCTCCCGATTCCTGTTTACCGATGTTTCTTCATTTAAGTGTAAATGGAAAATTGAATGTGAGGGCGAGGAAATTCAGGCAGGGGAGCTTGAAAAGTTTTCACTTGTTCCCCTTCAGGAGGAATTTATTGATATTCCTTATAACTATTCGGCGTTACCTCAGGATAAGGAATGTGTGTTGACAATTTCCTTCCACACAAAGAAAAAGACTCCGGGCTTAAAGAGCAATGCCGAAATTGCCTTCGATCAGTTTGTTCTTGTTGAAATGCCTAAGCCTGCCATTGAAAAGGCCGACACAAAGCTTGATTATTCACAAAAGGGCAATCTCGTTGAGATTACAGGCGATAATTTCAACGTGGTTGTGGATAACGGCGCTGTTACAAGCTTTAAGGTTGATGATAAAGATGTTATTGAGGCACCTATTGCACCAAACTATTTTAGAGCGTTAACCGATAACGATATTGATTTCCTAAACTTTGTGCCGCCTCTTGCAAAGCTGCACCCATATTATGTTTGGAAACGTGCTACCAAAACGCTTAAGGCAGTTAAAACCGTGGTCGAACCTTGTAATAACGGCATAAAGGTTAAGTCTGCCCTTAAGGTTTTGGGAATGAAGAGCGCCTATGTTGCTTACACAATATACGATAACGGTAAAATTTCCGTTTATCACAGTGCAACTCCAAGCTCCGATTTACTGCGTATGGGCTTTACCTTTGATGTTTCCAAGGATAAAAATATTATCAATTGGTACGGCAGAGGTCCTGCACCGTCATATTGCGACAGAAAGACCGGCTATAAAATCGGCAAATATTCAATGACCGTTGATAAGTTTGAATATTCTTATATGAGACCGCAGGAATCATCAACTCGCAGTGATGTTAGGTACTTTACCGTTACAGACAAGAAGGGTACAGGCGTTAAGGTAACTGCTTATTATGACAAGCCGGTGCTTTTCTCGGCACTGCCTTATACACCCGTTCAGCTTGACGGATTTAATCATATTAACGAAATTAATCGCGATAATAATATCACCGTTACTGTTGATTCAATTCAACAGGGCGTCGGCGGAGATTTGCCGGGACAGGCGTTTGTTCGTGATAAATACAAGGTTAAGGGCGGCGAAAAGCAAAGCATTTCTTTCCTTATTGAAGCAGTTGAATAATGAAAAGAATTTTTGCCCATATCGGCTTTTCAACAGCGGTTACTCTGTTGGTGCTTAACTTAATTGAAATTAAATATGTTTATGCAATATCAGCAGGGCTGGCGGCAGTGTTTGCCATCAGCCTTGTATTGCCGAAAATCAGGCAGGCTATGGTTGTGCCGCTATGCGTTGGCGGTGCCGTTTTTGCCTGCCTTGTGCTTTTGTGCGGATATTACGGCAATGCTCAGCCTCAGCTTCAGTTAAACAATGCAAAAGCCAATACAAGCTTCTACATTGTGGATATACCGGAGCTTACCGAAGACGGAGAATATATTTACATTGTCAAAACAACATCTGTTGATAAGAATAATGCACCCCAAAATATTAAAATTCGTATTAGGAGTGATGAGCCGATTGAGGCGGATCATTATCAGCTGATTACAGCCGATTTGGATTATTATTCAATATCCGATAACGCCTATGGCTCCTTTGGATATTGGGGCAACAATATATTTTTGTCAGCAAGCATTGACGAATATACCGCCGAGAATAGCTATGTTAAATCGCCATGGCATTTTATACTTGATTTGAGAATAGATGTGATTAGTACCCTGTGCCGCAGTGTTCCCGCCGATGAGGGCGGCTTGGCGGCCGCGCTGATAACAGGAAACAAATCAAATATTTCAAACAATGTGTATTCATGGTTTAAGTACGCAGGCACAACTCACCTAATGGCGGTCAGCGGATTTCATTTAACAGTTATTGTGGGCACTTTGTTATTTATACTAAAGCGATTAAGGATTAATGACAGAGTAGCGTCGGTGTTTGCCGTTTTATTATCTGTGTTATGCATTGGCTTAGCGGGGTTTTCCAAGTCCGTTATAAGAGCGGCTATTATGCTAATCATAATGCTTTCAGGCAAGCTTCTTAATAAACGGGCGGACGCACTCAATTCCCTTGGAATGGCGGTTTTTATTATATGCTTAAATCCGTTTGCGGTTTGCGATGTCAGCGCCCAGCTCAGTGTATTATCTGTTTTGTCATTGCTGACATTTAATCCGATTTTGGTTAGGCTTGTCCATAAAGATTCCGTAACGAATACGGATTTCTTAACCTTAAATGCGTCTTATTCGCCGGCAATAAGAATTTACAGAAGTTTTACTGTTGCACTTTCAATTATGGTTTACACCCTGCCGGTTATGTATATTACCTTTGGCTATGTCAGCTTGGCAGGTCTTGTGTCAAACATAATTGTTGTTCCCCTGGGCGGAATATCTATTATTGTTTCCATAATATCCTATTTTTGCTTTAAAGCCTCATTTCTGCCGGGCACAGCGGCTTGGATATGTAAAAACGTTAACGGCTTGCTTATCGGCATTGTTAAGTTTTTTGCCGGTTTTACAGGTGCCACCGTTGATATTGCGGCGAATATGGGCTTTGCTATTGCAGGCGTTTTGATTATATTTGCAATTTGCTTTTTTATCGGTAATCGAAAAATGTTTAAGTCTGCAGGCATTCTTTCCTTTGTGCTTATAGGTGCAATTTTGGTATCATCCTTAGCAATGGAATATAACTGCGCACAAATTCTGCTTTGTAAAAACGGCGCCGCGGCGGCAATGCATAACGGTAAAACCGTTGTTTATGCAGTTGACAGTAAAAGCGATTATTATGCAGTCAGGAGCTTTTTATTCTCCGGAAATTCAAAAATTGATTTGCTTATATTGGATGATGAAACAGAGTATGCCTTAAGGCTTATTGATATCTTCGGCTGTGATACCGTTGTTGCCTCTGATTTTGATGTCGGGCTTTTGGAATATGAGGGCTTTGATAATATCAGCGTGTGCCAGGAATTTACAAGTCAAATCAGTAACGATATGAGTATTTTATGCAATAAAAACAATGGAATAGACTATTGCCTTTTCAGTGTAAATAATGTTACAATATCCGTTGGCGATAATCAAAACGCCGTCATTAAGGCTGCCGATAATTCGGTGGCAGATAAAAAGGGAATAATAGACCTAAATAACGGCAACGTAGTTTATTCCGTTTACAGAAACAGTACCTATAAAGCAAGGAGGGTTGATGTATGGCATTAATCGGTGAAAACGAATTAAAGGCACAGTTAAAGGCTAACGAATTTTCAAATGTGTATATGTTCTACGGCGAAGAGGGATACCTAAAGGAATATTACGTCAAAAAGCTGAAAGCGGCTGTTGTTGAGCCTGCATTTGCCGACTTCAACCTTCACGAGTACGAGGGCAGGGATACATCAATCACGGAAATTTTGCAGGATGCCGAAATGCTGCCCATGATGGCAGAGCGTTCCTTTTTGCTGGTGCATGATTATCCTCTTGACAAATCCACCAACGATATGGAGGAGCTAAAGGCGTTTTTCAAGGATGTTCCCGATACCTGCGTTTTGGTTTTTTGGTTTGACAGTATTGAGGTTGATGAAAAGAAAAATTCAAAATGGAAAACCATCATTAAACAATTTGACAAGGCGGGAAGTGCCGTGTGTCTGGAAAAGCGAACCGAGGGCGACTTGGTTAAGCTATTAATGAGTTATGCAAAAAAGCGTAATTGTACCATCGACTCTCAAAACGCAAGATATTTGATTTCCGTTGTAGGCAACGATATTAAAAATCTGTTTAATGAGCTTGATAAAATATGTGCTTATTCCTCCAACGGTAATATTACCAAGGAAAATATAGATAATTTGGCTACAAAAAGCCTTCAGGCGAGAGTTTTTGATTTGTCTAAAAATATACTCAACGGCAACAGCGATATGGCCTATACTATTTTGAACAATCTTATGGTACAAAAGGAATCCGAAATAGCTGTTTTATCGGTTATGGCCTCCTGCTACATTGATATGTACCGCGTTAAATGTGCTAAGGCTGCAGGCGAAAGCGAAATGAATGTGGGCGAATATTTTTCATATAAGGGCAGGGAATTTTTACTGCGTAATGCCGCAAGGGATTCCCGCGCACTCAGCTTTGAGGGCTTAAGGCAATCGATTGATGTATTGTCGCAGGCTGACGAAATGCTAAAGTCAAGCACAGTTGATAACCGCGTTATATTAGAGGAAGCAATTGCAAAGCTTTTAATGTTGAGGAATAAATAATGAACGAAAAATTAAAGCTTTCTCAAGCAGTAATTGTTGAGGGAAAATACGATAAAATCAAGCTTTCCAACTTGGTCGACGCCTTTATTATTGAAACAAACGGCTTTTCCGTGTTTAAGGATAAGAAAAAGCTGTCGTTTATCAGGCGAATTGCCAATGAACGGGGAATTATTGTATTGACCGACTCAGACCACGCAGGCTTTATGATTAGAAACTATATTGCTTCAGGCGTGCCTAAAGATAAAATAATAAATGTCTATATTCCCGATGTTTACGGCAAGGAAAAGCGTAAGACAGAGCCGTCAAAGGAGGGCAAGCTGGGCGTTGAGGGAATGAGCAAGGAAATACTTTTAAGGGCTTTGAAAAGTGCAAATGTTGAGTACAGTGAGGGCGAAAACCCAAATCCGGTTACTAATTATGATTTGTTTGCCCTTGAGCTGTCAGGCACTCCCAATGCCAAACAAAATAAAAAGAAGCTCCTAAAAAAACTTGATTTGCCGGAGTTTCTTTCTACTAACTCTCTTTTGTCCTACATTAACAGTTCAATGACAAAGGAAGAACTGCTGAAAATAACAGAAGAAATAAAAGAAGCGTAGCCGGTCTACGCTTCTTTTCATACTGTCAGTAAAGCGGCTTAAGCCATTCCGAATATTAGTATACTAACCTGCAAAGGCGTTTGCTTCGGCTTTATTGCAATGAGCTGAAATTTTATAGCTTACATTCATATCATCAAGTGTTTTCATAAAATCCTTTTGTATCTGCATATCCCTGCTGACTGATGTAAGCGTAACACAAAGCGTGTTTTTAAATCCCGATACGGCGCAGTTAATTTTGTTTACAGCAGTTGCACCTAAGGTTACGGCGAAATAATCAATCAGATTTTCCATGCTTTCCGGCAGCTTAATATATCCAGTGTTTGTTACGGTGGAGGTGTATTTTGCTTCGCCGTACATATAAAACGCCGCCTTCATAACAAGCCTTTTAATCTTGTTGGGAGAATACTTTGAAATTGCCATTTCCTCGTCAGATATGTTTTGGCTAATCATTGAGGTAAAATTTTCTTTTGTAATTTTCTGAGTCATTTGCATTTTAATCATATCAATGATGCTTTCAAGGCTGTAATTACAGGAGGGCATAACGTTAACAGTGACATAGGAGGAAAAATTTCTTAGTGTGTCGGAGCCGTAAAATTTTCTTAAATTAACGGGAATTGAAAGCTTTACAGGCTTTTTCGAGTTGCTTTTTTTGTATTCCTCAATCAGTGCCATTGCATAAACTCCGCTGACAAACTGAGTTACCGTGCAGTTGTACTTATGCTTTGAAATAAACGTGATTTCATCTATGGGCATGCATATCTGCATTCTTGATAAAAAGTCTTTTTCTTTTTTCAGCTTCACCTGGTAAGCGTTGGTGTCGCTTCTTGAACATTTTAAGTTTTTTACATAGTTTTTGTGAAAATCGTCACTGATTTCACTTTCACTCCAGCTTTCTTTTAATGTTTTGATTTTACTGTCGGAATAAACACTTTTTCTGCAGTTAATAAAGTACTGATAAAGCAGAGCCTTTAGATACTCGTTACCGCCTGTGCCGTCGGTTACGCTGTGAAAAAATTCACACCTGATTTCTCTTTTTGAATAAACCACTCTGAAAAGGGGTTTGCTTTTATCGTTTACATTAAAGCTTCGGCAGGGGCTGTGAGCTTCCTTTTCTACAATATCCGTATCCGTGCAGGGAACAAAATAATCCCAGAAGAATCCTTTTTTCAGCACAACATAAAATGACGGAAAACGCACATATAAATCTTCAACTGCTTTTTTTAATGCAAGAACATTTACATCTTCATTAAGGTGCGCCGACACAGCAAAAACGCTATTCCACTTTTTGTTCATAGCCGCCGGATAAATTTTAGCCGCGTTGTCAAGAGGTAATTTTGTTATATTTTTAATATTGTTCATAGCAATAGATTCCTTTCAAATGATTTGCTATTTGATGACTCAAGAATAGCAAAAACAGTTGAGCAAATCTATATATTCTGCTTTGCATTTTTATATGCAACCGTCAGTTGCGTAAAAAACAACATATCTTTCTTAAAATAACGGCTTAAACAAAAACGGCTCCCCTGTATAAAGGAAACCGTAAGATTATAGATAAACCCCATTCACGCCAATGCTTGAATGGGGTTTTGTTGAAGCAGGCTGCAGCTTTTCAAATGCCTATGCAAATACTCTTGTAGTTTTTCTGCTCCTACACTATAACTATTTTTGATGCCTGTTCCGTGCCGCAGGGCTTGGGTTCTTTAAAGCCTAAATTATAAATGTTTGTAAATTCACATTCCTGCAGATATAACTCCTTAACAAGCTCGCTTTTATTGTTAATATCGCTGAATTTGGTTATAATCGGCAATTTTGCCGTTTTTTTCATTTGACCTAAAATTTCCTTACCCCTGTCATTGAAACCCAATATATGCAAATATTGGGGATTTTTGGATACGGAACTGTCAATTGATAAAAACGCTCTTAAAATAATTCTTCTTATTCTTGAGTGAGTGTAACGTTTCGTTTTTATCTTGTCGTAAATTTCTTCAAGACTTGAAGAAGATTTTATCGCTTCAACAATTCGGTTTTCCAAACCCTCGCTTACATCGTCTATTTTTTTAAAATCCTCTGCGGTCATCGTTCGTAGCTTATACAGTATCGCACTTTCACAGTTTTTAAGACTTGCAATCTCGTTTTGATTTAAATGCTTTCTTATTTCGCCGGCACTGTATTCTCTGTCATCACTGTCGTGTCCCTTTCCTATTCTCTTTACAGCAATGGGCTTTAAAGATGTGTAGGTTAAATATTCAATAGCCAGAATGTTGTTGGGACTGTCCAATATAGGTGAGTTTATAACGTTTTTTCGTGCTTGGGGATATGATACTCCTTTTTTTAGTTCCTCTTTAATTTCGCCGTCCCGTTCAATTATTTCCCCGGAAATTTTAATCAAGCTATCAACATCATCGCACTCTGCGCCAAAGGTAATGCCGTCGCATACTCCGGTTGCCTCAAGTATGCCCACACCTGCCTTGGCAAAGCCCTGTGCCGACAGGGTGGAGCAAACAGTGGGGATTTCAATTACCAAATCCGCCCCGTTTTCAAGTGCGACCTTGGCACGCTGATATTTGTCTGCAACAGCCATTTCGCCGCGCTGAACAAAATTACCGCTCATGGCACAAATAATGCCGTTGCCGTTTTTTACACTGTCTATTAAGTGTTTATGACCCTTGTGAAAAGGGTTAAATTCGCAAATTATGCCCAAATTCATAAAAATTACCTTTTTTCAGTAGTTTTTTCTTGACATTCAATAATTATATATTATATTATATAAAATATAGAAGTATATTTCAAGTACGGAGGAAAAGTTTTGAAAGTTTTAGTAATTAATTGTGGCAGCTCTTCTCTCAAGTATCAGCTTATGGATATGACAGATGAGTCTGTTCTTTGTAAGGGTGCTATCGAAAGAATTGGTCTTCCAATCAACGGTGGCGAGGAAAATGTTATAGTAAAGGTTAACGGCGAGAAGCATACTTATGATAAGGAGCTTCCAACCCATACCGATGCTTTTAATGAGGTAAAATACATTCTGTCAGAGGGTGAATATAAAGTAGTTGACAGCTTTGACGAAATTGACGCAATTGGCCACAGAGTGGTTCAGGGCGGTGTTAAGTATAATAAATCAGTTTTGGTAGATGCTGATGTTGTAGCCGCTGTTAAGGAGCTTTCGCCTTTGGCTCCGTTACATAACCCTGCTAATATTCAAGGCTATGAAGCATGCCTTAATGTTGTAGGCCCGTCAGTTCCTCAGGTGTTTGTATTTGATACTGCGTTCCATTCAACAATGCCCCCTAAGGCATATATGTATGCAATTCCATACGAATATTATGAGAAATACGGAATTCGCCGTTACGGCTTCCACGGCACATCTCATAAGTTTGTTTCTAACAGGGTTGCACAGAAAATGGGCAAGGATATCAGAGACCTTAAAATTATTACCTGTCACCTGGGCAACGGTTCATCAATTGCCGCAATTGACCACGGCAAGGTAATTGATACTTCAATGGGCTTTACTCCTCTTGACGGATTTATGATGGGCACCCGTTCAGGCGGAGTCGATCCTTCAGCCGTAACATATATTATGAAAAAAGAGGGATTAACCCCTGATGAGATGGATGCAATTCTCAATAAAAAATCAGGCGTTAGCGCTATTTCCGGTGTATCGTCTGACGATAGGGATATTTGCGCCGCTCAAAACGAAGGAAACGAAAGAGCTACTTTGGCTCACGAAATGCAGGCTTATGAGATTGCAAAGTTTATCGGTTCGTATATCGCCGCAATGAACGGCGTAGACGCTATCGTATTCACCGGCGGTATCGGTGAAAACGGCTTCTGGCTTCGCTCAAAGATTTGCTCATATCTCGGTTATATGGGAGTTCATATTAACGAAGCACTTAACCAGCAAACCGTTAAGGGCGCCGAGGCTGAGCTTACTAACAGCGACGACAGAGTAAGAGTATTTATTCTCGCTACCGACGAGGAGCTTATGATTGCACAGGATACTGCAAAAATTGTATCAAACCTTTAATAATTAATTATTTGAATGTAATTTTTTATATAGAAATCAGCAAAGGAGGAGTATGTAATGCCGGAAATCAAGTATGAAATCACAGAGCATTTAGGTGTTATCTCTGAAACAGCAAGAGGCTGGACCAGAGAGGTAAATATGATTTCATGGAACGGTCGTGAGCCTAAGGTTGACGTTAGAGATTGGTCACCTGAGCACGACAAGATGAGCAAGGGCTTAACCTTTACCAAGGAAGAGCTTATTGAGCTTACAAAAATTGCTGAGAAGCTTTAATTTTATTAATGTTCTAAAAAGGGCAACTTATTCAGTTGCCCTTGCAATTTTGTAAAGCATATTAAAGAAATTATATTTTGCGTTTAGGCGTAGAATTGAGGTATATATAATGGAATGGACATCTTTAAACGATTTAAGGGAAAAATATCTCTCATTTTTTGAGAGTAAGGGGCATTTAAGATTGCCTTCATTTTCCCTTGTGCCAAACGGTGATAAGAGCCTTCTTCTTATCAATTCAGGTATGGCACCGATGAAAAAATATTTCACCGGCGAGGTAACACCGCCGAGAACAAGGGTTACAACCTGCCAAAAATGTATTCGTACTCCCGATATTGAGCAGGTTGGTAAAACAGCCCGTCACGGCACGTTTTTTGAAATGCTTGGCAATTTCTCATTCGGCGACTATTTCAAGAAAGAGGCAACCGCTTGGGCATGGGAATTCTGTACAAAGGTTCTTGAAATGCCTGAGGACAAGCTTTATGTTACCATCTATGAAAATGATGACGAGGCCTATGAAATTTGGACAAAGCAAAACGGTGTTGATCCGTCACATATTGTCCGCCTTGGCAAGGCTGATAATTTCTGGGAGCATGGCTCGGGTCCCTGCGGTCCCTGTTCGGAGATTTATTTTGACCGCGGTGAAAAATACGGCTGCGGTTCTCCTGATTGCGGTCCCGGCTGTGAGTGCGACAGATATACAGAGTTTTGGAACAATGTTTTCACTCAGTTTGATAACGACGGCAACAACAATTATACTCCTCTTGACCATCCTAATATTGATACCGGAATGGGACTTGAAAGACTTGCTTGCATTATGCAGGGAGTAGATAATATTTTTGAGGTTGATACTGTTCAAAACACAATGAACAAAATCACGGAAATAGCAGGCGTTCACTATCACGATGATGACAAAAACGATGTATCTCTCCGTGTTATTACCGACCATGTTCGTTCATCAACCTTTATGATTGGCGACGGTGTTATTCCATCTAATAACGGCAGGGGATATGTTCTTCGCAGACTTATTAGAAGAGCCTGCCGTCACGGCAGACTTCTTGGCGTAAACGAGCCTTTCCTTTACAAGGTTTGCGATACTGTTATTGATGATAATAAGGTTGCTTATCCGGAGCTTAAGGATAAAGCAGAGCTTATTAAGAAGGTAATTCTTGCTGAGGAGGAATCCTTTGGCAAAACAATTGACGCAGGTCTTGCGCTTCTTGATGAATATATTGCAGGTACCAAGGGCACAGTATTTTCAGGTGAGGATGCCTTTAAGCTTAACGATACCTTTGGTTTCCCCCTTGATTTAACTAAGGATGTTCTCGAAGAAAAGGGCATGACTGTTGACGAGAATAGGTTTAACGAGCTTCTTGCCAATCAAAAGGCAACAGCACGCGCCGCCCGAAAGGACGCAGGTGCAGATGCCTGGAAGGGGTCATCAGTTAAAATTGATGTTCCGGCTACAGTTTTTACAGGCTACACTGATTTTACTGCCAATGCAAAAATTCTTGCTATAATTAACGCTGAAGGCGAGCCGGTTAATATGCTCGGCGCAGACGAAGAGGGTACTGTCGTTCTTGACAAAACACCGTTTTATGCATTAAGCGGCGGTCAGGTTGGTGACAGCGGATGTATTTCAAATAATGACAATGTATTTATTGTCAGCGATACTGCTAAAAATGCCGATTCCGTTTACCTCCATAAGGGTAAGGTAAAGTTCGGTGTAATTTCTGTTGGCGATAATGTTAAAGCGGAAATTACAGAGCCTAGAAGAAGGGCAATAATGCGTAATCACACTGCCGCTCATTTGCTTCAGGCGGCATTGCGTCAGGTTTTAGGCACTCATGTTGAACAGGCAGGTCAGCTTGTTAACGAAAATGAGGTTCGCTTTGACTTTACTCACTTTAATCCTATGACTGATGATGAAATCAACAGGGTTGAAATGATGGTAAATGATTTCATTATGCAAACTCAAAGTGTCGAAATGAAAGAAATGCCTATTGAAGAGGCTAAAGAAATGGGCGCAATGATGCTCTTCGGCGAAAAATACGGCGATATTGTAAGAGTGGTTAAGGCAGGAGATTTTTCAACTGAATTCTGCGGCGGTACTCACGTTTCAAATTCCGGCGAGCTTGGTCTTTTCAAAATTACAAGCGAATCATCGGTTGCCGCCGGCGTAAGAAGAATTACTGCCGTAACAGGATACGGTATTTTAAATATGCTTCATAATAACGATAGTGTTATTGCAGGTATTTCATCTGCCCTAAAGTGCAGTGAGGCTGATATTGAGCCGAGAGTAAATTCACTTGTGGCTCAAACAAAGTCTCAGGAAAAGGAAATAGTTAATCTCAATGCCGAAATTACAAAGCTTAAGAGCGCCGATATGTTCTCAAACCCCGAAATGATAGGCGAAATTGAGGTGTATACCGCAAGACTTGACGGCTCAACACCCGATGCCCTTCGCTCCATGGGCGATGACCTTAAGGCGTCAAACGATAACGCAGTGGCAATTATTGCCGGTGCCAATGGCGAAAAGGCAACAATCGTTGCCGTTTGCGGTAAAAACGCAATTGCCGCAGGCGTCAAGGCGGGAGATGTTGTCCGTGAGGTTGCAAAGCTTGCAGGCGGCGGCGGTGGCGGAAGACCTGATTCTGCTATGGCAGGCGCCAAGGATATTTCAAAGCTTGACGAGGCAATTGCTTCAACTGTTGAAATTGTAAAAGCTATTGTTAAATAAGGAGAATGTGCAATGTGTGTTTTTTGTGAAATTATAAATGGCAATATTCCCTCTACAAAGGTTTACGAGGATGAAATGATGCTTGCTTTTAAGGATTTAAATCCTGTTGCTCCGGTGCATATTCTTTGTGTTCCAAAGGAGCATATTGAATGTGTAAACGACATCAACGCCGAAAACAGTAAGTATGTTGCACATATTTTTGAAAAAATGCCCGAAATTGCAAAGTCACAGGGCATTGACTCATACAGGGTTATTAACAACTGCGGCGCCGATGCCGGTCAAACGGTAATGCATCTTCACTTTCATCTTATCGGCGGAGCAGAATTAGGGGAGAAATTAATATGAGCAAGGAATTTTATGAGCTTGAAATAGCAGGGCTGAAGCGTCAGCTTCAAAAGTTTCCGGTAAGTGATACCCTTGATATTGCCGCATTTATTTTGTTCGGTGATGTTGAGTTAACCGAGGCTTGTGCCAAGGGCTTGCTTGAAAAGGCACCCGAATTTGACTACATAGTTACTCCGGAGGCAAAATCCATTCCTCTTGCATACGAAATGAGCCGTTTAAGCGGCAAAAGATATATTGTTGTTCGCAAGGGCGTTAAGGTGTATATGGACAGGCCTGAAAAGGTGTCCGACAAGTCAATTACCACCCAAAAGGAGCAGGCCTTGTATCTTGGCCACGAGGAGGGCGATTTGCTCAGCGGCAAGCGAGTTCTTATTGTTGATGACGTTGTATCAACAGGGGGCAGTCTCGCGGCTGTAAAGGAGCTTCTTGAAAAATTCGGTGCAAATGTTGTTGCCTCCTGCTTTCCTGTTGCAGAGGGTGACGCGGCAGATAGGGACGATATTATTTATCTTGCAAAATTGCCTTTGTTTTTCAAATAATATTTTTTAATGATTAGGACATCCTATTTTTAGGATGTCTTTTTTATTGGAGTGATATTGTGAAAAAATATGATGAACGCAAGGTAGCGTTGGTTGGCTGCGGCATGGTTGGTATGAGCTTTGCCTACGCAATGCTAAACCAAAATATTTGTGATGAGCTTGTGCTTATAGATATTAATAAACAGCGCACAAAAGGGGAGGCAATGGATTTGGCACAGGGCCTGCCCTTTGCACCCAGCTCAATGACTGTTTATTCGGGAGAGTACAGTGATTGCTCAAACGCCGATGTGGTTGTTATTTGTGCCGGTGCACCACAGTTGCCCGATGAAACAAGGCGTGATTTGTTGCAAAAAAATTATAAGGTGTTTAAATCAATAGTTAACCCCATTGTGGAAAGCGGCTTTGACGGTGTGTTTTTAGTGGCATCTAATCCCGTTGATGTTATGACTCAGCTTGTGTATGAATTGTCGGGCTTTCCGTCGGGCAGGGTGCTCGGTTCGGGTACATCACTTGATTCTGCCCGTTTGCGTTACAGCATGAGCGATTATTTTAAGGTTAATCCCCGTAATGTACACGCCTATGTTATCGGCGAGCACGGAGACAGCGAATTTGTAGCGTGGTCCCAGGCTTCCGTTTCTGTTAAAAGACTTGATGAGATTGCGCCTCTTTATCCAAGCCTCTATGACGATATGGACAGAATTGCCCTTGAGGTTCGGGACAGTGCTTATGAAATCATAAACGCCAAGGGCGCAACCTACTATGCAATCGGTATGGTTCTCGCAAGATTAACAAGAGCAATTTTATTTGATGAAAACAGTATTTTTTCCGTGTCGGCTTATCTAAAGGGCGAGTACGGAGAAAAGGGAATTTATATCGGCGTTCCAAGCATTGTAAACCGTTGCGGCGTCCGCCAGGTTTTGGAAATGAAGCTCTCTGACGAGGAACAGGAAAAGTTTAAACGCTCCTGCGACGTCCTCCGCCAAATGTTAAGAGAAATAGAATTAGGATAGTGTTAAATTTTTATATGTATTATTAAAATTAGTGCTCCTTATTGCACTAACATTTAAAAGAATGCCTGCTTTTGATTGAGCAAGAGCATCTGTATGTGAAAAATCGTATATAATATCAGTTAATCAAAGGGCAGGGGTAATCCTGCCCTTTCGCCGTATAAAAAACATCTTTTACATTTACTGTTTTTTATGGTATGATTTATTTGAAAATAATTTTCCTGTGATGATTAAGGGGCCTTTTTATGAGCTACATATCAAAAATGAGAAAATATATCGGTCATCAGCCAATGCTTTCTGCAGGTGCGACAGTTGTAGTTATAAAGGATAATAAAATACTGCTGAATTTGAGGTCTGATACTAACACTTGGGGCATTCCCGGCGGTGCAATAGAGCTTGGCGAAACATTAGAAGAAACTGCGACAAGAGAATTAAAGGAAGAAACTAATCTTGATTGCAATAGTTTTACTTTGCTCAATGTTTTTTCCGGCAAAGATTTTTATTTCAAATATCCTAATGATGATGAGCTATATTCTGTTGTTGCTTTGTATCTTGCTAACAATGTAGTCGGTGAATTACAAATTACTGATGGTGAAAGTTTCAAATTAGAGTTTTTTTCAAAGAATGATTTGCCTAATCTTGAAAGCAGAGCAAAAGTGATTTTAGATTGGTTGATTGAAAAAGGAATATTAAAATGAAAGAATTTAGAATACCATACGACATATTTAGAGAAAAGCTTAATAAACGTGAAAATATATTTGAAAACAGTTTTGAAATTGTAGGAAATTATAAATTCGATGATTGTTGGATAGGTTACATTGAAGAGTTTAATGAGTATTGGTTTGGATTAACTCCTGACGGAAATAACACTTACGAATATAAAACCGCTGATGAAATACTAAATGCTCCTGTGTTTGATGGAAAGTCAATGCATGAATTATGGGATAAAGTGAACTTCTATTCAATAAATGGATTAGGTGCCGAAGAGTGGTTTTTGTATAACTGTGTTAAGTTTTACAGATGTAGAAAACAGGATGCCTATAATGTCGCAAAACTCGCTTGTAAATTATGGGAAGACTCTGACTATGACGAATTGAAAAGCGAATTTGAAGCTATATCAAACTGTAATAATGAAATAGTGTTTACTGCGTATGTTGATGAAAAAATGATTGCATTTTCACATTGTAGCATTAGAAAAGAATATGTTGAAGGCACAAAGGCTTCGCCGGTTGCTTATCTTGAGGCAATTTATGTTGAAAAAGAATATCGTAAAGCAGGTATCGCAACTAATCTTATTAGTTTTTGTGAAAATTGGGCAAAAGATAAAGGATTGACAGAATTTGCAAGTGATTGCGACATTAACAATGCAGGTAGCCGTTCGTTGCATAAGCACAATGGCTTTAACGAGGCTTCAACACTTGTTCACTATGTTAAAGGAATTTAATCAACTGAAGATTAGATTGTAAATCGTTTTGCAAAAAAGAAAACAGCATAGCGTTTGCTATACTGTAATTCTAACTTAAGTTACCCTTAATAAATTGTGTGAATATTTGGGTGAATCAATTATTTATCTTGGTAATATGCTTTCTAAAAACTCGGCAACCTTTGCTTTATCCTGCAAATTTAATTGCCTTAATTTCATTACAAAAAGCTTTTCATCGTTTTGAAGCTCGCCTATATATCTGTCGCCGTAAATGTTTTCATTGTATGTGCTTGGGCTTGCCACGTTTAATCTGCTTGGCATTGGTGTGGGCGTTTCAACTCCCATCAAATCCTCAATACTGATACCGTATATCTGTGCTATTTTCAACAACATAGCCGGCTTTGGAGAGCTTCTGCCTGTTTCCCATGACCTGTATGTGCTTGCGTCCTTAATGGTTAAAGCCTCGGCGGTTTCCTGCTGGGTTAAACCGCATTTTTTGCGTAGGGCAATTATGTTGTTTTTTATATTCAGTTTTATTTGTTCTTCGTATGTCATAATTCTACCCTCATCGACAATATATAACAATTATACACATTCTTTACAAATTAATCAAGATTTATATGTATATGTAAATTATTACAGATAATAATAGTTATTTGACAAAATTATTACAAAATGGTATCATCATATCAGTATACAACATTTTTCTCTATGGAGTTTTTATATGAAAAAGATTTTGTCAATATTTTTATCATTTGTCATATTGTCGTGCTCGGTTTGTCTGTTTGCCACCCCGGCAGAGGCGGCTACATACAAGCAACAATTAAAAAACGCCGGATTTACCGACGGCTATATTGATGCTTTAGTTGAACTCCACGAAAAATATCCTAATTGGGAGTTTGTGCCTTTTATAACCGGCCTTGATTGGGATACTGCCGTGGCCGGCGAGCGTTCTGCTCATTCAAAGCAGCTCATTCAAAAGCAATCAAGTCTTGACAGCAGTTATTATTGCAGCTGCTCCTCCTGCTATAAAAACGGTAATTATGTTATTCAAGAGGGTTCAACTTGGGTGTCCGCTTCAAAATCTGCGGTTGAATATTATATGGACCCACGAAATTTCCTTAATGAAAAGCAGATTTTCCAATTCGAGTCAACATCTTACGATAAGTCCCAAACCCAGTCGGGGGTTGAGTCTATAATTTCCTCAACATGGATGAAAAATGCCAATATTTACTACAATACAACAAGCGGAACAAAAAAGTATTATACATCAAACGGCAGTAACGTTAAGTATTCAACAGCTATTATGGATGCGGCAAAAAACAGCGGCATGAGTGCATATTATCTCGCCTCTAAAATAGTTCAGGAGGTTGGCGGCTCAAGTGCTTCGGCAACGGGTGCCTGCGGCACAAAATCTCCTTTTTTAGGTATGTATAACTATTATAATATCGGGGCAACCTCGTCGGGTATGCAGGGCCTTGAATGGGCGTCGGGATTTTTAAAAACCACTGAAGCCACAACCATGTATTCAAGCTACGATACTGAAAACGGAAAGCCCACAGGCACTAAAACCTCTGTGGCTCTCGGCCAGTATATGTCATTTATTTCAAGGTCGGGGGATTATTATAAGGTTAGACTTTATACCGTCAGCGGTACAAGCTATACCTCCGGTGCAGTAGGCTATGTTCCTATCAGCAGCTTGCGAAGAGATTATTTCAATTACGGCAGACCGTGGACAAACCCATATAAGTGCATCTATAACGGTGCAACCTATATTGCCAACTCGTTTTCAACCTATCAAAATACAGGCTATTTGCAAAAGTTCAATGTTAATGCCGAGTCAGGCAAGCTTTACAGCCACGAGTATATGGCAAATGTTCAGGCGGCCGCCGCAGAATCTGTTACAACATACAAGGCATACAGCAATGCAGGTATTTTGTCATCGGCAAAGGTTTTCTATATTCCTGTGTTCAAAAATATGCCCAATGACACCGCATCAGATACCGACAATGATTCAAATAACACAAGTTCAACCACGGTCAGCGGTTTAACCCTAACTAAGAGAACCACTACCGCCTTGAGCTATAAATGGAATTCGGTCAGCGGCGCCACCAAGTATTACATTCATGTTACTAACGTGTCAAGAGGGACAACCTTTGACAAAACAGTTACATCTAATTCAGCAACCCTAAACGGACTTACAGAGGGAAACAATTACGCTGTTAAGGTTAGAGCTTACACCTCCTCAGGTTGGCAACCGTATTCAGCCACTAAAACCAAGCATACTTTACCTGCGCAGGTGACGGGGCTTAAACGAACGGCAAGAACGGCGACAACTGTTTCTCTCAGTTGGGATAAGGTCTATGGCGCAGGCGGATACTACATTTATAAGTATGTCAACGGTAAATACACTCTCCTAAAGGATGTAAGCGGCGGCTCCACCACCTCAGCAAAGGTTACAGGCCTTTCAGCCGGAACACAATACAGATTATGCGTTGCCGCTTATGTGTCCGACGGAACAAAGAGCAGGGGAGCACGAAGCTCACGAGTATTAGGCGTTACAAGGCCTTACAAGGTGGCAAATTTAACATTATCCTGTCCAAGCACAACCCAAATTAAGTCCTCGTGGAAAAAGAATTCTGCCGGCGTTACCGGCTATCAAATTTGCTATTCAAGAGACAGTAAATTTAAAAATATTGTGGCTTTAAAGGACATTACATCTGCGTCTACTGTCAGCTATGTGGGTAAAAACTTTACTAAGGGTGTAACCTATTATATTAAGGTTCGTGCTTATGTAACTGTCGGCAAAACTAATTATTACGGCGAATGGAGCGACGTTTCTACAATAAAATGCAAATAATCATGCACAACAACAAAAAGCGATTGGAAATTCCAATCGCTTTTTTGTTGTTATGGTTATCAGTCTTTGTCAATATACGCTCCGCTTACGGTACATATAATCGAAAATCTGCCGAATTTATAAAATGCCCGTAGGCTTTGGTATTCGCCCACATCGCTGACAGTAAAGTTGCTTTTGTCGATTTTTCTAACCTTTTTTCCGTCACAGCAGACATATATGTATTCGTCATCGGCAGATACAAAATCCGGCCTTATGAATGTGTCGGCGTCACTTGAACCAACCCTAATATCAACCTTCATTGTTTCGGCACTGTATCTAATAACACAGTTTTCGTCCCTGCAACAGCTCCAAAAATAGTCGCCGTCATTTGCCAAGCCGTAAACAATGGAATCATTGTAGCTTAAAGTGTCATTCCATTTCATAACGCCTTGATTATCAAATAAGCCGGCCTGTCCGTTAGGGAACATAACAAGACAGCTTCTGTTTTGCAGCATTAATGAACTGCACTGAACGTAGTTGGTTATTGTCTCGGTAATTGTTTTATAGGCGGAGCCGAATTTTTTCAGCATATAGGCACTTTTTGTGATTGCCTCCTTTTCGCCGTTGTCAAAGTTTAAAACAAAATAGCTTGCTTTAAACTGTGTTAAATCGCCGATTGGATTTTTCTCTACAAAAATAGCCTTGTTATCCGCATATTTTATAATATCAATAATTTCTCTGTTACTTATTTTTACCAAGGTAATCATCCTTTGTTTTTAGATTTTCAGCATCCTAAAGCTGTTCGTTTTCTTTAGCGTTAGTAAGAAAGCTGAGTGTCATAAGGCTATCGGTTAAATGAACATTTTCAACCAATACCTCAGGGTGAGCCATAGCAATATCGTAATTTGAAAAATTCCAAAAGCTCTTAATACCAAGCCTGCAAAGTGTATCTGTAAGCTCCTTCATATCGTTTGACGGAATACAAATCACTGCACAAACAGGCGAATTATCAATGCAAAAGTTCTCAAGATAATCAATGTGTCTAACAGGAATTCCTTGAATAATTTTGCCTGATATAGCTTCGTTTTTATCAAAAACACCAACAAGCTTAAATCCGCTTTGCCTTGTAAACATTTTTGAAGCGACAGCCTTGCCCAGATTGCCTGCTCCGATTAAAATGGCTTTAACATTGTCATTAACGCATAAAATATCGCCGATTTTATTGTAAAGCTCCGGCACATTGTAGCCGTAGCCCTGCTGGCCAAATCCACCAAAGCAGTTAAAGTCATGGCGAATTTGCGAAGCGGTTAAGCCCATCCTCTCTGCCAGTTCCTTGGAACTGATTCTTACAATACCATTGTCTTTAAGATTTTCCAAAAATCTGTAGTAACGGGGAAGCCTTTTAATAACAGATATTGAAATCTCGTTTTTTTCCATATTGTCACCACTAAATTTTTACAAAAATTAAATTGTTTATTTTGTCATCTCAGTAATGGTTTCCATTACATAATCGCCAAACTCTTCACAGGTACAGCCTGTGTCACGGCCTGTGATAACAAGCTTCTTTTCCTCAAACATGCACTTGTCAAGTGCCGCTTCAAGGGCGTTAGCCTGCTCTTGGTAGCCAATGTGAGAAAGAAGCATTACTGTGGCTCTAAGCATTGAACAAGGGTCGGCATATTGACCTCTGCCCTCTGTAATCATTCTTGGTGCTGAGCCGTGAATTGCTTCAAACATTGCATACTTTTTACCGATGTTTGCCGAACCTGCGGTGCCTACACCGCCTTGGAACTCAGCGGCCTCATCAGTGATAATGTCACCGTAAAGATTAGGTAAAACAAATACCTTAAAGTCCTTTCTTCTTGCAGGGTCAATGAGCTTTGCTGTTGTAATGTCAATATACCAGTCATCTGTTACAATGTCAGGGTATTCAGCGCCGATTGCCTTAGCTGTGTTAAGGAACTTACCGTCGGTGGTTTTAATGATGTTTGCCTTTGTAATAATAGAAACCTTGCCCTTGTTGTTCTTTCTTGCGTAATCATAAGCAAGTCTTGCAATTCTCTCACAACCCTCTTGTGTGGCAACGGTAAAATCAACAGCAAGATCGTCGGTAATGTTAACGCCGTGTGAGCCTACTGCGTATCCGCCCTCTGTGTTTTCTCTAAAGAAGGTCCAGTCAATGCCCTCCTCGGGAACCTTAACAGGTCTGAGATTAGCAAAAAGGTCAAGCTCCTTTCTCATAGCAACATTAGCCGACTCAACATTCGGCCAGCCGTCGCCTTGGCGCGGAGTTGTTGTAGGGCCTTTAAGAATAACGTGGCATGCCTTAAGCTCTTCAAGAACATCGTCGGGAATAGCCTTTAAGCATTTTGCACGGTTCTCAATTGTAAGACCGTCAATAACCTTAAATTCAACCTTGCCTGCGGCAACCTCGTCCTTTAATAAGAACTCAATTACTCTTTGGCTTTCTTTAGTAATAATCGGGCCGATTCCGTCACCGCCGCAAATACCGATAACAATTTTATCAAGTGCCTGGTAATCTGTGAACTCCTTGTCAGCCTTAATTTTTTTAGCACGCTCAAGCTGTGATTCCATTAATGAACGGAACTTTTCAACAGCTTCATCAATTGCTTTCTTTTCTTCAAGCTCTGCCATAATCTATCTCCTTTAAAATTTATTACTTATTCATTTCTCTTGTGTAGTCAAGAAGACCGCCGCAAAGAAGCATAGCTCTTTGACGCTGTGAAAGGTGTGAGGAATCAAGGTTATATTCCTCGCCCTTTGTGATATTTCTTAATACAACCTGCTTGTTGTTTTCAATGCAATCACGAATGTTTACAAGCTCAAGCTCGTCCATTTGGTCGATTTTATCGTAATCTGCCTCGTTCTCAAATGTAAATGGAAGTATTCCTGCATTTACAAGGTTAGCAACATGGATACGTGCAAAGCTCTTGGTGATAACTGCTTTAACACCGAGATAAAGAGGAACAAGAGCGGCATGCTCTCTTGATGAGCCTTGACCGTAGTTGGCGCCGCCGATTACAAATCCCTTGCCCTCAGCCTTAATTCTTTCGGGGAAACTTTCATCGCAAACTCCGAAGCAATATTGTGAAAGATGGGGAATGTTTGAACGATAAGGAAGAATTTTTGCACCTGCAGGCATAATGTGGTCGGTAGTAATGTTGTCGCCAACCTTAAGAACAGCCTTTGCCTTTAACTCGGCAGGAAGCGGCTCTGTTTTAGGGAATGGCTTAATGTTAGGACCGCGAAGAACCTCAACATTCACTGCCTCCTCCGGAGTAGCAGGAGCCTCAATCATATTATCGTTTACAATAAACTTTTCAGGCATCTTGATTTCAGGAGCCTCTCCAAACTCTCTCGGGTCTGTAAGATAACCTGTAAGAGCAGAAGCTGCGGCAACCTCGGGAGAAACAAGATAAATCTTTCCGTCCTTTGTGCCTGAACGGCCCTCAAAGTTTCTGTTAAATGTTCTTAACGAAACACCGCCGCTGTTAGGGCTCTGTCCCATACCGATACATGGGCCGCAGGCGGATTCAAGAATTCTTGCGCCGGCGTTAATCATATCGGAAAGTGCACCGTTTAATGCAAGCATATTAAGCACCTGCTTTGAACCCGGAGCAATGCATAATGATACGCTTGGGTCAACTGTTTTGCCCTTAAGAATTGAAGCAACCTTCATCATATCAACAAATGATGAGTTTGTGCATGAACCGATAGCAACCTGATCAACCTTAATTTTTCCTATTTCCTCGGTTGTTTTAACCTGATCCGGCATGTGGGGACATGCAGCCATTGGAGTAAGGGAGCAAAGGTCAATATCAATAACCTCGTCATACTCTGCGTCGGGATCGGGGAGAATTTCTGTCCAATCCTGCTCTCTGCCCTGTGCCTTTAAGAAAGCAAGGGTGATTTCGTCAGATGGGAAAATTGATGTTGTTGCGCCAAGCTCTGCACCCATATTGGTGATTGTGGCACGCTCGGGCACGGAAAGAGTTTTAACACCCTCGCCTGCGTATTCAATAATTTTTCCAACGCCGCCCTTTACGCTCATAATACGAAGCACCTCAAGGATAACATCCTTTGCAGATACCCAAGGCTTAAGATAGCCTGTAAGATTGATTTTTGTCATTTTAGGCATTGGAATATAGTATGTTCCGCCGCCCATAGCAACGGCAACATCAAGACCGCCTGCACCCATTGCCAGCATGCAGATACCGCCGCCTGTAGGTGTGTGGCTGTCAGAGCCGATTAAGGTTTTGCCCGGAATACCGAATCTTTCAAGATGTACCTGATGGCAGATACCGTTACCCGGCCTTGAAAAATAAATGCCATGCTTTTTAGTAACAGTTTGAATAAATCTGTGGTCATCGGCATTTTCAAATCCGGTTTGAAGTGTGTTATGGTCAATGTAAGCAACACTGCGCTCTGTTTTTACTCTATCAACACCCATTGCTTCAAATTCAAGATAAGCCATAGTGCCGGTAGCGTCCTGTGTAAGGGTTTGATCAATGCGAAGGCCGATTTCACTGCCAACCTTCATTTCGCCCTCAACAAGGTGAGCCTTAATAAGCTTTTGAGCTAATGTAAGTCCCATAGTTTAATCCTCCAATCAATTACAAGTGTGCAAATATATAACAAACTTGTGAAAAAATTTAACAAAGTTATTTTAAATCATAACATTCGTAAAGTCAACATTATATTAATAATGTAACAGTTTTTTAATAATAAAGAAGCCATCGTTATTCACGATGACTTCAATATGCTTATATAGCCTTTATGTTGCCTTTTTTTGATTTAATTATTACATAAAGGGAAATAACCAAAACGGCTATTGATACCCCTATTCCGGTGCAAATATTCATAATGTATTCGCTTTCAAAATCTCCGCCAAAGGATAAAAACATAGCCGTTTGCAGTGCAAACATTGACATTAGAGCTCTTGATAAACAAATTGCCTTTGATGTGGATAATATTAACGCATTATTCTTGCTATGCTTGATAAAATTAACAAATGATGTTGAAAAACAAAAGAATGTGTACATTGCATTTACATAAATCAAATACCCCTCGTAATGATAGTATTGATGATTTTTGATAACCTGTGCAATTATAATACACATTGCTATTGACAAAATCAGCAGAACATTACCGCTGATATAACAGGATTTGCGTTGATAGCTCTCTTCCTTGCTTACGGATTTAATCAAAACAAATCTCGATAGCGTCAATACTGAGTAGTATATTCCCAATGATGCTTCCCAAATTGATTTGTTATGTATTGCTACACAGTAATAAAAAACAGAAAATAATAGGTTGCAAACCGTGCCTATAGCTAATGTATTGTTCGGTGACAGCAGTCGCTTCACAAATGAGCTGTTTTTTATCTTTACTATGGCGGTTACTATCAGCTTTACGGCAATTATTACACAATAAAAAGCAATGGGATATATGATATATGCATACCATATTTCCAGCAAGGAATATCTAAACAGAAAATACATCACTGTTCCCGAAACTATAAATAGAGGAACTGTTATTGATGCTTTAGGATTAAAAAATTTTTTCATAATATCAAACCGACATACATTGTTTTATTATACAATTTTAGCATAATAATACCATGGAATAAACAACAAATGTCTATACAAGTGTTGATTTGAGGTGTTGTTATGGATAATTTGGTTGCCTTTGACGGAAAACAATAAAACCATAGAAAGAATTATTTTCTTCGTATGACTATAAAAAAGAGGGCACTGTTCAAATTTTAACAGTGTCCCTTTTTAAATTATTCCTCAATTCCTAAAATATTGCTTGCATCTCCGCTTTCAAGAGATTCCACATTTCTTAGATTTTTTTGAATAATGCTGTTTCTGCGGTCCGCTTCGTCAAGCACCTTGCCTGCCTCGTCAACCTTCTTTTTCGCCTTTGCCAACAGGTCTCCGAACTTGTCATACTGAGCCTTTGCCGCTCCAAGCACCTTCCAAACCTCGGTAGCCTTTTGGTTAATTGCTATGGACCTAAATCCCATTGCAAGGGAGTTCAGTAATGCAGTAATTGTGCTGGGGCCTGCAATCATAATACCCTCGGCCTGTAGCTTTTCTGCAACTGCACCCTTACCGCTCATAATTTCTGCATATAATCCCTCGGTTGCCAAATACATAATAGCAAATGGGGTTGTTTCAGGGGTTGAAATGTAATTTTTAATAGTTCTTCCTTCGCTTAAAACCCTTTGCTCTAAAGCCTTTTTAGCCCTTTCCAGAGTGTCAATATCACCGCATTCCGAAGCCTCCTGGAGCCTTGCATAATCCTCCATGGGGAATTTTGAATCCACCGGTAGCCAAGTGATGCTGTCGTCCTCAGCGCTGGGAATTTTTACTGCAAATTCAACCTGTCCGTTATATTTAGGATTTGTCTTAACATTTGTTTCGTACATGCTTGGAATTGTTTGGTCAAGAATGTTTCCAAGCTGAACCTCGGCCCAGGTGCCCCTTGCCTTAACGTTTGTTAAAACTCTGTTTAAGCCCTTAACATTGTCAGTGACACCCGAGGAAAGCTCCTTCATTTCACCAAGAGATTTATATACGTCCTGAAGCTGCTTGGATACCTGCTCAAAGGAAGCGTTAATACGCTTGTTTAAGGTCTCCGTCAGCTTTTCATCAACAGTGTTTCGCATTTGGTCAAGCTTTTTTTCATTGCTTTGCTGTAAGGATTCAATAGCCTTGCCCGTAACCTCAGCCTGCTTTTCGGCATTTTTATTTAGGGTTTCCATAAGCTTAATCTGCTGCTCGTAATTCCTGTTGGTAAGCTCCTGCATTTGCTTTGATAACTGCTCAAACCTAGCGTCGGTTTGCTTTGCATTCATATCAAGCCTTGTGTCGGTCTGCTTTGAAAACAGCTCAAGCTTATTCTCCACCTCTGCGCTTAGCTTACCGCTGCTATCTGTCTTTTTTGTGAATAGGGCAATGCAGGTTACAACTGCCATAACGGCTACTGCAGCTGCCATAATTATTGTGGCTGTGTTCATTTGCAATTCCTCCTAATAATGACATTTTAACACCTATTATAATTTTTTTCAATGAATATATTTAATCGGTACAATTTTTTACCCTTTAATGTTTTTTTAAATAAACAACGCCGTAATTTATATATTATATTGAAATTTTCAGCAATTGATGTTAAAATATAATGAATATGTGTGGGCATAATAGCATTGAGGTGTTGTTATGTCAGAAAACAATCAGGAAAACGTTAGCGAATGCGAAGACTCGTCGGTTTTTGAAACAGGCTCCATAACTGTTGAAAAAAACGGTCACTTTATACATTGCCTTACCATTATCGGTCAAATTGAAGGGCATTTTATTTTGCCCAGCCAAAATAAAACCACAAAGTATGAGCATGTAATTCCACAGCTTGTTGCCATTGAGGAAAGCAAGGAAATTGAAGGACTGTTGATTATACTCAATACCGTGGGCGGCGATGTTGAAGCTGGCTTAGCTATTGCCGAGCTTTTGTCAACAATGAAAACCCCAACCGCTTCATTGGTGCTTGGGGGAGGGCATTCCATCGGCGTCCCCCTTGCTGTAAGCTGTCAGCGAAGCTTTATTGTTCCAAGCGCAACAATGACCGTTCACCCCGTTAGAATGAACGGAACCCTGCTGGGCGTTCCGCAAACACTTTCGTATTTTGAGAAAATGCAGGACAGAATTGTTAATTTCGTTGAAAATAACTCCGGCATATCGGCAGGAGCCTTTCGGGAATTAATGATGAAAACAGGCGAGCTGGTTATGGATGTCGGTACAGTGCTTGACGGTGAAGCCGCTGTAAAATGCGGATTAATCGATGAACTGGGCGGCCTTTGCGACGCTCTTGATTTTCTAAATTCGGCGATTGGGGGTGGCGATAATGCTGCACACAATAGCCAATCTTGACGACGTTTTATCAATTCAATGCGATAAAATCAGCGAAACGCATAATTTTAGATCATCAAATCCTTACGATTATTTGAGATCGGGATATTATATCGAAAACGCGGCTCTTTTTGGAGGAAAAAACAATGTCAGTTATAACTGCAATTTTCCAAGGAATAGCACAAGCTCTTTCTTGGCTGCTACCAATAAGTGAATCCGGCCATTCCGGCTTATTCCATAATTTTTCCGGCAGGTATTCAGGTGCCTGCTCTGCGTTGACCGGAATAGTACATATCGGTCTGGCAATTGGAATAGCTTTGGCTTCATACGGATTATTTATACGCCTGTCAAAGGAATTTGCAGGAACACTTAAAGACCTAATCGGTAAAAATCTTAAAGATAGCGGACAGGCCCCTGCAAGGTCCTTCCTGTATATGCTCATGATTTCTTTTTTGCCTATGATTTTATGGGCAATACCAACCGGTCAGGGAACTGTATTTACTTTTTTGAGAAAAACAGGAAGCAATGCTTCAGTCATAGATGAGGGAATATTCTTCTTGATTACAGGAGCAATGGTTCTTTTATCCTGGCGACAGCTTAAGCTTGCAAGAAACAACAGTAATGTAACTGTGCTTAACGCAGTGGTTGTGGGCCTCGCATCTGTTTTTTTGGTTCCTGTTTCCGGATTGTCGCTGACAGTTGGTGTGTTTACACTTTTAATGCTGTTCGGCGTGTCAAAAAAGCATGCATATCGTTATATTCTCGCCATGAGCGTGCCCGTTCTTTTGGTAATGGGAATAGTTGAGATATGCGTGGCGGTCACTCCGGTGGGAGTTGTTTCTGCAATTATAGGCTTAATTATTTCAGCCGTAGCAGGCTTTATGGGAACAAGACTGTTAAAGCTTGTTATTTCAAAAAACTACTTTAAATATTTTGGTATTTACGATATTTCCTTAGGCGTTATTGCATTTATAATAGGTGCTTTTCAGTTAATGCTTAAGTAATTTAGAGGTATTTATGGCTAATAAAAAGGATAGTAAAAAAATTAAAGAACCTGTTCAGCAACCGCGCTCCGGCGGCAGAAGACCTCCACAGCGGGAGCTTGAGCAAATGCGTGCCGAGCAAAGAGAACGAGAAATGAAGGAAAGGGAAAATATTGCAAGAATTGCAAGCATTACCATTTTTGCCGTCTCTCTTTTGTTCTTCTTTGTTGCGGTTATTTCCGGCGACGGAGTGTGGCAGATTGTACATAATTTCTATATTGGATTATTCGGCTGGGTTGCCGCCGTATTTTTCCCCGTTGTATGTGTTGCATATTCCGTATTGTTCTTTAATGTAAAGCGTACCAAAAATAAGGTTATCTACGAAACAATATCCATTGCAATTATCGTCTTTTTGATTTCAACCTTTATTCACATTGTGGGACATCAGCCTAATGAGGATTTTAGCGAAACATTAAAGACTGCCTATGCTGACGCACCCCACAGCCTTAACGGAGGACTGTTTGGCGGATTAATCGGTTGGCTGCTTTTAACCTGCGGTAAGGCGCCGGCTGTTATCATTGATTTGATATTGCTTTTTGTTGATATTATGCTTTTGTCAAAGCTTTCCATCAACGATTTGTTCAATAAAGCCAAAACCACTGTGGAAAAGGCAACTCCCTATATTGAGGAACGCCGTGAAAGACGCCAAAACAGAAATATTGATATTCCCCTTGACGGTGAGGTAAAAAACAACGGCGATATTGATGAAACCAAAAAGGGTAAAAAATCCCGTTCTAAAAAAGCCGACGTTGATATAACTGCCGATGACGGTCTGGGCGACGACGCCATGGCTGAAATGATAAGAGATATTAATTCAACCACAAAGCGTAATCAGCTTGAACGTGACGGAAAAGATGAGCATAAATCAATTGAAGAAATTGTAGAGGATGCCGCTAAGGAGTCACCAAAGCCTGATAAACCTGCTAATCCTGTTGAAGCCTTTACCGTAACCGATGAAGAAATGCAGGCAAAGGTTGCCGAGTACAAAATCCCGCCAATCAGTATTTTGAGAGAAGCAAAGAAGAAATCCTCAAAGGATATCAGTAACGAGCTAAAGAGTAACGCTCAGCTTCTTATTGAAACATTGGCATCCTTTGGTGTTACTGCCGAAATAACAGATATTTCCCGCGGTCCCACAGTAACAAGGTATGAGTTAAAGCCTGCAGCGGGCGTTAGAATTTCAAAGATTACAAATCTTTCCGATGATATTGCACTTAACCTTGCGGCAACAAATGTCAGAATTGAAGCGCCCATACCGGGCAAAGCCGCTGTGGGTATTGAAATTCCAAATACAGTTACAAATATGGTATCAATGCGTGAGCTTATTGATACACCCGATTTTGACGCACAAAAATCAATTCTTTCCGCCGGTATCGGTAAGGATATCGCCGGCAAGGCCGTATTTTGCGATATTGCAAAAATGCCCCACCTGTTAATTGCCGGAACCACCGGTTCGGGTAAATCTGTATGCATGAACTCAATTATCGTGTCAATTCTTTATCGCGCAAAGCCTGATGAAGTAAAGTTTTTGATGATTGACCCTAAAAAGGTTGAGTTTTCAAAATATGAAAACATTCCCCATCTTCTTGTTCCTGTTGTTACAGATCCGAGAAAGGCGAGCGGTGCATTAGGCTGGGCGGTGTCCGAAATGCTTAAGCGTTATCAAATGTTCAGCGACACCGGCGTTCGCGATATTGAGGGATATAACAAATATGCCAAAAAGCACGGCGATATGGACTTAATGCCCAAGGTTGTTATTTGCATTGACGAGCTTGCCGACTTAATGATGGCCGCACCAAAAGAGGTTGAGGACAGCATTTGCCGTTTGGCTCAAATGGCCCGTGCCGCCGGCATGCACCTTGTTATTGCCACTCAAAGGCCGTCAGTTGATGTTATTACAGGTCTGATTAAGGCCAATATTTCATCTCGTATTGCCCTTACCGTGTCATCTCAAATAGATTCCCGTACAATTCTTGACACCGGCGGCGCTGAAAAGCTTCTTGGCCGCGGTGATATGCTTTATTCGCCTATTGGCTCAAATAAACCTCTGCGTGTCCAAGGCTGTTTTATCAGCGATGAAGAGGTTGAAGAGCTTTGTAATTTCATCAAAACACAGGGCGAAAGCCAATATAGTGATGAAATCCAAAAGGAAATCGAGATTAAAGCCGTTCAGGAAAAGGGCTCAAATCCGTTTTTGGATGATAATGACGGTGACGACCTTGACCCATTATTTGATAAGGCAGTTGATGTTGTTCTTGAAAACGGAAGAGCATCAACCTCATTCCTTCAAAGAAAGCTTGGCGTAGGATATTCAAGAGGTTCAAAAATTATGGACCAGCTTGAGGAAAAGGGCGTAATCGGCCCGCAGGACGGTGCAAAGCCAAGAGAAATCAGGATAAATAAGCAGCAATGGATTCAAATGCAGGCACAGGGTCCTGCGCCTACAGGCGATGTGGACTTTACTGCTGATAACACAGAGCAAATCAGCTTTGATATTCAGTCTGCATCGGATGCCGAGGTTGTTGATAACCAGTATTTCAATCCCCTTGATGAAATAGATGAGGAATTTTAATGAATACCTTTTTACCTGTTAATAAAAAGGATATGCTCCAAAGAGGATGGGACGAGGTTGATTTCGTGTATATTACGGGAGACGCCTATGTGGACCATCCCTCATTTGGCGCAAGCATAATAACAAGAGTCCTTGAAGCAAAGGGCTTTAGAGTAGCCGTACTAAGCCAGCCTGACTGGCATAGCACGGCTGATTTTGTTCAGTTTGGAAAGCCGAGATTGGGATATTTTATCACAAGCGGAAATATTGACTCAATGGTTGCTCACTACACCGTTGCAAAGAAAAGGCGTTCTGTTGACGCCTATACAGCAGGGGGCGTAATGGGTAAAAGACCCGACAGAGCCGTAATTGTTTATACTCAAATTGTTAAAAAGCTTTATCCCGATGTGCCTGTTATTATCGGCGGACTTGAAGCCTCTCTCCGTCGCTTTGCCCATTATGATTATTGGGACGATTGCGTTAAACCAAGCATTTTAATTGAGTCAGGTGCGGATATTCTAACCTTTGGTATGGGCGAAAATCAAACCGTTGAGATTGCCCAAAGGCTTGCAAAGGGAGAAGCAACTCAAAATCTTCATGATATTAGGGGAATTTGCTACTCAGTTGACGTTAGAGAAACGCCGTATTCGGGTATTGAATGCCCCAGCTATGAAAATGTTTGTTCATCAAAAAAGGAGTATGCCAAGGCATCAAGATTACAGCAGGACGAGCAGGACCATATCCGCGGTAAAATGCTAAAGCAAAAGCATGGTAAAGTGATGGTTGTTCAAAATCAGCCAATGCCGCCTCTTACCACTTCCCGGCTTGATTGGGTTTACTCGTTGCCCTATATGCGTGCTTATCACCCCATGTATGAAGCTATGGGCGGAGTGCCCGGTATTCAGGAGGTTGAGTTTTCCATTACTCATAACAGGGGTTGCTTTGGCGCATGCAATTTTTGTTCAATTGCCTTTCATCAGGGCAGATATGTTACAACCCGCAGTAAAAAAAGCATTATGGTGGAGGCTGAAAAGCTTACCCAAATGCCTAATTTTAAAGGGTATATTCACGATATCGGCGGGCCAACTGCCAATTTCCGCAGGACCTCCTGCGAAATGCAAAAGCAGCACGGGCTATGCAAGGGTAAAAAATGCCTTGCACCTGAGCCCTGCAAAAATTTGACCGTTGACCACAGCGAGTATTTGGATATTTTGCGCTCCGTTCGTCAGCTTCCAAATGTTAAAAAGGTGTTTATTCGTTCCGGCATAAGATATGATTATTTGCTTCAGGATAAGAACGACTCCTTTTTCAAGGAGCTTGTTGAACACCATGTAAGCGGTCAGCTTAAGGTTGCGCCCGAGCATTGCTCTGCGTCTGTCCTTGACAAAATGGGTAAGCCCCATATTGAAGCGTATATTGAGTTTTCAAAGCGTTATTTTCAGTACACGGGAGAGGTTAACAAGGAACAGTATTTAGTTCCGTATCTTATGTCCTCACACCCCGGCTCAACTCTTAATGACGCCATTGAATTGGCATTGTTTTTAAAGAAAAATCACATTAGACCCGAACAGGTGCAGGATTTTTATCCCACACCCGGTACAATTTCAACCACAATGTATTATACAGGCCTTGATCCATATACAATGGAGGAGGTCTATTGTGCAAAAAATCCCCACGATAAGGCACTCCAAAGAGCTCTTCTTCAATACTATAACCCCAAAAATTCCGCCTTGGTGGAAGAGGCATTAAAGCGTGAGCATAGATACGATTTAATCGGTAACGGTGACAATTGCCTGATTAAACCGAATTTTCAAAAGGGTTCAAGCATTCAAAAGGGCAGACAAAATGCACCCCGTTCAAATAAGAAAGCTAAAAACAAAAAAACGGCATACGGAAAAAGGGTAAAAAACCATGAACGAAAGCAAAAAGCAAACTAAAATAATGATAGGCATTGCCTTGCTTGTTATTGCAGGAATTATGCTTTATATTTCATTATCCCAGCCAAGAGTGTATTCCGGCGATGACAGCACTGTTGCCCCTACTGACGCTGTCAGCACCTATGAAAGCAATTCACAAACAACATCTGTAAAGCTTGAGGTTAAGCAAGAAGATGTGACCTTTCCCGTTAATCTTAATACAGCAACGATCACCGAGCTTCAGGCAATTGACGGCATCGGCGAAAAGCGAGCCGCCCAAATTATTGCCTATCGTGAAGCAAAGGGCGGCTTTAAATCCGTTGATGAAATTAAAAATATAAAGGGCTTTGGCGATAATCTTTTTGAGCAGGTTTCGCCATATCTAACAGTATGATTAAAAATGCCGTAAATCAGTTATTGTATGCAGTGTTTCCAAGGCGCTGTAAGCTTTGCGGAGAGGTTGTTGAAATTAACGAAAGCCTTTGCCGGCAGTGTAATTTGAATATTGAAATTACAGGCGAACGTTGCCTGAAATGCGGCCTTGCAAAGGATGACTGCTGTTGTGCGATTAACAGGAAAAAACCTTCCTATAACGGCATTGTTGCTCCGTTTTATTATGCCGAGGGAATCACTCGCGCCATTCACAGATTAAAGTTTTACGGCTATAAGGAGCTTGCCCTTGAAATGGCAAAATATATGGCCGATAGGGTGAAAACCGAGTATAAAGATATTGACTTTGATTATGTAACCTTTGTTCCAATGACTAAAAAACGCCTAAAGAAAAGGGGATATAATCAAGCTCAGCTTTTGTCAAGCTGTGTTGCCAAGCAAATTGATGCTCCATGCGTAAAGCTTCTTGATAAAATAAGAGAAACCCAAGCTCAGCGCTCTAATTCAGCCAGAGAAAGACGAACAAATTTATTCGGCGCCTTTGATTTGTGCAACGGCGTTGATGTTAAAAATAAAAGAATTCTTCTTGTGGACGATGTAAAAACCACGGGAAGCACTCTTAATGAGTGCTCACAGGTTTTAAAGGCCTATGGCGCCGCCGAGGTTTATGCCTGTACCTTGGCAATAACAAAAATAGTAAAAGGGGATAGCAATGAACTACATACTGCAAATAGGAGAGGGTAATTTTCTGCGTGCCTTTGTTGAGGATTTTACCGAAGATTTAGAGAATTACAGAGTTGTTATTTGTCAGCCAAGAACAAATAACCGCGTTATCAATGCCTTAAAATCCCAAAACTGCCGATATGACATTATTGCCCGCGGCAGATTAAACGGTGAAATTATTAACGAAAGAAAGCATATTACCTGTGTGGCAGATGCTTTGGAAACAGTTAATGAGTATGAAAAGCTTAAAGGCTTATTCTGCAGTGAAGAATTAAAGCTTGTTATCTCAAATACCACCGAGGCAGGTATATGCTTTGATGACAGTGACAGCCTTGAAAAATCGCCAATGGTGTCTTATCCTGCAAAGCTGACGGCGCTTTTGTATGAAAGATACAGCAACAACGGCTCTCCTTTGGTAATACTACCCTGTGAATTAATTGAAAACAACGGGGCTGAACTTAAAAGCTGTGTAAAAAAATATATCAGTCTTTGGAGCTTGGAAAGCGATTTTGAAAAATATATTGATTCCTGTGCCTTTTGCGATACTCTTGTTGACAGAATTGTTACAGGGCATATTGACGGTGATGAGGACAGTTGTTCAGTAGCCTGCGAGCCATACAAAAGTTGGATCATTTCCGCACCGCAGTGGGCTAAAGAGGTAATTCCGTTCAAAGGTGTTACTTATGCAGACGATTTGAAAATGTACCGTTGCCGCAAGGTTCGCATTTTAAACGGAGTTCACACAATGTCTGTTTTAGCAGGGTATATGTGCGGCATAAATATAGTGCGAGATTTGGTTAACGACGATTTGTTTTCCCGATATATTTCCATTGGCCTTGATGAAATTAAATCAACCTTAACCGTTCCGTGCGATGACTTTGCAAGTTCTGTTTTGGAACGCTTTAATAACCCCTTTATTGATCATAAGCTTTATGATATTTCTTTGAATTCGGTTTCAAAATTTAAAGCGCGTTGCCTTGATACAATTTTGGATTATTATAATGAAAATAACGAGCTTCCAAGGGTGCTGACATTTTCCATGTCTGCCCTTATTGCCTATTATCTAAAGCTCGGCGACAGGGATTATGAATTGCGTGACAATGCCCATGTGCTTGAATTTTTCAGCACATCTCCCACAGTTAATCAAATACTTTCAAACAAATCTCTTTGGGGTATTGATTTAACCGAAATAAACGGATTTGAAAAATCGGTTTCAAGGGGAGTTGAGTCAATAAAAAATAACGGTATTCTAAATGCAGTAAAAGAGGTTGTATATGAACAAGCTGTTAGTGATTAATCCGCTGGATAACGTGGCAGTTGCCCTTGAGAATTTAAGGGCAGGCTATACGGAAAACGGCGTTACCCTTTTGGATGATGTACCCTTTGGCCATAAGGTTTCGCTTTGCGACCTAAGGGCAGGGGATAAGGTAATAAAATACGGCTATCCCATCGGCCATATTACTTCTGATACACCTAAGGGCAGTTATGTTCATGAGCATAATTTGAAAACCGATTTGTCATCAAAGCTTGAGTATAGCTTTTCAGGTGATAATGAATATCGCATCAATAATTCAAGCATAACAATCAATGCCTATAAAAGAGCGAATAATAAAATCGGCATAAGAAATGAAATATGGATAATACCAACTGTGGGTTGTGTTAACAAAACAGCTCAGGCCTTGGAAAAAATAGGCGCTTCAATGAGTATTCCCAACTGTGACGGCGTGTTTGCCTATACCCATCCCTACGGTTGCAGTCAAATGGCAGAGGATCAGGAAAATACCCGAAAAATATTGTCATCACTCATCAATCACCCAAATGCCGGCGGCGTTCTTGTGGTGTCGTTGGGCTGTGAAAACACAGGCTTTGATACATTAAAACAGTATTTAGGCGATTATGATAAAAACAGAGTAAAGCTTTTGGTTTGTCAGGATGTTGAAGATGAAATTTCTGCAGGCAAAAAGCTTCTTTCAGCCCTTACAGATTATGTTTCGGGCTTTCACCGTGAAAGCGTAGACCTCAGTCAGCTGACAATCGGCTTTAAATGCGGCGGCTCCGACGCCTTTTCGGGCATTACGGCAAATCCTCTTTGCGGCAAAATCAACGACCGCTTAACCTCATTCGGTGCGTCAACTATCTTAACCGAGGTGCCGGAAATGTTCGGCGCCGAGCAGATTTTAATGGCACGCAGTAAAAACAAAACGGTGTTTGAAAAACAGGTTAGGCTAATTAACGGCTATAAGGATTATTTTGCTTCATATAATCAAAACTGCTACGAAAATCCGTCGCCCGGAAACCATGACGGCGGAATCACCACCCTTGAGGAAAAATCCCTTGGTTGTGTCCAAAAGGGCGGCAACAGCGTTGTGTGCGATGCTTTGAATTACGGCGAAAGTGTAACAGAGTCGGGATTAAATCTCCTTAACGGGCCGGGTAATGACATAGTTTCAACCACTAATCTAACCTGCGCAGGCGCACATATTATTTTGTTTACAACCGGCAGGGGAACCTCGCTGGGTGCTCCTGTGCCCACAATTAAAATTTCTTCAAATTCGGCATTGGCAGAAAAAAAGAAAAATTGGATTGATTTTAACGCAGGGGAGCTTGTCAGCGGAAACAGTATTGATGCTTTAACCGATGCTCTCCTTGAAGAAATAATTTCCGTTGCAAACGGAAAACATACAAAAAACGAGATAAACGGTTATCGTGACATTGCCCTTTTCAAAAACGGCGTTACAATGTAATCATTTATAAATACAATAACGCATATATATTATCGGTGATTGCTTGAAATTTGTGTATTATAATCGCGATAATGCTGTTCGCTATGCTGAAAAATGGGCACTTGCCAGAAATCCTGATTATTATGATTTTGACAGCCTTGGGGGAGATTGCACCAACTTTGTTTCCCAATGCCTTTATGCCGGAAGCGGAGTAATGAATTATAATGGGGATTTTGGCTGGTATTATAATTCACTTAATGACAGAGCACCCGCTTGGACGGCCGCCGAGTTTTTAAGAACCTTTCTTCTCACAAATACCCAAGTCGGCCCTATGGCCACCCAAACAACAATAGCCAATTTGGAAATAGGGGACATTATTGCACTAAGCAACGGGAATGAATACTATCATTCGTTAATAGTAGTGGATGTGTCGGGCAGAGTGCCGCTGGTTTGCGCCCATACAGGCGATTCATATTTCCGCCCATTGGATACCTACTACCCTGAATCCTTTTCGCCTCTGCATATCATCGGGGTAAATAAGTATTAGCTGACTATAAACAAAAACGCTGAGCACATTAAAGTGTGTTCAGCGTTTTTATACTTTAAAAGCTATGATAAATCAAGTCCGTCGGCGTCCTTAAAGCTTCCGCAAATGATTACAATTAAATCAATAAACCAGCCGATTCCAAATAATCCGGCAGTAAACATCCATAGTATTCCTGTTCCGATTTTACCAACATAAAATCTATGTATTCCAAATTCACCGAAAAAGAAGCACAAAAGCCCTGCCGCAGTTTTGCTTTTTCTGCTTTTCATGGGTATATTTACATTCAGTTGCATATTGTATGCACCGTTGCCCTGTTGTGGATAATTGTTTACTGCTATTGTATTATCTACTGCCGTTGTGTTTACATTATTATCAACTGTGTTGTCGTCTATGGCTTTAAATGCGTTTGATACATATACAAATGAAATAATTGCAAATAATATTGCTAAAATAAACATTATTACACAAATAATTACAAGAGATATTATGTCTGAGTTTTCTCCAAAAAGTTCAATGTTAGAATTAAATGATATTGCGTAAAAGGCATCTTGCATAAAGAATCCGATAAACTGCCATATAAACGGGAATGCAATTGATACAAAGGGAGATAATGATGCTTGTTTCTTAACTGTTTTTTCAACCTTTGATGTGGCAATTGAGTAAAACAAGCCGGTAACAAGAATAGAAAACAATATATTCAATAAAAATCTAACAGCAAATATTATATATGTGTACATGTAGTAACTGCTATCAAATAATTTTGATCGTATTGCTTCTGTACCAAAATACAAGCCAACAATTAGCAATATTGTAACAATCACAGACACCGGTGCAAACCATGCACAGCTTTTAAGCGGCTTCTTAATTATCGGCACATATTCGCCAAATCCAACATAAGCATTACCGTTTTGAACATAGTTGTTCCCACCGTTATTTACAGGCGCAGCAGCACCACAGCCTGTGCAAAAAACAGCGTTTTCCTCAATTTCACATCCGCAATTCTTACAAAACATATTTATACCTCTCAATTCATCATATTTAGAATATAGTACCATCTACTGCTATCTACCGAAATGATAGCTTCAGGTCCGTCGCTTATAACATAGTTATGAAGAATAACTCCGTCGCTTAGCCAACCCAACTTGTTTATTTCCTGCATGGTTTCATAATAGTCCGCATAATCATCCACATATCGCCAGGCTACAAATGTTTTTTCTATCGCAGATGCAACTGCAATGCAACTGTTATATGCGTTTCTTTCGCTGTAATCATAACTTGATGTGTACATTTCGATAACGATTTTACCTATTTTATCACTGTCTTCATAATTGTAAAAATCTACCTCAACTGTTTCTTCCTGCTTCCCTGATAGGGATACAGTAAACTCAACACGGTAATCATTGGTTGAAAAGGAGTCAATGTCTTCAACCTCGGCGTCTCCTCCTCTAATATTTTTGCATATTTTTTCGGATAAGTTTTTAACATTGCTGTATGTGCAGTCGTAAACAATGTGTCCGTTCAGCTTAAGATAAAAATTTAATCCCATTCCGGCTGAAGATATAATGATTGCTAAAACAAAGAGCGTTATTATTATTCTTTTGATAATTGTTTTTGTCTTTGTCGCTTCCTTTGCTCTCACATATTGCGTAGTATAGGCTACACTTGGCGGAATCATCCTGTTTCCGCAACCTATACAGAAATTTGCATCATCGTCTATCTTGCTTCCGCAAAATTCACAATACATATTTATTCTCCTTTTTTCTGAAGCAGTGTTATTGTGCTTCAATAACATCACTTGTGTTAATTATACCTTATTGCATTAATATTTGCAAGATAAAATTAAGTGTAAATATAAAGTGTATATTGTACCGCTATAATTGTTTAAAATATAGTTTGAGGTGATAAAATTATGTTTAAGGTTACAAAGCCGGAATATTCAAATAAAACCTTCCGTATGCCCAACGATTTGATTTCTCAGCTTGAAAAGTTGGCACAGGAAAAGCAAGTATCTCTCAATCAGTTGGTAATACAATGCTGTAAATACGCACTCGATAATTTGGAAAAATAAAAAAACTGTCCGTTACTGTTTATCGCGGACAGTTTTTTGTTACTTAATACAAAATCTAACTTTCACATAATTTAAAGAAGAACAGAAAGCGTTCGCTTTCTGCTCAGCGTGTAGAAAAAGTCAAATTACAGATTTCTACACGCTGGGAGACTTCGAGAAATGGAGATGAATTTCGTATTTTGCAAAGGAAGATGTATGTTGATACCTCGACTGAGCAAAAGACGAAAAACGCCAAAAGTGGATTAGATTCGATGTCTAAGCCACTTTTCATATCGTTAGGTTGTTGTGATTATTTCGGGCGGATAATATCCGGTCTCGCCTGCCGGCTCGGTCGGTGCTTCTGCATAAAAGCAGAGGTGTCCACCGGACACCCGCACCCCTACGAGCCATTTATAAATATTTTATTGTCGGCGTGGTTCAGCCCACTTTATC
>JBJEPI010000034.1:0-2563 GCA_051881175.1 Eubacterium sp.
CCTCCTAAGAATATGTTATAACGACCGCCTTTTGAAGAAAAGTGATTGACAATGAGTTAATCTAAGCCTAAAATTGAATAGATTTTAAAGATGTTTCCGTAGCTCAGCTGGATAGAGCGACCGCCTCCTAAGCGGTAGGTCGGGTGTTCGAATCACCTCGGGAACGCCAAAAACTCCGCCGGAAAACCCAGTAAAATCAAGGGTTTCCGGCGTTTTTTCATTTTTTCGGTAAAAGAGAAAAATCGTGAAATTCATTGATTTTCATTAGCAAATCTTCCGTCAGCTAATGGAAATTAGGACTAATGTCGTCCGCCTTTCAGGTGGACGGCTTGCTAATAAAAATTAGCAAAAAAATCGGCGTTTTGCTAATGAAAATGCCCTCTCTGCTAATGGCAGAAAAATTCGAGCAAAATTCTTGCTAATGGACAAGGCGGTCGTTACCCTGTTAATTTGTTCATTTAGGGGTGGCGAGCGACAATCGCACACTACCTCTATGCCCTTTCCTATTATATAATTGTAGCAACAGGAGGTGGTTGTATTGAAAGAACAGAAATATCATTTATATCTTTCCGATGACGAATACAGCAGAGTGTTGCAATCACTTATCCATTTAAAGAACAGCCTGATAGCACAAGGAAGATACACCGACGGCGTTGACGATGTTCTCTGCAAGGTGCTTTCAGCCAAGAAAAGAAAGCTCAAAATCATATATATCTGAATATGAAAAGAGACCGCCTACACAATGTAAGCGGTCTTTGATTATTTAAAGTGAGTTCGACAAACTGAAATTTATCTTCCTGCCAATGATTTTCCAACAACATAAACTCCAACCAGCATTTCTGCAATTGACAATCCCAATAGTAAGCCTGAAATAAAATCTTTAAAATTCGAACCCCCAAATGCATATGAAAGAGCCTGTAATGCAATACCCATTACAATAAGTATAATTCCATATAACAAATATTTTTGTTTTTCCAGTTCTTGTGTTCTTCTTAGCAAATCTAAAATTTGTTCATCATCATAAGTACGAACACTTTTTTCTTCTGACATCTCACCATCCATCAGTTCTGCTACTGTAACTTCAAGTTCTTCACACAAACTTTTTATAATGGAATAGTCAGGCATACATTTGCCAGTTTCCCATTTAGAAATAGTCTTATTGGATACGCCAAGCTTCTCTGCTAATTGTTCCTGTGTTAGATTTTTCTGTTTTCTCTTTAATGCTATAAATTTTCCTGTAACTAATTGATTCATATGTATTCCTCCATTCATTTGATGATATAAAGATACTTCTTTTATCATTAAAATAACATCCCTTGTAAGTAGAATATAGGTGGAATCTCTGTAAAATAGCCAAATATGTCATAGTAAACTCAACAGAAACTTCAAATTCATGTGCGCTTTCAATCTCACCGGAAGACTGGAAGTTGCCGTTGTGAAGGTTATGCTCATTTTGCGTTATTACTCTTCCGAACTCCGTCATTCATTCTTTTCACTTTGCGTTTCCATACAAAATATTGAACGAGCCAAGTAATGACGAAAATTGCAACGAATATTCCTACATATGAAAGAATACCAATGGCATTATGCTTCATCCAATTCGTAATATAGGCAATCGGAAACATCGTAACACAGGCAATGGAAAAGTAAATTCCGCTTTGCTTTGCAAGGCTCCACGAATCAATTTCCCAAATAACGGAAGCCATTGCAAAGCCTGTACCCAAAATTCCGCAGAGAATTGTTTGAAGAATAACTGCGTTTAATTCATTTTTCATTGTATCAATCAGCTCAGGGTTGACAGGATAGAACGAACCATCTCCTATGCACATTGATATAATCACAGTTATTACAAATCCGATAGCAATGCCGAGAGGGAATCCGAGAAGCCCACGCTGAATCATCTTTTTTTTCATTTTTACCACCTCATATTCCTAATAATTGTTTGATCTTGGCGACAAAACGCCTTGAAACATAAGTAACCGTCCCATTTGAAAGCGTGACACAAATTGTTCCTGCAAAGCTTAAATCAAAACCCTTGACTTTTCTCAGATTGATAATATCCGAGTTTGATATTCGGACAAAAAAGTTGCTGTCCAGCCGCTGCTCCATTTCGTAAAGCCGCAGACGGAGCGTGTACTCACCGTGATTTGTTTCGGCAAACACTTTGCCCGATGCAGCAAAAATGCGGTAAATATCAAACGGCTCCAACACTTCGACAATATCATCTTTGAATCCGGCAATCATTTTCGGCTGCTCGTCTGAAAGCCTTTTCATGATTTCATTGATTTCGTCGGTCATTTTGTTTGTCACAACGATGATTTTGGGTTCCTTGCAGTTCTCATCTAACTTGATTTCAATTTGCATTTGCTCACCTCCTCTTTGTTACGGTTACAGTATAAGAAAATCGAGAATTGATTTCCACCGATTCTCGATAGGTGGTCGTTTTCAGACCATAGACGGTAGATTATATAAATAATTTTCCTCATCAAATTCCGATTTGTCTTTCTTTTGGTTTCTAATTATACATCATAATTATGAGAATTTCTACCCGCCGTCTATTGAC
>JBJEPI010000035.1:0-2492 GCA_051881175.1 Eubacterium sp.
CCGTCACTTCCGCCGCATTTAAGACCGATTTTCAGCCTTGAAGCAGGAACGGCTGTGCGCTTGTCCTGCTTTGCAATGGCTTGTAATTCGGAAATGATTTTTACACCCTCGCTTATCTCGTCGTCAAAATCCTGACAATTTAAAAAGCGTATTCTTTCCTCATCATACCCTCCGAGAGCATTTTTCAGCTCGGCAATATTGTTGTTTTCACAGCCCAAGCCGAGCACAAGAACACCGCCTGCGTTTGGATGCTTAATAAGACCGCCCAAAACCTTTTGGGTTATTCTTAAATCATCACCCAGCTGACTGCAGCCATATGGGTGTGTAAAGCAAAATGCACCTGTTTTGTCGGCAAGGCATTTTGCAATGCTGTTTACACAGCCGACAGTTGGAATAATCCATATATCATTTCGTATTCCTATATTGCCGTTTTTGCGTTCAAAAGCATTTATCGTTACGCTTTTAGTATTATTAATAGGTTTGATGTGGGGTGCGTATTTGTATTCAAGTGTGCCTGCAAGAGCAGTTTTAAGATTATGGCTATGCACCTGCTCGCCCGACTTAATATTCTCACAGGCAATACCTATCGGAAAGCCGTATTTGATAATCTGCTCGCCCTTTTTTATATCCCGTAAGGCATATTTATGACCGTTATCAAGGCAAACCTTAACATTGTCCTTATCGCTGATTACGACATACTCCATTTGATTGCCTCCCTTATACCGTCAAGGTGTATTCTTTCAAGGCTTTCACTGACTATGTCAAGCATAACACTTAAATCCTGTCCCCATAAATCTGTATTTGACAGGATATTTTTTATATCGTTATTCTTGATATAATCAACTGCCGTTTTATCGTCTGTTACATCATTCGTTTTGTAATATTCAATAAGGCAGGCAAGCGAGAAAGCCAACGGCTTTGGCAGAGCATTGCTTTTCTCGATATAATCTTTTACCGTGGGCAAAACTCTTGCCGTGAATTTGCTGACGGAATTGAGCGAAATGGATTTCCACAAATGCCTTATATACGGATTTGCAAATCGCTCCAATACGGCGTTTGCAAACTGCCTGTTTTCGTCGGTATCATCAAGCATAGGTAATATGTAATCAAAAAGGCAGGTATTAAGAAAAGCATTTAACTGCTCATCCTTTAGGCTTTCTCCCACTGCTTCAACGCCGCACAGAAGCGACGGAAAAACAAGCGAGGTATGGGAGCCGTTGAGGATACGCACCTTCATTTTTTTATACGGTGCAACATCATCGGTCCATATAACATTAAAGCCTGCCTTCTGCAATGGCAGTTCATTTTCAAAATTTCCCTCAATTACCCAAAGATGATACGGCTCTGCCGTGTCAAGAAGCTCGTCACGATATCCTATTTGCTTAAATATTCCGTCTGCCTCATCCTTTGGATATCCCGTTACAATTCGGTCAACAAGCGTGTTGCAGAAGCTGTTTTCGCTCTTTATCCATTGGATAAAAGCATTTTCCAAATTCCAAAGCCCTGCATACTTAAGCACGCACTCCTCAAGCCTTTTTCCGTTATTGTCAATAAGCTCGCAGGAAAGAATAACAAAGCCGTCAAGACCTGTTTGATATCTTTTATACAAAAGCTGTGTAAGCTTTGCAGGGAAGGAGGAGGCAGGCTTGTCGGTAATTTTACATGTATCGTCAAAGCATATTCCTGCCTCAGTTGTGTTTGAAATAATAAAGCGCAAATCGGAATTTTCTGCAAGAGATAAAAAGCCGTCAAAATCAGTATACGGATTTACCGCACGGCTGATTGAATTTATTTCGGTTCTTTCGCAAACCTCTTTGCCGTTTTCAATACCCCTTAAAAGAAGATTGTATCTGCCCTTTTGAGCATTGATTTTTTCAACAGCCTTTGAATTTGTGGGCGATACAACAACAATTTTCCCGTCATACAAGCCTTTCTTGTTGAGTGCGTCAATAAAATAATCCGCAAAGCCGCGGAGAAAATTACCTGTTCCGAATTGTAAAATGGTTTCTTTCATAATCAGTCCTCAAAGTTAATAAGTAATTTTGCAAGGGTGCCGTCATTATGTGAAAGCGCTTCAAATGCGTCCTTTGCATTTTCAACATCGTAAACGCCGCTTACCATTTTTATTATATCAGCCTTGCCATCTGCAACAAGGTCAATGAGCTCTTCAAAATCCCTTGTAAAAGCGTTGCGGCTTCCGAAAATGTTTAATTCTTTCTTCAAGATGATAGAGTGAACAAAGGTGGTTTCTCGCTTGCCGTTACCGATTAGAATTATATTTGCACCGTGAGCCGATTCATCAATACAGCTTAAAAAGGTTTCGGGAGCACCGCAGGCTTCAACACAAGCATCAAAGCCGTTGCCGTTTGTAAATTCCTCACAAGCCTTGTGTAAATCCGTCTGCTTAACATTAACAACACAATCTGCGCCGAACTCTTTTGCAAGGTCAAGACGGCTTTCAAGCATATCGGCAATAAGCACTCTTGCGCCCA
>JBJEPI010000036.1:0-12946 GCA_051881175.1 Eubacterium sp.
TGTTATTGGCTGATTTTCACTGTCATAATCAAGGGTGTAAACCGAGGTTGTGTCATCAACATAGGAATATATTTGATTGTTTACAAAGTCAATTTTTTGAGTTAAGCTGCCACTGTCGTAGGAATACTTAAACTGAACGGTTGGAGTTGCATTGGCGCTTGCCTTAAATTTTTGCAATGCCAAATTACCGTCGCTGTCGTATTCAAAAAGCACTCTTTGGCCGTTGCCGTAAACAATTTCGGTGTTTTTGCCCACAATTTCTTCGGCTAAAACGGAGCCTGTGCTTTCGTCTGCAGTAGCATTTGTGCTTGACTCGTTACCGGTTGGTATTAATTGGTTATCATCGTTTTCATAAACATAATGGGCATAAGGAGCGGAGCTGTTATTCCTGTTAACCCAAATATCAACAGGCGAGCCTGCAATGTTATATTCAAATTCATAAATATCAAAGCATTCTGTTTGGGTTTCGCCGGTTTCAAAATAGGTATAGGTTGTTTCAACGCCTATGGGATTGGTCTCCTTAGTGACTTGGTCTTTATCGTTATATTCATAACGGGTGCCGACATCAGGGTTTGAATAGGTATTATTTTCCAAATCATCGTCGGCAGAATCATAATCATCGTTACCGATTCGCTGAACAAGTCTGCCCTTATTGTCATAAACATTTCTTGTGTAATAACCGTCCTCATTAGACAAAAGCAGTCTTCCCTGATTATCATAAATATATGAAGAATTGCTGTCTTCCGTGGAGGTGGTTAAAACATTATCAAGGTTATCATAGGTATACGCAGTAACAGTTGAGGTTAGCTGAGTTTCGTCCTCATCCTCATACTCGTTAACGGTTTCGGTTAAAACATTTCCCCTATTATCGTAGGTATACTCATTGCTTTCGCCGTTGCTGTATTCCTCCTTGGTTACTCTGCCCTTACTGTCGTAGGTATAGCTTGTGACATCAAAGCAGGTTAATGAGGAATCGTAGCTTTCAGGGGGAGTTCCTTCGTAATCCTCCTTTAGCTCGGCGCAAATTAACATATTGCCGTTTGAATCGTAGGAATAATAGGTATAATAATCCTCGTCTCTCTCCATAGTGGGCAAGCCGTTGGTATATGTTATTTTGCCAAGCTCGGTTTCGTCCTCGTTATCAACAGTGGTTGCCGTTGACAGTTTTCTGTTACTGTAGGTATAGGTTGTGGTGCACTCCTCGGTAATCTCTTTTTTCAGGCTGTAATCGGCATAGTATTCGTAGGTGGTTACATCGCCGTATTCATCGGTATAGGAAACGGGCAAAAATGCATTGTTATACACAGAATAGGTGGTGCCGTAGCCGGATTGAGTGGCTCTAACCCTGTTGAGTGCGTTACTGTAACCGTAGGTTGTATAGGAACCGTCGATATTAGTAACCTTTTTCAAACGGCCGTTATTGTAATATTCGATACTCCTGTCAATTGACCGGGTTAATCTTGTATTACCGGCAGTGTCGGTAGAATACGAATATTCGCAAAGAGTTACACCGTCCTCATTATCAACCTGATAAAAAACAGAATCCTTTACAGTATATGTTAAAACATTGGAATTAACATCCGTGCCTGTATAGGTGTGCATTGAGTCGGCGGAATTTGCCGCCGTGATATACGGAGCGACAAAGCTTCTTGAGTTACCGTCAGACACGGTAATTCCGCTTGAAGCACGGGAAATAGTAATAGTATTTCCGTTTTTATCACTGATTTTATTTAAGTAATATGTGGTTTCGCTGGAGGTGATTTTAAATTTATAGGTATATATATCGTCCTCATAAATATAAAATCCGCTGTCAGCATCCTTAACAAGGGTATTACCTGTTATTTCGTCCACATACTTGTTTTCTTCGGTTCTCGGCAGATTACACAATGAACCGTCGGGGAAATATATTCTTGCAAGGCCTGCAGAATATAAATAAACCCTACTGTCAATTGATTCAAACCAAGAATTGGTTTTTGAATTATATGTTCTTGTGTAACCAAAGCAAACGCCGTGGTTGGTCAGCTGAAAATCGGTATCAGCCTGAACATACTTACCCATGGCCAAGGTATCAACAGTGATGTTTGCATAGGTAACATCGCCGTTTGTGCCAAGCCGTTTGTAAATCTTTGTTGTTTCATAAGGCTCAACGGAAAAAGGCCTCACATAATTTGTCCAACTTCCGTTATCACCGATTTTGTACTGGATGGCAGTACTGTCCGTATAATCAAGATTATACAGTCCTACCATATTATCGTAACGATAAACGTTAACACCGTCTACAGTGCTTGCGTTAGCCGTGATATAGGATTTAAAATCAATCCAATCTGACAACATAAAGTTACCAACGGTGATTGTTAAAAAGGTTCCAAGCGCAATAATTAATGATAAAATAATGCAGATTGTTTTTTTAAATGTTTTTAAGCAATTGAATTTTATGTTAGAATTATTTAAAATCTGCATATTTGCACCCCTTTCAAAACAAAAATATGTGTTATTTTCATTTAATGTTTAATAATTAATTTTGGTTTAAATAATAAAAATCGCATTAATTATCATAACATTGCGCGCAGCAAAATACTGCAAGAAAGACATTTCTAATAAAATAAGCACATTACGCAACATTTTGTCAGTAATCAACGTTGTCAGTAAATCTTTATAAGCAAACCTCCTTTCATTGGAAATAATCCTATACCTCAATATGATTGTAACATAAGTGCAAAACAATAGCAACAAAAATTTACAAAAAATAGTAATTAATTTTGTTAAATATAAACAAAATATAAACTGGGAATGTAAAAACATAAAAAAAGTTAGCCAGCCTATACACATAAAAAATGAGCAACACCCAAATGGGTATTGCTCATTTTTGGTGCGAGAGACGGGACTTGAACCCGTACGAGTCGCCCCACACGCCCCTCAAACGTGCGCGTCTGCCGATTCCGCCACTCTCGCGTCAACGATATGAATTATAGCAAATGATAGTACAAATGTCAACAGTTTTTTTGAGTTTTTTGAATATTTTTTGATATTGCTAAAACAGCTTTGAAATATAGCTTGGGCTGTCAATTATAACAGAGGGATTTTCTGCAAAGAGAGTTGAAAAGCTTCTGTATCCCCAGCTGCATCCCACTGCCTCAACACCTGCATTTTTTGCAGTTTGCATATCAATCTCGCTATCGCCGAAATATATTGCCTCCTTGGGGGTGAATCCCATTTTTTCCAAGGCCATATTGGTGGTTGCCGGATTGGGCTTTGTGGGAACCCCGTCAACACAGCCGATAATAACATCGAAATAATTTCTGCCGAAAATATGCTCAACCATTGAGACAGCGGCTTCGTTTGGTTTATTTGTAACCACGGCAAGGGCAATTCCCTTTTCCTTTAAAATGTTAAGCTGGTCAATAATACCCTCGTAGGCATGGGCGTTTTCAAGCTTAAGCTGATTGTAAAGCACCTTAAATTCCTCATATCTTTGAGTAAGAACATCTTCGCTTAAGCTATCGCCAAAGGCTCTTGACACCAAATTTTTTGCACCGTTTCCCACAAATTTTTTATAATCATCAATAGTCCAATTGGCAGAATAGCCGTATTTTTCAATTAACTTATTACATGCACCTGCTAAATCGTCGATTGTATTTACCAAGGTGCCGTCCAAATCGAATATAGCGCATTTAATCATACAAATCACTTAAATCCTGTTCTTTTTTCTTTTTTTGCTTCTTTACAAATGCACAGGCAAGCACAACCACTGTGGCACCGCCGATAACCGCAGATTGAATGTAAATTCGATTTTCACGAGCTACACTGTCAGCGCTTAGCTTACCGCTTTTAATCTGTGACCAAAGGTTATTTTCAAGCTCCAAAATATTTTGGGGGAGATTTTTAAATGGCTGTGAGACAGGCTTTTCGGCAGGATACACCGCCTCGTTACCGTATAGTGAGGAGTCCTCGTTCTCTTCAACGGTTTTATTTGCCGAAGCGTAATAAATATACTCCTCATTTTCAAAGGCAACCTGTGGCTCATGCATAAAGTTGATAAAGGCCTCTGCGCCTTTTTTATTTTGACAGCATTTTGGAATACAAAAGGCGTCGTAAAAATCGTTTACACCCTCTTTTGGAAAGCAATATCCAAGGCTTTCGTTATTCTCATACATCAAAACAAAATCCCCTGCGTAATAGGTTGCAAAGGCGTACTCACCCGATTCCATAAGGTTAAACACCTCGTCCATAACATAAACCGGATTAACCTTATCCTTTTGCTCTGCCAACAGATTTGCGGCGTCAACCCAATCCTGCTCGGAGTTGGTATTTAAATCCTGACCTAATACAAACTGGGCAATGGCAAAAGCGTCCCGTGAATTGTTAAACATAAGCACCTTGTCCCTGTATTTTTCATTCCATAGCACGGACCATGAATCAGGCACTTCGTCAACCAAGTCTTTATTATATATCAGCACTGTGGTTCCCGTATTAAAGCAAACGGAATACTTTTGTTCAGGGTCAAAATAGAGATTTTTGCAATCCTCACGGACATATTTATCAAAGTTGGGAATATTGGAATAATCAAGCTCCAATAGCATATCTTCGTCAATCAGCCGCTCCACCATATAATCACTTGGCACGATAACATCGTAGGATACACCGCCGCCTATAAGCTTTGAATACATATTTTCGTTGGATTCAAAATTGGTATAATTGACCTTGGCACCTGTTAACCTTTCAAACTCCAAAACGGCGTCCATTGAGCCGTCGGAGCCGTCGGAAATATACTCTCCCCAATTATAAACATTAACCGTTGTGCCCTGAATACCGAGATTTTTGTAATATTCTATTTGCTCGGGGTTGAAATAATCGTCCTCAGCGGCGAAGGCGTTAATACCAAAGCAGGTGAAAAACGAGGCGGAAAGAGCCAATGAAAGAATGAGAGAAATAATTTTTTTCATTACTTTTTCTCCCCCTTTCTGTCTGCCCTGCTTTGGGCAACATTCATCAGCACAAGCAAAACGAGAATTACCGCAAACATAAGGGTTGAAAGAGCAAACATATCGGGCTTAACTCTTTTTTTGGTAAGAGAAAAAATATAGATAGGCAATGTTTGGAAGGAGGGGCCGTTTGTGAAATAAGAAATAATGAAATCATCAAGAGAAAGAGTAAAGGACATTACACAGCCGGTAATAATTCCGCTCATTATTTCCGGCAATACCACCTTGATAAAAGCAGTAAATGGCTTACATCCAAGATCAACGGCCGCTTCATAAACATTCATATCAAACTGCCGAAGCTTTGGCATAACGTTTAATATTACATAAGGCAGACAAAATGTTATATGGGCAATTAAAATTGTCCAAAAGCCGAGAATCTCGGTAACATTAATCAATGCTCCCGCAAACACAAACAAAAGCATCATTGAGATACCTGTAACGATTTCCGGATTCATCATGGGAATGTTTGTTGCAGTCATCATTGATCGCTTATACAGTTTGTTTTTGGAATTAAAGAGTCCAACTGCGGCCAAAACACCTAAAAGTGTTGACACGGCAGAGGTTACAACTGCCAAAATAACAGTGTTTTTCAAGGCCTCCATGGCGGCATTGTTGGAAAACATTTCTTTCCACCAATAGGTTGAAAAGCCGTCCATTTGATAGGTTGAGGATGATGCGTTAAAGGAAAACACCATCATTACAATAATCGGTGCATAGAGAAACAAAAATATAATCGCCATATACACCTTTGACAAAGGCGAGGTTTTCTTTTTCATATAACCACACCTCCGTCCTCTGTTCCGTCATCAAAGTAATTCATAATGCCGAGACAGATAAATATTAAAATCATAAGCACAAAGCTAAGTGAGGCACCGAGATTATAGTTGTTTGCACTTTGGAATTGGGTTTCAATAACATCACCTATGAGTACAATTTGGCCGCCGCCGAGCTTTTGAGTAATATAAAAGGTGGAAACGCATGGCACAAAAACCATGGTAATTCCGCTTAGCATACCGCCCAGTGAGGTTGGCAAAATTACTCTTTTAAACACCTGAAATCTGTTTGAGCCTAAATCCTGGGCAGCCTCCACAAGAGAATTGTCCATCTTTGAAAGCACGGAATAGATAGGCAAAATCATATATGGCAGGAAGTTGTAAACCATACCCAAAATTACGGCACCGCCGGTGTTAATTAAATGAACCTTGTTTAGATTTAGTGCAACTAAAATGTTATTTATAACGCCGCTGTCCCCCAAAATTGTCATAAGACTGTATGTTCTTATTAAAAAATTCATCCACATTGGAAGCATTACCAAAAGAACAATTGTGCGTTGGGTTCGCTGAGTATGCTTTGCCATAAAATATGCAAAGGGATAACCCAGTAGAAGGCAAATTATTGTAGCAATAAGGCCATATTGAATAGAAAGCAATATTGTTGAAAAATAGTTGCTGATCTGTGCAAAATTTGAAATAGTAAAGGCTCCGCTTTTATCGGTTAAAGCATAGTAGAGCACCATAATAAGAGGCGCGATAATAAAAAGCAACGCCCAAACAAGATATGGCTTATCCAAAAGCTTTCTTGCGGTTTTATTCATTTTCTTCGTCCTCCCAATTGTAAGAGGCGTCGGAAATATGGTCCATTTCGTCCGAGAATGATGAATAGTCGCCGAACTCGCCCGAATACTCACTGCGTTTCATAATATGAATAGCGTCAGGCTCAATATACATACCTATGGTGTCACCAACCTTAAGGTTTTCCTGTGTGGTTTGAATCATCCAGATAAAGCCGCCCACATCAACAAGAATTTCAAAATGCACGCCCTTAAAGGTTACGCCTGTTATTTTACCTGTCAGTGATGCTGTTGCACCGGGTTCAACAATTTTTATATCCTCGGGACGGACTACCGCTTCAACAAATTCGTTTTTATCAAATCCCGTGTCAAGACATTTGAATTTTACGCCGCCAAAGGTAACAAGATAGTCCTCAAGCATAATGGCGTCAACTATATTGGATTCGCCGATAAAGTCTGCAACAAAGGCGTTGACAGGCTCGTTATATATATCCTCGGGAGTGCCGATTTGCTGAATTTTACCCTTATCCATAACCACAACCGTATCGCTCATGGAAAGAGCCTCCTCCTGGTCATGGGTAACATAGATAAAAGTAATTCCCAGCTCCTGCTGAATGTTTTTAAGCTCACGCTGCATATCCTTACGGAGCTTTAAATCCAATGCCCCCAAAGGCTCATCAAGTAAAAGCACATGGGGTTTATTGGCAAGGGCCCTTGCAATTGCAACACGCTGCTGCTGACCGCCGGAAAGAGAATCAATTGTTCTTTTTTCAAAGCCCTTTAAATTAACAAGCTCCAGCATTGACGCAACTGTTTTACGTACCTCATCCTTTGGCATTTTTTGAAGCTGAGGTCCAAATGCTATATTTTCATATACATTTAAATGAGAAAAAAGAGCATAACGCTGAAAAATGGTGTTCACTCTTCTTTTATGAGGCGGAACATCATTGATACGCTTGCCTTCAAAAATAACATCTCCGCTGTCCGGCTTAACAAAACCGGCAATTGCACGAAGGGTGGTTGTTTTTCCGCAACCCGAAGGGCCAAGCAGCGTTATAAACTCTTTTTCGTTAATGTATAAATTAAGATTTTCTAAAACGGTATTATCACCGTAGCTTACTGTAATATTCTTTAAATCAATAATTTTCTTGTTCAATTATGCACTTCCTCTTTGTAACCCGATTTATGCCATTAATATAATTTGCATAATAAAGTAAATATATAATTTTTATTATGCAAAGTCAACTATTTTGACAAATTTTTTGCACATTTTGAAAATAAAAAATCCACAGACTGATAAGGTTCAGTCTGCGGCCTAAAAATTTACTTTTTTGGGAACTGGGAATTATATAGCTCGTAATAGAAGCCTTTTTTCTTTAACAGTTCCTTATGACTTCCCTGCTCAATAATATTTCCGTTTTTCATAACCAAAATTATATCAGCCTCTTTAATTGTGGCAAGTCTGTGTGCCACAATAAAGGTGGTTCTGCCCTCCATTAAGCTTGAAAAAGCCTTTTGGATTTTAATTTCAGTTCTTGTGTCAATTGACGAGGTTGCCTCGTCAAGAATAAGAACGGGAGGCTTACAAAGCATAAGTCTTGAAATACACAGAAGCTGCTTTTGACCTTGGGACAGTGAGCCGCCGTCCTCGCCGATAACAGTATCGTAGCCCTCAGGCAAACGCTTAATAAAGGAATGGGCATGGGCTTTTTTAGCGGCAGAGATGATTTGTTCATCATCAGCGTCAGGGGCGCCCATTGCAATATTCTCTTTAATAGTGCCTGCCTTGAGCCATGTGTCCTGAAGAACCATGCCTATATTTCCACGCAAGAACTTAAGCTTAACGTCTAAATACGGCTTATCGTCAATAACAAGCATTCCGCTTTTAGGTTCATAAAAGCGCATTAACAGATTTATCAGTGTTGTTTTGCCGCAACCGGTGGGGCCGACGATGGCAACCCTTTGCCCGCTTTTTACGGAGAGATTGAAATTTTCAATAAGCTTTTGGTTTTGTGTGTAAGAAAAGCTGACGTTTTTCAGCTCAAGCCTGCCGTCTACATCGGTTAATTCCAATGCGTTTTCGCTGTCGGGTGCAATTTCCTTTTCCTCTAACAGTTCAAATAATCTTCCGGCACAGGCAATGGCATTTTGAAGCTCGGTAACTACGCCGCTGATTTCATTAAACGGCTTTGTATACTGGTTTGCATAGGCTAAAAAGCAGGTTAAAACACCAATGGTGATTGATTGTTGCTGAGTTTTAACTGCCAATAATGCACCGAAAAGTGCAACTGCGGCATATACTATGCTGTTTACAAATCTTGTGGCGGGATTGGTTATTGAAGAAAAGAAAATTGCCTTTAGAGAATAGCCTTGAAGCCTGTCGTTAATTTCATCAAACCTCTTAATATTCTCATCGCCGTGGGAATAAGCGTCGACCAACTTTTGGTTGCCTATCATTTCATCAATAAAGGCTGTTTGCTCGCCCCTTGTCTCGGATTGGAGCTTAAACATTTTATAGGTTTTCTTTGCAACATAGCGAGCAATCAAAAAGGAAAGCGGAGTAACAACCACAACAATAATAGTAATCCAAACATTAATTGAAAGCATAAAGCCAAGAGTACCCACAATGGTGATTACACCTGTGAAAAATTGGGTAAAGCCCACCAAAAGGCCTTCGGCAAACTGGTCAACATCGGCAATAACCCTTGATACCACCTCGCCTGTGGGATTTGAGTCAATATATGAAACAGGCAGATGCTCTATTTTATTGAAGGCTCTGTCCCTCATATCTCTAACCACATTAAAGGTTATATTGTTATTACAAACATTCATTAGCCATTGAGATAGAGCAACTATGCCAATGAAAACACAAACCTCAATCAATATGGGGATTATGCCTTTAAAATTCACAAGTCCCCTGTCGATAATATAATCAATGGCATTACCTATAAGCACCGGTACATAAAGGGTTCCGGCAACGCTGACTACCGCAAGGAGCATTGATGAGATGAGATATATTCTGTATCTGCCTACATAGGACAGAACTTTTTTAATAATTTGCTTATTACTCATTGCTCTGTACCTCCTTTTCGTCAAATTGGGAGGCATATATTTCCCTGTAAACCTCGCAGGATTGGAGAAGCTCGTCATTAGTTCCTATGCCGACACATTTACCGTCATCAAGAACAATGATTTTATCGGCTGACAGAATAGATGAACAGCGTTGGGAAACAATGAAAAGCGTTGGATTATAATTAAGGCTCAAAATAGCCTCTCTCAATGCCCTTTCAGTGGCAAAATCAAGTGCGGACGCACTGTCGTCAAGCACAATGATTTCAGGCTTTGAAACAACGGCCCTTGCAATGGAAAGCCTTTGCTTTTGACCACCCGAAAGGTTAGCGCCGTTTTGCTCGATAACCGTATCAAGGCCGTCCTTTTCGTAAATACTGTCATAAATTTGCGCAGTTTTCAGGGCTTGGTTGATTTCCTCGTCGGTGGCGTCAGCCTTACCCCACTTAATATTATCCCTAACCGTGCCGCTGAACAAAACGGATTTTTGCATAACAAATCCGATTTTTGAACGCAGCTCGTCCAAATCGTAGGAATTAACGTTTTTGCCGTCAACGCTGACAACGCCCTTTGTGGCGTCATAATAATGGGGTATCAGGCTTACAAGGCTTGATTTTCCCGAACCGGTGGAGCCGATAACACCCACAACCTCGCCCCTGTTAACCGAAAAGCTTATGTCGCTTAGGCTCTCGTCACCTGCTCCGTTATAGGTTAAAGAAACGTTATCAAAGGCAACTGCATAATCATTAACAGTATCGCCCTTTTCTTCAAAGCGGAGAGTATTTTCCATATCCAACACCTGTGAAATTCTTGTGCCGGAGGCAAAGGCCTTTGAAATAGTAACAATAAGATTTGCAAATTTTATAAGTTCAATCAAAATTTGGCTCATATAGTTATACAGAGCAACCACATTACCCTGTGAAAGAGAGCCGGAATTAACGGTAACTGCGCCGTAATATATTAGAAAAACTATGCCTAAATTTACAATGATATATGTCAGTGGATTCATTAAGGCAGAAATTCTTCCCACAGCCCTTTGAAAATGGGCAAGAAGATTGTTTTTTTCGGTAAATCTTGAATATTCCTGCTCCTCCTCGGTAAAGGCGCGAATAACCCTTGCACCTGCAAGATTTTCTCTTGTCATAAGGGTAACACCGTCAAGGGTGGACTGGACTCTGCGATACATTGGCACGGTGCTTTTCATAATTGCAAAAATAACCAATGACAGAAGAACAATTACCAAAAGGAAAATAAGGCTTGCCCTAAAATCAATTGTCATAGCCATAACAAAGGCTCCGGCAACTATAAACGGAGAACGTAAAAACAGGCGAAGAACCATATTAACTCCGCTTTGGGCTTGGTTTACATCGGTAGTCATACGTGTTATTAAAGTGGATGTGCCTGCCCTGTCGATTTCGTTAAATGAGAAGGATTGTATTTTTTCAAACAAAGCGTGCCTTAATTCCGTTGCAAAGCCCGTAGCCGCCTTGGCGGCAAACCATTGGGCAGTAATTGCAGCCACCATTCCAACAACGGCAAGCAACACCAAAAGACCTGATCTTGAAAGAACAAGTCCTAAGTCATTTCCTCGAATACCGTCATCAATAATAGATGCAACCACAAGGGGTACTATCAGCTCAAAGCTGGCCTCAAGCATTTTGAAAAGGGGTGCAAATACGGATTCTTTTTTGTAATTTTTCAAATACACTAACAGTTTTTTCATAAAGCACTACCTAAATTTTTACTATGTATATTATATATCATTAGAATTATATGTCAAATGGAAAAATATATTGAAAAAAACATTCAGTGTGATATAATTTACCTTAACGAAAATATTAGTTAGAGGTAATAACTATGGAGCAAAAACCGGTTACAGCTATAATCGTCGGCGCAGGCCACAGAGCGTTTGTATACAGTGAGCTTGCAAAGACTAATCCCGATATGTTAAAAATTGTAGGCGTGGCGGATCCAAATCCCGTAAGGTGCAAAAAGGCTATGGAATACTTTGGCTTTGGCGAGGATATGTGCTTTGAAAATGCACAGGAGCTGGCAAAAAAAGGAAAGCTTGCCGATGCAATCATTAACGGCACAATGGATCATCAGCACCTTGAAACTGCTGTTCCACTGCTTAACTGCGGCTATGATATGCTCCTTGAAAAGCCCTTTGCTCCAAATGAGCCGGATATGAGACAAATTGTAGAGTGTGCAAGAAAGAATAATTCAAAGGTTATGATTTGCCACGTTTTACGCTACACACCTTTTTATTACTCGATTAAGAAAAGAATTGTTAACGGTGAGCTTGGTGATATTATCAATATTCAAACCACGGAGCATGTTTCATATCATCACCTTTCAACATCGTACATAAGGGGAAAATGGGCAAACAGCGACAAATGTCACACATCAATGCTTTTGGCGAAATGCTGCCATGACATTGATATTATGATGTGGATGATGGCTGAAACAAAGCCAACTCAAATCAGTTCATTCGGCGGAAAATATCAATTTAAGCCTGAAAACGCACCGAAGGAAGCAGGCACAATCTGTATGAAGGATTGCCCCCTTGTTGACAGCTGTGTTTATTCAACTAAAAGGCTTTATATCGACCACCCTGACAGATGGTCATTTTATGTTTGGGACGCTCTTGAGAATATTGAAAATCCCACCATTGAGGATAAAATTGCACTTATGAAAACAGATAACCCATACGCAAGGTGCATTTACAAATGCGACAACAATGTTGTTGACCACCAGTCGGTAATGGTTAATTTCGAATCAGGTGCAACAGGCACACACAATATGGTTGGCGGCTCTGCAGAACCACGGAGAAATATACATATTGTGGGTACAAAGGGCGAATTGTTCGGTAATTTTGAGGAATCAAAATATACTATACTGAAAATCAATCCCTCACCTGACGCCCATAACGAGGAATGTGATGTTGAAGAGGTGGACCTTAAGGTAACAGGAGATATGGTGGGCGCATACGGAGGCCACGGCGGCGGTGACGAAAGACTTGCCGCAGACTTTGTAAAATATATTAGAGGCGAAAAGCCAAGCCTTGCCTGCACATCAATTTTTGATTCCGTAGCCGGCCACTTAAGCGTGTATCTTGCCGATGAGTCACGGGAAAACGGCGGTCAGCCCATGGGTGTTAGAATTTAAAAATTTGTTTTGACATTATTGCCTTGATGTGTTAATATATCAAGGCAGTAATGTTTGCGGATATGACATACTCTCAAGCTTTGGAAAATGCCATCTCTGCGAAAGCAAAATTTAATATGCAGGAGTGGCGGAATGGCAGACGCGCTAGATTCAGGTA
>JBJEPI010000037.1:0-53508 GCA_051881175.1 Eubacterium sp.
TTAAATTGTGCTGATTTGTTCTTAATCAAGGCACAAAAACGCAGGAATACTTTATTTTTAACATGGAGAAAGGGCAAATCAGCCAATTTGAACCACGGTTCGGATTGCTATTTATTGCCTGGGTGACGGCTATGATTTTTACACTTGACATCGGCGGAACATATACAAAATACGCCCATATTGATAACGGAAAAATCGTTAACAAGGGAAAATGGCAAACGGTTAAGGATTTTTTAATGCTTGTTAGACTAATTGACAATGTTATGTGCCATCCTGTTGAAGGCATAGGTATTTCAAGCGGTGGCTTTTGGGATACAGACGGAAATTCAATAGGCTACGAAACAGTTGAAAGCACATCAAAAAACGGGCTGACAAAATTTCTTGCCGAAAAATACAAATGCCCTGTTTGCATTGAAAATGATGCCCGCTGTGCCCTGCTTGCCGAAAAGGAATACGGTGTACTGAAAAATCACCAAAACGGCGTTTTGTTTGCCCTTGGTTCTTCCGTCGGCTGTGCAGTTATGATTAACGGAAAGCTCATTTCAGGCAGCACAAATCAGGCAGGCGCAATGTTTATGATGCCGGAATATTATGACGGCACAAAATATGTTTATGATGAAGCGGCAAACAGTATAAAATTAACAAAATTATATGACAGTGCCTTTAACAGGGGTAATATGCTAATGCTTGAGGAAAAAGCGTTGCAAAATGATAAAAAAGCCGTGGAGTTGATTGAAAGCTACTCCAAGGCCGTGGCTTTGAAATGCTGGTATTCCTATCTTGCTTACGACCCGGAATGCATTGTCCTGGGCGGGGGCATTTCAAACAGTGAATACATTACTGACAAAATAAAAGCTTACCTAAACGGCTTTTTTGAAAATGATAAAAGTGCAAGAGTGCCTATAATTGTTAAGGCTCAGTTCGGCAATGACAGTAATCTGCTTGGCGCCTCACTTTTAAAATAATCATTTGATAAATAAAGAAACCGTCCTGCTCCGGAATTTACCGGGTAGGACGGTTTTTGCTATGATTTAATAATTTTTACTGTGTCACCCTTTGAAAGAGAGATACGGTGTCCCCTTTGAGTATTCTCCGCACTGCATCCAACAAACTGTGCTGATTCAGGCAAATTGAGAATAGTAATTTCCGTATCGTTTTCCGCAGTGAGCAGGGCAGAATAAAAGTCCCCGTCACGATACTCGGCAGAAACAAGTATTCCGCCCCAAGCACGCAATGTTTTGAAGGAAGCATTTTTCCACTTTTTCGGAATCGCGGGGAAAAATTCCAAAAATCCGTTTTCGCTGTACAAAAGCATTTCCTGCAAAACATCCTGAGCACAGAAATTTCCCTCAAGGGTAAACGGACGGTAGTCACATTTTGAATACCCCTGCTTTGTATAATCTCCGTTCAAGTGGAATGTATTGACAGAGCAAAAGTATTTCCAGAAAATTTCAAGGCGCTTCAATGCCTCATCGCCGTTTTTTACAGCGGCAAAGAACTCGCCCATCCAGGCAAAGGAATAGCCTGTATAGTTTTCGGTGCCCAGCTTTACGGAATGTGCTATTGTTGCGTCAATAATCTTTCTTTCCTCAGGATTGTTATAATCAAGAAGCCTGAGAGGATGAATTGCCATTGCGTGGGACTGATGACGGTGGGATTCCTCCAAATCCTCATCGGGAGATAACCTAAGCACATTGTTTTCGTTAACTGCAAGAGGTCTCAGCTTTTGCAGTGTTTTTTGCCAAAGCACCTTATCCTCGTCCCTGTTCAAAATTCCTGCCAACCTTTCCAGTGCAGTGAACAGATAAATCATCAATGCCTGGTCATAATTCGAATTTGGCGTAAGAAAGGCCTTCAGTGTGCAATCGTGAATTTCCGGAGAGCTGGAAAGAGGTAAAACATAGAACCCGTCCTCATCCTCCTGTAAAATTGACAGCATAAACCTTGCTGATTGCTCCAAATACGGATAAGCCTTTTTATTCAAAAACTCCCTGTCCCCTGTAAAGCTGTAATAACGCTCAAAGCTTTGACAGAGCCAAAGCTGGTTAGTGGGAGAAAGGGCATACATTGCCCAGCCGCCAAGGGCATAACCGTCAATATCCATAACCGACGGAAGACAGATACCCTCTGCGCTGTAAAAGCCTTTTGCAAAATCCCGGGCACGCTTATTAAGTGACCAAAGGTAATCAATGAAGCATTCGCCCTGCTCAAGGCGGTTTGCCTTCAAAAAGCTGTAATATGTCATTTGAGTGTTTAAATCGTTATGATAATCGCCGTTCCAGGGCGGTAGCTCCTTATCATCGCAGGCAGTCCACAGGCCTTGAAGCGGCATGGGGTAACAGCCCTTTCTTGAGGCACAGCCCATTAGGTAATTACCCATATTATAACGGTTTAAAATGTATTCATCGGGAACAAAGACAGAAGATTTTTCATTATATTCCTGCCACCACCGAGCATGGCTTTCAAAAAGCCTGTCATAGCCCTTTTCCACTGCGTCGGCAACCTTTTGGGTTAAAACCCTTTTCAGCTTTTCGGCATTATCGGCACGATAGGCATAATATGCCATCTGTATTTCCTTTTCGGTTTTATTAACTGCCGATGCAATTCCAAAGCAACTGCCGTCGGAAATTTCCTGAATATAATAGTTGATTTTAACACCGTTTTTACTTAATGAGTCAAAACGCGGAGCGGGATATTTAAGCACCTTGAGCTTTCTTGTGGTTTTAATAATACCAACCCTGTGCTTAAAAAAACGGCTGAATATATTTTTTCTGTCAAACTTGGGATTTACGATTTTTACATCAAAATCCGTGGCGTCGGTTTTGAGCATACCCACTCCCTTTGTTGCGTGAGTATAGGTTTTAACAGTAACGGTTTTATTTGTAAACGTGCACTGAGCAGTTGCCATATCCAGATTAAAGCTACCGGGTTCATTTTCACAGCCGATACCGATTTCAATTCTTCCGGCAGGAAGCTTGGTAGGCGTTGGATAGGCATAAGGAGCGTCAAAGGTTTTGTATATCGCCCCGGTATTTTTTGTTTCAACCCATTTTATAAGGTTACTGTAATTAAAGCCCTTAATATGCTCGGGCGAATCGCTTCTGTCCCAAATATCTCCCCTGTCAAGGGCAAGTATTAGGCGCTGTGATGAGCCAAAGACAAGGCAACCCATTTCACCGTTTCCCAGTGGAATTGCTTCATCCCAGCGGTCTATATCCCGATCAATTTGCAACTGATTTGAATTCATGTCAAAGCTCCTGTTTAAGAGTATGTTCTACCCATTTCATTTGTAGGCAGAGCATCAAAGCCGTCTACCGAAATATCCTTACTGTAATCACTGTCGCTGAAAGGACTGTTTTTGATTGTATAAAGGGTATTGTTTTGAATAGAACTGTATTTTTTGGCTCGTTTTGAAATATCGCCGATATTCTTTTTCCTGTTGATAATCACATTGTTTTCAACAACACTGTTTGCGGGATTTGCCGCAAAGGCAGGGTCTTTGGTATTATCAAAATCATCACTGAGCTCAGACAGCTGAGGATATGCTTTTTTCCACGGCTCCGAGTTAATATCAACCTCTTTAAGTGTTGCCCAAAGTCCTTCACCGGGAGTTTTAGCGTGTGCAAACCAGCCGCCGTTTTTAATGCCGTCAATGGCACGGTCGTCATAGGCAATAGGCGTGCCCGAATTCACAACAACATTATTTGTGATTTTTAAATCGCGTCCACCGCCCAAAAGAAATCCGCAGCCGGGTATATTTATGAGCAGATTGCCGTATGCCTCCTGTCCCGAAAGAGCGTCGTCAAAATAGATTCCGCTTGGCTCAAAGCCCTCCGAGCCGATATTATAAATGCAATTATAGCGTATAACATTGCCATACTGGCTCCAGCTACGGCCTGCATAAATCGCACCTGCATCCGAGGATTTGAGAACAACATCGTGAATTACATTATATTCAATAATGTGGTTGTTTCCCGAATATGTAATTGCCTCGTGAGGTGAGTTGTAAATTTCGTTATGACTGCAAACACCGCCCACACCGTGAAGTGCAACCGCCGCCTGATATGTTTGGTAAACCTGTGACCAATCATATATCAAATTATTTGTAACAATGTTTTCAGAGGATTTAAGGGTCTCCCTGTCTCCACCTGTAAGCACAACTCCGGCTTTTCCCGTGGCTGTAATTGTGTTGTTTTCAACAAGGATTTTTTCGCCCTCAAGCTCTATTGCATTTTCGCCCACATTTTTAATTGTGCAATTTTCTACGGTAATATTGCCCCCTGTTCCCTTTATGGCACCGGCTCTCGTGCCGCAGAAGGTAATTCCGTCAAAGGTAATATTTTCCGCGTTATCGAGAGTAATCAAGTTGTCAAGTTCAAGAGAAAGCTGAAGTGATTTGCTTTCAAAATCATCAGGCGGCATAAAATAGAGAACAAGATTTTCCTTATCTATATACCATTCTCCCTCGGTGTCAAGCTCCTCAAAAACATTGAAGAAATAATAGGGCATATCCTCTTTAAAGCCGTAAACACTTGCGTATTTTGTTGTAATACTGTCTTCGTCAAAGGAGGCAAGGGGCGTTGTTGAATCCGCCCAGTCATACTGAAAATAACCGAACAACCAAATATCGTCGCTGTTTTCCCAAGTGTTCATTCGCTCTGTGAGGGTTTTGTCAGCGGCAAAGGTTCCCCCTTTGGGATTTTTCATGTCCTCCCAATCGGGATTTTGCTGTGTTCCGCTATTGGTGTAGATTTCCTTTGAGTCGCCGTTGTCGATTATTTTGCCCGTTTTCAGATCTTCTTCACCTGCGTTTGGATAACGGGCAAGAGTCATGCGCTCTCCGTCACAGAACAGCTCGCAGTAAAGACTGCCTGCCTCATCGTATTTTTCCGCAGTATTATATGCACCGAAGGCTCTTGCCTGACCTATTTGTTCCCCAGTTACACCGTACTTTTTAAGGTCAAGCATTTTAATATTATCCTTATAATCGGTGAAATCCGAAGGCATAAGCGTTACACCGCCGTTAAAAATCACCTGATCTTCGGCATAAAACACCGTATTGCCGTAATCACCCTTAAGGGTCATTGCACTGACGGAATATTCGCCTTTTGAAAAGGAAATTATCTTTTCGTCCTTCTTAAGCTTTTTTGCAAGCTCAAGGGCCTTTTCAACCGTTTTAACAGGACTGCCTACTGTTCCGTCATTGCTATCATTTCCAAGGGGTGAAACGAAAATGTCGCCCTGTCTTTTTTCTCTTTCACGCTTCTGTGGTTGGCTGAGATTAACAGGCTCCGGCTGTTTTTCGCCCATTGTGTTTTTTGATGAACAGGAGGACATTGCAAATGTCATCAGCACTGCGAGTATTAAACAAAATAACTTTTTAAAATGTTTCATAAGCTGCTCCTTAATCCAATGCATATTTGCCGGTGGATTTGTCAGTTCTTTTTTTATATTTTCCATTAGTAAAATCGGGGATTTCAACAGGGATATTGCCGTTTTCGATTGATTTTTCCGACAGAGCGGTAATACACATCCAAGACGCCGCATCATAAACATCAATTGCCGGCAGGGTTTCGCCCTTTGCGGCATTTATCATAGAACGCAGAACAAGATAATCCATTCCGCCGTGGCCGCTTTCAAGCATACCCCTCGACTTGTGAAGCCATAAATCGTTATCGTATTCCTCGGCATATTTATCGGCATTTTTCCAGATTTTCTGCGGGTTAGTATCTATCTCGGCAATATCGCAATCCAAATCCTTTTCAAGGAAAACATAATCTCCATCCTCCTGATACATGCCCTTTGTACCGTGAACGGTAAAGTTACGGCTGTATATACGGGGTAGAGTTGTATCAAGTGTAAGGGTGATTGTTTCGCCGTTTTCACAGGTAATAACCGTTGTTACTACATCGCCCTGCTTAAACTGAGTGTTCATAAGGTCTTCATCATCAGCCTTATTCTCCTTAATATACTCGTGGAGTCCGCAGGCCTTGCTGGCAACGGAAACAAGACGGAGCATACGGTTGCCGCGGTTTATTCCAAGTATTTTTGCAATGGGACCCAAATCATGTGTGGGATAATTTTCACAGTTATGCTCCTTGTAATGAGAAAGTCGATAATGACGATTTTCCTTACCAAAGGAAACCTCGTTTCTCAAATCGTGCCTGTATGCGCCGTCACAGTGAACTATCTCGCCGAATACTCCCTTACGGGCCATATTAAGACACATCAGCTCTCTTTGACCGTAACAGCAATTTTCAAGGAAGAAAAACGGTGTTTTTGTTTCTTCATAAGCCTGAACCAAATCAAAGCACTCCTGAAGATTATAGGTTCCGCCAACCTCCATTGCGGTAAAAATGCCTTTTTTCATGGCCTCAATGGCAATTTCAATATGTCGCTCCCAGGAGGTAGCAATAACAACAGCATCAAGAGCCCCGAGATTAAGGATTTCTCTGTAATCCTTTGTTTTAAAGGGCTCGTCAAATCCTGCATCAACAACTGTTTTAGCGGCATTTTCCGTTCTGTCCTCATAGGCATCGCAAACGGCAACCACCTGCACATCATTCATTTTCAGCATCGGCTCAATAAGCTGCATACCACGCTGACCTAAGCCGATTACTCCAACCTTAATTACCTTTTCCATCAGTTTTTATTTCCTTTCTCAGGCTCTCTTAAAACATACCACTGATATGACATCGGCGGCAATGTAATTTTCATTTTAATGTTTCCGTTTGTATCAATACGGTAATTCTCCGGCGAATTGTCCTCCATTGAAACGCAGATTTCGCGGTCTGTAAGCTCTGCTTCGGGCAAAGGAGGAATAAGCTTGTCAACAACCTTGTCGTCCGTAATATATGTTCTGCTTGAACCGTCCCTTGCTTTGATAACAAGCGGTGCAATCTCCTCGCCGTAAAGAGGATATGATACATCACTGTTTTTAGTGTTTTCAAAGGGGGCAGGAGGCTGGGAAAGCTCTGTCAGTCCCGTGTAGTAAACAGGGAGAGTGATTTCCTCGGTACGCTCACTGTCAGTTTGATTAAAGAACATTACAAAGCCCCTCTTATCACCGTAGGGAAGCTGATTCATAATAGCGTCAATACAGGTCGTTCTGTCAGGCTTGTCGGTATTAATGCGCGGAGGCAAAAAGTGAACCGTAATGCCGTTAAGCAAATCCCGATATTTTTTGAATATGGTAACCCACTTTTTGAAAATCTCCTTGCCTGTCTCTGAATCATAAACCTTTTTACCCCTGATTGTAGGCCAAACGCCTGCGGCTGTAAGCTGTGCCAACGCCCAATCAAATTCAAAGGCGTTCTTCTCGGTTGGGAAAAACATTGCGTCCCTGCCGCCGCCGTGATAAACATTAAGCGGCATAAAGCCCCAACCCTGGGACGGATTTTTATCAAAGGTTCCCTTGTAATAATAAATACGCGAGGTTATTAGCTGTTCTGCCCGCTTTTCGGAAAATGCTATTTCCTCATAGCCCACACCGCATCTGTTAATACCGTTAAGGAAATGCCAATCCGGTGCATTTATGTAAATACCCCTCTGTTTAAGCTCCTGATACCAATCAACCACCGAGCGTTTCCACTGCTTATACTGAGAGTCGGTAAAATCATCGTGATGATGGGTTTTACCGCCGGAGCACATAAGCATGCCGTAAGGGCCGTCGATTTCAATGGCGTCTGCACCGGTTTTATCAATAAAGCGAACTACATTTTTCATATACTGCTCTGCCCAATCGCAGGCAAGGCAACGGCAAATATGGCTGCCGTCATGGTTAAGCGCCTCGTCTCCCCTTACAGGGCGATAGTTTTTAACATAAGCCAAGGTATAAGCGCCCATACGAAGTCCTTTTTCGTGACCGTAATCGTATGCTTTTTTCATACGGTTAAGATAGCTTTCATTGCCGCTTTCCATATTTACGCCTGAACCAAATGACTGAATAATCATTTCAAGTCCGATTTCGGCACACTGGTCAACAGCCTTGCGTATGGTTTTGCTGCTGTTGGAAATAAGGTGGAAAAACAGTACATTATCAGTGCACCAGGGTGCTATACGGCGGTACATTTCTTTAACCTCAATAAGTCTGTTTTCGTAATAATCGGTGCCGAAAAGAAGCTCAAAGGCACAGATTGATGAAAGCTCCTTGCCCTGTGAAAGCTTAACATTCATACGATAAAGGGGTGCAACCTCAAGATAATCATAACGGAAACGGGCATAATTTTTTGCATACTTTGAAAGCTCAAGTCCTAAAAACTGAGTTGTGGAGTTGTAATCACTATCCACAAAAAGAGTGTCTCTGTTTTGTGTAATGCACATTACATCTGCCGTAATATTGTCAATAATAATTTCGCTTTCACCGTTATTTTTAACGGTAATGCGTTTCATAATTACCGGCATACCGTCATAAATTTCATATCTTACAGTTACCGATAAAGGCAGTTCCCTGCCGTTATAGCAAAGCTCAATTGCCTTTCCCGGCGGAGGATAGGAGCCTTCATAGGTCATTGTGGGCGACTTTTTAAAGGGTACTCTTTCCTCACAGGGAACAAGCCTGTATTCACAAAAATCAAATACATCGGCATTGTAATTTTTTTTGTTGACAGAAACCTCAAAATCACCTTTTGGTGCATCTATCAGCTCAATATCCTTTTGGATATTATAAAATGAAACGGTTTTACATCCGTTTTCTTCGATTTCACGGCGGACAAGCCCGTTTTGCAAAACTATTTTTCCTGCTGAATATGTAATTTCAGCCGGTGTGCTTTCACCGTAAACAACCCAATTTTTCATAAACAAACCTCCGGTTCATATTATAATTTAGTTCTATAATTAACAGATTGAATTAAATCTGTTGCAGACGAATTGATTAATTGTGTTTTAAGTTTTATGAGAATATGCTATAATGTAATAAATCAAAAGAGGAGAAAGCTGTTATGAAACATACAGTAGTTATAACAACTAAGCCAAAGCGCTCGGGAAAAGAGTCAATACCCGACGGTGCCTTGGCAGGCAACGGGGACTTATCCGTTATTTTGGGAAACAGCGACAAAGGATTAAGGGTTTTTATCGCAAAATGCGACCTTTGGAAAGCCAATGAGCACCCCGATTCAGATGGAGGAATAAAGCCTTTGGGATATGTGGATTTTGACATACCCAAAAATCCGTATGACAACTATTATGCCGAACAGCGTATGGACGAGGGCGAGATTTTTTGCCGCTTTGCTCAAGGCGAGGATTATGCAGAAATAAAAATTATTGTTTGTGCCGTTAAAAACGATATATTCTTTGAAACAAAGGCAAGCAGCGAAAGGTTAATTTCAAAGCCCCGTTTTACAATGTTTAACTGCAATGCCGACGAGTTAAGGGAAAGCAACACAGACGGAATACATACTATTACCCGTGTTTTTCAAAACCGTGAGCTTGCCTTTGACTGCAAAGTAAGTGCAGGTGTTCGTGAATTTGCTGAAAATAAATATGTTTTTTGTGCATCAACAAATTTTGACAGTGATACATTTGAAGCAGATGTGTTGTCTCATCTTAAAGCTTTCAATGAAGATCTGTATCAAAACGAGAAAAATCAGCATTATTGCTGGTGGAATGGTTTTTATGCTAAATCGGAGTTTAACATTGATGATGAACAGCTTGAGATGAACTGGTATGCCTGTCAGTACCACCTTGCAATATGTGCACGAAACATTAATTTTCCACCGGGTATTTACGGCAATTTCATAACAACCGAAACCGAGCGCTGGCACGGCGACTATCATTTAAACTATAATTACGAAGCGCCCTTTTATGCAGTGTTTTCCTCAAATCATACCGAACTCAGCGACTGCTATTTTACACCTCTTGAGGAGTTTGTTCCCAGAGGCAGGGAGTATGCAAAGAAATATTTAAACTGCAACGGTATATTCTATCCCGTTGGCTTGCTTCCCAAGGGACTGTTTTCGGAATACCGAGACAACCCCGAGGAATACGAAAAAATGTATTTAGGGCAAAAGAGCAATGCCTCCTATGCCGCCATTATAATGGTTATGCGTTGGAACAGTACGAGGGATACGGAATTTGCCGAAAGGCATATTTATCCGTTTCTTAAAGCCGTAGGTGAATTTTGGGAGGATTTTCTGGTTTATGAAAACGGCAGATATGTTATCTATGATGACGCAATACACGAGGTTCCGTACTATATAGATAACTTTAATCCCTTTACCTACAGAAAGCATATACACGCTAAGAACAATTTGCTTTCCTTAGGACTTGTGCGAATGGTGCTTAAAGCACTGCTGGATATTTCCAAAGCCCTTAAGACAGATGAGGATAAGCGTGAAAAATGGGAGCACATTCTAACTCATATCAGTAATTATCCTACATTTTACAAGAAATTCAAAAAGGTGTTTCGTTACACCGAAAAGGGAATGGCTTGGAATAACGGTAATTTCCTTTGCCTTCAGCATATTTACCCTGCAGGTCAGGGTGATTTGAACAATAACGCCGATATACTTAAAATCGCTCGAAACACATTTTCCATAAACAACAGATGGTTTGATGACAATGCCACAAATTCGATTTTCCCCTGTGCCGTAAGGCTTGGCATTGACCCTCACCTGATTATCAAAAGGCTAAAAGAAAATTACCATAAATTTCAGCAGTCTAATCTGTTAATGCTTCACGGAGGGGGATGCCTTGAAAACTGCAGTCTTACCGCATCAACCCTTAATGAAATGGCTTTGCAAAGCTATGATGGCGTAATAAAAATATTTCCCAATTGGGACAACAACCTTTCCGCCGGCTTTAAAAATCTGCGTGCCGACGGCGGCTTTTTGGTGTCTGCCGAAATTAAGAACGGAAGCATTACCCATATTGAAATATTCAGTGAAAACGGCGGAAGGGCCGTATTAAAAAATCCCTATGACAAATGCGTTCTTTCGTTTGACAAAAGCCGCATTTATGAGCAGGAGCTTATTGAAATAGATATGGAAAAAAATCAGTGTATCAATATTACAAAAGCATAAAATATGAGCTTTTTCACAGCTTGCAGAATTAATCTGCAGGCTGTGTTTCTTTTATATAAGCTCAAGCTTAAATGAATAAGTAAAGCTTTCGCCCCAATGCATAATCCTTTTGTACCTGTCGGGTGTATCAGGACCGCAGCTTGCAGAGCCTATTCCCCTCATAAAGCCGTTAATGTGAACGGTGGTTTCATTTGTTCTTATAACATCTTCGATATGCTTGGCTTTACGCAGATTTTCTTCATCAACATTTACGGCTTTGAAATTGAGTGCCTGCTGTAGAGCGGTAATGCGTATTCCACTGCCGTTTTTGTCGGTAATCTCTGCCCAGCGTACAGCGTTGCGGTTGCCTGACTCCTGAGGCTTGATATTTTCAACATACATATCATTAACAGCGGTTTCATAAACGCCCATAACATCCTGTCGGGAAAAGTCGCAATAGCTTTCCGTTTCTCCCATTCCGTAGTATCGCACGCGATTATAACTGCCGTCAAGCTTTAAGGTAAGTCCCATTTGAAGCATATCAAGAGGCTTTTTTGAAAGGCTTGTAAATGTTGCCGTTACACAAACGGCATTATCCTCAACTGCTTTTTGGATAATTTGAACCTTAAACAGCCGTTTTCCCCTTGCTTTTAGAAGAATGCTTTCCTTTACGGTATTTAGATATTCGTCAAATTCGCACTTAATCCTTTGTGCATTAAGCCTGTTAAGTCCTGCTTTTTTAAGGGCAGGAGCAGTGTACACATGATTATCGATTATTGCCTGATAAAGTGACGGCTCAAATCCGGATGAATTTGCAGACAAAACAGCTTTGCCGTTTTTGCCGGTAATATTAACAAGCCTTCCTTTATCATCCCAAAGCATTTCGCCGTTACTGCATTTCAGGCATTTGCATCCACTGCCTTCAACCCAGATATGCTTTCTATTTTCAAAATCGCTTTTCGGCAGATATTCTTTCAAGGCAATCTGCTCACGGGCAATTTCCCTGCCGTCGGATTTTGTGTATTTAAAAATGAGAAAAGCATCGTCTTTATCATTTATATCCGCCTCAATAGGAAGCCGAATTGATTTTTGCGGTAAAACAGGCTCATCACATTCAAGAAGCACCGTGCTTTCACCGTTTTTCAGCAATGTGCAGGTTATGGATACACCTGTACTGTCTGCAAAATAATCGGTATTGCGCACAAAGAATTTACCGTTTTCACAGTAGGCCTTTAGGGGACTGTAAACATTTTTCATGCAAAGTGCGCTTGATGACGGTGTTCTGTCGGGATAAAAAAGACCGTCGCAACAGAAATTGCCGTTATTAAGTCGGTCGCCGTGATCGCCGCCGTAGGTGTATTTGTATTTTCCGTTTTCGTCATAATGGGCATGGTCGGCCCACTCCCAAATACATCCGCCTAAAAAGCGGTCATCACTGTAAATAACATCCCAGTATTCATCAAGTCCGCCGGGGCCTACGCCCATACTGTGAGCATACTCACAAAGGAAAAACGGTGCGTCATAATACCGCGGGTCCTTCCATTCTCCTCTTGCCAGAGCACGCATTTCCTCAGGTGGAGTATAGAAATAAGCAAGTATATCATAGCGGATACGCTCACTTCTGCATGCAGGCTCGTAGTGAACAGGAATGTGGGTTTTTGTTTTAAGATATTCATAGCAGGCATCAAAGTTTTTAATCCCCCCTGCCTCATTGCCCATGGACCACATAACAATGCAGGGATGATTCTTGTCACGCTCATAAAGTGCTTCAACACGGTCAACATAGTGCTTTTCCCATTTGGGGTCGTTGCTGATTAAGTCAATATTTTTTATGAAGCATCCGTGAGTTTCAATATCCGCTTCGTCAACAACATAGATACCGTACATATCACACATTGTTATAAAAATCGGGTCAGGAGGATAGTGAGAGGTACGCACACAGTTGACATTGTAATCCTTCATCAGCTCAATATCCCTAAGCAAATCATCGGTTGTCATTGCGTAGCCCCTAACAGGGTGGGTATCGTGATGGTTAACGCCCTTAAGCTTAATTGCCTTGCCGTTTAAAAGGTATCTGCAACCCTCAAGCTCAACGGTTTTAAATCCAACCTTTTGACGAATACACTGCAGCTCATTCCCGTTGGAAAGCAAGGTTAGTATTAAATCATAGCAAACAGGCTGTTCTGCATTCCACTGCTTAACATTCAGTGCTTTCATAATCATTTTACTGTGAGCACTGTCCGTAATTTGCGATATGATTTCACCGTTATAACAAAGCTGAGCCATAACGGTTAAATTTTCACCGCCACGGGCGTCAATATTAATAACAGCGTCATAGCCATTCTCTGCTTTTGCGGTATCAAACTGAAAATCATAGATATATGCTTTAGGCTGTTTTGTGATATACACATCACGGAAAATGCCGTTTTCCCTGAACATATCCTGACACTCAAGATATGTTCCCGTTGACCATTTGAAAACTACTGCCAGCAGTTCGTTTTCGCCGTCTGAAAGCAAATCCGTCAAATCAAATTCACGGCTGTTGTGGCTTCCCTCTCCGTAGCCTGCATATACACCGTTAACATATAAATCGAGAGAGGCGCCCACGCCTAAAAAGGTAATAAAGTATGTAAAATCCTTTTCCTTGTCAAGCTTAAATACTTTGCGATAAACACCTACAGAACAGTTTTTCGGTGTTTTAGGAGGATTGCACCTGAAGGGATACATTGAATTAAGATAATTAATTTGATCGTAGCCTGTTTTCTGCCAGGTGGAGGGCACCTGGACCCTGTCAAATTCGGTGCTTTGGGTATCAAGCTCGGTCGGAAGCATTGAAGAATGCCTGTAGTAATGAAAATCCCATTCACCCGAAAGCATTATTATCGCGTCACTGCTGTATCTTTCTGTTAAATAGGTTGTGCCGTCAAGGCTTTCTCTGCTTAAAAAAGGTATAAAATAACTGCGGTGGGGCAAACGATTTTCAGCAAAATTATTAAAATCTCTGTAATTTGTTTTGTTAATTTTGTATCGCATAATTTCTCCTTGCCGGGTATCAATCGCATTTCAATTGAATTAAAGCAACCTCGTTTTCTTCAAGAATCAAATTGAGCGAGCATTTGCTATTATCGCATTGTATGTCAATTGATTCGGTAAGCATTTGCGACGAAGCCTTAATGTGTTCAAGCTCTTCCTTTGAAAGAACCGCAGGCTTGCCCATTTTTTCCCAAAGGCTGACAGGGTTACCGGAACGGCTGTTAATTCGTTTTACCTGTGCTTTTGATAAAACGGGTGAATTGCTTATATTCAGTTTAACCTCGTAGCTGCCCTTTTTGTCCTCAAAATTCTGCGCATAAAGCATAAGGAATAAATCACCCTTTTCACTGCGAAACGCCGCAAGCTCAACATCCCTGTCGGTAACGGGCAGGCAGTAGCGAGTGTCCGGAAGCTGTGCCAAAAGCTTAAATGCCCAGTAGGTAGGTTTTTTAATGCCGTCGGCAGTCAGCAAGCCAAAGCCGCCGCAAAATGGGTCGGGAAAGAAAAACAGTTCCTCAAATATATCGGAAAAGGTCCAGTAGCTTGAACCGTCAATAACTCCCTGATTGTCAAGCACCGTTTTTACCAAAAACGACGATGAACGGGTAGTATCGTGAATTGCGGCAACACAGTTTGAGCTGATGCTCCACTCGGTATAAAAAAGCGGAAGATCGCCCGCCTCACTGCGAGCACGCTTTGCTTCTCTTGTTAGGTAGCCTTTAAGCTCGGGCCTAAAATCATTAACATTGTCAAACACAGGCTGTAACAGCGCTCTCATGGATTCCAATGTGTTATAGGTTTTTATTTTACTTATTTGCTTCAGCTTTTCACGGTTTAATGAATGTCCCAGCTCATCGGTCGGATACTGATGTGTCGTAACAAAATCCACAGGAACATTTTCTTTTTTGCAAAAATCCAAAAACTCCGTAATATGACTGCTTTTTGTTGTGGCAGGACCGCCCACCGTAAGCTGTGAGTCCACGCTCTTGAGCGCTTTGACTGTTGCGGCATAAAGGCGATAATAATCCTGCATACTGCCTTTAAAGAAACAGGAAAGGTCAGGCTCGTTCCAAACCTCGAAATACCAGCTTCTAACCTCGTCTGCGCCGTATCTGTTAATGAGAAAGCGTGCAAATTCCCGAATAAAATCCTGCCACTCCTCCATTTTTTTAGGAAGAGTGACATTGCCTTTATAATGAAACACCGTTTTTTTGCCCGAGGCCAAAGCTGAGGGCATAAAGCCGATTTCCACAAAGGGCTTTACTCCTATTTCCAGGAGCTTATCGTAGATTTTTGCAACCTGATAAAAGCTGTAAAGCTTTGTTTTATTTCTGCTTACAATTGGCAGATGGTCACTGAGGCGCTGATAGACATTCATATCGTCGTTGAAAATACCGTGAAAACGTACTCTTTCAATACCAAGCTCGTTGTGAACAAGCTTAAGCTGTTCCATATAGTCGATTCGGTGGGCAAGGGCGGCATGGCCACTGCCCACACAAAACTGCCAATGCTTTGAAACCTGCCGTGTTTCCCCTGTATAATCAATGTCAAACGAAAATTGTTCCATAGCTATTATGCTCCCACATATTCAACAGGCACTTTCTTGTTAATCTTTTCCGATTGATTCGGAAGCCAGTCCTTGCCCAGCTCAATATCGTCAGCACTGTCTTGGTGAACGACTATCTTACTAATTTGAGTGGAGGTGGAGAAAAATGCGTAATCGCCTATGCTTTTAACTGACGAGGGAATTTCCACCTCTTTTATGGAATTACAATAGGAAAAGGCGTCTGTTCCTATGGTTTCAACGGTATTGGGAATTTCAATTGCCTGAAGATTACCGCATTTCAAAAACGCCTTGTTGCCAATGCTTTTAAGTCCGCTGTTTAATGTAACGGAATAAAGATTTGAACACATATAAAAGGCATTGTCACGAATTGAAACAACGGATTCGGGCAGCACAAGAGTACCTCCGCCGGTAATAGCTCCCGATTTGTCGGTTTCAATGGGTGTTTTTCCGTTAGGATAGAAAAGGAGTTCTGTTTTATCCTTGTTGTAAAGCACTCCGTCAACTGATGAAAAATAGGGGTTATCCTCATCAACATTAATGCTTTCAAGCAGAGGACAGTTTGTAATTGCCCAAACATCTATGGTTTTAACATTCTTTGAAATATTAAGCTCCTTAAGATATTCTGCGTTGGAAACGCTGAATGCCATCAACTCGGTGACCGGCTTTCCCTCGTATGTTTCGGGAACATCAAAGGTTGTTTGAGTGGAGGTGCTTTTATACCTGTAAAGTCCGCAACCGTCCTCATTGTCCTTATATGAATTATTTTTACTTGTGAATGTATAAGTACCGAACGCTGCCAGCGAAACTGCTATTGCAACAAAAAAAGCAAGAAATACAAGAACATTCTTTTTCTTCATAAATTTCACCTCAAATCTTTCAATACACCTTACTGCACAGCGGCATTTTCCGTTTCAACGGTTGCTTGATCGTCTGTCTGTGCACCGTTTTCGCTGTCATTCTTCTGTGCAATCGCCTGAAGCTCGGCAATTATTTCCTCGTGTCTCTCTTCGGTATAATCATAGAAATGATACGGAATTGCCGACAGGAAACCGGTAACGGCGCTGGCAACAATTGTAATGATAAATACTTTATTGCGTATAGCAGTATCATAAAGAATATTCCAGTCGGAGGTAAAGCCCTCAAGCTCATAGAGATAAGGAATAAGCAGTGCCGCAGCCGTTGTAATAGGAGCGGAAAGATAAGCAAAAATTCCCATGCATCCGTCAAGGCGTTCACCTGAAATATACTGCTGATAATCCCAAATATCCGCTGTCATTGAATTAGAAACAATACCAACCACAGATGTAAGCATGGTTGAAATATATGTTGAAACAATGATAATAACAAAGCTGTCTAAATAAACTCCTGCAATAGAAAGGAAGGAACAGGCAATGGTTACATATTTACAGAAAAGCATAATCCTTTTCTTGCCGAATTTTTTGATAAGCCACGGTGCAAGAAGCATGCCGGGTGTCCAGGCTGTGCCCAGTATTGTTGCCATAATACCCAAAACCCAGTCCTGGCGCAGAGAATATATAATGAGCATGTTAACAATGTTTATTGCACCGGCAGAGAAGGTTGCAATCCAGCCTGAAATATTGGTAATCCAAAGATATTTGTTTCTCAGTACCTCCTTAAAGCCGTGCTTCATATCAACCTGAGGCTTGTGTTCAACCTCCTGAACAACCCTGTCCTTAACTCCGAAAACAAGGAAAAGAGCCAAAGGAGCCGCGGCAATTACAAAGCCGGGTACGGCATAACGGTAGGTTTTAATATCTGTAAGACCGCCCATTTTTGCCGCCACAACCGGAAAAACAACATTATAGATTGACGGAAGAAGGCTATACAAAAAGGAGCCGATTGACATAATTCTTGTTCGCTCATTGGTATTGGGTGAAATAACATTTTGAATGTTATTAATTTGTCCAAAGCATGTACCAAAGCAACCCCAAAAGGCGAAAAACAAATTCATAACCCAGAATTTTTCGTGGTATTCAAGATTGTTGTACGGGAACCATACAAGAAGCATTAAGCTTGCAATATAAGGAATAATTCCCGCTAAAATCCAACTGCGGTATTTGCCGAATTTAGGTGACAGCTTTTTAAGCACAAACATATTCCAATATGTAGTGAAAACCTGTATTAGGAACTTAGTGCCGACAACCTGGGGCAAAGCCGGCATAAAGCTTTCGAAATATTTATGCGGTATAAAGAAGCAGGCAACACCCACAACCAAGAAAGCAAGGGACGCCCAGTTTATCAGCCTCATTGTTTTCTTAGGCGGAGTACCCAAATTATCCGTGATTATCATATTAATAGGCGAGAAAAGATATCCTAATATCAGGCCTACAAAGCCCAGCATTACGAAATCCATCATTCTCAGCCCATAAATAGCTCCAACAAACAGGCAACCTGCCGTAAAGGTCAAATTACCGCCGGAGTAAGCCGCAGTGTTTGAGCCGCTTGCGCCTACTACAAATTTTGCAAATTCCTTGTTGGAGACATATTCTCCCTCTCTGGGCTTGTTCCAATATGTACCTATATCAAGTACAAATGTTTTAACCTTCTCACTTAACTTATTCATAATTTTTACCCCTGAAAAATCTTATTTATAAATAGGATGGTCGATAATTGATAATTTCTTTTTCTTACAGCCCTCAAGTTCAAGAACAACAATTTCGTTATCCTCCTTAAGCCAAACACCCGGAAGATAAAGTGCTCTCTGCGGCCCCACATTCCAATAGCGGCCAAGGTTAATTCCGTTAACAAAAACATATCCCTTGGTAAAGCCGTCCATGTGTACAAAGCAGTCGTCCTTTGAGCTTGCCTTAAAATGTCCCTTAAGATAAGCCGGATACTGATTTACGCCATCATAGGAAATATTGTCAAGCCTTTCAACAGGCAGTGTGTAAATGTCAAAGTCATACACATACTGCTCTCCTATGCATACATGTGACAAACCTTTCCTGTCATGAATCAGCTTGTTGAAATTAATTCGTCCCATACCTTCAACAAGAATATCAACCTCAATCTTACCCTTAAATGCAGGTATTGGGAAATTAAAGCTTTCCTTGGCAACCACGCCGTTTTTCTTTTGTTTTTTTGTTAACGGCTGACTGCGGTCAAATCTGCCCACAAATTTTTTATTTACATAAACATAAGCAATATCGTGAACTCCGTCGGCAAAAATTGATGTATCGGGATAATTGCCCTCTATTTCGGTGTGATAAAGAATTAAGCCGTAATTTTGACCGTAATGCTCCATATAATGAGGAATATGGTCAAAATGATGAGTGCCGATATTTTTAATATTTCCCGCAAGTGAAGCGGTTTCTGTCAAATCCACGGTGCCGATTTTCTGTGTTTTCAAACGAGGCGGAAGGGGTGGATTAATCCCCTGTTTTTTGCAAAGTGCATTGCGAATAATGTGATATTTAAAGGTGTAATCTCCATACTCGTTAAGCGGTGCATCGTATTCGTAGCTGGTTGTTGTTGGCTGATACACATCTGCGTAATTAGCGCCTGCCATATAGCCGAAATTTGTGCCGCCGTGGAACATATAGAAATTGAAATTGGCATCCATATCGAAAAACTGGTCAATTATTTTGTTAAGAGTTTTCTTTGAATAAACATTTGCAGAATGATGATGCTTTTCGTAAAAATGGTCAAACCAACCGCACCACATTTCACTGCACATTAACGGTTTATCGGGCTGATACTCTTTAATGTCCCTAAAGCCGTCAACAGGATAACTGCCGAAATTTACCGTTTTAAACTCATCTGCAAGGCTGCCGCCTGAAAGGTGATATTTTCCCTCGCCGTCCGAGGTGAATAAAGGAACATCTATTCCGTTACCGCGCATCAATTGGCAAAGGTAAGACAAATACTTTTTATCTCTGCCGTAGCTGCCGTATTCGTTTTCAAACTGCATCATCAAAACAGGGCCGCCCTGAGTAATTTGAAGGGGTGCAAGCTTGGGCATGAGAACGTCAAAATACCTTTTAACAAAGGTAATATAAGGTTCACTGTAACAGCGTAGTTGAATATCGTCATATTTCAAAAGCCAAGCCGGAAATCCGCCGAATTCCCATTCGGCACAAATATACGGACCCGGACGAAGAATAACATAAAGGCCTACCTTTTGCGCAGTTTCAACAAAACGCACAACATCGTTTTGACCTTCAAAATCGTACCTTTCCTCCTCAGGCTCATGCATATTCCATGCAACATAGGTTTCAACGGTATTTAAGCCTGCGGCCTTTAGCTTCATCAATCGGTCTTCCCAATATTCACAGGGAATACGGAAATAATGCATTGTGCCGGAGTAAATATTAAATTTTTCTCCGTTTAGATAAAAATCTTTGCCTTTGATTTCAAACATAGTATTATCTCCTGTTTATTTCAATCTGTTTTCTTTCTCCTGCAGGCAGGAAAACATTTTCCGTCTTCAATATTTTGTCAGGCGGCAGGGCATTTTTACAAGCCTCTTTACTGTCGATAAATATTCTGTAATTAGCATCATAGTCGGTAGGATTATATAGCTCCACCGTTAAAGTGCTTTCCGTCTTGCTCTTTACCTGACACTCCAAATGGTCAAGGGCAAAGGAAAAGCCTGTGTCACGCTGAATGTAAAGTGCGGGAATTTCAAGATATGTAAGCATTACCGATACCTCGCACCAGCAGGAGCCTATGGGGATTTCGCCCACATTATTCCTACCCTCCCAATCCGAAAGGTTAACTCGCTCGTTAACCCGACCGACAGGATTAAACAGTTTATTATGAGATGAATTGATAAACCTTTTCGCATTTCTTCCTTTGAAAAGTGAAAATGAGGATTTTGCAACACACCTGTTAATAAGCTTTTGCTTGTGTGCCGGCTTGTTGTGCCAAACATAGCTTGCATAAATAGGGTTATCGGGAGTGCTGACATACTGCGTGATATTATGGGATATATCCTTTAACAGTTCAAGATATGCCATGTTTCCGGTTGCACGGTAAAGATGCAGTAACGACTCGCCCGACATAGTGCATATTCCCGGAGCGGCATGCTTATTTTGAAGATTTGCCCAAACTACTCCGGTTGTTGCAGTTTCCCGTTCAAACAACTGAGTATCGCTTTCATAAGCATAATCGTAGCCCACACACCAGCTTGAGCAAAGGGATGCTGTATCAACTGCGTATTCAATCCATTTTTTATTCTGTGTAAAGCGGTAAAGAATTACAAAGCTTTCAAGCAACGCAAAAGCCGATTCACTGTCAGGGCAGGCCAAGGCCTCTCCGGGGCCGCCTGTGGAAATACCCTTTGATATAAACTTATTATAATAAACTTCGGCTATGCTTTGAGCTATTTCCAAATAATTACTGTCACTGAAATAAGCCGAGCACAAGGCAAGTCCTGCGCAAACAATACCTGCGCTTGAAGAGCCTGAAACATAGGGCTTTCCTTTTTCCATATCTATAAACTGACTGATTTCGCCGTTGTTCCTGTAGTAGGTAACAAAAGCGTCGGCAAGTCTACCTAAGCCGTCACTCCAAAGCTTTGGTACATCTTCATTACTGCTTCGCAAAAACAAAAGCTGTTTTGCCAGGTAATACAGTGCGTCGGCATCCTTTCGGCTTAAAACGATATTTGGATTGTCCGGCTGAAAATGGTTATCGCCGTAGGCTTTACCGTCACAGAACAAGCCGTATAAAAATCCGCTATCGTGCTGTAAATGTGTGAATATAAAATCCAGCGTTTTACGGCTTTTTACTTTTGTTTCACTGTTTCCCAGAACAAAGCCCGGCAGAGTATTAATTCCGCCGCCTACCCAGCCTGTCTGCCATTGGCGGCAAATTCCGCTTTCTGCCTCCGATGATTTATAAAATCCGTATTCATCCACCCAGTTGCGAGTGTTATATTTTTCCTCAATAATATTAAACGCGCAATTCCACGGCAGTTTATTTGGATGGCTTCGGGGAAACTTCTGTACATTACGAAGCTTAAAAAACGAATTCATAAATTCGCATACGCTGTTACATTCAAAGCGATACTCGGTATATGAAAAGGTCACCGTGTCACCGCTTTTTAATTCAGCCGCCTCATCGTCCGACCCTTTGGTTGTTGTGCACATTTCATATTTGTGAGGTGTACGCACACAGGGCGAGGATATAATAAATTTTGCCGTTTTTGTCTGCGTATCCTCCTCTACGGTAAGGCCTAAATTACCAAGCTCGTTTTTTTGTTCAAAGAATAATAGATATCCCGATTTGTTTTTGTCCGAATAATAGCCCACACAGGGCAGTGACATATCGCCTGCATTAAGCTGAACAAAGCCGTCGCCGTCCTTATTCAGCCTTGGCACATCGGATATCACCGTTTCGCCGGCATACCTTTGGGCCTCCTCTGCAGTAAGCATGGGCGGATACTCCTTGTTGAGACTTTCAAAACGATTGCCGTTATAAAGCGCCGCAGGTGCAAAAACATAATTGTCGATGTCCCAATCCTGTTCCTCGATAATCAAATTCAAAGCGGATTTTTTTGTTTGATTTTTCTTAACAGTCAAAACCGCCTTGGTTCTTAATCCCGAACAGTCAGCCTCCTGCGTAGATTCACTGATAACGATTTCGTTGTTATCAATATCTGCTTCCTCTAACGGAGTATTAATTCCGTCATAACGGGTAACGGAAAAACAATTCATATAAAAAACAACCCCCTGATCATTCACAGCAAATACTTAAAGTGCTTCATCAACCTTTATGGAAAGTTGTGTATAAACCGTGCTTTGAATTTCTTTTTTCATTATTATTTTGTCAAAAACCGATTTGACGGAATTATATCCCTGCTCAAAGGGTTGTTGGCAGATTGTTGCCTGCACATCTCCGTTAAACAGTGCGTTTCTTGTGATTTCCGTTTCGTCAAAGGTACAGACACGAATATTACGGTTTTCCTCACGAACGGCCTTTAGGGTTCCGTTAACACCGCCTGCGGTGATATAAACAAAATCAATTTCAGGATGCTCTTTAAAAGCGTTTTTCATTTCGTAATAAGCGGTTTCGTCATCATCGTTGCTCTCTGCAACGCCCACAAGATTAATCAACGGATAGCTTTTTTCTATAACCGCACCGATACCCTCCACTCTCTGGGCGTGGCCCTTGTGCTGGGAGCTTCCCGTAATAATGTAAAGATTGGCGTGACCTCCTGAAATAAGTCCTGTTAAACGGCCTGCAATTCTACCGCTTTTTAAGTAATCACAGCCTACATAAACGGTATTTTCCACACCCTCAAGTGCACTTGAAAGCATAATAAATTTTTTAGATTTTTCCTGAAGAGATTGTATCTTTTGTTCAATCCTGCTGTCGCATATCGGTGTTAAAATTATATATTCCGTGTCGTCGGGAACGCTGTCAAGTAAACCCAGTAATTTTTCCGTGTCGTATCCTTTGAATTCGGAAAGAGTAATTTTAAACCCGTAGCTTTCGAACTCCTCCTGTGCGGCAAAAATTCCTGCCTTAACATCGTCGAAAAACGGGTTTCCTATACTGTTTAAAATTACGGAAATGTGAATGGGCTTGCCGGAATACACAAGAGCCTTGCCTATTATGTTAGGCTTATAGTCATATTTTTCTGCAATTTCGAGAATACGCTTTTTTGTTTCTTCACTTATTCCCGGCCTGTCCTTCAGTGCACGGTCTACCGTTCCGCGGCTTACACCTGCGAGCCTTGCAATATCTTTGGCAGTAATTGACATTTCTTCTTTCCTCTTGATTTTAAGCATTTTGGGTGGTATAATTATCTTGCCGTGCACGAGCACGGAGTTTTCCTTAATTATATAATTAAACGACAGGATTGTCAAGGAGAAGGATTATGAATAATCAAAACAGGGCAAAACACTTTGAAATGGGAAAATCGCTTGCCGAACAGCTTTCCGTAACTGAGCTTATCTCTCAGCTTATGAGTGATTCAAAGGGTATTGACCGTCTTGGAATAAAGCCGTATGTTTGGTGGAATGAGGCTCTCCACGGTGTTGCCCGTGCAGGCATTGCCACGGTTTTTCCCCAGGCAATATGCTTAGCGGCCTCCTTTGATGACAAACTGCTTTTCAATGTTGCTCAGGTTATATCAACCGAGACTCGTGCAAAATTTAACGAAAGCCAGAAAAATAAGGATTATGGTATATATAAGGGCTTGACTATGTGGTCACCTAATATAAATATTTACCGCGACCCCCGTTGGGGACGAGGCCAGGAAACCTATGGCGAGGACCCGTACCTAACAGGTGCTTTAGGTGTTGCGTTTATAACAGGCTTGCAGGGTGATGACTCTAAATATGTAAAAACTGCCGCCTGTGCAAAGCATTTTGCAGTTCACAGCGGGCCGGAGGCGGAGCGCCACGGCTTTAACGCCGTTGTATCTAAAAAGGATTTGTTTGAAACATATCTTCCGGCATTTAAAAGAGCGGTGCAGGACGCAGAGGTGTGCGGGGTAATGGGTGCCTATAACCGTGTTAACGGCGAAGCCTGTTGTGCCTCCGACACACTTATTCAAAAGCTACTGAGAGAAAGCTGGAGTTTTGACGGATACTTTGTTTCCGACTGCGGTGCCCTGCGGGATATTGTACGAAATCATAAAATCACTAAAAATCCTGTTAAGGGTGCGGCGCTGGCACTGAATTCAGGGTGTGAGCTTGAATGCGGCAAATTATATCGTTATCTGCGTTTGGCATATATGATGCATTACATTGATAAAGATATATTGAAAAAGTCAGCCTCACGGCTGTTAGCGATTAGAAGCAGCTTGGGAATGTTTGATACCGACTGCCCCTTTAACAGTATTTCTCCATCGCTGAATTCGACTCCCGAGCACCGGGAATTATCGGTGAAGGCCGCCGAGCAGGGTATAGTTCTGCTTGAAAACAACGGCATTCTCCCCCTTAAAGCCAATGCTCAAAAAATTTTGGTTGTGGGTTACAATGCCGAAAACGACCTTGCCTATTTAGGTAATTACTGCGGCACTCCAAAGGAGTTTTGCAAGGTTACACAGGCGGTGCGTGAAAGAAATAACGATACAAATTATGTTCAGGGTTATTCCTACAAGCCAAGGGATAATGAAATGCTGATGGCTCAGGCACTTAATGAGGCTGAAAAATCCGATTTGATTATATTATGCACCGGGCTTGACTGTTCCTTTGAAGGCGAGGAGGCAGGGGAGCTTCTTCAGGGCGGCGGAGGAATGCTTGGAAAGCAGGGCGACCGTCAATCACTGTCATTGCCCGAGGTACAGCAGGAGCTTATGAAAAAGCTTTTTGAGCTGAATAAAAAAACAGTTATTTTGAATTTTTCCGGCGGATGCATCGATTTTAGAAATTATAAAGAACGGGCAGACGCTGTTTTGCAGTGCTGGTATCCCGGCGCAATGGGAGGAAAAGCAATTGCAAATATTCTTTTCGGCGATACTTCTCCCTCGGGAAAGCTGCCTGTTACATTTTACAACAGCGTTGAAGATTTACCCGATTTTCAAAATTATTCAATGCTTAACCGCACATACCGCTATTATAACGGCCCCGTTCAGTATCCGTTCGGTTACGGGCTTACATACACGGATTTTGAAATGACAGCTTGTAAGCTTTATGAAAACAAGCTGAAATGCAGGGTAAAAAATGCGGGCAATACAGACTGCTTTGAAACACTTCAACTTTATATGACCTGCCCTGAAACCGATTACAGAAACCCTATTCGCTCACTGATTAAAATTGAGCGTTTCTATCTGTGCGCAGGTGAAGAAAAGGAAATATGCATCAAGCTTCAGGACAGTGATTTTTATTCCGTTAATGAAAACGGTGATACTGTTTATCTGTCGGGAGACTATAATTTATACATATCCGACGGTCAGAGCATCGGTTGTAACGCCGGTTGCTATATTAATAAAAATGAAACCGTTACTATTGAAAAATGCCCTATTTGAGAGGTGAAAATATGTATTATATAGGCATTGATTTGGGCACATCGGCCTGCAAAATGCTTTTGGTTGATGAAAAAGGCACGGTAATAAATTCGGTTACAGAGGAATACCCGATTTATTTTCCCCATCCCTCATGGAGTGAGCAAAACCCCGATGACTGGTGGAACGCCTGTGTTTCGGGAATAAACAGGCTTATTGCAAATTATGATAAATCCGCTGTCAAAGGAATAGGCATTGCCGGCCAAATGCACGGTCTTGTAGTTCTTGATAAAAATGATAAGGTTATTCGGCCTGCGATTCTTTGGAATGATGCAAGAACTGCAAAGCAGGTTGACTATCTTAACGAAGCCATAGGCAAAGAGGTATTAAGCAAATACACTGCAAACATTGCCTTTGCAGGATTTACAGCCCCTAAGCTTTTGTGGATGAAGGAAAACGAGCCTGAACTGTTTTCAAGGATATCAAAAATAATGCTCCCAAAGGATTATATTGTTTATCGCCTTACAGGTATTCATTCAACCGACTATTCGGATGCATCGGGTATGCTTTTGCTTGATGTTGAGCACAAGTGCTGGTCAAAGGAAATGTGCAAAATTTGTTGCGTCAATGAAGGTCAGCTCCCCAAGCTTTACGAAAGCTATGAAAAGGTTGCAGCAGTAAAAAAAGAGGTTGCCGATATAATAGGTCTGCCGGAAAATGTAACCGTATGCGCAGGCGCAGGCGACAATGCCGCGGCGGCTGTGGGCACAGGTACCGTGGGCAACGGCAGGTGCAATATTTCAATTGGAACATCGGGCACTGTTTTCATCAGCAGTGACAGCTTCGGCGTTGACACAAACAATTCCCTTCACAGCTTTGCCCACGCAGACGGAGGATATCACCTAATGGGATGTATGCTTTCTGCGGCGTCCTGCAACAAATGGTGGATGGAGGATATTTTGAAAACCCATGATTTTTCATCAGAGCAGGAAGAAATCACAGAAGAAATGCTTGGTAACAACCGCATATATTATCTTCCCTATCTAATGGGCGAACGCAGTCCCATAAACGATACCGATGCGCGAAGTATGTTTGTGGGAATGACAATGGATTCAACCAGAGCCGATATGACTCAGGCGGTGCTTGAGGGCGTTGCCTTTGCAATGCGCGACTGCTTTGAGGTTGCAAAGAGCTTGGGAATAATAATTTCACGCTCAAACATCTGCGGCGGCGGGAGCAAAAGCGATTTATGGAAAAGGATTTTTTCAAACATTCTCGGCATTCCCCTTGATACGGTCAAAACAGAACAGGGCCCGTCATACGGAGGGGCAATGCTTGCAATGGTTTCCTGCGGCGAATATGACAGTGTTGAATCGGCCGTTAATGAATTAGTTGAAATTACCGACACCGTTTGTCCCGATAAGCATCTTATGAGCCTATATGACGATAAATACAGCCGCTTTAAAAAAATCTACCCATCAGTTAAAAATCTTTTTAAAGAAATTTCATAAAGGAGAGTTGTTATGATTACTAACATTCCAAACGTTAAATTAGGAGTTATTGCCGTTTCACGTTCCTGTTTTCCAAAATCTCTTTCGCAAAAAAGAAGAACTGCTCTTGTTAAAGCCTACGGCAGTGACATTTATGAGTGTCCGTTAATTGTTGAAAACGAGAACGATGCAAAATCAGCCGTTGAAGATGTTAAGAAAAACGGCGTTAACGCTCTTGTTGTTTTTTTGGGAAATTTCGGCCCCGAAACACCCGAAACTCTTATTGCCGAATGGTTCGACGGCCCTGTTATGTATGTTGCCGCTGCTGAGGGTGACGGCGACCTGATTGACGGCAGAGGCGATGCATTCTGCGGAATGCTGAACTGCTCATACAATCTCGGGCTTCGTAATAAAACCGCATATATTCCGGAATATCCTGTTGGCACTGCTCAGGAACTTGCTGAAAAGGTCAGCGAATTTGTGCCTATCGCAAGGGCAGTTTTAGGTATCAAGAATTTAAAGATTATCGCCTTTGGCCCAAGGCCCGATGACTTTCTTGCATGCAACGCTCCTATCAAAGCGCTTTACGACTTGGGAGTTGCCGTTGAAGAAAATTCCGAGCTTGACTTATTGGTTGCATATAACAAGCACAGTAACGACCCCAGAATTCCTGCCAAAATTGCCGAAATGGCAATGGAGTTAGGCCCAAATAACAAGTACGAGGGTGTTCTTCCCCGTCTTGCTCAGTATGAGCTTACCCTCCTTGACTGGGCAGAGGAGCACAAGGGCACAAGGCAATATGTTGCTTTTGCAAACAAATGCTGGCCTGCTTTTCAAACGGAATTCAAGTTTGTGCCATGCTATGTTAACAGCCGTCTCGCGTCAATGGGTATCCCTGTTGCCTGCGAGGTGGATATTTACGGTGCTCTCAGCGAATACATAGGAGTATGTGTATCAGGCTCGGCCGTAACACTTCTTGATATAAATAATACAGTACCGCAGTCAATTTATGACAAGTCGATAAAGAATGCTTGTGACAAGAGAATCTCCGAAACCTTTATGGGCTTCCACTGCGGAAACACCTCCTGTCAGCTGCTTAAAAACCACCATATGGGTTATCAGCTTATAATGAAGCGCGATCTTGAGCCCGACCTGCCTGAGCCGGATATTACAAGAGGCACCATTGAAGGCAATATCAAGCCCGGTGAAATCACATTTTATCGCTTGCAGTCAACGGCAGATACACAGCTTAAAGCATATATTGCCCAGGGCAATGTGCTTGATGTTGACTGCGAAAGCTTTGGTTCCATCGGCGTATTTGCCATTGATGAAATGGAACGCTTTTACCGCCATGTGCTTATTCAAAAGCGTTTTCCCCATCACGGCGCAGTAGCCTTCGGCCATCACGGCAAGGCACTTTTTGAGGTGTTCAAATACCTTGGCGTAGCAGATATTTCATATAACAGGCCAAAGACAATCCCTTATCCTAACGAAAATCCCTTTAAGTAATAAGCAAACAGTACAAAAAGGAAGAATGTCGAGTTAAAGGTTTTTACCTTATTTATGCAGGTTCTATTTACATTTATCTGCTTTAATGATATATTAGCCTTGAAGTAGCTGAGCCAATAAAAGCTGTTGCAGCCGAAAGGGGTATGTGATTAAAATGATAAAGAACAAGGATAACATATTTGTGCTGGAAACAAAAAACACCCATTATGTATTGGGCGTTGATGAATACGGAAATAATCACCATTTGCACTGGGGCGCTAAGTGTGATATTGACGATTATGTCATTGAAAATACGGGCGACTCAAACTCCAACCACACAAAGCTTGATTATATCAGGCAGGAGTATACTCCCTTTGGAAAAACCCTTTACCGAGCCAGTGCTCTTAAGGCTCAGTTTTTCGACGGTTGCCGAGAAATCAATTTGAAATATGACGGATTTAACATTGACGGTAACTGTCTTAGGCTGGATTTTTGCGATGTAACATATCCTCTTGAAATTTCGCTGAATTATGAAATACATGACGAATGTGACATTATAACAAAATGGGTAAGCCTTACAAACAAAGGAAAAGAGCCCATATTTTTTGAAAAGCTTTTCAGCGCAGAATTAAGCCTGCCCTCCAAAAAGCCATACACCTTTAAAAACACCAACGGTGCTTGGGGTGCTGAATTCATCGAAACAAACACAGTACTTCAGGGCGGTTCGTGGGTTAACGAAAGCAGAAGAGGAACCACAGGCCACAATCAGTCGCCGTATTTTATAGCATATCAAAATGCCGACGAGGTAAGCGGCGATGTTTTCTTCGCCTCCCTTGCTTACAGCGGTAGCTTTAAGGTTTCTGCCGAAAGGGATTTGTTCGGCATTACAAGAATCATTCTCGGTATGAATGATTTTGATTTCCGCTTTATGCTTAAGGGCGGAGAAAGCTTTGATGCTCCAAAGGTATTTTGCGGTTACACTCAGGGCTTCGGTGAAATGTCAAGGCAGATGCACCGCTTTGCCGTTGACTATGTTCTGCCGAAAAGCCATAACGATAAAATTCTGCCTGTACTGTATAATTCCTGGGAGGCTACGGAATTTGATGTAAGCATTGAGGGGCAGACAGCGTTGGCTGAGGTTGCCTCCAAAATAGGCGTTGAGCTTTTTGTTATGGATGACGGCTGGTTCGGTGCAAGAAACAATGACCGAGCAGGCTTAGGCGACTGGTATGTAAACAGAGAAAAATTCCCCAACGGACTTGACGAGCTTATCCACAGAGTTAATGAGCTTGGCATGGATTTCGGCATTTGGGTTGAGCCGGAAATGGTTAACAAGGACAGCGATTTATTCCGCAGTCATCCCGACTGGGCATATCATTATGACACAAGATATGCCTGCGAGCTGAGAAATCAGCTTGTGCTCAATATGACCAGAGAGGATGTTCAGGAGTACATATTCAACTGCCTGAACGACTTGCTGTCAAACCACAATATTAAATATGTTAAATGGGATATGAACAGGCCCTTCTCCGAAACGGGAGCGGAAAATCTTGAATGTCCGCAAATGCTTTGGTATCTTCACACCAAGGCAGTATACGATATAGTTGACAGGTTAAAAGCACTCCATCCCGATGTTGCCATTGAAAGCTGTTCTTCGGGAGGCGGCAGGTCGGACTACGGTGCACTTTTGCATTATGACCAGGTATGGACCAGCGACAACACCGACGCTATTGACAGAATGGTCATTCAAAAGGGCTATTCTCTCTTAAGGCCGATAAAAACAATGAGAGCCTGGGTAACGGATATTAATTGGTACAACAAGCCCTGCTCCCTTGATTTTAGATTTAACATTGCAATGCAGGGCGCTTTAGGCTTAGGCGGCGATTTGACAAAATACTCCAAAGAGGATTTGGAGGTTTGCCAAAGAAATGTTGCATTGTATAAGGGCATTAGGGATATTGTTCAGTTCGGCAGTCTGTATCGTCTTATGGATATTGATAAGGATGAAATACTTGTTAATCAATATGTAAACGGTAGCAGAAGCCGAAGTGTTTGCTTTATTGCCTCCAAGGGCACAAGGTTTTTCAAAAAGCCTGTTCCCCTTCGTTTTCAGGGACTGGACGCAAATAAACGCTATGCCTTTGATTTTGATTCAAAGCATTATGAAAAGGGCGGAGCGTACCTTATGAATGTGGGAATTGATATAGAGGTAATTGGCAACGACTATAATAAAATTTTGATAATTGAAGAAATATAGAAAAATATTTTTGCATTAGGAGATTAAAAATATATGCAGGAAACACAGGAAAAAGAAAGCTTAAAAGCTAAAATTGTAAGCGGTATCGGCAAATTCAAATCACACTGGAATGAACCGCCCAAGGGTTATCAGGTTTCGTATAAAGAATTTGCCGCCTTTGCCGCAGGCTGCGGAAGTCCCAATCTTCTTGGAGTTCTTACTCAGTACACAACGATAGCCACAAGTGTTCACCTGATGATTTCTTATTTCAAGATGTCAACAGGTATGGCTTGGATTCTTACCATTCTTGCGTCGGCAATTGCAATAATACGCTCACCGATATTGTCTATGATGATTGACAATTCAAACGGAAAGAACGGAAAATTCAAACCATTTTTACTTTGGTCGTCAATCGGCACTGCCGTAACCTTTTCCTTTGTTCCGTACATACCGGCATCCTGGATGGATATTCATCTTTTCAGCATACAGCTTCCTGCAATTCCTATTATGGGAGTTTTTGAAGCCTCTGCAATAGAATTCAATCTGGGTATACTTTTGGCTTTCATCCTTATACAAATAGGACAGTTCTTTATCACCCTTTTAAACCAGTGTATAGCAGGTATGGAGCAAACTATATCCACCGTTGCACAGGAGAGAGCAAATATAGGCTCAATAAAAGGTCTTGTATCGGGTCTCCCCAGCTCGGTTGTCAACATTATACTTCCTATTCTTGCAGGAACCTTATTTGCCAAGCAGGGCGGTTGGAACGCCGTAAATATGTATCGTATCATTTTCCCTATATGCGGCGTTATAGGTGTTTTAATGGTTCTTCTGCTGGTTAAGGGTGTTGAAGAAAGAACGGTAGTTAAGCAGGAATATGTCGCAAAGGTTAAATTTATCGAGGGTATGAAGCTTCTCAGCAAAAACAAATATTTTTGGATAATAACCATATTTAATGCGTTTAATGCCATAAGAAACCTTGCCAATATCACTACATGGGTTACTCAATACAGCTTTGTTTCCGACTCTTCCAAAACGATTGTCGGCCTGTACTGCTCAACAATCCTTATGAACGCCATAGCCGTTGCATTGCTTGTAGGGCCGTTCCTTATTAAAAAAATGGGAAAGAGAAACCTGATGATACTGTCATGCGTTGGTTATGTAATAATGATTGCACTTCAGGTAATCTTCCACAAGAGTCCTGTGCTTATTTTGGTGGTTTCGTTCTTTGAGCAGTTCTTTGGAGGCTTCTATTTCTTAACCGGCTTAATGACATCGGATATTATGGACGACATTCAAATGAAAACCGGTAAAAGACTTGAAGGCTTTTGGCAGAATTATATGGCAATTGTAACAACCGTAATCGGCGTTTTCACAGGTATGCTTACTCCACTGTTTCTTTCCTTTGGAGGAGTAGGATTTTCAGATGATATTTCCCTTGCACTTCAAAACACCGACCTTAGAAATAACATATTCTTCTATCAATCGCTGCTTTCACTTATTGGTGCTGTAACAGTTGCAATTCCGTTTTTCTTCTATGACCTTACTGAGAAAAAGCACGCCAACATAGTTCGTGTGCTTAGAATTAGGGCCGCTGTTGACAATTTCAATGACAACGCCCTCCAGGAGGAAGATATTAAGTATATCAAAGAAATTGCAGATTACGCAAATGAAACAAAGGAGCCTATGGTAACCGAGGAATTGGCAAAATACGACTGTATAGACAGTATTTTGGCAGGAGAAATTACTCCGTCATAATCATTACGAAATAGTATTAGGCCTTTTAAAACAATTATAAAAACGAAAGAATGACCGGTGCAAATGCATCGGTCATTTTACTTATTTGACAGTGTATCTCATTAATCTCTAACTGCCTTGGCAATATTCATTAGGCATTCGTATCTGTATTGAGGCGCATTTTCTATAAGAAAATCTCTTAGCTTCAAAGCCACATCCGGCGAGATAATATATTTTTTTATAACAAAGCTCTGCCGAACTGTTTTGGTGAGATATGTAGAATCCAACAGACTGAAATCATTAAGCAAAAGAAAAACTCCCTGCTGATATTTCATAAGGTCGTTTCTTGGAATATCAATAAGCTTTGCTACCGGAGAAACACTGTCAACAATAGTATCAAGCATATTTAGTTTGACTTTTTGTTCTCTTATATGCGGCAGCTCCCCCTTATGGGGTGAATTTTTAATCTGTTTATGAAGGTCTCCCAAATCGGTAAAATTAACAACCCTCACATTATAATTCTCAAGCCACGAATTAACCTCGTCAATATCCTTGCTTGTATCGTCATCATCAATATCGTATGCCGTATAAATAACAATATCGTCATTTATGGTGCTTCTGCCTTTAATGGCAAAGGAAAGTGCAACATATAGATTTTTTGTAAAATCAATTAACGGACTGACTCCCAAATAATGCTGTGCAAAGGCAAGCATATTATACAAATTTTGATCTGCACAATCATTGTAAACGGTTTTGTAAACCGACATAAACTGCGGCCTTGAGCTGTAAAAATCACGGATAAATGCGCTGTTAACCTCAATTATACTTTTATTTTCACAGCCGGACATTATTTCGCTGTTTCGCAATAGTGTTGGCAAAAGCTTTCTGGACATACGGTTAAAGCGTTCGCCTCTGTAATAAATTTTTTCGCCCTTTTCAAAGGGATTGAAAAGCAGTTCAAAAAACTCGTCCAAGCTGTTAATTTTAATTTGGACAACGGAATAATTAACATCAAGATCGTTGCTTAGTGCTTTAACAATTTTTTGCTTGTGCTCCTGCTCAATAGTTTTTATCTCGTTTCTAATTGACATCCTTTTATCCTGCTGTAATCCATAATATACCAATATACCGCTCACATTTAGACGGTATATTTATTATTTACCACTAAACGCATTTTTTCTCAATGATTATGACAATGTTTTTACAAAAAATTGATATTTTTTCACTGAAATTTATGCCCGAAGGGTATTCTCCGCCATATTGCAATTATTTTTTTACTATGTTATTATTTTAGGCATATAATGTTTAGTTTGTTTGGAGAAAGAATTTATGAAAAAATATTTATGTGCATTATTATGCATTGCGCTTACTTTTGCATCATTTACAGGTTGCTCAAAAGCAAGACTTCCGTTTACGGGAAGCGATTATACTATACCTGAACTGGATTTAAGCGTTATGCCCGAGGAGTACAAGGGTACTCAATTTGAATATCTTTACGACCTTACCGTCGTTGATAATTCAAAAAAATATTTAGCCCATCCGGATTCCGTTCTGCTTAAAAACGGAAATATCCTCACCATGTATCCTGAGGGTCACGGCAAGGGTGCTGTGCAAACAAAAATAAGCACAGACGGCGGCTTAACATGGGAAGGCCGGGTGGAAAACACACCGTCAAGCTGGGAAAATTCCCGGGAAACTCCCACAGTATACAGACTGCAGTTTACCGACGGTAAAACCCGTGATAAGCTCATTATGATTTCAGCCAATCCCAAGTGGGGCGATGAGCCTACCGACGGAGGCTTTAACTGCTCTGTTTCAACCGACGAAGGTGAAAGCTGGAGTGAGTTTGAAACCTTTTACGATATTAACAGTGACACACCTGTAATTCCCATAGTTGCCATGTCAAGCCTTACTCAGCTTAAGGAAAACGGCAGGTTTGTTGACAAGTGGATGGGCCTTTTCCATGATGCTGATTTTTATAATTACAAAACAATTTTAACCTTTGATGAAAAGGGAAATCCTCAGTGGAGCGCACCGGAAAAATATTTTTCACGGTACCGTGACATTGAGCAAAAATCCAATATGTGCGAGGTGGAGGTTATCCGCAGTGAACAGGGCAAGGGAGACAGGCTGTGCCTTATTACACGCAGTAACACAAAGCAAATGAATTCTTTGATTTCCTTTTCAGACGATGAGGGAAAAAGCTGGAGCTATCCTGTAGAAGCGCCTGCGGCATTAAACGGCGAACGCCACAAGGCGGAATATGCCCCTGACGGCAGACTGTTTATAACCTTCCGCTCAATTGAAAGAGGCAATAAAGCAGAGCAAAACGCCTCAAAGGATGTTACAGGCGGCTGGGTGAGCGAAGGCTGGATTGCATGGGTAGGAACCTTTGAAGATTTAGAGCAGGGCAATGAGGGACAATACCGAATAAAGCTTGCCCACATTTATCAGGACGGACAGAAAAATCCGCAATACTGCGCTAATCCCGACACAGGATATTGCGGCAACGTTGTTCTTGACGACGGCACAATTGTTACCTCAACCTACGGAAAATTTGACCCAAAGGATAAGGTGGGTATAAAGCGTGAGCTTCGAACCTCGATCTGCTCAAAGCGAATAAATCTTGCCGATACGGATATTCTGTTGAAAATTTAAAAAACAGTTAATTAAAAGCAGGCTTTTCCTGTATTACCGTTATTAGTTTTGGTTATAATACTGGTAAAATATTTATGTGCTTTTAGAGGTATGCAATGAATAAAAGAACGGCGGCATTTTTTGTTATATTTGCAGGAGTGTTGTGGGGAATAATCAGTATTTTTGTCAACGCACTTACAGGATTTGGCTTTTCAAGCGCTCAAATCAGCTTTATGAGGGTTTTCATTTGTGCTGTTTTGATGCTGTTGTTCCTGCTGATATATAACAAGGATTTATTGAAAATCAATATCAAAGATATATGGATGTTTATAGGAACGGGAATAATCAGCTTAACCTTTTTCAGCTTCTGCTATTTTACAACCATAGTAAACGTTGAAGCGTCAATTGCCGTTTCACTTTTATACACATCCCCTGTGTTCGTTATGCTTTTTTCTGCCGTTTTGTTCGGTGAAAAAATAACAGCCAAAAAAATTGCGGCAATAATTTTAACGGTAGCCGGATGCTGTTTTATATCGGGCGTGATTGGAAGCGGAGCTAAAATAGGATTAAAATCCTTTATAATCGGTGTGGGTGCAGGCCTGTTTTATGCACTTTATTCCATTTTCGGCCGATATGCAACAAGAAAATATCATCCCTTTACAATAACCTTTTACACCTTTGTGTTTGCAACAGTGGGCTTTTTGCCTTTTGTTAAGCCGGTTGATACAATAAATACATTAGCTAAATCGCCAAAAGCCATAATTGTTGTAATCGCCTCGGGAATACTGTGCGGAATACTTCCCTACATTTTTTATACTATCGGTTTAAAGCATTTGGAAACTACAATTGCCGGTGTGTTCGCGGCCGTTGAGCCGCTTGTGGGTTGCATTGTTGGAATTATTGGATTCGGAGAATCGGCCGGTGCTTTGAAGATTTTTGGAATAGCTTTAATTCTATCGTCAATTATCATTCTCAGCATTAACTCCGGCGGAACGGCAAAAAAAATACAAGCAGATACCCCTTAGGCAATTAACAGTAATCCTAACTAAGAGAAAAAATTGTGACATAATTTAAACAGCCGGAGAAAGTACAATGAATAAAGCAATAGAAATTTTCGGAAATCACATATATAACTTAACTCAATCCAATCCCCAAAGGGCGCGAAAGGAATTATCCTTTGTTTTCACGGCGGCAGGACTGCAATGCAAATATTTCCCCACTAAGCTTTTATTACCTGCAAGGCAATATATGCAGTGGGCGGCGGCAGACTCTGCTATCAAGCCGTTAAAGATGGCTGACAGCTCTGCAATTGTCAGTCTTTATTTGCCCTGTGAAATTTTGCACGCAATGGGGATATATCAGTTATTTCCCGAAGCACTATCCTGTTATTTGGCGGCGGCAGGGAGCGAAAAAGTATTTATCGAAACGGCGGAAAACAACGGCATACCGAAAACCCTTTGCTCTTATCATAAAACCTTTATCGGTATGGCTGAGTCGGGTGTTATGCCAAAGCCGAAATTTGTTATCAACACAAGTCTTGCCTGTGATGTAAACCATTTATCCTTCAGACGAATAGCCGATTACTACGGTGTTCCTCATTTTATGATTGATGTACCGTATCAATATAATGAGAGCAATCTTGATTATGTTGAAAACCAACTGCACCAAATGGTTGATTTTATTGAAGAAAACAGTAATTTTCGCCTTGATGAAGGTAAGCTCAATGAGGTTGTGATCAGAAGCAAAAATACCGTAAATAATTTCAATAGGATTTTGGAGCTGAAAAAGGACAGGTATTTGTCCGACGAAATGACCTCCCAAATGCTTTCAATCTTTGCAACCCATGTTATGCTTGGAACTAAGGAAGCTGAAAAATACAGTCGGGATATGATTAGTCAGCTTTCAAAATGTCCAAAGCAATACAGGGGAGTTCGTTTGCTTTGGGTACATACTCTGCCTTATACGCAAGACGCCCTGCGCAATATAATCAATTTTACAGACAGGTGCGAGATAGTGGCCTGCGATATGGTCTTTGATGCACTTGATGTTGACACAAACGAAGAAGACCCCTATCGCTTTATGGCTGACAGATTATTGAGAAATACCGTTAACGGCAGTGGCGATAACAGAATAAACGCTGTGCTTAAATACGCAAAGGAGCTTAACTGCGACGGCGTTGTTTGGTATTGCCATTGGGGCTGCAAGCAAACAGCAGGCTCAAGTGCAAGGGCAAAAGAGGTTTTAGAGAAAAACGGCTTACCCACTCTTGTGCTTGACGGCGACGGATGTAATAATCAAAATGTTAACGACGGTCAAACGGTAACTAGAATGGAAGCATTTCTTGAACTATTGGAGAACAGAAAATGATTGGATATAATTGCAAATACGCCCCTGTTGAAATCCTTGCCGGCTTTGGTGAAATGTGCGAGTTGATAAACCGAGAGGCTGAAAGCTTTGATTATTCGGCAAGCAAGCTTCATCAAAATATCTGCTCTCACGCAAAGGCGATGCTTGAGGATATTCATTGCAAAAACTATGACAAACTGCTTTTTATGAACTGCTGTGACAGTGCAAGACGGGTTGCCGACACAATTAAAAATGAAAATATTGATTTTACATATTGCATTGACCTGCCCTCCTGTAATACAGGCTGTGCCGTTGAAAAATTTAAAGATGATTTAATAACATTCATCAATGATTACGAAAAATACATCAACAGAAAATTTGATGTTAATTTGTTTCTTTCGTCGTTTGGCAATAAAAATAAAACGCCAAACGGTAAATTCATTGCGATTTTAGGTGCACGAAGCAATAAAACGCTGCTTGATATTTCGCAAAAATGCTTCGGCGGCATTGAAATACTTGATTTAACCTGTGCCGATAACAGAGAAGTGCTGCCCATTGATGCAAGCGAAAACGAAGCACTTGACAGTATTATGCTTAAATACGCAAGGGCACTGCTTTCTCAAACACCCTGTATGCGTATGCAAAGTATTAGGAAAAGGGAGGCTCTTCTTGAAAACGAAAACTGCATAGGAATAATTTACAGTACGGTTAAGTTTTGCGATTATTATGATTTTGAATTTTCAAGTCTTAAAAATCTTAAAGCTCCCATTATCAGGGTTGAAACGGATTTTACAAATCAGTCCTACGGTCAGCTTTTGACTCGTATCGAAGGCTTTGCAGAAACGGTAATAAAGTCCCAAAACACAACGAGGATTAATAATATGGACGGAAAATACTACATAGGCATAGACAGCGGTTCAACCTCAACGGAGCTTGTAGCTATTGATAAAGATAAAAACATCATCAAAAATGTTATGGTTCGCACAGGTGCAAATGCGGGTGCAGGTGCAAAAAATGCCCTTGAGCAATCGGGTATTGACAAAAATGATATTGCATATATTGTTGCCACTGGCTACGGCAGAAAAAATATTGATTTTGCTGATGATAACATTACCGAAATCACCTGCCACGCAAAGGGAGCAAAGCACCTTTACGGTGATGTCAGGACAATTATAGACATCGGCGGACAGGACAGCAAGGTTATAAGCCTTGATGAAAACGGCAAGGTTTCAGGCTTTGTTATGAACGATAAATGTGCGGCAGGCACAGGCCGTTTTCTTGAAAATATGGCTAAGGTGCTGGAGCTTGATATGAGTGAAATGTCAACAATCGGTCTTGACTGCAAAAACGATTTAACAATATCAAGCATGTGCACCGTTTTTGCAGAAAGCGAGGTTGTGTCGCTCATCGCAGAAAATCACTCTGTTGCAGACATTGTTCACGGATTAAACAAAAGCGTTGCCGTTAAAACAAAGGCTCTGTCAAGCAGTGCTGAAGACAAGAATCACATTATGATGACCGGCGGCGTTGCCAATAACAGGGGCGTTGTTGCCGAACTTGAAAATCAGCTGAACACAAAAATATTTATTCCCGAAAACCCTGAATTCTGCGGAGCATTAGGCGCCGCCCTTTATGCGCTTAAGAGCTAAACACACGGCTTTTAATATACTGTACAAAAACAGAGCTGTCTTTTTACGGAAAACGGTTCTGTTTTTATTTTTTACACAAAGCTTTTATTGTATACTTTTCAACCATTGCGAATATAAACAAAATTTGATAAACTATATATGAGTATAATTTTATATAGTGAGAGGGCATCTATGGAACATATTATTAAGGAAACACCCTGCGGTGCAATAAAAGGCTTGGAAAGCGAAAAATGCCTTGAATTTCGCGGCATACGATATGCCCGTGCCGGCAGATATGAATATCCTCAGGAGGAAAAAGCTTGGGACGGAGTATATGATGCAACAGAGTATAAGGCCTGTTGCTATCAGCACAGAGCCTTTGAAGATGATGCAAAGGTCAATCCTTTTTATCATATTGAATTTAGAAAAGGGCTGAATTTTACATATAGTGAAGACTGCTTTTTTCTAAATATTTGGACACCTAAAAATGCCGAAAATTGCCCTGTGCTTATTTTTATTCACGGCGGAAGCTTTACCGGAGGAAGCACGGACGAGGGCCACATCAAAGGCGAACGCTTTGCTGAAAACGGTATAATCACCGTGGCAATGAACTATCGCCTTGGTCCTTACGGATTTTGTGCACACAGGGATTTAAAGGATAAAAACGGAGCCTTGGCAAATTTTGGACTTTACGACCAAACAACTGCAATTCAGTGGGTAATTAATAATATTTCCGCCTTTGGAGGCAATCCTGAAAAAATCACGCTTATGGGGCAAAGCGCAGGTGCAATGAGCGTTGATATTCATTTGAACAATCCCATGCTTAAAAACAGGATTTCAGGGGCAATTATGCTTAGCGGGGCAGGTATGCAAAGATGCCTGCTGAAGCCTTTAACCATAGAGAAAATCACGCCGTTTTGGGACGGAATAATAAAAAATGCAGGCGTTTCTTCGATTGAAGAGCTTAAAACCGTTGACCCAAAGGAGCTTTATTATGCCTGGCTGAAGGCTTGCAGGGAAAGCAAATTCAGTATGCCTTATACCTTCCCTGTTTATGACGGCACAATACTTAACGAAAGCACCTTTAAGCTGAACAAAATTCCGGATATGCCATACATTATCGGCTCAACCTGTACCGATATGATACCCATAGTTCTTGAGGGTGTTAATAAAAAGTGGGGAAAATATGCCCAAAAGCACAATTCAAATCCCTGCTATTTATATAATTTCAACAGATTTCTACCCGGCGACGATATGGGTGCTTGGCACTCTGCGGATTTACTGTATATATTTTCAACCTTGGATTTTAACTGGAGGCCCTTTGAAGATATTGATTATACAATTTCTCAGCAGATATCAAACGCAATTTGCGCTTTTACCAAAAGCGGAAACCCCAATTGCGACTCAATTCCTCAGTGGAATACCGATTACAGAATGCCAATGTCCTTTTGTGAAAGCTCTGTATGCTCAAAATGGAAAACAAGGGATAATTTAAAATACACTTTAACCGGAAAAGGAAAAACAGTATAATGCCTAAATTTAAACATAAATTCATTTTATCAAATAGCTTTGATTCCTGTCGAATATATAATTGTGAGAATAACAATGTTCGCCTTGACTTTATAAGTGACAGCTGTGTTAGGGTTGCTGTTTACAAAAATGACGGCTATATTACACCCACCTTTTCCGTTAATCCAAATAACGAATTTTCAGTAACCGGCAGAGAGAGGCTCAGCACCCACGGATTTAATATGTGCAATCCCCGAGCAACTCTCAGTGAAAAAGAAGAGCAGTTTATATTACCCTGTGGAATTGAAATTAGGCTGAAAAAGGATAATTTTGTTTTAGAGTATCTCAAAAACGGTGAAACACTTTTTGCCGACCGCAGTCCCCTTGCTTATAATTTTCAGGGTGAATTCGGCAAAAACAGCTATCATTATGTAACAAGAGAGAAAAACGAGTATATTTTCGGCCTTGGCGACAAGGGCGGACTGCTTAATAAATCAGGCAGAGCCTTTCGTATTGAAGCAACCGATTGTATGGGCTATGATGCCGAAAAAAGCGATCCCCTTTACAAGCATATTCCCTTTTACATCTGTGAAAACAGTGTGGGCTGCTATGGCATTTTTTACGACACCGCCGACACATCGTATATGGATTTCGGCAAGGAAATTAACAACTATTACCCTGCCTATAAATATTTTGAAACCGAGGATAACTGCTTGGTTTATTATGTGTTTTTCGGTACTAAGCTGTCAATTTTACAGCAGTTTTCAAGGCTCTGCGGCAAGCAGGCATTTCCGCCCAAATGGAGCTTTGATTACTGTGCAAGCACAATGGCATATACCGACGCTCCCGATTCCCAAAAGCAAATGTACGGCTTTCTTGACAAGCTTGAGGAATATAATCTACCATGCAGTGGTTTTTATCTGTCTTCGGGATATACATCAATCGGTGACAGAAGATATGTGTTCAATTGGAATTATGATAAATTTCCAAATCCTAAGGACTTTATTAAAAAATTTGCAGACCGAGGTATTCAAATTATTCCCAACATTAAGCCTGCATTTTTAGACAGCCATCCCCTGTATAACGAAATTGCAGAAAAGGGCTATTTTGTTAAAAATCCCGACGGCACTCCCTTTGTTACGGAATTTTGGGACGGACTTGGCAGTTATATTGATTTTACAAATCCCGACGCCTTTGACTATTGGAATAAAAAGGTAAGCGAAACCCTTCTTGATTTTGGTATCACGTCTACCTGGAATGACAATAACGAATTTGATATACGGGACTGTGAAGCAATCGCCGAGGGCTTTGGCAAAGGAAATATTCAGGCAAGCAGAATAAGACCGATATTAACCTATCTTATGGTTGCCTCGTCATACAAAGCACAGCTTGAACACAGGCCTGATTTAAGGCCTTTTCTCTCCACGAGAAGCGGTAATATTGCCATAAGACGCCTTGCCCAAACCTGGTCGGGAGACAATCGTACCTGCTTTAAGGATTTGCGCTACTGCCATAACATAGGCCTTACAATGTCTGTGTCGGGATTGTATTTTTACGGCCATGACTTAGGAGGCTTTCACGGCGAAATGCCCTCAAGGGAGTTGCTTTTACGCTGGCTTCAGCATGGAATATTCGAGCCGAGATTTACTATTCACAGCTGGAACGAGGACGGTTCAGCCACAATGCCTTGGAGCTATCCGGATATAATGCCGTCGGTTAAAAAGCTGTTTAATCAAAGGAAGGCGCTTATCCCTTACCTTTACAGCTGTGCTTACAATGCCGTTGAAAAGGAAATACCAATAAATGCTCCTGTTCTGCTTTATTACGATGACAGGGAGCTTTACTCTCAAAATGACTGTATGATGGTGGGATGCGATATTCTTGTACCCTTTATTTTCGACGAGGGAAAAAACAGCACCGAGGTTTATCTTCCCAAAAAGGATAATTGGTATTTTAACGGCAATGCTTACACAGGAGGTCAAAGGGTTAAAATCACAATTTCACTAACAGAAGAAATGCCCTATTTTGCCAAAGCAGGAAGCGTAATTCCAATGGGCGACAACGAAACTGTTTTTACCGTTTATCCAATTGAGAACGGTGTATTTCAAAGCACCTTCTTTACTGACGACGGCTTAACCTTTAAGTATAAAGACAACGAGTGTGTAAAGCTTGAATTCAACATAAGCTGTGATGAAAATTCGGTAACGGTTGAATACAAAAATACGGGCAATATGCCTTTTACCCCTGTAATCAGGCTTTGCAAGGGCGACGGCAGAAGGCTTATCGTTAAAGGATAAAATTTAAAATATGAGAGGGAAATTATTATGAGTGACACACCGGCAACTCACGGAATAAAAGCAAAGGATAAAATCGGCTATGCATTGGGCGATATGGGAGGATTGCTGACCTTTTCGCTTGTAAACTCATTTTTAACAATGTTTTATACCGATGTTTTGGGTATTGCAACAGGGGCAATTACTGTGCTTATGCTTGTTGCAAGAATTTGGGACGCTGTTAACGATCCTATGTGGGGTGCGTTTATTGACTCCCGCCGTCCTACCAAGCACGGAAGATTTCGGCCATACATTTTGGGCATGTCCGTTCCCCTTGCTATTGCCGCCTTTTTCATGTTTTATAAGATTCCCGGACTCAGCGACAATCAATACTTAATTTACGCGTATATTACATATATCATTTACGGTATGATGTACACCGGAGTAAACATTCCCTACGGCTCGCTGGCTTCGGTAATAACCGATGATGAAATTGAACGTTCATCACTTTCAATGTGGAGGTCTGTTGGCGCAGGCATGGGCGGTCTGCCGGCACAAATACTGCTGCCGCTGTTTGTATATTCAACAGTAGCAGGCGCAGACGGTGCCGTTAAGGTTCTTGACGGCAAAAAGCTCAGCATTGCAGTAGGCCTTTTGTCACTAATCACAGTAATAACATTCCTTGTTCACTTTAAGCTTACAAAGGAAAGAGTTACACTGTCTAAGGAGCAAAGCAACAGCGACTATAACCTTTTCCGCAGTGTACGTATGCTGATTAAAAACAAGCCGTTTCTTGCACTTTGCGGCGTATCCATGCTGTTGATTTGCTTTCAAATGTATACTCAAACAGTGTATAATTATCTGTTCAAAAACTTTTATGAAAAACCGGGGCTTTACAGCATTGTAACAATATGCACCTACCTTCCCATGGCTTTATTCCTGCCCTTTATGGGAAAGCTTGTGCGAAAATTCGGCAAAAAAGAAATATGCAGTGCCGGAATTGCATTTGCCGCAGTGGTAAATGTGATTATGTATCTTTTCGGCTTTACTGCCCTTGCGTCAAATCCCTATCTCTTCCTTGCAATGACCTTCCTTTCCGGAGCCGGTCAAACCTTCCTTGTAATGGAAATTTGGGCAATGGTTATGGATGTTATTGACTACCACCAATTGCTTTCGGGAAGAAGAGAGGAAAGCACGGCTTATTCATTTTATTCCTTTGCAAGAAAGTTAGGCCAAACTGCCGCAGGCGCCGGTGTTCCCGCTATTTTGGGATTAATCGGCTATAACGGAAAGCTGGCCTCTCAGCCGGCAGAGGTTATAGAAAAGCTTTACGGCATTTCTACATTAGTGCCTGCAATAATTCTTACATTGCTTTTTGTAATTCTGTTCTTTGGCTATAAGCTTTCAAAAAAAGAGCTTGAAAAGCTACATGAAAAATTACAGGCTGTAAACGAAGAATAACTTTAACTATTGACACATTTGACAAATTGTGATAATCTAAAGCCAAGAGAGGGTGCTCTGTATTCAGGGCACCCTTATTTAATAAAGGGATGAAGCAATATGAAAAAATCAGTAAAAAAAATCAGCACATTATTTTTAAGCGCTTTAATGGCATTTTCCTGTGCAATACTGCCATCGGGCAATGCCCTTGCCGCAGTATCGCCCATAAAAAATGCCTCAAGCAGTGTAAAGATGAACTTTGTGGCCTGGGGCGATTCTCAGGTTGCAACCTATATATCGTCAAGAGAGGAAAGTGTTGTGGCCGCATCTACAGATTTGAAAAACGCCGAAAGCCAAATTGACGCTATGGTTCTTGCCGGCGACATTACGGAAAATGCAGTTCAAAGCGAATACGACACTGTATATGACAACCTTGCCGATACAGGCATTTCCAATTTCATTACTGCCACAGGCAATCACGATATTCGCCTTGGTGAGTATAGCGAGGCAAAAAGCAAATTTGTTTCCTTTACCAATAAGCTTAATGCTGCCGCAGGAAGCTCTTTAAAAATCAGTTCAATGCATTACAGCTATTCGGTAAAGGGCTACAAGTTTATAGTAATGGGTAGTGATAAAACTATGCTGGAGGAGGCATATATCAACGATTCTCAGCTTAGTTGGCTTGACTCTCAGCTTAAGGCATCTGCAAACTTGGGAAAGCCCGTGTTTGTAATACTTCATCAGCCATTAAAGGATACCCACGGCCTGCCGGATACCTGGGGCAGTTCAAATGATGACGCCGGTTCAGTGGGCGAACAATCCGACAGTATTAAGGCTATCCTTAACAAATACAAAAATGTATTTTTAATTACAGGCCACCTTCACACCGGCTTCGGCCAATACACATACCAAAAAATAGGTAATATTCACGCTATAAATCTTCCCTCTGTCGGCATTGATAATGAAGACGGAGAATATAACGGAAGCGGATTAGGCTATATGGTTGAGGTTTACTCAAACAAGGTTGTTTTTCGTGCAAGAGACTTCATTAGCGGCGAATATCTTTCGCAATACAACAAAACAATATATCTTGACAGAGTAAAATCCATATCCCTGTCCACAACACAATACACTTACAACGGAAAAGCTAAGGCTCCCGCTGTTTCGGTTTACGATTACAACGGAAATAAAATCAGCTCCGCAAACTATACGGTAACCTATCCAAGTGGAAGAAAATATGTTGGGGTTTATAAAATCAAAATCACTTTTAAGGGTTCCTATGCCGGCAATCCTCCCCATTATAAAACATTTACAATAAAGCCAAAGGGAACCAGCATATCCTCGGTTTCCTCCGGAAGCAAAAAATTCACCGTAAAGTGGAAAAAACAGGCTGTGCAAACCACCGGTTATCAGGTTCAGTACAGTGTTTACAGCAATTTCAGCACTTCAAAAACATTAACAGTGTCGGGAAGTTCAAACACATCAAAAACCGTTACCGGCCTCAAAGGCGGCAAAAAATATTATGTAAGGGTTAGAACCTATAAAACCGTAAAGGTCAACGGCAAGGCAACAAGAATTTACTCCTCATGGTCTAAATCAAAAGCAATTACAACAAAAAAATAGTTAGATACTAAAAAGGCCGAGGTTCACAAAAATGAATCTCGGCTTTTATTCGGCAATAATGAAAAACGCTATCGCTTTTTACCTGCAACCCTACACTATAACACCGGACTTTTAGATTGTGATATGCTATAATAAAAGGGGGTGAGAAAAATATGGCTATTTACAGAACATCAAATGTTGCAAAAATAATAGGAATACACCCAAACACAGTACGCCTATATGAAAAATTGGAATTAATTCCAAAGCCCGAAAGGTTACCAAACGGTTATCGGATTTTTACGGATTTTCACATAGAGCAATGTAAATTAATACGTATTGCCTTTAAGGTAGAGGTTTTGCAAAACGGCTTGCGAAAGAAAATTACTAAAATGATTAAAGCATCCGCTGTTGGGGATTTTGAAACTGCAATTTCTCTAACCGACGAATATATTGAAGAAATTAAGCAGGAACGCTTTAATGCTGAAGAAGCCATTGAAATTGTAAAAAAACTTTTGTCAGGCTGTGAACAGTCGAATGCAAAATATCTAAAACGTAAGGAAGTGTCAAATGAGCTTGGAATTTCCATAGACACACTGCGTAATTGGGAAATGAACGGATTGATTACAGTTAAAAGAATGGAAAACGGTTATCGGGTATATACGGACAGCGACATTAATCGGCTTAAAATCATTCGTTCCCTAAGGTGTGCAAATTATTCGCTGGAAGCCATATTGCGACTGTTAAACCGGCTGTCTCAAAATCCTGATACCGATATTTTGATTACGCTGAACACACCAATGCAATCCGAGGATATTATTTCTGTTTGCGACAGGCTGATTTTATCCTTATCCGAAGCGGAGAAAAACGCTCACACAATACGGTCGATGCTTCAGGATATGAAATCAAAATATTTATAACCCTACACTTTACCACCAACGTTTTCATTGGTGGTATTCTTTTTTCGAAAGAATTATAAAGGAGGCGTTGCTATGCAAACAGCAATCAAAGTAAGGCAATTGTCTAAATCCTATGGCAATATGCCTGCGATAGACAATATCAGTTTATCGGTAAAAAGTGGTACTGTGTTTGGACTGCTCGGTGCAAACGGGGCAGGAAAAAGCACAACCATTGAATGTATTTTAGGAACAAAAACGGCTGACTGCGGTACAGTAAGCATTTTCGGCCACAATCCTAAAAAAGACAGAAAAAAGCTTTTTCAAAAAATAGGCGTGCAATTTCAGGAATGCGACTATCAGCCTGAAATAAGGGTTTATGAATTATGCGAGGAAACCGCCTGCCTATATAAAAACCCCACAGATTGGAAGGAGCTATGCAATCAATTTGGAATAGGAGATAAAATTAACAACGCAGTTAAAAATCTTTCCGGCGGTGAAAGACAAAGATTATTCATTGTTCTTGCACTTATTCCAAATCCACAGCTTGTTTTTCTTGATGAACTGACAACCGGCCTTGACGCAAAGGCCCGTCGCGGGGTGTGGAAAATCCTGTCCGACTTGAAAAGCAATGGCCTAACCATTTTCCTAACATCGCATTTTATGGACGAGGTTGAAGCTCTTTGCGATGAAATTTGTATTCTTAGGCAGGGAAAAATTATTTTTCACGGAACCGTTGAACAGGCAAAGGAAGCAAGCGGCTGCATAAAATTTGAGGACGCTTATCTTTCACTGTCCGGAGAGGAGGCATAAAAAAGAATGAAATCATTTGCTATACTTTTCAAAAATGAATTAAAGCTAAACATTAGGAATATGAATATGGTTATCTTTGCCGTCATTATGCCATTGGCGGTTTTAGTAATTTTGGGAATTATATACGGAAAAAAGCCTGCCGCAGACAACGTTACATATACATTTCTTGAGCAGTCCTTCGGTGCACTTTGTTCCATTAGTATGTGTGCCGGCGGGTTAATGGGCTTGCCCCTTGTGGTGTCCGAATACAGAGAGCGAAAAATATTGAAGCGTTTTCAAGTCACTCCCGTTAGTCCGTTAAAGTTACTGGTTGCTGAGTTTTTTATTTATGTTTTTTACTGCCTTATTTCCATGCTTACTCTTATCTCTGCGGCAAGGCTTATATGGAATGTTAGAATAAGCGGCTCTTGGTTGGCCTTTCTTGGAAGCTGGCTTTTAACAATGATATCTACCCTAAGCATTGGAATGATGGTCGGCGGTGTTGCAAAAAATTCAAAAAGTGCAAGCGTAATTGCCTGCATCTTATACTTCCCTATGTTAATTTTTTCGGGTGCAACACTGCCGTTTGAGGTAATGCCTGCAGCAATGCGGAAAATTGTTAGCATTTTTCCAATGACTCAGGGTATTGCACTAATGAAATCAACCTTTCTTGGTTTGCCTGCCCAAAATGTATGGGTTCCCATCGTGGTAATGGTAGCCGTTACGGTTATTTGCACAGGAATAGCGGTTAAATTTTTTAAATGGGAATAACCCATACTATTGATTATTCAAAAAAATGCCGAAAGCCCATAATTTTTTGGACTTTCGGCAAAATCTTGGCGTCCTCGACGGGATTCGAACCCATGACCTTTCGCTTAGGAGGCGAACGCTCTATCCTGCTGAGCTACGAAGACATTGAATATTATCAATTCAGCATTGCTTATTATATAACTTAAAGCGTGGCTTTGTCAACCATACTTTTATTATAAATAAAACGGAATGACCATTTCATTCCGTTTTATCTTGCTATTTTTTTGTTGTTACCGATTTTACTGCCGACCAGTCGCTGTAATATCTTTTGCCGTTAATCACACGATATGTTCTTATTTGAACATAGTATTTTTTATTTGCCTTTAAACCTGTAATCATTTTTGTAACAGCAGTTCTTTTGGTAACCAAAACATTTTTTGCATTTGTCATTTTTGAACCGGTTGAATACCTGATTTGATATCCTGTTGAGTTTGTTTGCTTTGTCCACCTTATGCCAAAGCTTTTTGATCTTGATGAAACGGCAGTAATTGATGTTGTGGCAAGCTTTGGTATTTCTCTTGTGAATTTGTAACCACAGCCCGAGCAGGTATATGTCATAACTCCTGTTGCTTTTGCGGTAGGTGCTTTAGTTACCTTTCCCACATATTTGTGATTCTTTGTTGCAAGAATTTTTTCAGTTACTGTTTTGCCGCAAATCAAACAGGTGCGGGTTATTTTTCCGGCTGTTGCACAGGTTGGAGCCACCTCGGTTGATGTATAAATATGCTCGCTGTGCTCTAACGAATTGCTGTATACCAAATCACGGAAATATCCAAGGGCTGTTACACAGTCCTTTGTGGCATATAAATCAGCATTTCCGTAATAGGTAAAAATTCCCGTTTCGCCCTGGAAATTCAACAGCATATTATAATACTTAACTGCGGCATCGCAATCGCCCAGTGCCGAAAATGCCATAAGAGCCATTGCTGTTGAATTTGCGTTTTCATCGGTATATACATCACTGTAATACGCACCCTTGTCGGTGGTGTATTTTTCAATAATTGAAATTGCGTCGTTAACATACTCGCTGTAATCCTTTGCACAGCCTGCAATAGCGGTTAAAAATACTGCCGTATTATCACAGCTGTATCCCCAATAATTCATACCCTTTCCCAAGGTATAATAATCGCTGATAAACTGATTGCAAAGCGCTTTTGCAAATTCTCCGTCAGCGGCCTCAATAGCAAGTCTGTAATAATAGGGATTGGAAATATTATTCGGTGCAACGGTCTCAAAGGAGCTGATAATGTCATATTTCTCACCCATATCATCGTAGCCGCAGAATGAATTTACATCATAGCCCAGCTCCTGAAGGGCGATAATGCAAGCACCGTAAAGGGCTAAATCCTCCTGGCCTGACTCAGTTAAAAGCTTTCCTTGGTTTTTGCTTAAATTGTCATAAACACTGTCAACGAATGCTTTTTTTGTGTCGTTATCAATTGCTATTCCCGAACGGATATAGCTTACAAAATCAACTGCGTTATTGATGCTGAAGCCGGTGTCACCGAAAACATACCCGGCACCGTTTTCAAGCTGAGTGTTAACATAGGTGTAAAGATAGGTTGAATCGGCGGCTTTAGCACTAATTCCGTATTCAACGGCTTGGGGATTGCTTTCCTGCGCATTTGCGGGTAATGAAATCGCAAGGCTGCAGAACACCATAATCATTGACATAAGAACAGATAATACTTTTTTCATTTTTTTACCTCCTTAAAACAAAAAAGCTCTGCCATGGGCAGAGTCAAGGATTAAAGTCTTGCAGGGCATAGTAATGCCTTGTTGCAATAATCTAATTCTTTGCTCTCCATTTGCCCAAAAGCGTGAATTAATAATTATAGCTCGTCTCCCGACTTATGATATAGCAAGTGCTGCTATTGCGCCTTCTCGTTTTACCAATGGCTAGGCAATAAAGAGTAATTCGAACCGTGGTTTAAATTGTTTGATTTGCCCTTTATTGTCTATGCAATAGCTTCGTCAAATACGGTAATGGCTGTTGCTCAGGATTCTAACCTGATTCCGTTAGCTATAATGATTTGCAGTGAGATTATAGCACATATAAATCAAAAATACAACTAAAATACTTTCATAATTTTAACAGTTATGCTATAATCAGCTTGGTGATGATTATGAATAATACTCTATATTACAAAAAAAGGGCAAGGGCTTGGGAAGAGGCGTTGCCTGTTGGTAACGGCAGACTGGGCGCAATGGTTTTCGGCAATCTTAAAAAGGAAAGGATTGCCTTAAACGAGGATTCGCTGTGGTCAGGTTATCCAAAGGATTTTAACAACAAAAACGCCCATAAATATTTAGGCGATATAAGAAAAGCCATTTTTGAGGGCAACCACGCCGAGGCTAAGCGAATTGCAAATCGGGATATGCACGGTCATTGGAGCGAGGCTTATTTGCCCTTTGGTGACTTAATCATAAAATATAAGGGTACAAGGGGCGTTGGTTACACCCGCACTCTTGATATATCCAAAGGTATCGCAGTGGCGGAAAACTCAATTATAACCCAAACGGTTTTTGTCAGTCATCCTGCCCAGCTTATTGTTGTTAACATTAAGGCGGATAGACCTATAAGCCTTGAAGCAAGGCTCACGAGCAAGTTAAATCACAAAGTGTATACCAATGAGGACAGCCTTGTTATGGAGGGCGACGCTCCTGAAATATGCATGCCCCCCTATCACAATGACGGCAAGGCCTTTGATTACGGCAATGGGGCAATGCATTTTTGCGGCGTGGTTAAGGTTTTGGGAAATGCAACCTTTGAAAACGATTATATTAAGGTTGACAGTCAAACAGAGGTAACCCTTTTAGTGTCCCTTGCTACAAGCTTTGTTGATTTTAAATCAATGCCAACTGCAAATGCTGTGGAAAGGGCATATAAATATTTTGAAAACACAAAGCCGTATAACGAATTGATAGAGGAGCATAAAAGGGACTTTTCATCACTGTTTGACAGAGTTGATGTTGACTTTGGAAGCGACAGAAGCCATGTTCCCACAAACAAGCGCCTTAAAGACTTTCACAAGGGTGCCGACGATAATAACCTTATTGCTCTCTTATTCCAGTTTGGCAGATATTTAACCATTTCCTGCTCACGTAAAGGCACCAATGCCATGACTCTTCAGGGTATTTTTAACCCTCATGTAAGAGCACCTTGGTCATCAAGCTACACTACAAACATAAACACCGAAATGAATTATTGGTGCACCGATATCTGTAATTTAAGCGAATGCTTTGAGCCGTTTTTTGAGCAGGTTAAAAAAATGATTTATAACGGCAGAACCACCGCCAAGGACCATTACGGTTGCGGCGGCTCGGTTGCTCACCATAACAGTGATATTTGGGGTGCAAGCTATCCTGCAGGAGATCCTCTCGGCAAAACAGACTCCGAGTCATACGCCTGCTGGAACAGTCCTTTGCCATGGATGCTTAATCAGGTTTTTGAGCATTACAGATATACAGGCGACAGCAAGCTTTTTGAAGAAATGAAGCCCTGCTTTAAAGAGGTTTTGGATTTTTATAACGACTTTTTAGTAGAACATAGCGGCATGATGGTTACCTGCCCTACAATTTCACCTGAAAATACATATATTCACAATGGCTCAAAGGCCTGCTTAACCTATATGCCCACAATGGATATCGGCATTTTGGAGGAATTTTTTGCTAACTGCCGAGAATTTGGGTATGATACTCCCGAGGTGCCGAATATTCCAATAGGCAGTGACGGCAGAATTAACGAGTGGGTTGAGGAATACGGCGAGCATGAGGTTGAGCACCGACATGTAAGTCATCTTTATTGCATTTATCCAAGTGCAATCCGGCAAAGCGATAAGGTTAACGAGGCGGCTAAAAAATCCCTTTTAACAAGGGGCTTTGGCGGCACAGGCTGGTCGCTGGGCTGGAAGGTTTGCCTTTGGGCAAGACTTGGTAACGGGGAAAACGCATTAAGGCTTATTAAAAATCAGCTTCGCCCAATTTCGCCAATGAAAAAAATGGCACTTCAGGGCGGCAGCTACCCTAATATGTTCGATGCACACCCCCCCTTCCAAATCGACGGTAATTTCGGCGTTACTGCCGGTATTGCCGAAATGCTTAAAAACGGTTGCGTGCCTAAGGAATGGAAAGGATATGCAAAGGGTATTCAGCTTTACGGCGGCGAAACACTGAATATTAAATTTGAAAACGGACGAGTTGAAAAGGAATAATGAAAATTTTAGTTGTTGGCTTGGGCGGAACAATCGGCTCCGTTAAAGGCGACTCCATACACCTTGATAGAAACAATTTAAAAATACTTGATTATTGTCAGAGAAACGATGTGATTTTTGAAGGCGTTTCGCCATTTTCGGTTCTCAGCGAAAATACGGGCTTTGAACATTGGCACAGGCTTATTGACTATATTTCGGGTATTAATTTCAACAGTTACGGAGGAGTGATAATTCTTCACGGAAGCGACACCCTCGCTTATACCTCGGCGTTGATATATAACGCTTTTCCAAAGGAAAAAATTGTTATTGTTGCCGCTGATAAGCCTATTGAGGACAAAGCATCTAACGGAATTAAGAATTTCAACAAGGCTGTTGACTGTATTGTTTCAAATGATATAAGCTGTCCCGTTGTATCGTATAACGGAATATTCAAGGCCGATTGTGTTTGCTCAATCGGTGCAAGTGAGGAGCTTTTCTCCATTGAGAGCAATTTACCCCCTGTTGACAACCGTGTTATTAATGACAAAAACATTTTAATTATCAATCCCTATGTTCAAATCAATTTTGATAATTATAATTTTGACAGGGTTGACGGAGTTTTGTTTACAATGTACCACAGTGCTACGGTTGATGAGAATACCGCTAAGCTATGTGCTCAATTAAAAGAGAAAGGCATTGAGTATCACTTTGTAACTCACCGTTCCCACGCCGACTACGAAACATCAAGCAATATTGATAACATTATTTTCAACTGCACCGTAGAAAACGCCTATGTAAGAATGTTGTTAAAATAACAAAGAAAATTATAAAAAACGCGATAGAAGCACAACAAGCTTCTATCGCATTATTTTTACAGTTGTTCTTATTGGTAATCATATTATTGATTTATAGTCATTG
>JBJEPI010000038.1:0-12655 GCA_051881175.1 Eubacterium sp.
TTCGTAGCCAGTCACTCTATCCAACTGAGCTAGCAGCGCGAGTAAGCAAAAATATTAAAATGTTAGCAGTTTGTACACAAATCGACCTTGCGTTTCGTAGCCAGTCACTCTATCCAGCTGAGCTACCAGCGCGTATGCAATCGCTATCGCTTTTGCTCAAATAATATAACACATTGCAATGCAAAATGCAAGTGTTTTTTATTATTATTCTGTTTCTTTCTGCTTTATAAACTCTTCAAGAATTTGCGCACTGCATTTTACAATATCAGCACAGGGGCGCTTTTGATAATATTTTTCACTGCGCCTTTCAGGCGTCGGAGCATCTGCACCTATATTTGGCATACTCAAAAGCTCTCTGCAAATGATTGAACCGTTTTCCTCTTGAAAAGCCTTGCACACAGACTGAACATCCTGATAAAGTGCCTTTTTTTCATCAAATGCATTAGGGTTACTGTATCCATATAAATTTGAAATTACAAAAACGGCACCGCTTATTGAACCGCAAACCTCACGCATTCTGCCCATTCCTCCGCCATAGCCGCTAACCGATTTTGCAATAAGCTCAGGTTCCATGTTCAGCTTGTCGGCATAGGCAAGCGCCACAGCTTGGGCACAATTATATCCGCTTAAAAAATACTGCTTTGCAGTTTCGCCTCTGTCCATCAGTCATCCTCGCCTTCAACCTGTTCAATGCCGGTAACCTCAGGCTCGGTTTGAATAAATCTTGCTTCTAGGCTGATGTTTGAATCAACCTTAAAGGTGTATGTTGGATTTGCCGACACCTGTGCTCCGTTAACATACCAGCCGTCAAACTCATATCCGGCATTTGCGTAGGCAGTAACGGTGGCGTTTTGCCCCTCGGTATACGTTCCTCCGCCCGATGTTGAACCGCCTGTTCCGCTGACAGATACGGTGTACTGTACGGCAGGCTTAGTTGTAGTAGTTGTGGTAGTTGTTGTGGTTGTGGTTGTGCTTTCTTCTGTGGTTGAGGTTTCCTCTTCGGTGGTGGATTCCTCTGTGGTGGCAGGTGCGACTGTTGTTGAAGCTGTTTCTTCAACGGTAGTGCTAATGCTTGAGCTTTCGGTCGTTTCCGGTTCCTTTGAACCGCCCTTTGTCAATAAAATTGCACCAATTACCACGATTACCAATATAAGGGACAATAAAACTATAATAGTTATATTCTGCTTCTTCTTTCTGGCTTCATATTCGGCGTCCTCGTCAATTGTACTGACAGGTACTGCGCCGTCGTTTTCCGCTTCATTTTCAATCGGTTCGTTTTCATCATAAAGGGGAGAACCGCAGTTTTCGCAGATGTAAAGATTATCGTTGTTATCGTATCCGCAGTTTTTGCAAATCATACTTACAACCTCCTTTTTATAGAATTATATCATATTATATTTTGCATAACAACACTAAAATATTGCGATTTTTTAAATCTTTTGTGATTATTTTGAAAATTCCTATTGACTTTTTCCTCAATTTATAATAAATTTAGTATGTAATGTTTTCTGTACGCGAATTAAGGGGAAAACATATTATATGTGAAAGGGGATTCCCATAATGAAAAAAACACTTAAGAGAATTGTATGTCTCGTTTTAGTAGCTGCTATCTGTGCATCTTTTGCAGGCTGTGCAAAGCTTAGATATGTTACTAACGGCACAATTGAAGCTATCCAAGAGGTTAAGTCAGGCGATTGGAAAAACGCAAATACTGAGGAAACCGATGCTGACACTGACGAGGTTCTTATTACAGAATTTGCCGCAGGTACATACGGCGGAGTAGAGTTTAAGACTGTTGACGATGTTGTTAACTACTATGTTGAAGCATACAACTACACTAAATCTCTTACTGCGGAGTATATAACCGAAGACGGCTCAACAGCTACTTTCTATAAACTCCTTGGCGATGAGGACCTTAAGGTTGAGAATATCCTTGTAGAGGGCAGCAAAAACGCAACAATCAACAACCTTGTTCCAACACTTGTTGGCGGACTCTTCTCACCAAGCACCTATGGTCTTGTACCATGCTGCAACAGAGATCCTAACCTTGACAACAACCAGGAAAATGTTGACAAAAAAGAAATTGATCAATATTATGATTTTAGAACATCATTCTTAACACCTGAGGATGTTCTTATGGCAAATGTTACCGAAGAGAACGGCAAGATTGTTATTGAAATTCAGCCAAAGGCTGCAGAGATGTCTCTTCGCGGTAATGACTCACAGGGCCGTTTCTTCGAGGTTCTCGGTGATATCGGTGCAACAGTTGATTCTATCAGCGTTCTCTCATGGTCTGAGGGCACAGCTCAAGAAAACTGTAAGGTAGTATACAAGGGCGGCGTTGGTAAAGTTTATATTGACCCTGCAAACAAAGAAATTGTAGAGGCTGATTACACAATGAAGGTTAAGGTTGCCGTTAGCCATGCAAACGTTACTATCCTTAAGAATAAGAACGCATCTCTTGATATCACATACATTAACCATTATCCTGCATCGGATGATTATCTTATGGATTCAAAGAAGATTCAGCGTAAATAATTCAACATAATAATTGCTTAGAAGCCGTTTGTTAAAACGGCTTCTTTTTATATGTGTATTTCCAATAAATATTCGTTGAAAAAGCCCTTATACTATGTTAAAATTATTATATACTTCTAATGTGTACTTAAGGAGAGTATCGTATGAAAAAGGTACCTTTTAAATCCGGCGTGCATCCCTACGAGGGAAAAGAGCTTGCAATGGATTGTGAAATACAAAGGATTGAGCCTGCACAAACCTTGATTTTTCCGGTTTCACAGCATATAGGCGCACCTGCAACACCTGTTGTAAAGATTGGCGACAGGGTTTTAGTCGGTGAAAAAATTGCCGATGCAAGCTCATTTGTTTCGAGTCCTGTATATAGTTCTGTTTCCGGCACAGTAAAGTCCATTGAAGACAGAACGGTTTTGGGCGGCAGAGTGTCAAAGTGTATTATTGTTGAAAATGATTTTCAAAATGAAGCAGTAGAGGGCTTTGGAGAAAAACAGGACTACACAAAGCTCTCCGGGGAAGAAATAGTTAGAATTATTTCAAATTCCGGTATTGTCGGTATGGGCGGTGCAGGATTTCCAACAGGGGTTAAGCTTTCGCCAAAAAACATTGATGACATTGATACAGTTATTATTAACGGTGCGGAATGTGAGCCTTACTTAACCTCTGATTACCGTTTAATGCTTGAAAAAACGGATTGCATTTTAAAAGGCGTATGCGTGGTATTAAAGGTGTTCAAAAATGCCCGTGTTGTCATTGCAATTGAGAATAACAAACCAAAGGCCATTGAATTGTTGCAATCAAAGGTTAAAGAATACAGTGACAAAATTACTGTTATGCCTGTTAAAACCCGTTACCCTCAAGGCGGTGAACGCAGGCTTATTGCCTCTGTTACAGGCAGAAAAATCAATTCCCATTTACTGCCGGCTGACGCAGGAGTTGTGGTGTTAAATATTGCAACTACAAATGCGATTTATGACGCAGTTTGTTGTAACATGCCGCTGGTTCACAGAGTCGTTACCGTTACAGGGGACGGGGCTAATGTTCCGGGAAACTATGACGCTTTAATCGGAACGCCTGTGGATTATCTGGTTGAGCAATGCGGCGGAATAAAGGATGACACAGTTAAAATTATTTCCGGCGGACCTATGATGGGTATGGCTATGGCAAGTCTTAAGCTTCCGGTTACAAAAACCTTCTCCTCGGTTCTCGCTTTAACTAAAGACGATGTAGAAAAAATGAAAACCACACCTTGTATAAGGTGCGGAAGATGTGTCGGTGCTTGCCCCGAAAATTTAGTGCCTCAGCTTATGGCCGCCGCCGTAAAGGCAAATGATTACGAAAAATACGAAACTCTTGGGGGCATGGAATGTATTGAGTGCGGTTGCTGCACTTATGTTTGCCCTGCAAAGCGACCGTTAACACAATCCTTTAAGCTTGCCAAGGCAGAGGTTAGAGCCTCAAAATCAAAAAGATAGGAGGGAAATTGAATATGTATAATGTGTCTGTTTCCCCTCATATTAGGGATAAAAGTAACACAACAAAAATGATGCTTGATGTATGCATTGCGCTTTTGCCCACTATTATTTTCGGCATTTGCTATTTTGGCGTTAACTCTTTAATTGTGGTTTTATCAAGTGTTATCAGCTGTGTCTTGTTTGAAATTATTTATGATTTGATTGCTAAAAAGCCTATTTCAGTGGGTGATTTAAGCGCAGTAGTAACAGGACTTATCTTGGCTTTAAATATGCCGCCTGAAGTAGCATGGTGGGTTCCGTTTATCGGCGGTGCCTTTGCCATAATTGTTGTAAAAATGCTTTTCGGCGGAATCGGTCAAAATATTATGAATCCGGCTCTCGGTGCAAGGTGCTTTTTGCTGATTTCGTTTACATCAAGAATGACTGATTTCACAACAATACATTCTCTTGACGGCGTCAGCTCGGCTACTCCGCTGGCTCAGCTTAAGGCAGGCGGTCAGGTGAATTTAACCGATATGTTTATAGGCTTTCAAAACGGTTGCATCGGCGAGGTTTCGGCGCTTTGCATTTTAATCGGCGGTGCGTATCTTTTGATTAGGAAAGTAATTTCACCTCGTATTCCGTTTACATATATTGTATCTGCACTTGGGTTTATTTTGCTGTTTAATGCCCTAAAAGGCAACCCGATTACTTTAAATTATATGCTTGGTCAGCTATTGACAGGAGGACTGTTGGCAGGTGCGTTCTTTATGGCCACTGATTACACCACAAGTCCTATTACAAAGCAGGGACAGTATATTTATGCTGTATTAATTGGTTTTTTAACTGCATGCTTCCGTGTGCTTGGTTCTTCGGCAGAGGGCGTTTCTTACGCGATTATAATCAGTAATTTGGTTGTACCGCTTATTGAAAAAATCAGCGTTCCAAAGCCATTTGGAATGAAAAAGAAAGAGGAGGTGTAGGCTATGCTTAAATCAAAAGCCTTTAAAAATTGCCTTGCACTCCTTTTGATTACTTTGGTGGCAGGCTTGGCACTTGCCTGTGTTAACGAGGTAACTAAGGCTCCTATTGAGCAAGCAGAAAACAAGGCTAAAATGGATGCTTATAATACAGTGTTTACAGACGCTGAATTTAGAGAAATAGAAGACTCCCAAAAGCTTATTGAGGAATACTCTCAAAACTCGGCAGGTAACGCAACCGTTAACGATGTATTGGAAGCGGTTGATAAAAACGGAAACGTTATTGGATATGTAATGACCGCAACATCTTCAAGCGGCTACGGCGGAGATGTTAAGGTGGCAATAGGTATTTCAAATGAAAGTAACACAATTACAGGCTTTACAGTACTGTCCCATAGTGAAACGGCAGGGCTTGGAGCTCGTTGTACCGAAGAAGAATTTCAGGCACAGTTTGCAGGTAAAGACGCTTCAGTAATCAGCTATGTAAAGGGCGGCTCTGCTACAGCAAGCAATGAAATTGACGCTATCAGCGGTGCAACTATTACCACAAACGCCGTAACCGAGGCAGTTAATGCGGCTAACGGCTTTTATAGCTTTTTAACAGAGGAGGGTTGATTTTGAAAACTGTTTTAGAACGTTTGTATAACGGTATAATTAAAGAAAATCCAACCTTTGTTTTAATGCTTGGAATGTGTCCTACTCTGGCCGTTACAACCTCTGCTGTTAACGGATTAGGTATGGGACTTGCTACAACCGTTGTTCTTGTAATGAGTAACGCAATGATTTCAATATTAAGGAAGGTAATTCCAAACGGAGTAAGAATGCCTGCTTATATAGTAATTGTTGCCTCATTTGTAACAATTGTTCAAATGCTGCTTCACGCCTATGTGACCTCGCTTTACGATTCTTTGGGAATTTATATTCCCCTTATTGTTGTAAACTGTATAATTTTAGGCAGGGCAGAAAGCTATGCTTCAAAAAACAAGCTGATACCTTCGGTATTTGACGGAATAGGCATGGGACTTGGCTTTACAATTGGATTGACGGCAATCGGTATTGTAAGAGAGCTTATCGGTTCAGGTACAATTTTCTCACTTCAGGTGCTTCCAAAGGAATATGAGGGAGTGTCAATATTTGTTCTTGCTCCCGGTGCCTTTTTGGTTTTGGCATTTTTATGTGCTTTGCAAAACAAGCTGGGTGCCAAGGGCGCCAATAGGCATGTTAAAGAAGATGGAGCTTGCAACGGCGATTGCATGAATTGCACGGTTAATCACACTGACAATAATGAGGAGGTAAAGGATAATGGTTAAAACCCTGTTTCTTGTGCTCCTTACAACGGCACTTATTAACAATGTAGTTCTTTCCCAATTTTTGGGAATATGTCCGTTTTTGGGGGTTTCCAAAAATGTTAAAACCGCCGCAGGAATGGGCGGAGCAGTTATTTTTGTTATAACAATTGCCAGTGCGGTTACAAATATTCTGTACACCTTTGTTATTAAGAAATTTCAGCTTGAATATCTTAACACAATAATATTTATTTTGGTTATTGCGGCTCTTGTTCAATTTATTGAACTGTTTCTTAAAAGGTTTGTTCCAAAGCTGCATGAATCCCTTGGTGTGTATTTACCGCTGATTACAACTAACTGTGCTGTGCTTGGTGTTGCCCTTACCAATGTTCAGGAGGGCAACGGATTTGTTGAGGCCGTTGTAACAGGCCTTGGTACCGCCTTCGGCTTTGCCATTGCAATTATTATTCTTGCAGGTGTTAGAGAAAAAACCGAGCATAACGATATTCCTAAATCATTTAAGGGAACACCGTCTGTTTTGCTCAGCGCATGCCTTATGGCAATAGCCTTTTACGGCTTTAGCAGCTTGGCGTAGGAGGAAATAGTGATGGATATTAAAAACATTATTATTGCAACTGTTGTAGTAGCGGCTGTCGGTCTTGTAATCGCAATACTGTTAAGTGTGGCTGAAAAGGTATTCTATGTTAAGGTTGACGAAAGAGAGCAGCAGATTAGGGACTGCCTTGGCGGTAATAACTGCGGCGCATGCGGTTATGCCGGCTGTGACGCTCTTTCAAAGGCGATTGTTGCCGGTGAAGCACCGGTAAATGCCTGTCCTCCTGCCGGTCAGCAGGGGGCTGACGAAATTGCAAAAATTATGGGCGTTGATTCTGCAGAGCTGGTTCGCAGAGCCGCTTATGTTGTCTGCTCGGGTACATGCGATAAGCGAAATCAAAGCTATAACTATTTCGGCAGTGAAACCTGCCAAGAGGTAAAGATAGGTCTTGGAATGGGTGCAATGTCCTGTCGATACGGTTGTATCGGCTACGGCGACTGTGCCAATGTGTGTGACAATCGAGCCATTAGAATTGCAAACGGCAGGGCAATTGTTCAGCCTGAGCTTTGCGGCGCCTGCGGAAAATGCGTTAAGGCTTGCCCACAGGGACTTATTGAGCTTGTGCCCTTTGAGTCAAAGTATAGGGTTCAGTGCGTCAGCCATGATAAAGGCAAAAATGTTAAGGTTAACTGTGAAGCAGGTTGCATAGGCTGTGGAATATGCGTTAAAAACTGCCCTAAGGATGCTGTTATATTGGAAAATAATGTGGCAAAAATAGATTATGATAAATGCGTTGGGTGCGGACTTTGTGCAAAAAAGTGTCCCGTAGGTATCATTAAAAAATGCTGTTAATTTATGAAAAAGCTTGTATCTTTATTATTAACCTTTACTGTTTTACTGTCTCTCACGGCCTGTGCAGGTAAAAGCGAGAAAAGCTATTCAAGGGATTTTGTTGATTTGTTTGATACGGCGTCAAAAATCACCGCCTACGACAGCTCACAGGAGTCCTTCAATGAGCATTTTGATTTGGTATATTCAGTGCTGAATAAGTATTCAAAAATGCTTGATATTTATAATGTGTATGATGACGTGGTAAGCTTAAAGCAGGTTAACGACGGCGGAGTAAATAATCCCATTAAGGTTGACCGAGAGCTAATCGAAATAATTGACTACGGCAAGAAGGTTTATTCTTTAACTGACGGCAGAGTCAATATTGCTATGGGGAGTGTGCTATCCATTTGGCATTCCTTTAGGGAGGAAGGGTTAAATGATCCCGAAAATGCTTCCGTTCCAAGTGATGATATGCTGAAGCAGGCGGCGCAGTATACAGACATAGACAGCATTGCAATTGATTATGATAACAATACTATTACCCTAAAAAATCCTAATGTGTCAATCGACATTGGCGCTATTGCTAAAGGCTTTGTGTGTGATAAAATAGCCCGGTACATTAAATCAAATAATATTTGGGACTCTGCAGTAATATCACTTGGCGGAAATGTTAAGGTTATAGGCACCAAAAAGGGCAAACCCTTTAATATTGCCGTTGAAAACCCTATTGCCCAAGACTATTTGGCAGAATTAAAGGTGACAGACGAAGACAGCGTTGTTACCAGCGGAGGATATCAAAGGTATTACACCGTAAACGGTAAACGCTATTGCCATATAATTGACAGAGACACTTTAATGCCTGCCGATTACTTTGAATCCGTTACCGTTATAAGCACCGAGTCGGCATTGGCTGATGCAATGTCAACGGCACTGTTTACTCTTTCGATTGATGAGGGCATGGCGTTGGTTGATGAAATCAACAAAAATGAAAAGCTTGCTGAAATATTTGTTATTTGGCTTGACAGCAATGGGGAAATAACCTATTCCAATAATTTTGAAGGGAACTATCTGTAATTGAAGCTTGGTATTAAAAAGCTTGATATTATTATTGTGGCCGCGGTGCTTTGCCTTGCGGCCTTAAGCCTTTTATGCCTAAATTATGCTTTTGATAATGGCGATATTGCCACGGTTGAGGTTAACGGAGATGTTGTGGCAGAGCTTTCTCTTAACGAAAATACCCAATATGATGTGGTTCAAAATTCAAAAATAACAAATACCGTTGTAGTTGACGGGGGATATGTTTATGTTATCAATGCCGACTGCCCCGATAAAATATGTGAAAAGCACAAAAAAATCAGCAGAGCGGGGGAGAGCATTGTTTGCCTGCCAAATAAAGTGATTGTAACTGTTAACAAAAGCGGAGATAATCAAATTGACGGGGTGGCGAAATGAGTAAAATTAAACGAATTTCAATTGTCGCTCTAAGCGTTGCGCTGGCATTTGTTTTGTCATTTTTTGAAAGCCTTGTGCCTGTTAATATCGGTATACCGGGGGTAAAGCTGGGCATAGCTAATGTTGTTGTTCTGACGGCTCTTTACCTGTTGCCAAAGAGAGATGCTTTCTTTATTTCGATGGTTAGAATATTAATCTCGGGTTTGGTGTTCAGCGGAGCCTTTTCCCTTGTTTACAGCTTCGCAGGAGGCCTGCTTTCTTTTTTGGTTATGATTGCGGCAATGAGATGCAGGGGCTTATCAATTATGGGAGTGTCGGTATTAGGTGCATTAAGCCACAATGCGGCTCAAATACTGGTTGCCGCAATTGTTATGAATACATACAGAATTGCCTATTATTTACCGGTGCTCTTAATCAGTGCCGCCGTAGCCGGTGTTGCAGTGGGCGTGCTTGGCGGCGTTGTTGTAAAAAGACTTGAAAGAGTTGTAAAATAATATTTTTGATTACTTTGTTTTTGATAAAAAAGCAAAGTAATTTTTTTATAGAAAAAACAAAAAATGTCCCACTTTCTATTGACTTTTTTGTAATAATATGTTACCTTTTTGTTACCTTAAAAAGCACCAATATTTTGTTGCTTTTTAGTAATAATATGTCGAAATACAAGATATGGTATTTTTATTTTAAATTTTATGGATATTTTGTAATTTTAAAAAATTACATTTTGGATAAAAAACACTGTGTATTGTTCCTTTTATACTATTGATTTGGTATAATAACTACTGTGTATTGGCATACATATTACTACTTTTAAAATTAATACTATTTATATAACTTATTGTTTATCCCAAAATTAGGGGGCATATAATTGGAAAATTTTGTAATTAACGGCGGCCATGAGCTATTTGGCGAGGTTAATATCAGCGGTGCAAAAAATGCCGCTGTTGCTATAATACCTGCCGCTATATTAGCCGGCGACGTTGTCAGAATTGAAAATATACCGCAAATCAGTGATGTTCAGTTGATTATAGAAATCCTTGACAGAATGGGAGCTAAGGTTAAGCTCATTAACAAGGATACTATTGAGATTGATACTTCATATATTTCTAACCAAAGCGTTCCTTATGAGCTTACATCACACTTTAGAGCAAGCTATTATCTTATCGGCGCAATGCTGGGCCGCTTTAAAAAGGCCGAGGTGGCAATGCCCGGTGGATGCAACTTCGGAGTTAGACCTATTGACCTTCATATCAAGGGCTTTGAAATGCTGGGTGCCAAAGTGGAGCTTATTGACGGTATGGTTTGTGCCGAGGCGGACAAGCTGGTGGGCACATCTATTTATATGGATACCGTGTCCGTCGGTGCAACAATCAATGTAATGCTTGCCGCAGTTCTTGCAAGAGGCTTGACTGTAATAGAAAATGCGGCAAAGGAGCCTCATATTGTAGACCTTGCAAACTTTTTAAACTCGATGGGTGCAGATGTTAGAGGAGCAGGTACAGATGTTATTAAAATCCGCGGTGTTGAAAAAATGCACGGCTGTACCTATTCAATAATACCCGATCAAATTGAAGCCGGAACATATATGGTTGCGGCGGCGGCTTGCGGCGGCGATGTTTTGGTTAAAAATGTAATACCGAAGCACCTTGAATCAATCAGCGCAAAGCTTGAGGAAGCAGGGGCAGAGATTATAGAATACGACGATGCTGTTCGTGTTACCCGCTTTAAGCCGCTGAATAAGTGCAATGTTAAAACTATGCCTCATCCGGGCTTCCCAACAGATATGCAGCCGCAAATGGCAGTGCTTTTATCTATTGCTAAGGGAACAAGCATACTTTCGGAAAGCGTTTGGGATAACCGTTTCCAGTATGTCGGTCAGCTTTTAAGAATGGGTGCCAATATTCAGGTTGACGGCAAGGTGGCCGTTATTGAGGGTGTTGAACAGCTTGCAGGAGTTAAGGTAAAAGCAACTGACCTTCGTGCCGGTGCGGCAATGATTATTGCCGGTATGGTAGCAGACGGAACAACAACTGTTGAAAACATTCAGTATGTTGACAGAGGCTATGAGGACGTTGTAATCAAGCTTTCGGCACTTGGTGCAGATATTAAGCGAGTTAAGGTTGATGAATCGGCAACGGTTCAATCAGCGGGATAATTAATAATATGTGGGAGTGTATGCTCCCACTATTTTTGTAGGTAGGTATTTATGGCAAAGGCGTGTCAGCTGTTTTCAGGCAGCAGCGGAAACTCAATTTACATATCATCAAGGGAAACAAAAATTCTTGTTGACGCAGGTGTCAGTGCAAAGAGAATTTGCATGGCGCTTAACAGTATTGGCGAGGATGCTCAAAAAATTTCTGCAATTTTCATCACCCACGAGCACAGCGACCATATCAACGGAGTTCGTGTGCTGGCGTCAAAATATAATATTCCCGTTTTTGCACACAGGGCTGTAATTGACAGTATGGTAAATTCAGGTATCATTAACGAAAAAATTAATGCATTTGAACTTAGTGATAATATGGAAATCGGCGGAGTGGAGATTTTGCCCTTTGAGTTAAGTCACGATAGTGTTGCATGCAATGGCTATCGTTTTAATACCCCCGACAGCAGAGGCATATCCGTTTGTACCGATACGGGAGTTGTTACTAAGCAAGCCCAAGATACGGTTAGCGGCAGTGATTTGGTTTTCTTGGAATCCAACCATGAAACAAATATGCTTATGAACGGTGATTATCCCTATTACCTGAAAAAACGGATTTTGTCCGATTACGGCCATTTGTCAAATGAGGCTTGCAGTCAGTTTGCCGTTGATTTAATTAACTCCGGCACAACACGGCTTGTGCTGTCTCATTTAAGCAGGGAAAACAACCACCCCGATATAGCAAGACAAACAACAGCTTCGGCGCTGAGTCAGGCAGGCTTTGATGAAAACAAGGATTATAGATTAAGGGTTTCGGCACCTGAAAATTGTGAAAGACCGATTGTATTATGATTAAGGTAACTGTTATTGCCGTTGGCAAGCTTAAGGAAAAATATTTAAAGGACGCTTGTGATGAATACTTAAAGCGCCTTTCCTCATACTCAAAGGTTAATATTGTTGAAATAGGGGAGGAACGCTGCGGCGACACTCCCTCTCAAAGCGAAATTGAAGCTGTAAAAGAGCAGGAGGGGAAAAGGATCATTTCCAAAATTCCAAAGGGCTCATACATTGTTCCGATGTGTATTGAGGGCGTTCAAATGAGCAGTGAGGAATTCTCCAAAAAATTGGAAAAAACAGCAGTTGAAGGCTTTGGTGAAATAACCTTTATTATCGGCGGTTCCTTTGGACTTTCAAACGAGGTTAAAGCTCTTGGAAGTCTGAAATTATCATTTGGAAAGCTCACCCTGCCCCACCAATTAATGAGAGTGGTGCTTTTGGAACAGATTTACAGAGCCTTTTCAATATCGTCAAACTCAAAGTATCATAAATAAAAATAACAGACAGAAATTTCTGTCTGTTATTTTTTTACTGTTTGGCAAAAGACGAAAAACCCCCGGTTCTACCGGGGGAGAATAGAAAAGCTT
>JBJEPI010000039.1:0-37321 GCA_051881175.1 Eubacterium sp.
CGGAAAGAATGCAGTCGATTTTTTATTTACGCTGTTTTTTTACAGCCCCTTTTTATGTTGTATGAGTAACAATTATTTGGTATAATTATTATATAACTTTATAAGGGAGATGTTATTATGGCAGATACTCAAATTCTTTTTTGCGGCAGTTCAAAGGAATATTTAAAGGAAGAGCTTACCAAGGACAGCAACGAGGCAAACGGCGCTCCCGCCTTTCGCATTCCAAGCCTTGTAAATGCCAACGGTACCCTTGTTGCCGCTATTGATAAGGCTTCAACCGGTAATGATTGGGGATATATCGAGCTTGCAGTTCGTACAAGTAAGGACGGCGGCAAAAGCTGGAGTAATATTAAAACCATTGCCTCACCCCCTGCCAGAGAAATTAATTCTAATCACGACAATATTAAAACAGCATTCTTCATTGACCCGTGTATGACCGTTGCACCTAACGGTGATATTGTTATGGTTGTAACATTTTTTCCTGAATGCAAGGGTATCCACGACAGAAAGCTTCTTGATAAGAAAAAGACTGCCTATGCAAGCTACGATGGAAAAACATGTCCCGTAATATATGACAGAGACGGTAATTATTATATGGTGCTTGAGGACGGCACGGTTATCAATTCTGCAAAATCTAAAACAGAATACACCCTAAGGGGACTTGGCGAGCTTTACAAAAATGATGAATATGTGGGCAACATTTACTTAAACGGCGCAAAGGGCAGATCGGATAACGAAAATGCTAAAACCACATACGGTGCTCCTTTAAAGGCACCGAAGCGTAGCTATGTTTTCATGCTCAGGTCAAGTGATAACGGCGAAAGCTGGAGTCAGCCAAAGGATATTACAGGCTCCTTTCTTATTGATAAAGACGGCGAATTTCTTGCCATTGCACCCGGCTCGGGAATTACAACCTCATCGGGCAGAATTATTATGCCCCTTTACACTATGGGCGGAACTGTTGCCGTTTATTCCGATGATAACGGCGAAACATGGAACAGAAATACTCGCAATCCTTATACCCAAAATATAGGCGAATGGTGTATTGTTGAAGCGCCGAACGGTACGCTCTACGGCTTTGGCAGAGCAAACAGCTATAAGTCAATACCTGTTTGCGTGTCAAAGGACGGGGGAATATCATGGTTTGGGGACAAATCGGCAAAGCCTAAAGCCCCAAAGTGTCAAAAAAATGCATTAGTAATAGGCAATAAGGTGTACATATCTCATCCCGCTTCAAGAAAAAGAGAAAACGGTGTAATTTCCATAGGCGAGTTTATTTTTAACAAAAAAGGTGAATTTAAAGGCATTGATTGGAAAAAGAATGGCGATATTAAGCTTAACGACGGATTCTTTGCCTATTCCTCAATGGCTAAAATCGACGATAATACCATTGCAATTATTTACGAGGATCAGCCAAGCTCACACATCGTTTATGAAAGTATTACGCTATAAATTCATAAATTTGTCAATATTTTTACAATAATTATTGCAAAGTTCATAAAAATTAGTTAAAATGAATATGAAATAATATAAGGAGGAAAAGAAATGCTCTGGACTTTAAAAAAGCTTTGGTATAGAATTTACCAAAATGTATTTAAGGTTGCTATGTGCTTTATGGATTGGTCAGAGCCTGAGCTTTTAGAGGGCGCCGGTTCTGTGTTAAGACTTCCTGAGTTCATCAAGGGTAAGGGAATCAACAAGGTTCTCGTGGTTACCGACGGTGGTCTTATGAGTCTTCACCTGCTTGATCCAATGTTTGCAAAGCTTGAAGAGGTTGGCGTTGAGTATGTTGTTTATGACGGCGTTCAACCAAACCCAACAATTCCAAACATTGAGGATTGCAAGGATATGTATATCCAAAACGGTTGCGAAGGCATTATTGCATTCGGCGGCGGTTCATCTATGGACTGTGCAAAGGCTGCAGGTGCAAGAATTGTAAAGCCTAATCAATCCGTTCGCGATATGCGCGGCCAGCTTAAGGTACATAAAAAGCTTCCGCCATTCTTCGCAGTTCCTACAACTGCCGGAACAGGCTCAGAAACAACAGTTGCTGCTGTTGTAACCGACCCTGAAACACATGAGAAGAATGCCATTAACGATACCTGCCTTCGTCCTAAGTATGCGGTGCTTGACCCGGAATTAACCGTAGGTTTGCCACCACACATTACATCGACAACAGGTATGGATGCCATGACTCATGCTGTTGAGGCTTATATCGGTCGCAGCAACACCAAGGACACTATTAGGGAGGCAGAACAGGCTACAAAGCTTATCTACGATAATCTTGAAAAATGTTATGCCGACGGAAAGGATTTAGAGGCAAGAGGTAATATGCTTAAGGGCTCTTACCTTGCAGGCCGTGCGTTTACCCACGCTTATGTCGGTTATGTTCACGCTATTGCTCATAATCTGGGCGGTCTTTACGGCACACCTCACGGTCTTGCTAATGCAGTTATTTTGCCCTATGTACTTGATTGGTACGGCGAGGCTGCATATCCTCAGCTTGCCAAGCTTGCTGACATAATCGGTATTACAACACCGTCAATGTCGGTTAGTGATAAGGGCAAGGCCTTCATTGCAGAAATCAGAAGAATGAACGCTGCGATGAATATCCCTGATAAGTTTGATATGATTAAGGAGGAGGATATGCCTACACTCGTAAGCCGTGCGCTTAAAGAGGGTAACCCGCTTTATCCTGTTCCGAAAATTATGAACGAAAAGGATTGCGAAGAAGTAATTCGCACCTTTATGGCATAATTATGTTGCATTAGAGGCACTCTCTTTGAGAGTGCCTTTTTTGTTGACTTTACTATGTGATTAAGGTAAAATTATTATATAACATATTATTTTTCAGTAAAATATAAAAACAGCGTTATTTAGGAGCTTTTATGATTTTTAAAGTAAAAAACGATAATTATAAGAATTTTGATGTTTATAAGGATAATGTTTTAAAGCCAAGGTCGTATTTTATTCCATTTAATTCCTTTGAGGAAGCAGGCACCTGTGACTTTAGAAAGGAACGTTATTCCTCCTCAATGGTAACTGTGTTAAGCGGAATATGGGACTTTAAGTATTTTAAAAGCGTTAATGATATTCCCGATGAAATTGATGTTAACAGCTTAAATTTTGACTCTGTTCCTGTGCCGTCTGTTTGGCAACATACAGGATATGAACCGCCGTATTATTTAAATTCACGCTATCCCTTTAAGCTTAATCCGCCGTATATTCCCGATGACTGCTCGGTGGGAATTTACCATAAGGCATTTAATATAGACAATAAGTCTGCCAATTATGTGCTGACTTTTTTAGGCGTTTCCGGCGCCCTTGATGTGTTTGTTAACGGAGAATATGTGGGTTATAGCGAGGGCAGTCATAACACCGCCGAATTTGAACTTAACGCCTTTTTAAATGAGGGCGAAAACCACCTTGTTGCAGTAGTTCATAAATGGTCAAACGGGACATATCTTGAGTGTCAGGATATGTTTAGAGATAACGGAATTTTCAGAGATGTTTATATCACCAAAACAGGTAATAATTCCATATATGATTTTCATGCATTAACCGCTTATATCAGTGATTCCGTATACAATCTCTCTGTTATTCCAAGCCTAAAGATTACCGACAACTGTCAGCTGTCCGTAAGCCTTAACTTTAACGGGGAGCAGGTGGCTTCAAAATCGGTTAATGTTGGTCCCGACAGTATTGAAAGAATTCAGTTTAACGATTTAACGGTTGAACAGTGGAGCGCTGAACTGCCTAATCTTTATGACCTTGTAATTACTCTGTCCTGCGGTGAAGAAATATTGGAAATAATTCATCGCCCAATTGGCTTTAAGCATATAGAAATTGACAAAAATGTGTTCAAATTCAATAACAAGGGCATTAAACTGCTGGGTGTTAATCATCACGATACAAATCCTAAAACAGGCTTTGTAATGACAGTTGACGATATGGAAAAGGATGTAAAAATTTTTAAGGAATATAATGTAAACTGCGTTCGCACCTCCCATTATCCGCCGGATCCTATTTTCCTTGATTTGTGCGATGAGTACGGAATTTATGTTGTAGATGAGGCTGATATCGAGGCTCACGGCTGTCAAACAGAGCCGGTCAAGGCAGGGGCCTGCTCGCATAATCCCGCTTGGCAAAGCAGATATTGGGACAGGGTTTATCGTATGTATGAGCGTGATAAAAATCACCCCTCAATAACAATGTGGTCTCTTGGCAACGAATCCTGGGGATATAAAAATCAGGATTATTGCTATGAACAGCTTAAAAAACTCAGTCCAATACCAATCCATTATGAAAATGTAGTTCGCACAAAGCGTTTTGCCTATGATGTAATATCCGAAATGTATCCTTGGCATAATAAATTTGCCATGATAGCCTCCGGAAAAGGAATGCCTCTCAGATGGTATAAAAAGCCATATTATATGTGCGAATATGCCCACGCCATGGGACTTGGAGCCGGTGAACTTGAAACCTATGTTTCAAAATTTTTAAATGCCGATAATATGATGGGCGGATGCATTTGGGAATTTGCCGACCATGCTGTTTATCACGAAAATGGAAAATACCGCTACACCTACGGCGGTGATCACGGCGAAGAAAAGCACGACGGCAATTTCTGTGTTGACGGTTTGTTTTTCCCCGACAGAACACCCCATTCGGGTGCGCTTCAAATGAAAAACTGCTACCGTCCCGTTCGTGCAAGGCTTGGAAAAAATCAAATTATTTTTAAATGCTTAAACTACTTTGCTCCTGTTAGTTTAATAGCCAAAATTAAAGCAGTTGATGAACGGGGAAATCAGATTGACATTAAGAGCATTAACCTCAATATTGAACCTCAAAAGGAGCTTGCCGTTGATTATGATTTAAGTAAATATGCAATTGTTATCAGCTATTTCAACAATGATTTTGAGATAGCAAGCGAGCAATTTGAAATAGGAACTTATGTTCCCGATTTTTCATCTGCTTCAAGTAATGTTCCTGAATTTACAGTCAGCGAAAGGGAAAGATTATTCATAAAATTAGATAACGGCAGAATTATCTTTAACATCAAAACCGGTGAAATGGAAAGCTATATAATCGGCGAAAATGAATTTATCAATTCCGCACCCTTTGGCGAAACTTTAGGTATTGGCGCAACGGTTTACAGAGCCCCTATTGATAACGACAGAAATATCAAAAATGAATGGAACAGACTCAGGCTTGAAACCGAAAATATGACCTTGAAAAAATGCACCTACGGAAAAGGCAACAACAGCCTTGTAATAAACTGCGAGTTTGTGTTGGCAACAATTTCGGTTAAAAAGCTTGCCTCTGTTACAATTTCTTATGAGATTTATGCCGACGGTAAAATTTCCGTTTCCTTAATCTGTAACAAATCCAAAAAAATCAAATTTGCACCCCGTTTCGGTGCCGTTTTGGAAATGCCCCGAGAGTATGAAAACGTGAAATATTTCGGCCTGGGCGACAGACCCAATACCCCTGATTACAAGGAGCATGCAATCCTCGGAATGTATGAAATGAAGGTTGATGATATGCGCGAAAGGTATATAAAGCCTCAGGAAAGCTCAATGCGCACAGGTGTACGCTATGCCGAAATCACCAACGCTCAAGGCATTGGTTTGCGCTTTCAGCCCTTGGCCTGTGAGAGTGTGATTTTCGGTGCAGACCATTTCACCTCTCAGCAGTGTGCCAAGGCAATGCATCAAGAGGATTTAAAGCTTTGCGACACCACGGTTGTTCACATTGACGGCTATATGCTTGGCGCCGCCTCCGGTGCCTGCGGTCCTAATCCCTCAAAGCAGTACAGATTACATAAGCTGAATAATGTTGATGTAATGTTCACCGTTGAACCCATAGGAGTGTAAATGAGAATAGGTACAGACATTGTAAAAATCTCAAGAATTGAGAAAAGTATACAAAATGAGCATTTTAAAAAGGGTGTTTTTACTGATAATGAAATTGCATACAGTAAAAATGCAGACTCCTTTGCGGGAATGTTTGCCGCCAAGGAGGCTTATTTAAAGGCTCTCGGTACAGGAATAAATTGTAAAATGAATACTGTTGAAATAGGTCATTTACCCACAGGAAAGCCCTGTCTTGTAAATGTTGAAAACAGCGATTTAAGCATTTCTCACGATGGTGAATATGCTATTGCAACAGTGATATTATGGTGAAATATGTTAGTTTTAACTGCAGATGAAATCAGAACAGTGGAGAAAAAATGCTTTGAACTTTATTCCACTGAGGCAGAGCTTATGCTCCGTGCAGGCACTGCCTGTTTTGAAAGAATAATAAATAAATATCAACTGAAGGGCAAATCCGTTTCGGTTTTGTGCGGCAACGGTAAAAATGCAGGCGACGGCTTTGTTATTGCAAGACTGCTTAATAGCTACGGCGCAGAGGCGGCAATAGTTTTGTGTGACCGAAATCCCACCATTGACGAGCCGTTGATGTATTTTGGTCAAGCAGTAAGCAGTGGTGTAAAAGCTGAACGCTTTACAAAGCAGTGCCTGAATGCAGACTTTGTTATTGACACAATGTTTGGAATCGGTTTTCACGGCGTACCTCGAGCTCCCTTTGACAAAATTTTTGAGGCACTTGATTATTACAATGGTGTTTGCATTTCCATTGATACTCCAAGCGGTACAAATTCAACCACCGGCGAGATTTGCAACCACTGTGTCAAGGCGGATTTTACCATTGCTATTTCAACACTGAAATACTGTCATATTTTGCCTCCGGCAAATGAGTATTGCGGCGAGATTGAATTGGTGGATATCGGTATTCCCGCCGATTGCTATCAAGGCAATTATGTAAAAACCATTGATTTTGATATGGTTAAATCGTTAATGCCGAAAAGAAGTAAAAATGCCAACAAGGGTAGCTTTGGTCATCAGCTTAATATTTGCGGCAGCTACAAAATGTTTGGCGCCGCCGTTATTGCAGCAAAGGCAGCATTGCGCTCCGGCGTGGGACTTGTTAAGCTTGCAGTTCCCGATATTGCCTATCCATTGGTTGCCGCTCATTTAACCCAACCTGTTTTTAATCCGTTACCCAGTAGCGGAGATACATTTTCAAAATCGGCTGTTGATGATATTTGCAGTGAGCTTAATTGGGCCGACAGCGTTGTTATCGGTTGCGGTTTGGGAGTTAATGACGATACTAATGCCGTTGTTGAGGCAGTAATTAAAAACGCAAAATGCCCAATAATAGTTGATGCCGATGGTATAAATTGCATTAATTCGAGCATATCTATTCTTAAGGGGATTAAGGTGCCTGTTGTTCTTACGCCTCATCCCGGCGAGATGGCAAGGCTCATATCAAAAACACCTGCCGAGGTTCAAGCAGATAGGATAAATATTGCAAAAAACTTTGCAAGGGAATATAAATCTATTGTTGTTCTAAAGGGTGCAAACACTGTGGTAACGGACGGAGATAAGGTGTTTGTATGTCTTACCGGCAATCCGGCTATGGCTATGGGCGGAACCGGCGACATGCTCAGCGGTATTATCGGTGCATTTGTCGCTCAAGGTATTGATGCCTTTGATGCGGCCGTTGCAGGGGTATATATCCATGGGCTGTGCGGTGATTTGGCCGCCCAAAAATTAAGCAGCCGTGGCATTGTTGTTGATGATATGATAGAACAAATGGGTGCCTTAATGTCCGATTTTGAATAGGACTGATTGCATTGAAAAAAATAATACCTCTTTTACTTGCAATGGTTATTTTAACCGGTTGCAGTGCAAGAAACTTTGCCCCTGTTATAAGCACAGAATTTGATGTAACGGCTGTGTATAAAGCAGGGGATTTTTATTATAATTGCCAAATTACCCGCCATAACGGAGTGGTGACAATTACATCACTTTCCGGATATGCCAAAGGTACGTCAATCTCCTTTGACGGCAACGGCGTAACCTTTAAGCGGGGAGATATGGAAAAAACCATTCAGGCCGATATTATAAACGGTGACAATCCTGCAATGATGATTTATCAAGTGTTTGATTATCTTGAAAAAAATGATGAGCTTGATGTTAAATGGATAGATGATACATATCAATATACCGGCAACACAAAATACGGCACGTTTGTCTTAGTACAAAAGGATGACAACAGCTTTGCCACACTTTCCTTTCCCGAAAAAAGCGTTGAAATAACCTTTTGCAATACTTAAACCATTATAATGTAAAACTGCGAAGCCCGGGCTTCGCTTTTTCTCTTTATATAAAAATATATAATTACCTAAATATTGACATAAATTAACATATATGTTAATAAATAATTGAAACACGGTGTTTAAAGTACAGCACGCTTGGGAGTGATACTATGAAAAAATCGAAACGTTTTGTCAGCGTGATAATTATCAGCGTGATATTTTTTTGCATTTTTTTAGGGGTGACTATTTATATTTTAATCCCAAATGTGCTGACGACAAATGCAAAACGGTATATTGAAAATAAATATAACATCACACAGACAGAAATAGTTGAAATAGAAAACAGCAAAATGCATATAGAAATAGATTTCGTATTATTAGAACGCTTTGATGTTTGGGTTGTTCCTGCCCGTTGGGTATTTAATGTTAACGGAAAAAGTTTCAATGTTGAATATTTTGAAAACCATTATGTGGATGACTACCAATTAGAAGATTTAGAACTGTGGTGCACAGAATATTTGCAAAACAATGTTGACTCCAATATTACAGGCGTTGAATTATACAGTGATATGATTTTTCATGAGGGCACTCATAATTTGTTTTCCAAACGATACAAATATTATTCACATTTATCAATAGAGCCATTACCATATTCGGATAACAGATTGTGGCAAAAAGACGAAACAGAAGAATTCCTTAGTTATCAGTACGAAAACTACAATCATTTAGGCGTTTTCATACAAGCAAGCAATGTCTCCAAATACAGCGAAACCGATATAAACAGCGAATATGATAATTTGGTGCAAAGCCTAAATTCTCATGCAAACAATAAGACTTGTACATTTACACCGATTTTACATTGCGGTGAATTAAAATTAGAACGCAGTTCTACCTATTTGTACCTTCTTTGCAATAAGATGGGTAATTCAATTACTACTGATGAAATTGATAAAGTTATTTATAATTTCTCGATATACAGAAAGGACTTATTATGAAAAAGACACTAACTAAAGGAGTTAGCTTATGAAAAAGAATTACAAAACAACAATTTCAATTATTACCGTTGTATTTGTGACTATAGTTGCGGCTGTAATACTTGTTGTTTTTTCGCTGAGAAACGCTCCTGCAAAATATTTGTGTGAAAAATATGATTTCGATAGGTCACAATTAAAATGTGTAGAATAAATACCAAAGCATTACTTTTTTGATTTAAACTGCTGGAAAAGCGGTTGGACAACCCCAACTTGGATTTTCTCTTATGACTGTAAAGAATTTATTGTAAAAAATATTGATGACGAATACTATGACGATTATCAGTTTGACGAGTATTGTAATTGGTGTGTTGAATTTTTAGATTCGCAATTAAAAGAAAATGTGGTTTCTGTTCATTTGACCTCGGAGAAATTCTTTGAAAACAATAGTTTACTAACTGAAAATGATTTTAAATCAATGCTATATAGTGTTGAATTTCCAATGATTTATGTTACTTATGAAAACATAGAAACATTTGTTAGTAATAAAGATAAAGCGTTAAGTATAGGAGACGCTATAACTTATGAATTAAGCGAAATTGGAATTGCAGATAGAGCGGCAGTGTTCATTGTTACTAATAATGTAACATTTGATAATAGTTTTTATAAAAATGCAGAACGTGTATATATTACAGAACATCTAACTTCTAAATATACTAATGATTTAAAAGACTCTAAACAATTAGTATTTGCAACACCATAACATATTTGAAAGTGTAGGCAAAAAATATGTTATGTTTTTTTATTTAGTAACTTAACCTATGAGGGCTATTTATGAAAAAAGTTAAAAAAGTTATATCTTTAATTCTAATGGTATCGCTGGTAATTTGTTCACTTTATGTGGGAATACATACAATTTATGTGCAATCTCACATAAAAGAAGCAACAGAATTTTTGATTGAAAAATACGGATTTGATAGCAAAGAACTGATTTTATTGGACTATAAACCATCAAAATTTCATGATGATACTGATTTAGGTATTCCTTTTGATTGGTATAGTACCCTTGAGACTTGGAATTTTAAATACAAATCACGAGTCTTTGGAGTTTCTAAATCTGAAAACGGATTTGCAGATGATTATCAGTTAGAGGATGTTTTTAGGTGGTCAGTAGATTATTTAAGCTCTATAGATCCAAATGTTGTAGGAATTGTAATAGATTATGGAAAATTACAAAACCTTGTAAATAAAAGTGAAATTGAAAGCTTTTTAAAGAATACTAATGATTCCTTTGTAATCTATTACAAAGTTGAAAATTTGAGCGATTATTACAAAACAGGGCAGAACGGATTTAGATTTGCTAATGAGGAGTACAAAAAAGTTAATTATGAAATCATGAAAAAATACTGTTTTATTAATGAAGATATTGAAAACAAGGGCATCGTTTTAACAAGTTCAAATATTGAATTTTCAAGAAATAAATATGATAATTTTGCAAGCTATTATTACGATACGAAAATTCCACGTGAGATTTTAACAGATAAAGGAGAGATATTCTAATGAAGAAAAAATACATAAATCCATTGCTTTTATATTACTCATCACTTTAATTTTATGACCGAGTATTTCTTGTTTTGCAGATGTAGTAACTGACGATTATTATGCTCAATATAGTGGTTCTACAACAGCTAGCTGGGGATATGAACCGTAACGTATATTTACTGTAAACAGAAGCAATTAATATATACAAACCAATTGTAAAATAGTATTAAAAGGGGTTGCATAAAAAATTTTAATTCTAAAATATTTTATCTTGTTTATGAGTAAATATTGTGATACAATACACCTATTATTTACTGAAAACGGTAGGAGAAAAATATGGAGTATAATTTAGCAGCTATGTCTTTTAACGATATTATCGGCAAGGTTGATGGCTGGGTATGGGGATGGGCGTTAATAGTCCTTATACTTGCCGCCGGATTATGGCTTACTGTAAGAACGGGCTTTGTTCAGGTATTCCATCTCGGCAAGGCGTTAAAGTTTATGGTTAAGAATGAGGATGACGGCGAGGGCGAGGTAACCTCCTTCGGAGCATTGTGTACTGCTCTTTCCGCAACAATCGGCACCGGTAACATTGTAGGTGTTGCAACAGCAATTTGCCTCGGCGGCAGGGGCGCCTTGCTGTGGATGCTTGTTGCGGCGTTTTTTGGAATGGCAACAAAGTACAGCGAGGGATTTTTGGCAATAAAGTTCCGTGATAAAAAGAGCGACGGGCATTATCTCGGCGGTCCCTTTTACTACATTGAAAAGGGAATGGGTCCAAAGTGGAAATGGCTTGCAAAGCTTTTTGCATTGTTCGGTGTGCTTGCAGGTCTTTTAGGCATTGGCACAATAACTCAAATTAACGGCATTACAACTGCTGTTAACAATTTCTTTGATCCAAACGCTTCTCATGTAGCGTTCAATCTGTTCGGTACTGATTACACTTGGGCTACTGTTGTCGGCGGTATAATTGTTACATTATTTGCTGCCCTTGTTATTATCGGCGGAATAAAAAGAATTTCTAAGGTGTCCGAAATTGTTGTTCCCTTTATGGCAATTACTTATGTTGTATTTGTTTTAATAATTGTGTTTACACATATTTCTGCAATTCCTCAGGCAATTGCAAGCGTGTTCAAATATGCCTTTTCAATTAAAGCCGTTACCGGCGCCGGTGTGGGAATTACATTGAAAATTGCAATGCAAAAGGGTATTGGCAGAGGAATCTTTTCAAACGAAGCAGGTCTTGGCTCTGCCCCGATAGCGGCGGCTGCGGCTAAAACCAAGGACACTGTAAGACAGGGCCTTGTAACAATGACAGGCACATTCATTGACACAATTGTTATTTGTACTCTTACAGGTCTTTCAATTATTCTTACAAATGCAGATACGGCCTTTGTTGAGGGCTCGGTAGAGGGCGTCAGCATTACAACCATTGCTTGGCAGGAGGGACTTCCGTGGAATCCTCGAATCTCCGCTTTTGTACTTATGGTTTGTCTTGCGTTCTTTGCCTTTACAACCATTCTCGGTTGGGATTATTACAGCGAGCGCTGTCTTGAGTATCTAACCGGCTCCCAAAAATTTGTTAAGGCATATCGTTATATTTACATTCTTGCAGTATTTATCGGCCCTTATCTTACCGTTTCCGCAGTATGGAATATTGCCGATATTTTCAACGGACTTATGGCATTTCCTAACCTTATTGCCCTGTTTGCTCTTTCAGGTATTGTGGGCAAGGAGACACGTGCTTACTTTGCTGAAAAAAATCACGACCTTAAGGGAATTGCAAAGAATAACAAATAGCTTCAATTTAAGCCACGAGTTCGTAGGGGGCGGATATTGTCCGCCCGTGCAAAATTTAAAATAAATACAAACGCGATAGAGACTCAACTTTGCTCTATCGCGTTTTATTATTTGTATTTAATTACAAACTCCTTTGGCGTTAGCTTGTTTTTTTTCTTAAAAGCCGTTATAAAATGCGATTGAGATGAAAAACCAAGTGCGTAGCAAATGGATGAATTATCTGTTCCGTCTAATAACATCGTTTCGGCGGCCTCAAGCTTTTTACCAAGTATGTATTCGCTTATATTTTCACCCATTTCCTTTTTGAATAAATGTGATAAATAATCACCGGAAATACCGCACACCTCTGCTAACTCGCTAACGGTTATTCTCTTGCTTAGGCTTGAATTTATATAAGCTATGCACTTTCTTATATACGGAGAGTGCTTAATTCTTTTTTTCTCGTCAGCTACGCTGTTTGTAAGTTTAATAATGCCTTCTGCCATTGCAGATATTATTTCCGGGGTGGTTGCCATAGCGTCTATATCCTGTATAAACAAATCGGAAAAGGTGTAACAATCCTCTTCACTTAATCCTCCCTCAATTGCGTATCTTACTGCCAGAGTAATTACGCTTATAGCCATATATTTATATTGCTTTAAATCATTTTCGGAAAGCTTGCCCACTCCTATACTGTCAAACTGCTTTATGGCATTGAACAATGATTTAATGTCGCCCTGCTTAACGCACTCGAATATTTTTCGCTCGCTTTTGTAGGATAAATGGGGAACGCTTTCACCCTCCAAAAAGGATTTTGCAACCTCACTTGGTAATACTTTAATGTTTATCATGCCTGAAAAATCCATTTTATCACCTCACAATTAGATTATATTTTATCATCATAAAAGTCAAATAGAAACGAATTTTGAGTAAGGAAAAATGAAATTTGTTAAGAATTTTGATATATTTGTTTTCAAAATTGTGTTTAACTGATAGACAATAAAAGAACAAAAGGGAGGTTTAAATATGAATTTGTTTGATATTGTCCTTTACTGGAAATAAAAAATAAGCAGTTATACCACTATATAAATTACTTAATTTAACATTTTTACAAAAAAATAATGACAAATGCAGTTAATTATTGTATAATATTTACGTTATAATTATTTTGAAAGGGGTAAAATATGAAACATCCTGAAATTGTTGGAAAAATGAGCCTTGAGCAAAAGGCCGCTTTTGCATCAGGCTATGATTATTGGCATCTTGAGGAGGCACCGGAGCTTGGTCTTCCTAAAATTATGATTACTGACGGACCTCACGGTCTTCGTAAGCAAAAGGGTAAGGATTATGTTGAACCTGAGGGAGCCGCAAAGTCAAGCGGCGGTATAGGACTTGGTAACTCTGTTCCTACAACATGCTTCCCGCCTGCAGCTACTTCATCCTGCTCATGGGATCCCGAACTTCTTGTAAAAGAGGGCGAGGCCATGGGACAGGAGTGCTTAAAGGAAAAGGTATCAACCATTCTCGGCCCCGGTACAAACATTAAGCGTTCACCGGTTTGCGGCCGTAACTTTGAGTATTTTTCAGAGGATCCGCTTCTTGCCGGTAAATGCTCGGCCGCTGTTATCAACGGTGTGCAGTCAAAGGGCGTGGGTACATCTCTTAAGCATTTTGCATGCAACTCACAAGAGGCTTTCCGTATGGTTCTTAACGAGGTTATTGACGAAAGAACAATGCGTGAAATTTATTTCCCTGCCTTTGAAATAGCTGTTAAAGAGGCACAGCCTTGGACTGTTATGAATTCATACAACAGAATTAACGGCGTTTACGCTTCCCAAAATGAATGGCTTCAACAGCAGGTTCTCCGCGGTGAGTGGGGATTTCAGGGAATGATCGTAACTGACTGGGGTGCTTCGGTTGACAGAATACCGGGCTTAAAGGCAGGAACCGATCTTGAAATGCCAAGCTCAGGCGACCTTAACGCTAAAAGAATTATTGAGGCTGTTAATAACGGCGAGCTTGACGAGGCTGTTCTTGATGAGAGAATTGACGCAGTTGTTGACCTTATTGTTAAATCAAAGCCTGCTCTTGAAAAGGAGCACACCTTTGACCCTGTTGCTCATCACAAAATTGCACAGGAAATTGCCGAGGGCTCAATGGTTCTTCTTAAAAATGACGACGGAATTCTTCCTCTTAAGCAAGGTCAAAAGATTGCCGTAATAGGCGAGATGGCAAAGGCTCCACGTTTCCAAGGTGCCGGCTCATCGGTTATTAATCCTACAATGCTTTCAAACGCCTATGACGAGCTTGTTAAGCTTGACGCAGATGTTACTTATGCACAGGGCTATTACAAATCAGCTCCTACAAAGAAGGATAAAAACAGGAAGCCTGAAGCAGAACTTGTGGCCGAGGCTGTTAATGCCGCAAAGGCAGCAGATGTTGCTGTTGTATTTGTTGGCCTTACCGAGGAGTTTGAGGGCGAGGGCTACGACAGAAAGTCCATTGATATGCCTGAAAATCATAATGCTCTTGTATCTGCCGTTGCCGGAGCAAATCCAAATACAGTAGTTGTTCTTGCAGGCGGTTCGGTTGTGCTTATGCCATGGCTCGGCGAGGTTAAGGGCCTCCTTAATTCGGGACTTGGCGGTCAGGCAAGCGGCGCCGCAGTTGCTAACATTCTTACAGGTGCTGTTAACCCATCAGGTAAAACCAGCGAAACATATCCTACCTCATTTGAGGTTAACCCCACATTCGGTAACTATCCGGGCGGTCCTGTTACCTCTGAACATAAGGAATCGGTTTACATCGGTTACAGATATTACGATGCCGCCGGTCTTGATGTTGTATTCCCCTTTGGTTACGGTTTGTCTTATACAACCTTTGAGTACAGCGACATTAAGCTTTCAGCCGATAATATTAAGGACACTGACACATTAACAGTTACATTTAACATTAAAAACACCGGCACAGTAGACGGTGCCGAGGTTGCCGAGCTTTATGTTGCCGATAAGGAATCAACAATATTCCGTCCTGTTAAGGAGCTTCGTGCGTTTAAGAAGGTATTCCTTAAAGCCGGTGAGGAGAAAGAGGTTTCACTTGAGCTTTCAAAGAGATCCTTTGCATTTTACAATGTTAATCTCGGCGATTGGCAGGTTGAAACAGGCGAGTTTGAGATTATGGTTGGTGCATCCAGCCGTGATATTAAGCTTACGGCAACAGTTAACGTTGAATCAACAGTAGATGCCGCAATTCCCGATTACAGAGAAACTGCTCCAAACTACTATAACAACGTTGCTGCAATAACCCGTGATGATTTTGCCGCAGTTTACGGCGAGCTTCCAAGTCCGGAAATTGATCCTAATAAGAAAATTGATATTTACTGCTGTTTGAATGATGCACGTCACACAAAGTGGGGCGGCAGACTCTGCGGATTAATTGAAAAAATTATGTCAGGTATGGGCAGTGACGCCAATGGCGACGGATTAATGCTTGCCGCCATGGCAACTCAAATTCCTGTTCGTAACTTTATTGCAATGTCAATGGGAGCGTTCTCACCTGCTCAGGCAGAGGGATTGTTAATGATGCTTAATGACGACCAGTCAAGCTTCGTTGGATTTAGCAAAATATTCTGGCGTTTGGGCGGAACAATTGCTAAGCTTCCAAAGCTTCTCAGTTCAATTTAATCGATTAATTTAATTGACTAATTATTTGCAAAACGGCAAGCGAATGTTTGCCGTTTTGCGTTTTTGACTACATGGATTACAAGGGATGATAACAATGAAAAAAATATTTAGAGCATTTCTTTGCTTTGTGCTTTCGGCAGTTATGCTGTTTTCCTGCACAAGCGTAGCGTTTGCAAAAAATACAACTACACCGGTTATTTTGGTTCACGGCTTAGGCGCAAACCCTGTTTATGAAAATGTGGGCACCAAGCAGCAAAGCGAAATTCAAAATTTGGGCTTGGGCGATATAGCTTCAGGTATCTTCGGTAATGTTGAATTGGTATGCCAGGTGCTTAAAATGCTGGACCCTGACAGAAAAACCGATGCAAATACCTTCATTAATTCTCTTGCAGAATTTACCGACGGTGCCTCTGTTTTAAATTGCACAAAAAGCGGTAATGTTAAAAAGGGACAGGGGATAGACAATTATTGGACCGATTCCTTGGCTAATCACAAGGATTATTGGCAAAATGCCACTACATCAGAGGCGGCAATTGCCCGTCAGCTATGCAAAACAATCGGTGCAAAAAATGTTTATTGCTATAATTATGATTGGCGTCAGGATATTTGTAAAACCGCTGACGGTTTGAATTCCTACATTAAGACGGTGAAGAAAAATACAGGTGCAAAAAAGGTTACTCTTGTAGGTTGTTCCCTCGGTGGAAGCGTTCTTTCTGCATACATAGATGCGTATAAGGGCAATAAAGATTTGGACAGATGCATTTTTGTTAATCCTGCATTTATGGGCGTTGATGTGGCAAGAGCATATTCTCTTGACTTGGTTGTTGATAAAAATGCTGTTCTCGATTTTATTGAATGCATGGAAACAGAGTATGAATTTGGCTCACAGAAAGCCTTGTTCCGTGTTTTAAGAGCCACCTTTGATGTTAGAATCGGCTATGCCGCCGATTACTTAAGTACATTTCTAAAAAGCAAAAAGAATGTAAAAAATCTTTATAACAAGGTGTTAAAGGATTGGATAGGATATATTCCGTCTCTTTGGGAATGTATTCCGTACGACAGCTTTGATAAAGCTGTTAAGGAAATGAGCGCAATCGGCTTCCTTGACAAAAGCAGTGACCTTTATAAGAAAATTAAAAAGTATCACGGTGTTCAAGGCAGGCTTTCAACTAACCTGAAGGCCATTAAAAATCAGGGAGTGCAGGTTGCCGTTATTGCCGGTTACAGTTCAATGGGTATTCCAATTACGTCAAAGGCTTATAATCAAACCGACGTTCTTATTGATACAAAGTATGCCTCGGGCGGCGCGACTGTTGCAAGCTACGGCAAGAAGCTAAATGCAAACAACAAATATGTATCTAAGGATAAAATAATCAACGCTAAAACCTGTATTTTGCCGGACAGCACTTGGTTTATCAAAGGACTTCAGCACATGCGTTTCAGTTATAATGCAGATTCCACAAAGCTTGTAGCGGCCTTGGCCTGCGGCAAGGTTAAGTGCAATATAAGCTCCGTAAAAAAGAAATACGGTTATTCGCAGTTTGTAAAGCTTGACGCCGGCGGAAAGCTTACAAATGTGTAAATAATAACAAGGCGGAAAGACTATTTTATGAGATGTTTAGGCTGTGGCAATGAAAATCCCGAAGGGGCATTGGTGTGCAATCACTGCGGCACCAGATTGCCTAAAAACCTTCAGGAAGAGCAACAAATTAACTCTGTTGAGCATCAGCGAAGAACAGATTTGAATTATCAAATTGATAATAATCAATTGCAAAGCACATATCAAAGCCCTAATGCTTTTAATCAACAACAGACTTTGGCTGGGCAAAATATTAATACTCAGCAGTACTATAACCAAAATCAGGCAAATACCGTAATTACACCGAAAAAGCCCAGAAGAAAGCTTAACCAAAAACAAAAGACGGCTTTGGAGGTTGTAATTGCTTTATTACTTGGCGTTTTTGTTGCTGTTGGAATTATTATCTCCGTAAACAGCGGCGGTCATAGTAAGGCAGGTGAGTATGCCAACGATACTGTCTCAACCACTCAAACGGCTGAGCTGCCGGGCACTTTTTCAGTGGGTGATGAAATTGAATTCGGTGTTTATGAGCAGGATAACACATCATCAAACGGTAAAGAGGCGATTGCTTGGCAGGTTATAGCAGTAGAGGATAACAGGGCTCTGCTTTTGAGTAAATACACATTGGATTACAAAAAATTTGAAAACAGCTTCAGCGATACCAATTGGGCAGACAGCTATATGCACCAATGGTTAAGCCAAAGCTTTGTCCAAAATTCCTTTACTCAAAATCAGGCAACAAGAATAATTGAAAGCAACATTGCTACAAATAAAAGCAAGGGTAAAAAGGAAAGTGCCAATACAAGCGATAGGGTATTCCTTTTATCAAAGCAGGAATATGTTAAGTATGTTCAGGATACTGAATTTATGCTGACTCAGCCAACCGAATATGCAAAAGCACAGGGTGCTGAAGGTGATATTGTAAAATGGGCGCTCCGTTCCTTGGGGAAGGGCACAACCTATATTTGCTATGTTGATGAAACATCAATAAAGTACAGCGGCCCTGTAAATAACGGCTATGATGTGCGACCTGCTATGTGGGTTACAATAGAATAAGCAAAGTAATAGCTACAAAGGCATAGCTAAATGTTTAGCTATGCCTTGTTGCATATTTTTAAATCTGTGGTATAATATAGAAAATCTGCCCATAGCACAACCGGATAATGCATCAGATTCCGATTCTGACGATTGCAGGTTCGAATCCTGTTGGGCAGGCCAAAGCCCCAAAGACATCAGTCTTTGGGGCTTACCTATTACTTTTTCACTATTCACTTTTCACTATTCACTAAATTAGTCTTTGGGATTTTGGAAGTAACAGTGAATGATTAAAAAGTGATAAAATCTGTATAATAATAAAAAGAGATGATTTGATGCAGAATGATTCGGCCTCAGCGCAGGCACAGTATAAAAAATTAACACAAACGCCAATAAAGCGCCTTATAATTTCATTGTCAGTACCCACGGTTATAAGTATGATGATAACCATGATTTATAATGTGGCGGATACTTATTTCGTTTCCAAAATCAGTGTTGCGGCCAGCGGTGCCACAGGAGTGGTTTTCAGCCTAATGGGTATATTACAGGCCTTTGGTTTTATGTTCGGTCAGGGCGCCGGCAGTTGTATCAGCCGCCGCTTGGGCGAAAAGGATGTTGAAACGGCAAGGCGTTATTGCTCCTGGGCCTTTGCTTTAGCCCTTGGAGTCAGCCTTATAATAATGGTTTTCGGCTTGATTTTTATTACCCCGTTTATGAAACTGCTTGGCAGTACAGATACAATTTTGCCCTATGCAAAAAAAAATGCTTTTTATATTTTCATTGCCGGCCCTGCCTTAACAACCTCCTGTGTTATGAATAATATTATTCGTTATGAGGGCATGGCACGGCTTGCCATGATTGGCCTTGCTACCGGCGGTCTGCTTAACATTGCTTTTGATCCGCTGTTCATTTTCGTTTTTAATATGGGAATATCGGGAGCAGGCTTGGCAACTGCTCTGTCACAGTACATCAGCATGGCTATCCTGCTTTCGGTGTTTATTTTTAAAAAGGTACAGTGCAGAATATCAATTAGATATTTAAAGCCGAATTTTAAAATGATTTGGGATATTGTTTCAACAGGTGTACCAAGCTTTGCAAGGCAAGGACTTAATTCTGCTTCAACAATGATGTTGAATGTTGCCGCCGCCGCTTACGGAGACAGCTGTATTGCCGCAATGAGTATAGTTGCAAAATGCTCAATGCTTATTTTCAGCATAGGCGTTGGTATAGGTCAGGGCTTTCAGCCGGTATCATCGTTTAATTACGGTGCAAAAAAATTTGACCGTGTTCGCAAGGGAATACTGTTCACCTGGCGCTTTGATACAATTGTAATTGCCGCATTGGCAAGCCTTATGTTTGCGTTTGCTCCCCAGGTAATTGCTTTGTTTAGAAGAGAAACGGAGATTATAGAAATAGGCACCAATGCGTTAAGATACCTTTGCGTTGCATTAATATTTATGCCGACAATTATGATTGCCAATATGACCTTTCAAAGCATTGGAAAAACCGGTAGAGCATTTTTTCTTGCCTGTGCTCAAAACGGACTTTTCTTCATTCCGTTAATTTTAATTTTGCCAAAGCTTGTCGAGATTTCGGGAATTGAATTGGCACAACCGATTTCAAATATTGTATCCGCTATTATAGCTGTTCCGTTTTTGCTTGTATTTCTAAAACAGTTAAAAAATATGCAGGTGAAACAGGATAAGTAATAATAAATAAAAACACCTTGGTAAAAATACTACCGAGGTGTTTTTATGCTTTTTAACGGAAAAACGGTTTGTTTTGAAAATGCTCCGCAAATTATCGGAAGCGCGGGAGTTTGCGGAAAAAAAGAGGGCGAGGGTCCTTTACGAAACGATTTTGACGCTATTTTTGAGGATACAACCATGGGGCAGGATTCCTTTGAGCTGGCGGAATCAGCCATGCTTCACGATGCAATTTTGAGAGCACTGAGCGATGCAGGAAAAAGTCCGGCAGATGTTAGCTTTATTATGACCGGAGACCTGCTTGACCAATGCACAGGCTCTTGCTTTGCACTAAAGGATTTGGAAATTCCGTTTATTGGAATGTACGGCGCATGCTCAACAATGGCCTTGACCCTTGCAAATGCGGCAATGCTGGTGTCTGCCGGCGCAAAATGCTGTGTAGCAGGAGCAAGCAGTCATTTTGCATCAAGCGAGCGTCAGTTTAGGTTTCCTCTTGAATACGGTGGTCAGCGTCCGCCCACAGCACAGTGGACAGTAACCGGTGCCGGTTCTGCAGTTGTTGCCCCCGCGTCAAATAAAAAATATCCCAAAATCACCGCTGTTCATATCGGCACAATAACAGATTTGGGAATTAAGGATGCCAATAATATGGGCGCCGCCATGGCACCTGCGGCGGCAAGGACAATTGCTCAGTTCCTTAATGATACAGGAACACATCCCAATGATTACGATTTAATTTTAACGGGCGATTTGGGATTTACAGGCACAAAGCTTTTGTATCAGGTGCTTCAGCTGGAATATAATTATAATATCGAATCGGTGCACAAGGATTGCGGCTTGATGATATTCGACTTGAAAAAGCAGGATGTAAATTCCGGCGGCTCAGGCTGTGGATGCAGTGCCAGCGTATTGTGTTCCCATATTATGAAGGAAATGAAAAAGGGAATGTACAAAAAAGTACTGTTCGTTGCAACCGGTGCTTTAATGTCTCCAACCTCCTCAAAGCAGGGACAGCCCATTCCGGGCATAGCCCACGGCGTACTGATTGAAAAGTAATTCAAATGCGAGCCAAGATTTTTCTTGGCCGCTTATTTTTTTAAAATCCCATAACTTTATTGCAAACCCACATTTACTGTGATAAAATAATTGTAAAAATATGGTCTACTATGCGTAGGTACAAAAATCTGAAAACCTGTGATAGTATTATCTCAAAGGAGGTAATATTATGAACAAATATGTTACAGGAGCTTTTATAAAAAAGCTTAGAGAAGAAAAGAAAATGACACAGCATCAGCTTGCTGAAAAAATTTTCGTTAGCGAAAAAACAATTTCAAAATGGGAAACAGGTAAAGGCTATCCGGATATAACATTGCTGGAGACCTTGGCAAAGGCACTTGATATTTCCGTTATTGAGCTTATGTCAGGTAATGATATTACCAATGCAAACCGTTCGTTTAACATGAAAAATGTTAAGTTTTACGTATGCCCCATTTGCGGAAATATTGTTTTCAGCACCGGTGAAGCGGTTGTTTGCTGCTGCGGAGTAAGCCTTATTCCTCTTGAAGCAGAGGATTGCGACAGTGAGCATAGGTTAACCGTTGAACCGGTTGAAGATGAGTATTATGCTTTTTCTTCCCACGAAATGAGCAAGTATCATCATATTTCGTTTATTGCAATTGTAAACGACAACTCCTGCGAAATAATCAAGCTTTACCCCGAAGGAAGCTGTGAAGCGAGATTTAAAATAAGCGGAGCCAGGAAGGTTTATTTTTATTGCAATCATCATGGACTTTTTGAAAGTGATATTAGGTAAAAGAGGTATTTTTTATGTGGGTTGTTTTCGCTGTTTTATCTGCGGTTTTTGCGGCATTGACATCTATTCTTGCAAAAGTCGGAATAGACAATGTTAACTCTAACCTTGCAACAGCCATTCGCACTGTTGTTGTGGTTGCCATGTCATGGGGAATGGTGTTTATCACCCACGCCCAAAGCGGCATTGGAGAAATTTCAAAGAAAAGCTGGTTGTTTTTGATTTTATCGGGGCTTGCAACAGGTGCGTCGTGGTTGTGCTACTATAAAGCAATTCAAATGGGCGATGTCTCCAAGGTTGTGCCCATAGATAAATTAAGCGTGGTAATAACACTTATTCTTGCCTTTGTTTTTCTCCACGAGGAATTTAATGTAAAATCGGTAATCGGCTGTATTTTGATAGCCGCAGGAACACTGTTAATGGTTTTATAGCGAATAATTATTTGTTACATATATCAACAGGTACAGGGGTATATTTATTTTCTACAAACAATTTTTTACTTTGCCGCTTTACCTTGTTAAAATTAAACAAAATTGAAAATTTATGTTGACAAAATGTAACTGTCGGCGTATTATGAACACATAAAGAACAAGGGCGTTCCGCTATAGGTGGAACGCCCCCTTTTTTGTTTATGAATAGCTTAATGAGCAACAATGCGGTTTATGTGATTTAAGATAATTCGTAAGCATATATAACTATAGGAGGAGTTATTATGAGTAAGTACACAAAGGAGCAAATCCTTAAAGAGGCTAAGGATAACGGAGTGGAGTTCATTAGACTTCAGTTTACCGATTTGTTCGGTATTATGAAAAATGTGGCAATTACATTGTCACAGCTTGAAAAAGCACTTGATAACGATTGCATGTTTGACGGCTCATCAATCGACGGCTTTGTTAGAATTGATGAAAGTGATATGTATCTTCATCCTGACTATGACACTTGGGCAATCTTTCCTTGGAGAAAGCACCAAAACGCTCAAACTGCTCGCTTGATTTGTTCAGTTTACAAGGCTGACAATGTTACACCCTTTGAGGGCGATCCGAGAAACGTTCTTCAAAAGGTTATCGACCAGGCGGCAGAAATGGGCTACGGCTTCAACGTAGGTCCTGAGTGTGAGTTCTTCCTTTTCAAAACAGATGAAAACGGAATGCCGACTCTTGAAACCGGCGACAAAGCAGGATATTTTGATCTTAACCCAATTGACCACGGCGAAAACTGCCGTAGAGATATTTGCCTTGCTCTTGAGGAAATGGGCTACACTATTGAGGCTTCACACCACGAGGTTGCCGAGGGACAGCATGAAATCGACTTCCAGTTCGGCGACGTTATGACAACTGCCGACAGAGTAATGACCTTCAAGCATGTTGTAAAAACCTATGCAACAAAGCACGGTTTGCATGCAACATTTATGCCAAAGCCTGTTGAGGGAATCAACGGTTCGGGTATGCATACAAATATGTCGCTTTACGATATTAAAACAGGTAAAAACGTATTCGACGATCCAAACGGTGAGCTTGGACTCAGTGATACAGCATATTCTTTCATTGCCGGTATTATGGCACACATTAAGGGTATTGCGGCTATTTCAAACCCAACCGTAAACTCTTATAAGAGATTGGTTCCGGGCTATGAGGCTCCGTCATATCTTGTATGGTCAACCTCAAACAGATCTTGCCTTGTACGTATTCCTGCGGCCAGAGGAAAGGGAACAAGAGTTGAACTTCGTTGCCCCGATCCAACCTGCAACCCATATCTTGAAATGGCACTTTGTCTTGCCGCCGGTCTTGACGGTATTAAGAAAGGCTTGAAGCCAGCACCTGCTTATGATGAAAATGTTTTCGCATTAAGCGATGAAGAGCTTGCCGCAGAAGGTATCGACTGCCTTCCGGGTTCATTGCAGGAGGCTATTGCCTGTGCTCAGGCCGATCCGTTTATTAAAGAAACCCTTGGCGAGCATGTATTTAATAACTACATTGACGGTAAAAAGGCTGAATGGGATTCTTATAAGACAGCCGTATCACAATGGGAAATCAGTAAATATATGATTAATTACTAATTTTACTTTTTTATTACGAGCAATCCGCTCGTATGCCACCGATTAAAGTTAAGCATACGAGCTTCATCTGCCACCGGCAGCGCTCGTATGCTTAACCCTCTCTGTGGCATATATTTGCCATTGAAAAGTCAGCATCTTTGGCTTGCTCCGGAGATGCTGATGATTTAAGCACAATGGGGTGCGATTAACACATTGCGGTTTAGTGTTAACGTGCCCCTTTCTCTATTTTCTGTCTATAACAAATTTTAGGAGGACATTATTATGTCAGATTCAATACTCACTGCCATTGGCGACAGTGTTTTCGGCGTATGGTTTTTAATTGGTGCCGCGTTGGTATTCTTTATGCAATGCGGCTTCGCTATGGTAGAAAGCGGCTTTACCAGAGCGAAAAATGCCGGCAATATCATTATGAAAAATCTTATGGATTTTTGTATTGGCTCGGTTATGTTTATTGTTATCGGTTACAGCCTAATGTTTGGCGAGGATTACATTGCCGGACTCTTTGGCTTGCCGAATCTTGGCTTATTAACCAATTATTCAGGCTCAAGCGGTGACTGGTCAAACTTTGTATTTAACCTTGTTTTCTGTGCTACGGCGGCAACCATTGTTTCCGGTGCTATGGCAGAAAGAACAAAGTTTTCATCCTATTGCATTTATTCCGCAGTTATTTCTGCAGTTGTTTATCCTATTGAAGCCGGTTGGATTTGGAATGGAAACGGCTGGCTTGCAAAAATGGGCTTCCACGATTATGCAGGTTCAACAGCTATCCACATGGTTGGCGGTATTGCCGCTCTTATCGGTGCAATATTCCTCGGCCCACGTATCGGTAAGTATGTTACCGACAAGAAAACCGGAAAGAAAAAGGCAAAGGCTATTCCCGGTCACTCATTAACACTTGGCGCACTCGGTGTGTTCATCCTTTGGTTTGGCTGGTACGGCTTTAACGGTGCCGCCGCAACCGATGTTGACACTCTTGCTTCAATATTCCTTACAACAACATTAGCTCCTGCAGTTGCAACCTGCACCACAATGATTTTCACATGGATTAAGGACGGTAAGCCCGATGTTTCAATGTCACTTAACGCATCTCTTGCAGGCCTTGTAGCAATTACTGCACCATGTGATTGTGTTGACGCTTTTGGTTCAATGATTATCGGCTTAGTTGCAGGTATTCTTGTTGTGGTTGTAGTTGAACTGCTTGATAAAAAGCTTCACATTGACGATCCTGTAGGTGCTGTTGGCGTTCACATGGCTAACGGTATTTGGGGAACAATTGCAGTCGGTCTCTTCTCAACAGGATATGATGATGTAGGCAAGGGATTGTTCTACGGCGGCGGATTCAAGCAACTTGGCATTCAGCTTGTGGGCGTTTTGGCAGTAGCCGCTTGGACAGTGGTTACAATGGTTATTGTATTCGCTCTCATAAAGAAAACCAACGGTCTTCGCGTTAGCGCTGAGGAGGAAATTAAGGGACTTGATGCTACCGAGCATAATCTTCCTTCAGCTTATGCAGATTTCGTGCCGGCAAATGTTTTAATTGCTTCCGGCTCAAATACTGCTCCTGCACAATCAGTTGAAAAGGCTGTTCCTGTTGAAACCTTTACAACAAAGACAGACGCTGTTCTTTCAAAGATTGTTATGATATTTAATCCCTCAAAGTTTGAGGAGTTAAAGGAAGCCATGAACGAAATCGGTGTAACCGGTATGACTGCAACAAATGTAATGGGCTGCGGCGTACAAAAGGGACACATTAGAAAATACCGTGGCGTAGAGATTGAGGAAATGAGCCTTCATCCAAAGATGAAGCTTGAAATGGTTGTTTCTGCAGTGCCTGTTAAGAGTGTTATCGAAGCTGCCAGAAAGGTGCTTTACACAGGTAATATCGGCGACGGTAAAATTTTCGTTTACGATGTTGACGATGTGGTTAAGGTTCGTACAGGCGAGCATGGCTACGATGCTTTGCAAGGTGTGGACGACGAATAAAATAATACAATATTTCTGCAAACGAGAAGGGCAATTTGCCCTCCTCGTTTGTGGAATTTATATATGAAATTAAGGAGAGGTAAATATGTTAAGAGAGGGACAGGTAAGAATTCCGTCCGGATGTGCCATTGCGGCGATTATTGACAGAAAGGGCAAACCGATTAACGGCTCTGAAATCATTAAATCAATCGCGCTCATGCATGACAGATCCAACGGTCTCGGCGGTGGCTTTGCGGCCTATGGCATTTATCCTGAGCATAAGGATGAATATGCTATCCATGTGTTTTATGACACTGCCGATGCAAAAAAGGAATGTGAGGAGTTCTTATTCAAACATTTTAATATCGATGTTGCCGAAAGAATACCTACAAAAAAGGTGCCGTCTATTGAAAACGGACCTGATATTTGGCGTTATTTCGGCAAGGCGAACAGAGTTAGAATGAAAAATTCTCGTTTAGACGAGCTTGAGTATGTGGCCCAGTGCGTAACTAAGGTTAATAATTCCATTGAAGGCGCCTATATATTCTCAAGCGGTAAAAATATGGGTTGCTTTAAAGCAGTGGGCTATCCCGAGGATGTTGGCGAGTTTTATATGCTTGACCAATATGACGCTTATCTTTGGACTGCTCACGGCAGATTCCCCACAAACACACCGGGTTGGTGGGGCGGCTCTCATCCGTTTAACATTCTGGATTGGTCAATTGTTCATAACGGTGAAATTTCATCTTACGATGCTAACAGAAGATATATAGAGCAATTCGGCTATATTTGTACCATGCAAACAGATACAGAGGTTATTACATATTTGTTTGACCACTTGCTTCGTCACCACAATTTACCCATTGAGGTTGCAGCCGATGTTTTAACAGCACCGGAGTGGAGCGAAATTGACAGAATGGATGATGAAAAAAGAGAGTATTTCACTAATCTTCGCTCAATTTACAGCGGGGCATTGGTTAATGGCCCGTTTTCTGTAATTCTCGGTTCAAACAAGGGACTTCTTGCAATTAACGACAGGTTAAAGCTTCGTTCGTTAACCGCCGCAATAAAGGGCGACAGAGCATATTTCGCCAGCGAGGAATCAGCTATTAGAATAATCTGTAAGGACCCGGAAAAGGTCTGGTCGGTATCAGGCGCAGAGCCGGTATTTATTCCTCTTGAAATTGAAGATGAGGAGGCTGATGACTAATGATTAACTATATTCCAAGACGATTTACCATAGTTCGAGATAAGGAACTGTGTATTAACTGCGGCTGTTGTGTTCGCCAGTGCTCAAACGAATGTCACTATTTTGCCGAGGACGGAAAAACCGTTTTGGCAAAATCCAACGATTGTGTTGCCTGCCACAGGTGCGTGGATTTGTGCCCAACAGGCGCTTTAAGAATTGAAAAATATGTATGCGATTATCGCGATAATGCAAACTGGACTCCCCAATTTCAGCAGGAAATCTGCCGTCAGGCCAATACAGGCTCAACACTGTTGTCCGCAATGGGTAACCCAAAGCCATTCCCTATTTATTGGGATAAGATTTTGCTTAATGCATCGCAGGTAACCAACCCTTCCATTGACCCCCTGCGTGAACCAATGGAAATCAGGACAATCCTTGGCCGCAAGCCCGACAAATTAGAGGTAGAGCGTAAAGGAAAATCCACAACAAAAATGCCGCCTCAGGTTATGATTGAAACGCCGATTATGTTTTCGGCAATGAGCTTTGGCTCTATTTCTCTTAACGCACAAAAAACTCTTGCCATTGCGGCAAAAAATTTAGGCACTCTCTTTAATACGGGAGAGGGCGGACTTCATCCGGATTTAACCGATTACGGAAAGTATGCCGTAGTTCAGGTTGCGTCCGGCAGATTCGGCGTGCACAAGGGTTATATTAATAATTCTAAATTTGTTGAAATTAAAATCGGTCAAGGTGCCAAGCCCGGTATCGGCGGTCATCTTCCCGGTGAAAAGGTAAACGTGGAGGTATCAAATGCCCGTATGATTCCGGAGGGCTCCGATGCCATTTCACCTGCGCCTCACCATGATATATATTCTATTGAGGATTTGCGTCAGCTTATTTGGAGCTTAAAGCAAGCTTCAGACGGTAAAAAACCGGTATCGGTAAAAATTGCGGCTGTGCATAATGTTGCCGCTATTGCTTCCGGCTGTGCCAGAGCAGGTGCCGATATTGTGGTTATTGACGGCTTTAGAGGCGGAACAGGCGCCGCCCCTACAAGAATACGGGATAATGTGGGTATTCCCATTGAGCTTGCCCTTGCAGCCGCCGATCAAAGACTTAGAGATGAGGGTATTCGTTCATCTGTATCCCTTGTTGCGGCAGGCTCCTTTAGATGCTCCAGCGATATTGTTAAAGCCATTGCACTTGGTGCAGATGCCTGCTATATCGCTTCAGCCGCTCTTATTGCCATGGGATGCCACATGTGCCAAACCTGTAACACAGGTAAGTGCAATTGGGGTATTGCTACGCAAAGACCTGATTTAACAAAGCGGCTTAATCCTGAAATTGCTCACAAAAGAGTAGAAAATTTGATTAACGCTTGGAATCATGAAATAAAAGAAATAATGGGCGGTATGGGTATAAACTCTATTGACTCATTAAGAGGCAACAGACTAATGCTTAGAGGTATCGGCTTAACCGAAAAAGAGCTTGAAATCCTTGGCATTAAGCATGCCGGAGAATAGGAGGGGGTAGTTAAATGAAAAAGGTATTCGCACGAGAAGAGCTTTGCGTTAACTGCCGTCTTTGTGAGGTTTATTGCAAAACTGCTCATTCAAAATCAAAGGATGTTTTAATCGCAAATAAATACGAAAATCCTGCACCGATTTCTAGAGTTACCGTTTATGGTGATAAAATGGCGTCGGTTGCGGTTAATTGCCGCCATTGCGACGACCCTGCATGTGTTAATGCATGCATTACAGGTGCAATGAAAAAGGATAAGAAAACAGGCATTGTCAGCGTTGATACCAATAAATGCATTGGTTGTATGACCTGCCTTGCCGTATGTCCTTTCGGTTGCATAAAAACCGACAAGGTTGCGATTAAATGCGATTTATGCCAGGGCGAGGATATGCCGGCATGTGTAAAAAACTGTCCAAATAACGCGCTTGTTTATTTGGAGCTGGGAGGTGCTGAATAATGAAATATATTATTATCGGTGCTTCCGCCGCAGGACTTTCGGTTGCTGAAAATATTAGGAAAAATGATAAAACGGGAGATATTACAATTCTTACCCGTGAAAATTATTTGCCTTATTCACGCCCGTCAATTAGCTATTATTTAAAAGGCAAGGTAACGGAAAGTGATATGCTTTTGCGCAAGCCAAGCTATTATAAGCAAAATAATATTGCCGTTGTAACAGGTGCAGAGGTTAAATCTATTGACCTTAAGGCAAAATCCGTTAAGGTGGGAAGAAAGGCTTATCCGTATGATAAGCTGTGCTTGGCAACAGGATCAAAGCCCTTTGTGCCGCCAATGAAAAATGTTGGGGGCAAGGATAATGTGTTTACATTTCTCGATTTGGCGTCTGCAAAGGCAGTTAAGAAATTGGCTGATAAAAACACAAGGGCTGTAGTAATCGGCGGCGGACTTATTGGCATGAAGGCCGCTGAGGGATTGTCAAAAATCTGCAAAAGCGTTGATGTTGTTGAGTTTGCTCCCCGCATTTTGCCCTCAATTCTTGATGAAAAATCATCAAAATATGTGAAAAAGTATATTGAGCAGGAGGGAAATATTAAATTTCATCTCCAAAATACTATTGTTGAGGCAAAATCTAAGGGCAAAACCATAAAATCCGTTGTTTTACAAAGCGGAGCAGAGCTTAAATGCGATATGCTTGTGGTTGCCGTTGGTGTCCGTCCGGAAACCGAGCTTGCCGAAAAGGCCGGACTGGAGGTTAACCGAGGCATAATTACCAATGACCAAACAATGCAGACAAGCAATGCCGATATTTATGCCTGCGGAGACTGCTGTGTATCAACGGATATGCTTGACGGCTCAAGAAAGATTATAGCGTTATGGCCAAACGCAGTTCAGCAGGGCAGAGTTGCCGGCTCTCAAATGTCAGGCGGCAATGAGATAATTGCTTCAACCTATTCTGTAAATGCCATTGATTTTTACGGTCTGCGTATTTGCACCTGCGGTTTAATTAACGCAAGCGGTGAAAAATATGTTGATAAAATCAAGCAAAAGGGCGACGAATATAAGCGGTTGATTTTCGAGGGAAACAGGCTGGTTGGCTTTGTGCTGATTAATTCAAGCACCAATGCCGGTATATATACCGATTTGATTGCCAAAAGGATTGACCTTGATACAATTCAGGGCGATATTATGGATACGCCAAATCTGTTTATGTTCGATAAGATTACCAGAACTGAAAAATTGATTGGCAATAAAGAGGGGGTTAAATTATGATTGAAGCAGGATTAAGACGATATGAGGAAGTTAATGATGAAATCAAGTTTGACCTTAAAAAGAAGAATAAGTGCGTTGTTAAGGATGTAAACGGACAGCGTTATATAGGCTGTGCCCTTGACAGCGGAAAAACCATTGAGGTTTACGGAACTCCCGGTAATGATATGGCTTGCTATCTTAACGGCGGCAAGGTAGAGGTGTTCGGCAATTGTCAGGATGCTGTGGGCAATACAATGAACGGCGGAGAAATTATAGTTCACGGCCATAGCGGAGATGCTATGGGCTACGGCATGCGCGACGGACAGATTTATATTAAAGACAATGTTGCCTGCCGCGGCGGAATTCACATGAAGGAATTTAGAGAAATGCGGCCGGTTCTTGTTATCGGTCAAAACGCAGGCTCCTTTCTGGGTGAATATATGGCAGGGGGCACAATTGTGCTTCTCGGTCTTAATATGAAACGCGGTGAAAAGCTTTTCGGTACTCATTGTGCCTCAGGCATGCACGGCGGTAAAATTTTTGTTCGCGGTTCATTTCCTAAAGAGAATTTAAGCGATAATATTAAGATTGCAAATCTAAGTGACGAAGATGTTGCAGAATTGGACAGCTATGTTAAAAAATATTGCAAATACTTTGACGCAGATTATGATTTAATTATGTCAAAGCCTTTTAAAAAGCTTATTCCGGCTACCTCACGCCCATACGCAAATTTATATACACCTAACTAAGTTTAGTGTTAAAGAAATTATAATTATTGTGGGAGGGTAGTAATGTTTAATTCTTTACACGAGGAATGCGGAGTTTTTGGAATTTTTGAAAATAAAACCACTTATGTTGCACAATCGATTTACCTTGCTCTTTTTGCGCTTCAGCACAGAGGGCAGGAGAGCTGTGGCATAGCAGTTAATGATGACGGTGTATTTAACCACTATAAGGGTGACGGCTTAGTTCCCGATGTGTTCCCGAAGGAGAGGTTAGAACGTCTCGGTATGGGTAATATGGCCATAGGTCATGTGCGCTATTCCACCACCGGAGGCAAAAGCCTGAACAATGTTCAGCCGTTGGTTATTCGCCATATTAAGGGCAACCTTGCCCTTGCGCATAACGGCAATCTCGTTAATGCCACAGATATTCGTAAGGCCTTTGAGCTTAACGGCGGCATTTTTCACGGTACAAGTGACACCGAATCAATTGCTTATGCAATTGTTTCAAACCGTCTTTATTCAAAAAGCACGGAGGAAGCCATTGAAAAAACAATGGCACACCTTAAGGGCGCATATTCCTGCATTGTTATGACTGCTACAAAAATGATAGCCTTTCGCGACCCTAACGGCTTTAGGCCGCTGTGTATCGGCAAAACCCCTGACGGAGCATGGTGCGTCAGCAGTGAAAGCTGTGCGCTGGATACTATCGGTGCCGAATTTGTTCGTGACGTAGCACCGGGCGAGATAGTAACCATTGATATGCAGGGCTTACATTCAAATAAAAATAACTGTAAGCAAAAGGGAACCCTGTGCGTTTTTGAGCATATTTATTTTGCAAGACCCGATAGCGTTATTGACGGCGCATCTGTTGAACATTCAAGAATGAGAGCCGGTGCTTTTTTGGCAAAGGAAAGTCCTGTTGATGCAGATATTGTCATTGGTGTTCCCGATAGCGGACTTGACGCGGCCCTTGGCTATTCCAACGAAAGTGGCATACCGTACGGAATAGGCTTTATTAAAAACAGATATATCGGCAGAAGCTTTATTCAGCCGTCACAAAATCAACGCGAGGATGCTGTTAGAATAAAGCTGAATGTTATCAAGGAAAATATAAAGGGCAAGCGGGTTATTATGATTGATGATTCAATCGTTCGCGGAACTACCTGTGCAAGAATTGTAAAGCTTCTTCGCGAGGCAGGTGCAACTGAGGTGCACATGCGTATTTCCTCACCGCCCTTTAAGTATCCGTGCTATTTCGGTACCGATGTTGACAGTCAGGAGAACTTAATTGCCTGCAGATATGACACTGTGGAGGAAATAGCCAATGTTATCGGCGTTGACAGCCTTGCTTACCTTTCGGTTGAGGCAACCCATAAGCTTGCCGAAAACTCTGCGGTAGGCTTTTGCGACGGTTGCTTTACGGGAAAATATCCAATAGATGTTCCAAAGGAACAACCAAAGGATAAATTCGAAGAAAAAATGAACAATTTTTCAGCCTATTATCAGGTTTTAGATTAAAAGTATTTTTCCACACTAAAAGGGACATTGATTTTAAAATCAATGTCCCTTATTTTCTAGCGCCGATTAATTATATTCGTAATAAAATGCGTTTGCAATGTTCATTGGCTTTAATAGGTATGCTATTTGGTTAACAAAGGTTTTAACTCTGTTTTTGCTAAACTCAATGTTGTTTTCGCACTTGATGGCAGGTATTGTATCTCCGCTGAAGCTAATCCGTTTTTCCTCATTGGGAAGCAGGCAAAAATAGTTTTCCTCCACCTCTTTGCTGTCAATATAGATATATTTTGTATAGCAGTTTGAAGTGATAACAAGCTGACCGTTTTCAAGGCTTGCAGAAATTTTTGCCTTTTGGAGAGCCTTAACATTGTCAAAGTAATAAGCCTTGTTATCAAAGGTAACCCTTAATACATCGTTTGAAGCAAGGGCGCCCACAGCAACTCTGCTTGTACTGTTAGGTGCAAGTGTTTGTATGATATCCTTTTCCAAAACGGTATTATTTCCGTTTATTACAACGGCCTTGCCTTTGAATTTCTTTTCATAAACAGTATCGTTGCATAGGAATAATTCACCGTTTTTAAAGCTTACGGATATGGGCGCGAAAAAATTCTTTGCCAAAAACATCATTGCCTTGGGCACACCCAAAAAGTCAACCGATGACCAGCTTGGGCAACACCAAACATCGTTTAATTGCCAAAACAGGGCGCCGTTGCATCTGCCTTTGTTACGCCTGAAATGTTCAGCGGCGCTTTTAACACATTCGGCCTGCACAATGCCTGTCAAATACGGTAAATCATCAAAATGAACAGGATCGTCAAATCTGTCTTTAAGATAGAACATCATTTTTTCGTTGCCGCCAACACATTTTTGGTGGCTCATAAATGACGGCGACGCTAAGTCCAGCTCGTTATCCGGGGCAAAGGTTTTGATTGCCTGCATTGACGGTAAGGATTCCAAACCGAATTCCGACATAAATCTTGTGTATCGCTTTTCATAGTAATTAAGAGGCTTTAAGCCGTGCCATACATTCCACATGTGGGTATCGCCCACGCCGTCTGCAGTGTTTTGACTAAAGGGCTTGTCGCCCAGGGGAGAGGTGGGTATGTAATCTATTTCGGTCAAGTCTTTAATGCTTTCAGGAAGCTGATAATAAAAGAAATCAATATAAGCCTTTACAATTTCAGAGGTTCTTGGAAGATACGAGAACATAGCCTCAAGCTCGTTGTTGCCGCACCAAACTGCAAGGCAGGGATGATGCTCCATACGTTTAACATTATATCTTGCCTCATCAAGACAGCTTTCCAAAAAGTCCGGCTCATAAAACGGATACATTAAGCATGCATAACAAAAGTCCTGCCAAATGAGAATACCAAGCTCGTCGCAACGCTCTAAAAGATAATCACTTGAATATTCTCCGCCGCCCCACATTCTAAGCATGTTAAAATTGGATTTAACGCATAAATCAAGATAATAATCAACGGTGCTGTTATCAGCGTCCTCGGGTATGGCAGCAAAGGGAATAACACAGGCGCCCTTGCCGAAAATGCTTTGACCGTTTAGGACGAACTGAAAATTAGTTCCGTATCGGTCTGCCTCTTGATTAAGACTAATTGAGCGAATACCGATTTTCTTTTCAACAGTCATTTCGCTGTTTTTGATTACAACCGTATAAAGGGGCTGTGTTTTCTTTTGGCTGATATCATGTGTCCACCAAAGCTCCGGATTGTTAATAACAAACTCGCCGTTTTTACTATCAATTCTTTCGCCGTTAGGGCAGACTACGTATATCTCCTCGGCATTTAAGGCACTTGCAAAAATGGTGGCAGTATTATCGTTATGGCTTTGTTTTATTACAACGTCTTCAATTCTGTTGTTATAGCATTGAAGCTCAACCGTATCAATATACTTATACGGTACGCAGGGTCCCCAATCCCAACCAAAATGGCATGATGCCTTTCTAATGTATGCCGCGCCGTCAATTCCATTGTTATTTTTAGGAAGCTTTTTTTCTTTTTGCCTTTCAACGATATAGTTAACAGAGCTTGAAATTTCCATTTTTATTGTGTTTTTTCCCAAGCTTAACAACTGCTTAATATCATAATCAATTGGAATATGAGCATTTTTACTTCTAAACGCAAGCTGATTGTTAATATAACAGCTGCATAGAGTGTCAATTTTGTTGCAGCAGATATTAATATGGTTATATGAAAGCTGTTCTTCGGTGATGTCAAACTCACCCTCAATTACCATTATTTCTTTTTCAACACGGTTTACTACCGCGTCGGCGTCTTTGCATACAAGAGGATTTTCAATAGCTCCTCTTTTGATAAGCTCACCGAAATCGGAAAACGGTGCACTTGCCTCAAAGGGTTCAAACCCGTCAATTTTAACAGTTAGACCGTTACTGATGTTTAACTTTTCCATAGCAACTCCTGAAAATAAATACTTACACCGTTATAATACCATAAAACGGCAAAGGTGTAAATATTACGGTTTTTAGTTCACCGTTTTGTAGCCTGCGTTTTCAATTGCGGCTTTGAGTGTTGCTTCGTCTATTTCGGCATTCAGTGTTATTTCAACTGTTCCTGCTTCGTGACTTGCCACTGCCCTGTCAACCTGCGGTAATGCCTCAACTGCCTTTGTAACAGTAGCCTCACAATGGGGGCACATCATACCTTCTACCTTTAATGTTTTTGTCATTTTTTCTTCCTCCTTAATATTTAATTCAACTGATTTGATTTTTTTATCGTTCTTTGTGCTGTGCACCTTTACAAGATTGAGCCTTAATGCATTTGCAACTACACAAAAGCTGGATAAGCTCATTGCGGCGGCGCCAAACATAGGACTTAAGGTCCACCCGTTAATAGGTATCCAACAGCCTGCGGCGAGGGGTATACCGATAATGTTGTAAATAAATGCCCAAAACAAATTCTCCTTGATATTTGTCAAGGTTCGGCGACTCAGCCTGATTGCCGCAGATACATCTGTCAGCTTATTGTTCATTAATACAATATCAGCGGCGTCAATGGCAATGTCTGCTCCGGCATTAATGGCAATTCCCACATCGGCACGGGTTAGAGCAGGTGCGTCATTTATTCCGTCACCTACCATAGCTACCTTACCTTGCTCCTTAAGCTGACGAATAACGCTTTCCTTTCCGTCAGGCAATACATCGGCAATCACCAAATCAACCCCTGCCTGTTTACCGATTGCTTTTGCGGTTCTTTTGTTGTCACCTGTTAGCATTACCACTTTAATGCCCATATTTTTTAACTGTTTAATTGCCAGCGGACTGTCGTCTTTAATAGTATCTGCAACAGCAATAATGCCTACTATCGTATCATCATAAGCAAATAGCATAGGTGTTTTTCCCTGTGAGGATAGCTGTTCTGTCTTACTGATAACATTTTCAGTAGGCTTTATTTGTGATGAAATAAACTTTACACTGCCGCCCAGTAAAGCTTTGTCGTTTAGCTTTGCATATAATCCGTTGCCTGCCAATACTTTAAAATCGCTGACATCACTTCTATCAATTTCACTGTTTACCGAGTAGTCAACAATGGCTTTTGCTAATGGATGCTCGCTTTTATATTCGATAGAATAAGCAAGGCTCATTAATTCGTTTTCACTAACACCAAAAGGTATAATATCGGTTATTTTAGGCGAACCCTCAGTAATGGTTCCGGTTTTATCTAACGCTACTATTTGAATTCTGCCTGCTTCTTCCAGCGAGGCCGCAGTTTTGAACAAAATTCCGTTTTTTGCGCCGATTCCGTTGCCAACCATAACAGCCACCGGTGTTGCCAGTCCAAGGGCACAGGGACAGCTGATTACCAGCACTGATATTCCCCTTGATAGGGCGTATCCAAAGGATTGATCTGCCAATAACCATACTATGAAGGCTACAAATGCTATGCATATAACCGTTGGAACAAAAACACCTGAAACCTTATCTGCAATTTTTGCAATAGGTGCTTTTGTGGCCGCCGCGTCGCTGACCATTTTAATAATTTGTGAAAGTGTAGTGTCCTCTCCTACGCGGGTTGCCCTGCACTTTATATAACCGGATTGGTTGATGGTTGCGGCGGAAACATTATCTCCCTCGACCTTGTCCACCGGAATGCTTTCGCCGGTTAACGCCGATTCGTCAACAGCGCTGATGCCTTCAATTATTATGCCGTCAACAGGTATGCTTTCACCCGGCTTTACAACAAAAACATCATCTTTGTTTACTTCTTCAACAGAAACATTTTCTTCCTTACCGTTTCTTATAATTATTGCCCTTTTCGGCGCAAGTCCCATTAAGCCCTTCAAGGCGTCGGTTGTTCTGCCCTTTGAATAGGATTCCAGCATTTTTCCCACTGTAATCAG
>JBJEPI010000039.1:37421-39148 GCA_051881175.1 Eubacterium sp.
AAATATTGGGGCAATTTCCAGCCCCACATTACATGGCCCATAGAAATGTACATTAACGGAACTAAAAATACTAACGACGCAATCAGTCTGTTTCTGATTTTAGGCGTTTCGGTATCCTTAAGCTCGTCAATGGACGGTGAGGCGGATTTTTTGTCATCACCTTTGAGCGTTGCACCATAGCCGGCATCAATAACTGCGGATATTATTTCCTCCGGCGCAGCCGTACCCTCAACGCCCATTGAATTTGTTAACAGATTTACTGTGCAACTGTCTACGCCGTCAATTGCATTAACAGCCTTTTCAATTCTGGCACTGCATGCGGCACAGCTCATACCTGTTATGTTGTATTGTGTCATTAAACTACCTCTTTTATTTCATTAGCTTTTGAATTGTTTTTAATAAATCGTCCACTGTTTCGGTTTTGCCTGCGATAATATCATCTGTAACACAGGTTTTGATATGGCTTGCTAAAAGCTCTTTGTTAAAGGCGTTAAGTGCGGCATTTGCGGCGGCAACCTGAGTGATTATATCCGTGCAATATGCATCGTTTTCAAGCATACCCCTTATTCCGCGGATTTGCCCTTCAATTCTGCTTAGTCTGTTGGTTAGGGATTTTAGTTCATCTTCTGTTCTGTGCTTGGTTCTGTTACAGCAACAGCATTGCTCGTTTTTATCCATGATAACAACTCCTTTTACTTTTTCATAATATACCCCTATGGGGTATTTGTCAACAACTTTTTTAATATTGACTATTCGCTTGCAATGATGTTAATATATAATAAACCAATGTTTTTGGAGATGTAATAAATGAAATGCTATACATGTGGTGCGGAAATATTTGACGGCGTAAAAATTTGCCCCCGTTGCGGTACCGCACAACCGAAATATGAAAACACCCCAACAACTCAGTATGAACGCGTTTATCAGCAATATCGTCAACCGTATAATCAAACCTATAAGCCTGTTGAACCTACTGTGCAATACACCTTGTCGGTTGAGCAGTATCAAAAACCGACAGCACAGCCAATGCCTAACCAATTGCAGGCAAATTCGCCAAAACACAAAAAAACAGTGCCTTTGCTTATAGGAATTGTTTCTATTGTTATGATAGTCAGTATGATTGCGGCATACTTTATTTATCCCTGGGGGGATTTAGGCTTTGGGTATATTGAGAGCAACAGATATGTCAATAATTCCGTAGGCTTGGTTATTGAGTCCACTGACGGATTTGAAATAAAACAGCCAACAGACGGTGATTATACCACTGATCAAATACTGTCCTCTATTGAGTATGACTCAAAAAACAAGCGTTATTACTACACTGAAAAAAATGTAAATCAAAGGGAATACTTTGAGGCTTATGTGTCCGCCGGCGACGGAGAATTACCCGCCGGAATAGAGGTGTTCTATTTTGACGGAAATATAAACGCCAGAGCCTGTTCTCTTGATTCAAAAACCATTGCCGATATGGTGAAAAGCGGAAAGGCCGTTTTTGATGACAGCAGTATAAATGTAAAATGTGAAAAAAACTATACAAAAACCATAGGAAATGCCGATTATGATTGCTATGATTATAACGGAAATGTTGATATAAACGGAGTAAATGTGACCTGTGACATTTCTGTTGCGGTTCACATTGCCGGAAATGATGCAATAGTAATAATGCTCACGGCGTTTTCCGTAAACGGTGAGGGAACAACCGTCGACAGCCTTTATGAAATGATAAA
>JBJEPI010000039.1:39248-81850 GCA_051881175.1 Eubacterium sp.
CGGTGACCTTTTGAAAATATTTGAGGATGATATTGAAGAAGCCAACGATGAGTTATCTGAACTCGGCGTTGAACTTGAAAAAGGCGAGGAATACAAAAAAACAATAGGCGGCAATGAATATAAATGCTATGACTATACAGCAGAAACCGAATACTTTGGCTTTTCTGTAAATGTTAGCGCTACCATTGCAATTTACGCCAGCGGAGACGACGCAATTGTAATTGAAACATATTCCATTACTATGGGCGAACCGGACAAGTCATATACAAACCAAGATTTGATTGATATGTTCAGTGAATGTAAATAAAAACACAGGGCGGATTTTTCCGCCCTTATTATTTTGACATATTGTGTCGACTTAAAACACTTGATATTATGTTGATTTTGTGTTACAATTCTAAAAAATAAATAGGAGGTACATATTATGGCTATGACTTATGAGTCAATTGTTGAAGCTACAAGAAATAAGTTCAGCGATGCTAACGTTTCATCTGTTCAGGGCACAATGGCTTTCCAAATCAACATTGAAGGAAAATCTGTAAACGGCATCTTTTATATCGAAATTAAAGATGGCAAGGTTAATGTTGAGCCTTATGAATATTATGACAGAAATGCTATCATCACCATGAACGGCACAAACTTTATTAAGCTTATCAACGGCAAGCTTGATCCGGTTGTTGCTTTCACAACAGGCAAGCTTAAGGTAGACGGCGATATTAATGCCGCTCTCGAAATGATTAAATTCATTAAATAACTGCGAAAAACACCCTTGGCAATTTGTTTGCCAAGGGCGTTTTCTATTTTACCCGTTTTCTTATATCTGCCAAAACCTTTTTCTCAATTCTTGATACATAAGAACGGCTGATGTTAAGCCTATCCGCTACCTCCCGCTGAGTAAGCGGTCTCTTGTTGTTTAAGCCGTATCGCAAAATGATTATTTCTTTTTCACGCTGGTCGGGCATATTTTCTATAATTTTTGAAACCTGCTCCCACTGTGTTTTCGTTTCAAGATTTTCAGCTAAATCGTTGCTGTCGCTGATTATGTCCTCAATTGTTAGTGGATTTCCGTCCTTATCTGTGTCAATTGCATCACCCAAATGAATATCATTGCTTTGCTTTTTTATGTTGCGAAAATGCATAAGCACTTCGTTTTCTATGCATCTTGAGGCGTATGTGGCAAGTCTTGTGCCTTTTGTGTAATCAAAGGTGTCAATTGCTTTTATTAATCCTATTGTGCCTATGGAAATTAAATCGTCGGTATCATTGGTTTTTGAATAGTATTTTTTTACAATATGGCTGACAAGCCTAAGATTTCTTTCAATTAAAACAGCCCGGGCGTTTTTGTCACCGTGTGCCATTTTTTCAAGATATGCATATTCCTCCTTTGAATTTAACGGCTTTGGAAATGAAGAACCGTTTTGAATGTGCAAAATAAAGTATAAAATATTTGCACTCAGTGCTGACAGTAGTGCCGATAGCATAAATCTCTCCCTTTCATCACTCTTTATTGCCTAGTGATAAATATGATTTATTGCTACCGAAAAATAACTCAAACCTTTCAAAAATATAAATTACCCTTGTTGACACTTGCTTATTTAGAGCAAATGTTATATAATTAATATATTCTTTATTTGTGGGGGATTGTATGAACTCCTTATTGTTTAATTTTGCGAGGCGCTCAATTCTTGTTCCGTTGGTAGTAACACTTTTGGCAGTGTCAATAACCTGCGTGCTTATGCCGAAATTGGCGGCATCCAGTAATAAAGACACACCTGTTACTGCCAATGAGATTGATGTCGCTCAGTACTCATTAACCGATTACAACAGCTTTAGCGAGCTTGAAGACGATACATATATCGGCAACATCAGTGTTCCTAAAGTGAATATTAATTGTGCGGTTATATATAATTCAAATACCGAGATTGACGCCCTGAATATGATTAGCAGCTCAACGGAGCCTTGGGGCAACGGCGCAATGGTGGTTACCGGCACCAATACAAAAAGCCAGCTGAATTATCTTCACCGTGCAAATATCGGCGATGAAATTGATTTTGAACCATACAAGCATTCCTATTACCAATATAAAATAAGCGATATTATATACGGTGTTGATGAAGACTCTCTGGAATCGTGCTTAAAAGAAAACACCTTGGTTCTATGCCTGCCGTATACAGATTTTTACGATGCTGACGACGAAAATCTTTACACTGTTTACATTGCAGATTTAGTGAACGGAGGTGACAAGCTTGAATAAGGATAAATTAAAGTATTACCTTATGATGGCCTTAAACTTCCTTCTTTCAATGGTATTGGCCGTGTCAATTTTTATGTTGACCTTCAGCATTGGAATTATTGGAATTTTCTCGTCATCTTCCTTTATTGAATCAAAAATGCAAAATTATGAGCAACAGGCAATAGAGGGCTTTAGTGCCGAGCTTGAAAAATATGACGGCCGGGTAGATGTGCCTGTGGAGGTTTTAACAAAATCAATAAGCAGCCGAGATATTGACGTTATTTTCAATAAAGCAACAGAAAATTTCCTTTACAGCTATTCAACCACATATTCCAAGGACGAAGAACTGTATAACTCCATCAAGTCTTCCATGACGGAGTATTGCAATCAAAATAACATTAGCTCCACCGATGCCGATGTTTCAAAGGCGGCATGCTTGGTGGTTGACGCCGCCAATGAGTATTTCGGCGGAAGCGCCACGGCAAATGTTAGATTGTTCAAGCTTGCTCAAAGCAAAACAATGGTTTATTTGATAATTGCTCCGGCTGTGCTTATGATTGCCTCAATTGTGGTTCTTGATTTAATAAATTACGGCAGACACCGTAAGTACAGTTACATTGGAATGGGCATTGTTACCGCCGGGTATCTGTTGGTGCTTGTGCCTAAAATTTCAAATCGTATGGGCTTTACAGACGCTTACAGGTATTGCTCCAACCCGATTTACAATCCGGCAATAAAGGATTGTTGGCTCACTGTTATTCAAATAGCAACAATGGTGGGTGCTTTGGCAATTGTAGTTGGCGTTATAATGCTTTTTAGAAATTACAGATATTTCAAAAATAAGAATACCGAATTTAACGCCGTAAGAGAGAATAACGCACAGCTTCGCAACGAATATATTGAGGAGCTTAACGCCAAAAAGGAAAGGGAAGGCAAGATGCATCTTCCCCCTGCCAATCCCGATGAAAAAGAGATTTTTCAGGTTGATTTCAGCGAGGATGAATAAAATTAACAAGAAAAAACACTCTGCTTTGCAGAGTGTTTTTTATGTGTATTCACAGGTGTAAGTAAATAGAATTCTGTCATTGGGGGATACGGAAAACTTATCACTGCTGATTGCAGGAAAGCTATCGTTTACACTGTATAACCAGCCGCTTTGCTCACCGCAATCCCTTTCATCAATATTATTTATGCCAACAACATAAACGCCATAACCACTGTTTTTTGATGTTAGCTTTATGTTGTTTTCCTCGCAGGCTCTGTTTAAAATGTCATAAGCCGTGTCGCCCTCTTTGTATGTGCATTTGTAATTGTTTAAGAAATAACCGTTTTTCGGCAAATAGGGCGTATGACCGTCCTTTAAATCATTAAGGTGGTCAAGAATTGATTTGCACTCAATGGTAATATAGCATATTTTTACATTGGACTTTGTAACAGCGGTTGTGCTTGCGGTCTTCTCAGTAGTGGTTTTAGCAGTTGTAACGGTACTGTTTTCTTTGCTTTCCTTGGTCGTCGATTGTGCCGCAGTAGTTTTTTCTTCGGCTTTGCTTGAAGAAGTATTATCCTTATCAGTGATTTTTGTACTGCTGATTTGCTCAGTCACAACATTGTCTTGCCCGCTTGTCTCTTTTTCGTTAACGGCTTCTGTTTCACCCTCGGAGCTGACAGCGGTTGTGGAAAACTCTGTAAGCTGTTCTAAGATTGCTTCGTCACTGTTATCGCCTGAACTGCAGCCTGCCAATAAAATGCAAAGTAAAACCGACAAAAATATTGACAATATCTTTTTCATTTATGTTAAATCCTCTTTGCTTCTTTTCATTGCGTTATAGGAGGTTTCAACCGCTTCTCCTGAAATGTTACATTCCAATTCGTAAATAGGAACATTGCCGAAAATAAATTCCAAAATGTCAAACAACCTCTCCATTGCATTAGGACCCAGTCTGTGAATGGTTTGACTGAATACGTTAAACACGGCTTTTTTTGTGTCCGCCGGTTTGATACTGTTGGTTTCACCGCGCTTTAAAAAGCATATACCCCCAAGAGGAACTATTGCCGGTGTAGAGTAATCGTATTTTCCGCTCCAGGGCGTGCCACAGGCATAAACCCTGTTATCAATAATACGTATACAGGGCTTGTCGTCATTTAGAATGTATGCCCTGTCACCGAATTTTTTCAGCCACAGTTGGGTGTGGGTTGATTTCCCTACTCCCGAATCGGCGGAAAATGCGTAGGCAACACCGTCAACAACCACACAGGAGGAATGAAGAAGAATACCCTTGTATTTTATCGCCGCCTTATAGAAATCGGAGCCGGTAATCATATATTCCCAATCATCCTGATTAAGCTCGGGATGCTCAGCCATTGCTTCCTTTACTCTATTATCGTCAACGGATATATCAATATCAATATGTTGGTTTTCATCCTGATTTTCAGCAAGGTATGCAACGCCCTGCTTTTCTGTTCTTCCGCCACATTGATTAATTTTAACCTTTAATCCGGCAATATCATAAATCGGCATTAGCATCCCTCCAAAAAATATCAATGATAGTATAATTTAAAAATATTGATTAGTCAATCGTATTATTTTAAATATGGTATTTCATTTTATCGGCTTTTGTGTTAGAATATTAACTGCTGTTGAGCAAATTCTATTTGGGTGGATGCTTTAATATGAAAATAGAATTTATAGATTATATGTCTGCTGACTTCAGTCAGGTTATGGCTATCAGAAACGCAGTTTTTGAGAATGAACAGGGTGCAATACCTGAACAGGAGCTTGATGAATATGACAGCTCTGCTCAAACCGTATACGCATTGGCTTTTGAAAACGGCAAAGCAATTGCAACGGGAAGAATAGCTAAAATCCCCGACGGCTTTAAAATCGGCAGAATTGCAGTAACTAAGCAGTGCCGTGGCAAGGGCGTGGGTAAAGATTTGGTAACCGCCTTGTGTGATAAGGCAATTCAAATGGGCGCTAAAGAGATTTATGTTGACTCTCAATTGCACGCCGTAGGGTTTTATGAAGGCTTAGGCTTTAAACTGATTTCAAACAACGAAATAATTGACAGAGGCATTAAGCATCTGCCTATGATAAGGAAATGAATATGAGTAAGAAAAAATCAAAGGTATCGGGTATAGTTGTTATCATTTTAGTTTTGATAATTGCCGCCGTCGGCATAGGCGGATATGCCCTTGTTACCGTTAAAAACGATATTAACGGAACCAATCAAAAGAATACAAAATACACCTTGGTAATTGAAAGCAAGGATTTTGAATACGAGGTCGGCCAAAAGCTTTATAACAACGAAATTGTTATTTCATCAATGGTTTGGACTAATTGGATGGATAAATACCATCCCGATTTTGTATACATAAACGGCGAATATGAGCTTAGTGCGGATATGAGCTATGAGCAAATCTTTGACAAGCTAAACAACCCCGATATCTCTCACGAGGGAGTTAAGGTGACCTTCCCCGAGGGTAAAAACTGCATGGAAATGGCGGTAATACTTGAGGAGAACGGTATATGCTCCGCCGAGGGATTTTTAGAGGCCTGTAAAAGCAAGGACGGTTATGATTACGATTTCCTGCAGTCAATTCCCGACAATGATTTAATCGGCTATCAGTTAGAGGGATTTTTGTTCCCCGCCACATATAACTTTGCCAAAAACAGTGAGCCGAAGGATGTGGTCGCACAAATGCTTGAAGCATTTGACGAGCATATTACAGATGATATGACCGAGTTTTGCGAAAAACACAATATGACTCTTTTTGAGCTTGTTACTCTTGCATCAATTGTTCAGGAGGAGGCCTTTACCAACGAGTCGGCATACAATATTGCCTCGGTATTTATGAACAGGCTTTCAATGGGAATGAAGCTGGAATCCGATGTAACATATTTCTATGCCGCAAAGCTCCGTGATGAATACGGCTTTTCACAGGAAACCTACGATTCGTATTACACTTATCGCTGTCAAGGGCTTCCGTCAGGGCCTATCACCAATTCCGGAGATGCAATTATGAACGCAACGGTGAATTACCCTGAAACGAAATATATCTACTTTTATTCGGATTTAAATAAGGAATTTCACTTTGCCGAGGATTATAATGAGTTTTTAAGGCTTCAGGAAAAATATCCTTGGAAAGAGGATTAATATTTGCTATAATGTTAAAAAATTTTGAGGAATGATTTTATGTCTAAATGGGATAAGGATTATCTTGACCTTTGCAGAAAAATTTTAAGCGAAGGTGTTGAAGTTGAAAACAGAACCGGCACAAATACCGTAAAAGTACCCTCGCATCATTTTCATTTTGATTTGTCAAAGGAGTTTCCTATTTTAACAACCAAGCAGCTTTTTATACGCCAGGCGGTGCTTGAAATGCTTTGGATTTATCAGGCACAATCAAATGATGTTCGTTGGCTTCAGGAGCGTGATGTTAAAATCTGGAACGAGTGGGAAATTGATGAAAACGGTATTTGGACAGCCACTCAAATGCTGCCGGACGAAAACGGCAGGCTTGTAAAAAAAGAGATACACAAGGAATTTGGCAAGGAGTATGCCCACACCATCGGCACGGCCTACGGATATATTGTTAATAAGTTTCAAATGACTCAAAATTTAATAGATAAGCTTAAAAATCATCCCGAGGACAGGCGTATGGTTATGACTCTTTGGCAAAACGATTATCTTGATACCGCTGTTTTGCCCAGCTGTGTATGGAGCAGTGAGTGGGATGTTACCGACGGCTACCTTAATTGTTGGGTGCATCAGCGTTCCTGCGATGTTCCCCTGGGCTTGCCGTTTAATGTTACTCAGTACGCAACCCTTTTGTGTATGCTTGCACAGGTTTGCGGACTTAAGCCGGGCACCATGGATTGGAGCATTAAGGACGCTCATATTTATGTAAATCAAATTGACGGAATTAAGGAGCAAATTCGCCGTATGGATGAACAGGGCGATTTGCCTGCACCAAAGCTTTGGCTTAATCCGGATGTAGACGATTTCTTTAAGTTTGATTCTTCAAGAGACTGCAAGGATGTTAAGCTGATTGATTATCAGCATCTTGGCAAAATTTCTTTTCCTATTTCACAGTAAGAGGTGTGTATGAATATTTCCATTATTGCCGCTATCGGCAAAAACAATGAATTGGGCAGGGGAAATGACCTTATTTGGCATTTCCGCGAGGATATGAAATTTTTTAAGGAAATGACAACGGGTAATACTGTAATTATGGGCAGAAAAACCTTTGAATCCTTACCCCATGCTTTACCTAACAGACAAAATATTGTGATTACATCCAATAGTGATTACGTTGCCGACGGCGGAGAAATTGCCCTTGGAATTAACGAGGCTTTAGAGCTTGCAAAAAACGATGAGGTGTTCATTATCGGCGGCGGCAGAATTTACAGTGAGTTTTTGCAATATGCCCATAAGCTTTATCTAACCGAGATTGACGATGTCTGCCAAGATGCCGACGTTTTCTTCCCAAGCTTTAACAAGGACGAATACCATTCAAAGCAGTTAACGGATTATACCGTAGACGGAATTAACTTTAAACATATACTCTATACTAAGAAGTAATTTTTGTATGCAACGAGGGTTGAATATACGGCATATATATGGCTAAATATGAATAAAAAATGAATTTTTTTATCCGGCAAAAATATTGCAAATTTATGCTTGACAAACATATATGCGTGTGTTAATATAACACCGTCAAAACAAAGAAGAGCATAACGTTCTCCCCTCAAGCATTGCAAAAAGGGCAATAAGATTCATTTGGATTTATTGAGGGTACGAGCGTGTTTTTGCTCGTACTTTTAATTTTATCAAAGAGGTGTTTTTTATCAGCAAAGATGCTCCACAGCTTAACGGCGAAATCAGAGATAAGGAATTACGAGTAATTTCCGAAGACGGCGAACAGCTCGGCATTATGAGTGCAAAAGAGGCTCAGGCTATTGCAGATTCCAACGGCAAGGACCTTGTTAAGATTGCTCCTCAGGCAAAGCCGCCTGTTGCAAAGATTATGGACTATTCAAAATTCCGCTATGAGCAGGCTAAGCGTGAAAAGGAAAATCGCAAAAAGCAAAAAATTGTTGAAACCAAAGAGATTAGACTTTCTCTTAATATCGACATCGGCGATTTTAACACAAAGGTAAATCAGGCAAGAAAGTTCCTTTCAAAGGGCGATAAGCTAAAGGTTTCCATTCGTCTTCGCGGAAGAGAAATGGCTCATCCCGAGCTGGGTGAAACCAATATGCAGCGCTTTGCAGACGAATTGGCTGATGATGCAGTAGTTGATAAAAAACCAAAGCTTGAAGGCAGACAGATACTTATGTTTATGTCTCCAAAGGCTTCAAAATAATTTTGTATTTAATTAATGGAGGAATAAATTATGCCAAAAATTAAGACACATAGCGGCGCTAAAAAGCGTTTTAAGACAACAAAGAGCGGCAAGGTTAAGAGAGCTCACGCTTATACCTCTCACATCCTTACTAAAAAGTCAACAAAGCGTAAGAGAAATCTTCGTAAGCAAGTAGTTGCTGATGTTACAAACCAAAAGCAATGCAAGAGACTCGTTCCTTACAAGTAATTAAGGGCATTAACTATAAATCGGAGGTAATTAACAATGGCAAGAATTAAAGGCGCTATGGCGACTCGCAAAAGAAGAAAAAAGGTATTAAAGGCAGCTAAGGGCTATTACGGCTCAAAGCACGCTCTCTTTAAAACAGCTAAGCAGGCTGTAATGAAGAGCGGTCAGTATGCATATATCGGCAGAAAGCAAAAGAAGAGAGACTTTAGAAGATTATGGATTACCCGTATCTCTGCTGCCTGCAAGATGAACGGTATGAACTATTCAACCTTTATGAACGGCCTTAAGAAGGCAGGCATTTATCTTAACAGAAAAATGCTTTCAGAGATTGCTGTTTGCGACGCAGAGGCTTTCACAGCCCTTACAGAAACTGCAAAGGCCGCACTTACAAAATAATGCTGTTTTAAATCCACCGATTATTCGGTGGATTTTTTATATCATCCTTTGGCTGATTTGCAGTCGACTGTTTACTCTTTGCTTTGCCTCGCAGTTATGATATAATAAATTAAAGTAAGGAGAGTTTTATATGAAAAAACTTGATATCAACAAAAAGTACAAAAAATTGAGAATTTGTAGTACCTATGATTCGTATTGTGTATACCGTGGCGAACAACTCTATCGTTTTTATTGGTTTGATAAAAAAACATATAGATTTATCTACAACGAAGATATTAAAAATGCTGATGATTTAGATAAAAACAGATATGTAAGATATATTTCGTTTGATGAGTGTGATATGGTCGACTTTTATATAGATTTTTGTAATGATGAACGTGTTACAGAATATTTATCTACCGATGATGAATATAAGGGCTTAAGAATGGAGTTCTTTTTAAGAAAAAATTTTTTTATCTAAACAGTAATCTTTCTTTAAACGAATTCGGCGAATATAATGAGTATTTGGTTTTTACGGACAAGGTTGTAAAATGGTGCGAGGAAAACGGCATTAATTATGAGTTTGAAAGAAAGGCACCGCCAAAAAGATACGAAGCTCTCAAACAAAGCTATTTGAAGCATGAGTGGATTATTCCCACAAATGACATTGAAACTATTTATAAAAGCTATCGCAATCGCGATTGGTATTCATCTTTTAATTAATAGGCAATAAAGGGCAATCCAAACCGTGGTATAAATTGGCTGATTTGCCCTTACTCTGCGTTAAAAATTGCTTTGCTAAAGGAGAAAATATGAAGGTATTAAACATTAACAAAAAGTACAAAAAATTAGCAGAATACAGTTATGTGTTATGGGTGTCAAGGGACTATTATCAAGACGATTTTTATTGGTTTGATAAAAAATCCTATAAGTTTATTCATAATGAAAAACTTTTGAAAAAGGGAAATATTGATAAAAACAGATATGTTCGTTTTGTTTGGTTTGACCCGGCATATCATGTAAAGGATTTTTACTATAATAATATTTACAACGATACGCTGAAAAAGGAATTGATGAGCATTGATGACGATCAAAAGCTTATGTCTTTTATGGCAAGCGTGGCAGGGGATAATGATTACAGTAACGAATTTTTGTTTTATAATCAGTACCTTGTGTTAACCGAAATAATTGTTAATTGGTGCGAAAAAAATAACATAAATTACAAATTTAAGGTAAAAAATCCAAGCAAGGAATACCTTGAAGCACCTCAGCTAAAAGCCGATTATAGGTGGAGAGTGCCTAAATACTATTAAAAAAATAACAGAAAAACAATACCGTATTATCTAATTACGAAAGGAAGAATTTAGTATGAAGAAATTGAATATTAACAAAAAGTATGATGATTTAATTGATTATAGTGTATATGATTACAGTGATTTCTATTACGGCGAATATTTGGATTGCTTTTTTTGGTTTGACAAAAAAAGATACAAATTCATTGATAATGAGGATTTTGCAGGCAAAAAAAATATAGATACCGAAAGATATGTAAAATTTATATGGTTTGATGACTGCGATATGATTGATTTTTACGTAAATCAGTTTAAAAACGAAAAAGTCAGGGAATATTTAACAAAGCCCGATGACGAAAGATTAAGCATCAGAGTAAGAATATTTATTGACTGGAATGATTTGGACCCGGATTTTATGATGTACAGCGAGTATTTGGTTTTTACCGACAAGGTTGTAAAATGGTGCGAGGAAAACGGCATTAATTATGAGTTTGAAAGAAAGGCACCGCCAAAGAATTATGAAAAAATTAAGCAAAACTATGAAAACTACGAATGGGTAATTCCTACGGATTAAGTTTTTACAACATTGTAAAAATCTTATTTTAACTGTTGATTTTTTAAACAATATAATGTATATTATTTAAAAATAAAATAATTGTGATTTATTTTAAACGAAATTTATTTATGGCACGCAACGGAGATGTGTATGGGAAAAATCACACTTGATATAATTACAAGTAAAAACAATCAGCTTATTAAGGACACAAAAAGGCTTTTAACATCTTCTAAAGCAAGGCAGGAGAATAAATCCTTTGTTTTAGAGGGGGCAAGGCTTTGCTTTGATGTCCTTAATTCTGTTTATGAGGTTAGCCTGTTTTTAATTACCCAAGACGCCTATGGTAAATATACCGAAAATGCCGATTGTGTTATCGCCCTTGCAGACAGTTCATATCTTATTAGCGAGGAGATAGCAGAAAAGCTTGGAGAAACATCAACAAGCCAGGGCGTGTTTTGCGTTTGCAAAATGAAGGAAACCCAAGAGCCTCTGGGGGATAAAATAATTATTCTCGATAATGTTCAGGACCCATCAAATGTCGGCTCAATTATTCGTACGGGCGAGGCTCTCGGTATATCATCTGTTATAACATATAACTGTTGCGATATTTATAACTCAAAGGCGGTTCGTGCTTCAATGGGCTCCGTACTGCGAATGAATGTTTTGGGAGTCGGTAATTTATCGGAGTTCATTAAAACTGTTCAAAACGATGGGTACAGGGTGTATTCAACAGTACCAAGCAAAAATGCATTAAGCATTAAAGATGTTGATTTTTCCGGAAAAAGTGCCTGTGTAATCGGTAATGAAGCTAACGGCGTGGAGCAATGCATTATTGACGCATCAAACGATATTATCACCGTGCCCATGCTTGGCAGAGCCGAAAGCCTTAATGCCGCCGTTGCCGCATCAATCACCATGTGGGAGATGCTGAGATAATGTCAAACAAAAGATATTGGATTTGGCTTCAGCAGTGCTTGGGTGCAGGAGCAAGATTTAAAGAAATTTTGGAATACTTCGGCTCGGTGGAAAAGCTTTATAACACAAATATCATTGAGCTTAGAATGAGCCCTGTTTTAACATCTAAACAGATTGACAGAATTTCAAAATATAATATAAACGAGGCAGACAGGATTATTGCCGAATGTAGGGATAATAATTGGCAAATAATAGCCTATGATGACAGGGAATATCCCCAAAGACTACGGGAGATTGCCAACCCTCCGGCTGTGCTTTATGTTGACGGCGTGTTGCCGAATATTGACGATTATGCTGTTATCTCAATTGTGGGCACCCGAAAGGCATCCACCTACGCAATTAGATGCGCCGGTGTTATGGCAAAGGGCGTTGCTCTCTGCGGTGCATTGGTTGTCAGCGGAGGCGCTATCGGTGTTGACAGTGCCGCACATAAGGGCGCTCTTTCGGCAGGTGCAAAAACCGTAGCCGTTTTAGGTAACGGCTTTGGCAATGATTATTTAAAATCCAATCAATCCCTGAGGGATGAAATAAAATCAAACGGCGCGCTTATTACGGAATATCCTCCGGGCACACCGGCAACCAAGCAAACCTTTCCTATGAGAAATCGAATTATAAGCGGTTTATGTGTTGGCTTATTGGTTGTTGAGGCAGGGGTTAAAAGCGGCTCGCTGATAACTGCCGGCTATGCTGCTGAGCAGGGCAAGGATATTTATGCCGTTCCTGCATCAATCTTTGATTACAATTTTTACGGCACAAACAAGCTCATCGACGACGGCGCAATAGTAGCAACCTCACCGTCGGTTTTGGTGGAGGGCTATGCCCAACAGTTTAAAAGCTTGGATTTGTCAAAACTTAAAACCGCAAGGGAGCTTTTTGACGAGGGTGTTGATAAATCGGCAAACTCCCCTAAAACGCAGCAACTGGAATTTGAAAGCATCGCAAAAGACAGAGCAATGGCTGTTAAAAGGCAGGAACTTGCAATGGAGCTTAAGGGCGATGAACAGTTGGTATATAATGCGCTTAACCAAAGTTTTACGGGAATTGACGATGTGATTAATAAATCCTCGTTAAACTCTAATCAAGTGTTAGTTGCACTTACCATGCTTGAAATGAAGGGGCTTGTTGTAAGCACTTCGGGAAAAAGATATAAATTGAAATGATTTGCGCAGTGCCGCTTTCATATATAAGGAGATTAAATATATGTCAAAATTAGTAATTGTAGAGTCGCCTGCAAAGGCAAAAAACATTAAGGGCTATCTTGGTAAGGGATATGATGTAATTGCATCTATGGGCCATGTTCGTGACCTTCCTCCTGCAAGGCTCAGTGTTGATATTGATAACAATTTTGAACCTAAATACGCCATTATCAAGGGCAAGGAAAATTTTGTTAAGGATTTAAAGAAAAAGGCAGATAAGGCTGATTATGTTTATCTTGCAACCGACCCTGACCGTGAGGGAGAAGCAATTTCCTGGCATCTTGCAACAATCCTTGATTTGGATATGAACGACGCTAATCGTGTAACCTTTAATGAAATTACCAAAACAGGCGTTAAAAACGGTATGGCACAGCCAAGGCAAATTGATATTGATCTTGTAAACGCTCAGCAGGCCCGCCGTATTCTTGACAGGCTTATCGGCTATAAGCTTTCTCCCTTTGTAAGCCAAAAAATAAGACGCGGCCTTTCAGCCGGCCGTGTTCAATCGGTAGCTCTTCGCCTTGTAGTTGACAGAGAAAACGAGATTAGAGCATTTAAGCCTGAAGAATATTGGTCAGTTGATGCAAAGTTTACCAATCCCCCTGAAAGAAAGACCTTCAGCGCGATTTTAGCGTCAGATCCCCAAGGTAATAAGCTCAAGCTTGGAGAAAAAAATATTGCCTGCAAGGAAGACAGCGACAAAATACTAATGGACCTTGAAAACGCCGAATATGTAGTAAAGTCGGTGAAAAAGGGCACAAGAAAGAAAAACCCGACTCCGCCGTTTATTACCTCAACTCTTCAGCAGGAGGCGTCACGCCGCCTTTCATTCCAGGCTCGCAGAACCATGAAGGCCGCACAGGAGCTTTATGAGGGCGTTGATGTTAAAGGACTCGGCACAGTGGGTTTAATCACCTATATGAGAACCGACTCTCTTCGTATCTCTGACGAGGCAAGAGCGGCAGGTGATGAGTATATCCGTAATACCTACGGTGAAAAGTATTTGCCCGCAAAGCCGAGATTTTATAAAACAAGGGGCAATGCTCAGGACGGCCACGAGGCAATCAGGCCTTCAATGCCAAATGTAACTCCCGACAGCGTTAAGGATTCTCTTACCTCCGATCAATACAAGATTTATAAGCTTGTATGGGAACGCTTTATTGCTTCCCTTATGGAATCCTGTGTTCAGGAAACCATGAAAATAGAGATTGAGGCAAACGGTTATATTTTCAACGCAAACGGCTATACAGTTAAGTTTGACGGCTTTACCGCCTTGTACGAGGAAAAAACCGATGACACCGCTAAAACTGCCGCAGAAGCACCGTTACCTGCTATGGCAGAGGGTGATGTGCTTAAGCTTAAGTCAATCTTGGGCAATCAGCATTTCACTCAGCCTCCGGCAAGATATACAGAAGCTTCGCTGACAAAGGCACTTGAGGAAAACGGCGTTGGCAGACCGTCTACCTATGTTACCATTACAAGCACAATCCTTTCAAAGGAATATGTTGTGCGTGAGGGTAAGCAATTTGTTCCCACCGAGCTTGGCGAGGCTGTAACAAATCTTTTGGAGGATAAAATTCCCAATATAGTTAATGTAAAATACACCTCAAAAATGGAGGCTGATTTGGATAAAATTGACTCCGGTGATAAGGACTATATCGAAATGATCAGGCTTTATTACAACGATTTTGAGGAACCCCTCGAAAAGGCTAAAAAGGAAATGCAGGGCGTTAAAATCAAGCTTAAAGAGGAAGAAACCGACGTTGTCTGCGAAAAGTGCGGAAGAAATATGGTTGTAAAGGTTGGCCGTTTCGGCAAATTCCTTGCATGCCCCGGTTATCCCGAATGTAAAAACACAAAACCCCTTGTTTTCAAGACTAAAGCGAGATGTCCTGAATGCGGCGGTGATGTTATTGAGAAGAAAACAAAGCGCGGAACATCATTCTATGGCTGTTCCAATTATCCAAGCTGTAACTTTATGACTTGGGATTTACCATCGGAGGAGGTTTGTCCAAAGTGCGGTAAATCATTGTTCCGTCGCAAGGGTAACGTGCTTTATTGCCCGGACACCGAGGGCTGCGGATTTACAAAGCCCGTACCGAGAAAAAAGTAATATGAAAAAATTTACAGTTGTTGGTGCCGGCTTGGCAGGCTGTGAGGCGGCATGGCAGATTGCAACGTCAGGCTACAAGGTTACCCTTGTGGAAATGAAGCCTGTTAAGCGTTCACCGGCACATAAAAATAATGATTTTGCGGAATTGGTTTGCTCCAATTCCCTTAAGGCGGCAAGGCTTGACAGCGCCGCCGGTCTTCTAAAGGAAGAAATGGCAAGGCTGGGCTCTCTTACCGTCCCTATTGCCAGAGAATGTGCAGTACCGGCAGGCGGGGCCCTTGCGGTTGACAGAAATATCTTTTCCAAAAATGTTACCGAAAAAATAAAAAGTCACCTTAATATCACTGTTGAAAACAGGGTGTTTGAAAAAATTTCCCCTGCCGATGACGAAATACTGATTATAGCAACAGGCCCGTTAACCGACGGCGTGCTAAGCGAGGAAATTAAAAGGCTTTGCGGCGATTATTTATCCTTTTATGATGCCGCCGCACCGATTGTTACCGCCGAGAGTGTTGATATGTCAAAGGCGTTCGGCGCTTCAAGATATGACCGTGGCGGCGATGATGATTACATTAATTGTCCCTTTAATAAGGCTCAATATGAAAGCTTTATCAGCGAGCTTGTTAACGGCGAGGGGGCAGTTGTTCACGATTTTGATGTGTACGAGGGTTGTATGCCTATTGAGAAATTGGCAAAGCGAGGTCTTGACGCTCCCCGATTCGGCCCTATGAAGCCGGTGGGATTGGTTGATCCTGCCACCGGACACAGGCCTTGGGCATGCGTTCAGCTTAGACGGGAAAACAGCAAGGGCACAATGTTCAATCTTGTGGGATTTCAAACTAACCTAAAGTTCGGCGAGCAAAAGCGTATTTTCTCCATGATTCCGGGGCTTGAAAATGCCGAATTTGTAAGATACGGCGTTATGCACAGGAATTCCTTTTTAGACTCTCCAAGACTCCTTAACAAGGATTTCAGCCTGAGAAAAAATGAAAATATATTTTTCGCAGGTCAAATTACCGGAGTGGAGGGTTATATGGAATCTGCATCATCGGGGCTTCTGGCAGGTATTAACGCAGTCCGCCGAGCAGATGGCAGAAAACCGTTGTTGCTTAACGAATATACAATGCTTGGCGCACTTACCGATTACATAAGCGATGAAACAGTGAAAAATTTTCAGCCAATGGGTGCAAATTTTGGTATTTTACCGCCTATTGAGCCTAAAATCAAAGATAAAAGAGAGCGTTATTCTGCGCTGGCTGACAGAGCTTTGGAAAACTTAGCTATTGCAGAATAACCTGCGGAGGATAGTCCAATGAAGATTATAGTTGATGCAATGGGCGGCGATAATGCGCCCCTTGAAATCATAAAAGGCTCAATTTTAGCAATTGAGGAATTTGGTATTGATGAAATTTTGCTTGTTGGCGATAAAAATAAAATTGACGATTGTTTAAAGAAAAACAATCTTGATATAAAAAACATTTCCGTTTATCACGCCGGAGATGTAATAACCATGTGCGACGATCCCAAGTCCGTGCTAAAGGCCAAACCCGATTCATCTCTCGCTGTGGGCTTTAGGCTCCTTAACGAGGGCGCAGGCGACGCCTTTGTAAGTGCAGGCAATACCGGCGCAATAACCGTTGGTGCAACCCTTATTACAAAAAGAATTAAGGGTGTTAAGCGTCCTGCAATTGCTTCAATTATGCCAAGCGCCGAAAAGCCTATTCTGCTTATGGATTGCGGCGCAAATGCCGAGTGCAGGCCTGAATTTTTATATCAGTTTGGCTTGCTTGGCTCAATTTATATGAAAAATGTTATGGGTTATGAAAATCCAAGAGTTGCCCTTGCCAATAACGGAAGCGAGGAAACCAAGGGTACCGCCACCGTTAAAGAGGCCTACGCTCTTATGAGCGGTGCGCCCTATAACTTTATCGGTAATATTGAGGGCAGGCAGATTCCCTTTGGCGACGCAGATGTTATTGTAGCTGATGGCTTTACGGGAAACTTGATTTTAAAAACCTACGAAGGCGTTGCAAAGGTTTTGATGAACGGAATAAAAAAGGCCTTCTATAAAAACACCCTTTCAAAAATTTCATATCTCGGTGTTAAATCGGGTATTGATGACATGAAAAAACAGTTTGACTATAAGGAATACGGCGGTGCTGTAATGTTAGGCGTTAAAAAGCCTGTTATTAAGGCTCACGGCTCGGCAGACGCACGTACCTTTAAAAATGCAATTAAGCAAGCGGTTTGGTTTTTGCAAACCGACTTAATACAAAAAATAGAGAACGAGTTAAAAGATGAAAATTGATTTGCACACCCTTGAGGAAAAAATTGAATATACCTTTAAAAACAGGGAGCTATTGATTGAGGCTATGACTCACTCCAGCTATGCCAATGAGAATAAGACTGCTATTCCCTGCAACGAAAGAATGGAATTTTTGGGTGACGCCGTGCTTTCAATTGTAACGGCAGAATATTTGTATAACAAATTTCCCAATATGCCCGAGGGTAAGCTGTCAAAGCTTCGATCCTCATTGGTATGCACCCAGTCCCTTTCCCAGTTCGCACGGGAAATAGACCTCGGCAGTTATCTTTACCTCGGCAAGGGCGAAGCCTCCTGCGGAGGAGCAGACAGACCCTCTGTGTTAGAGGATGCCTTTGAAGCTTTAATTGCGGCCATTTATCTTGACGGAGGTATGGCTCCGGCAAAAAGGCACATTCTTCATTTTTTGGAAAAAGAGATTGAAAGCCAGCATATCAGCTTTAAAGATTACAAAACTTATCTTCAAGAGGTTGTTCAGCAAAATCCCGATGAAACATTAAACTATGTTTTAGTGGGAGAGTCGGGACCTGACCATGACAAACGCTTTGCGGCAGAGGTTCACCTTAATTCAAATGTTATAGGTCGGGGCATAGGAAAATCAAAAAAACAAGCCGAGCAGGAGGCTGCAAGAGAAGCGCTTTCGCTAATGGGGTTGTCATAATGAAAAAGGGAAATATAAGCATTTTTGTTCCTCATAACGGTTGTCCGCAGCAATGCTCCTTTTGCAATCAAAAAACCATAACCGGCAAGCAAGACCAGCCATCATCTAAAGAGGTTAGACAAGCTATTGATACTGCCTTGGCTCGCAAGGGATATGTTTATGAAATTGCATTTTTCGGCGGTTCCTTTACGGCTATTGACAGAAATTATATGACAGAGCTGTTAAACACTGCCTGCGAATATATTGACAACGACAGAATTATGGGAATTAGGATATCAACACGTCCGGATTTCATTGATGATGATATTTTGACATTGCTTAAATGTAAGGGCGTTACGGCAATTGAACTCGGCGCTCAATCTATGGACGACGATGTTTTAAAGGCAAATTTACGCGGCCATTCCTCACAGGATGTTGTTAATGCATCAAATCTAATTAAAGGCTACGGCTTTGAGCTTGGCCTTCAAATGATGACAGGACTTTATCAGGATACCGACGATAAAGCAATTGAAACGGCAAAAAAGATTATTAACCTGAAGCCTAAAACCGTTAGAATTTATCCAACGGTTGTGCTGAAAAACACTTATTTGGCCGAGCTTTACGAAAAAGAACTGTATAAGCCCCAAACAGTTGACGACGCCGCTGAGCTTTGCACAAAATTAGTACCCATGTTTGAGGCTAACGGCATTTCGGTAATAAGGCTGGGGCTTCATTCCTCGCCCGATATAAAGAAAAATATGATTGCAGGTGCATTTCATGATTCCTTCGGCGAAATTGTAAAATCAAGATACATGCTGAATCGTATTTTGAAATATCCCCCGGCAAGCTATGAAATAATGGTTAACCCCAAAAGCGTTTCACAGCTTAAGGGACAGCAGAAAAGAAATATATATTTCCTTATGGAGCAGGGCTATAATGTTAAGGTCACTGTTACAGATAAGGTTGAAGTTGACGATTTAAAAATTATTAGAAAATAGGTAAGCTTATGTTATTAAGATCACTTGAAATGCAGGGATTTAAGTCTTTCCCTGACAAAACAGAATTGAATTTCGGCAAGGGTATTACTGCCGTTGTAGGACCAAACGGCTCCGGTAAAAGCAATATTTCCGACGCAGTTCGTTGGGTGCTTGGTGAAACCTCAACCAAATCACTCCGCGGTTCAAAAATGGAGGATGTTATCTTTGGCGGTACATCCACAAGAAAACCGCTTGGCTTTGCACAGGTTGTACTGACTCTTGATAACTCCGACGGTACGTTAAAGGATCACGGCGAAATTGTTACCGTAACCCGCCGTTATTACCGTTCCGGCGAAAGCGAATATAAAATCGACGGTGAAATTGTTCGTCGTAAGGATGTCCATGAGCTGTTTATGGACACTGGCCTCGGCGCAGACGGATATTCCATGGTAGGACAGGGTAAAATCGATTCGATTATTTCTGCCAAGAATGAGGAACGCCGCGAGCTTTTTGAGGAAGCCGCCGGAATAAGCCGTTTTCGTCATAAGCGTAAGGACGCAGAGCGCAGATTAGAGCAGGCGCAGGAAAATCTTGTTCGCCTTTTGGATATTCTAAACGAGCTTGAAGGTCGTGTGGGTCCCCTTAAATCTCAAAGCGAAAAGGCAAAAAAATTCCTTGAATTCAGCGAGGAAAAGAAAACCCTTGAAATCGGCGTTTGGCTTAATAAAATAAATAAGTTTACAGTTGAACTCCGTGAGCAGGAGCATAAAATCGACGCCGCTAACGCCTCTTATGAGCTTTGCGGCAAGGATTTGGAAAACATTGAACGTCAAATTGAGGAGGCAGCGGCAGGCATTACTGCCATCAACCTTGAAATTGAGCAACGCCGTATAGGCACATCTGCATTTGAGGAGGAGGCCCTACGTAAGGAGGGTGAAATCAGCGTATTAAACGCTACTCTTCAGCACAATAACGAAACCATTGAACGCTTGCAGGCGGACATCAGCGATGCAGATGATTCAAGCACAAGCCTTGAAGAACAAATTGCAGAGAAAAAAGCTTTTATTGAGAAAAATGAAGAGCTTGCAAATGAAAAAAATCTTGAGCTTCGCAATGTAACAGGTGAGCTTAACCAAATTATTTCCGACAATGAAGAAATCAGCGGAAAGAACAGCAGTCTTAACGCAACTCTTTCACAGCTTACTTTAAAGCTTTCCGATTGCAAGGTAAAATGCTCTCAGGCTATATCTTCAATTGAGGAAATCAAGGCCCGTCAATTAACTATTGATGAAAACATAACAGAAATTGATAAAGAGATTAACATAACCACTGCCCAAAAGAATGAGAGTGAAGAAAATCTAAAGTTCTTACAGGAACGTATTGATGAATATGAAAATTCAATGGGCGGCTATCAGCTTAAGCTTAAGACAAAAACCGATAATGCCGAAAAGCTAAAGGCAGAGTACGACAAAATTATGCGTACCCTCGAAGAGAAAAAATCAAGAGCCTCCATGCTTGCGGATTTAGAGAAAAATATGGAGGGCTTTTCCGGTGCCGTTAAGGCGGTAATGAAGCAAAGCCAGTCTAAAGCACTTTCAGGTATTCACGGCACATTGTCACAGCTAATCAGCGTTGATAACGAGTATTCAACCGCAATTGAGGTTGCCCTTGGTGCGGCAATGCAAAATGTGGTTGTAAGCAGCGAGGCTGACGCAAAGCGTGCTATCAATTACTTAAAGCAAAACAATCAAGGCCGTGCCACCTTCCTGCCTATCTCGGCAATTAAGCCAAGATATATGGAGGAAAAGGATTTAGACGATAATTTCGGCTTTGTGGATATCGCGGCTAATTTGGTTGAGTGTGATAATCAGTATAAGGACATTGTTTCTAACCTTTTGGGGAGAGTAATGGTTGTTGAAGATATTGATTGTGCAATCGGCATTTCCAAGAGATATAAAAACAAATACAAAATAGTAACCCTTGACGGTCAGGTTATGAACCCCGGCGGTTCTATGACAGGCGGCTCCCGTTCAAAGGGCGCAGGTATTCTTTCAAGAGCTAATCTTATTGAAGAATTAAAGGCAGAGGCTGAAAAGCTTTCTCTTCAGGCCGAGACTGCCGCCATTGACTATAAAAAAGCACTTGAGCAAGCCAATAAGGCCGGAGCAGATCTTCAAGGTGCTGACGCAGATCTTCGCAACGCAAAGGAAGAGCTTATCAGAGCAGAGGGCGACAATAAGCTTATAGACGATAAGCTGAAGCTGCTGAATGAACAAAAATCGGGAATGTTGCGTGAAAAGGAAAATGCAAACGGCAGAATTATGTTGTTCCGGCAGGCAAACGATACCGCAACTGCTGAGGCTGAGGCTGTTCAAAAGCAAATCAGCGACACCGAGGCAGAGTTGAACGCTATTAATGAGGGTGCTGATGAGCTTGTTGAAAAGCGTGAGGCAATAAGAGCCCGCAGTGAGGAAATCAATCTCGCTCTCGTTACCATTGCAAGGGATACAGAAGCGGCAAGACTTGCTATTGAAGAGCTTGAACTGCGCATGTCAAATCAAAGCGACAGGGTTAACAGTATTAACGACGAGATTGATGAAATAAAGGCTAAAAACGAAAATCTCCGTCTTTCAATAGCAGATGTTCAGGCTGAGGCCGACCGTCTTCGCAACAGCGCCAAGGAGTCCTTAGCCTCTATTCAGGAGCAAATTAACGCCCGTGATGACCTTGAAAAGAAAAACGGTGAGCTAAGAGCTCTTGAAAAGGTTAAAAATCAGGACAAGGAAAAACTATCTGCAGAAATCGTACGTCTTGATGAGCGAAAGAATAACATGAAAAGGGAATATGACGAGCTTGGCGATATGCTCTTTGAACAGTATGAGCTTACAAAGCCTGAGGCGGAGGCACTTGGTATTGTTATTGAAAATATGACCGAGGCTAAAAAGCGTCTCCACGAAATAAAGGTTGCCATTAAAGCTCTTGGCTCAATTAATGTGGGCGCTATTGAGGAATATAAGGAGGTATCTGCAAGATACGAATTCCTCAAGGAGCAAATTGACGATGTTGAAAAATCAAAATCCGAGCTTCAAAAGATAATAGAGGATTTAACGGCGTCGATGAGCGAAAAATTCCTGTATCAGTTTAACAGAATTAACGAAGAATTTAAGATATCCTTTGCCGATTTCTTTGGCGGAGGTAAGGGCGAGCTTATCCTTGAGGAGCCTGATAATTGCCTTGAATCTGCAATTGAGATTAAAATTCAGCCACCGGGAAAATCAGTTCAAAACATTAATCTTTTCTCCGGCGGCGAAAAGTCGCTTGCCGCTATGGCGCTTCTGTTCTCAGTACTTAAGGTTCAGCCGTCACCGTTTTGCATTTACGATGAGGTTGAGGCCGCTCTTGACGATGTTAACGTTGAACGCTTTGCAAAGTATATGCGAAAGATGACTGATAAAACACAGTTTATTTCCATAACCCACCGTCGCGGTACCATGGAGGAGGCAGATGTGCTCTATGGCGTTACAATGCAGGAAAAGGGTGTATCAAAGCTGCTTGAGCTTCAATCCGCAGAGCTTGCCGCTCAAATGGGACTTGAGGCATAATTTATAACTACAAGGAGATATTATGGGACTTTTTAGTAAGTTAAGAAAAGGCTTAAAGAAAACCCGTGACGAGGGCTTAACTGCCCAGGTTGACGAGGTTATTGAAACCTATGACGAAATCTGTGACGAGCTTTTTGATGAGCTTGAAGAGGTTTTGATTATGGGCGATGTAGGCTTGCCTACTGCCGAAAGAGTAATCAAGGATTTAAAGGATAAAATCGAAAACGATAAAATTACGGAGGTTGCAGAGGTTAGAGAAACCCTTAAGGACATTGTTGCCGGTGTTGTATGGGGCGGTTCTTATTTAAAGCTTAGAACAAAGCCCTCAATCATTCTTGTTATCGGTGTTAACGGCGTTGGTAAAACAACCACTATCGGCAAGCTCGCTTTAAGGCTTAAAAGCATGGGAAGAAGTGTTGTTTTGGGCGCGGCAGATACCTTTAGAGCCGCCGCTATCGACCAGCTTGAAATCTGGGCAAACCGTGCCGATGTGCCAATGGTTAAGCATGGCGAGGGCTCCGACCCAGCGGCAGTGGTTTATGATACAATTCAGTCTGCAAAGGCAAAAAATGCCGATGTAATTATAATTGACACAGCCGGCAGACTTCATAACAAAAAGAATTTAATGGACGAGCTTAATAAAATCAGCCGTGTTATTGACAGAGAACTTCCCGATGCTTCAAGGGAAACTCTGCTTGTTCTTGATGCAACAACAGGTCAAAATGCCGTAAATCAGGCAAAGGATTTTAAAGAGGCCGCAGGTATTACAGGTATTGTTCTTACAAAGCTTGACGGTACTGCAAGGGGCGGTGTTGTTCTTGCAATTAATAACGAACTTGATGTTCCGGTTAAATTTGTGGGCGTGGGAGAAAAAATTGATGACCTTCAACCCTTTGACGCCGAAGCATTTGCATCTGCGTTATTTGATATTAAACCGAACCACGAGGACGATGACGAAATAGTTGATTTTATTTCATCAGCCGATGATTACGAGGAAAAATAATGGATTTTATTTTAGCAACAAATAATATGAAAAAGCTTGCAGAAATGCAACGTATTTTATCTCCCCTTGGGATTAATGTTGTTACTGCAAAAATGCTTGGAATTGAATTACCCGATGTGGTTGAGGACGGGAATACCTTCGAGGCCAACGCAAAAATCAAGGCTGAGTCGGCCTGCAAAATTACCAATATGCCCGCAATTGCCGACGACAGCGGTATTTGTGTAGATTATATCCACGGCGCTCCGGGAATTTATTCAGCCCGCTTTGCCAATATCTATGATAAAAACGGTAAAAACGTTGATAATGAAAAAAATGCCAGCGACGAGGATAATAATAATCTTTTGCTGGAAATTCTCGATGGTGTTCCCATGGAAAAGAGGACGGCATATTATGTATGCGCAATTTGCTGTGTTTTCCCTGACGGAAAGGAAATCACCGTTCGCGGCGAATGCCACGGATATATCGGCTTTGAGCGTGACGGCAACGCCGGATTCGGCTATGATCCGCTGTTTATTATTAACGGTAAATCATTTGGCAGATACCAAGGCGAGGAAAAGGATAAAATTTCGCACCGCGGAAACGCCCTACGATCACTGACAGAGGAATTGGAAAAAGTATTATAGGAGAATTATATGACTTCAAAGGAACGAGCAGCTTGGCGTGCAAAGGCAAACGGCCTTGAGCCGATTATTCAAATAGGCAAGGAGGGTATTACCGATAATTTGATTACTCAAATTGACGATACCCTTGATAATCGTGAGCTTATTAAAATAAGAGTTCATCTTGAAACTGCACCGGACGCACCCCGTCAGTTTGCCAACGAGCTTGGTGAAAGGCTGGGAGCAGATGTTATTCAGGTTATCGGCGGTATAATTGTATTATACCGTAAGGCAGATCCCGAAAAAATTGCAGAGAAAAAGAAAAAAAGAGGCTCCGGCTCAGCTAAGGCCACAGCAAAGAAGAAGGTTAAAATTAAAGGCCTTCGTCAGCGTCAAAGGGAAAAGGAAGCTAAAAATCCTTACGCAGTATACGACCGTATGAATAAGGATAAAAACAAAAAGCAAAGCAGAACAAAGTAATATGAAAATAGGTATATTCGGCGGTGCATTCAACCCTGTTCATAACGGGCATTTGCACCTTGTAGAATGTTATTTGGAAGCCCTGAAGCTTGATAAGGTTATTCTTATTCCAACGGCAGTTCCTCCTCACAAGACTGCTGAGAATTTGGCGGATAAGAACCACAGAATAAATATGTTAAAGCTTGCAGGCCTTGCAAATAATAAAATTGAAATCAGTGATATTGAATTTAACCGTAAGGGTAAAAGCTATACCTATGATACTCTGTGTCGGCTTAAAAAAATTTATCCTAATGATGAGTTGTTTTTAATTGTCGGCTCCGACCAGTTTTTACATTTTCAAAATTGGTATAGGGCTGATGATATTTTGTCTATGGTAACCTTGGTTACCGCCGCCAGAGAGGAAAATGAGTTAAGCAGGCTGCAAAGCTATAAGAATGAAAATGATAATATGAAAAACTCAGTTATCTCAAATTTCAGCGTTGTTAAGGTTGCTTCGTCACAAATAAGAAAAAATATTGCCGACGGCTTGGATATTTCAACACTTGTTCCTCCTGACGTGGAAAAATATATAAGGGATAATAAGCTTTATGTATAATACAGAAGAATATATCAATTTGATAAAAAGCAGGCTTTCTCCATATCGCTTTAACCACTCAATGTGCGTGGCTGAAAGGGCTGCAGAGCTTGCTGAAAAATACGGCATTGACACAGAAAAGGCCTATGTTGCCGGAATACTACACGATATTATGAAGGAAGAGCCTCTTGATGCTCAAAAACGGGAAATTGAGGCAGACGGAACTGTTATGACGCCGCTGGAGGAAAGCAATAAAAACGTTTACCATCAAATGAGCGGTGCGGCATTTGTTAAAAATCATCTTAATATTGACGATAATGATATTATCGGCGGTATCCGTTATCACACAACAGGTCATGCGGATATGACATTGTTTGAGATGATAATATACCTTGCGGATTTTACATCAAGGGACAGAAGCTATCCCGATGTTGAGGAAATGAGAAGACAAACTGATAACAGTCTTCTTGACGATATGCTCTACTCACTTAGACATACAATTGTTGATTTGGCAGGTAAAAACAGACAAATACATCCCGACACCCTCCATTGCTTTAATTGGGTGTTGGAGGAAAAGAATAATGACAATCCCATACGCTTGGGATGAAAGGAATAATATGGAAAACAATTACATTGAAATAGTAAAAACTGCTGTTAAGGCTATTGACAGCAAACGCGGAGACGATATTGAAGTAATTAAGGTTTCTTCAATCACTGTTTTAACCGATTATTTTGTTATTGCCACAGCCGGTTCAAATACTCAGCTTAAGGCAATAGCCGATGAGGTTGAATTTAAGCTGTCACAGCAGGGAATAGAGCCTCATCATATCGAGGGTGAAAAAACAGAATGGATTTGTCTTGACTATATCGGCGTTGTTGTTCACATTCTCCTTAAGGACAAGCGTGATTTTTACCAGATTGAACGCTTGTGGGAGGACGGAGAAAAGGTAGATATTGACAATCTAATAATAAAAGAATAAAATATTAATTTGTAAATTATCCGTATTTGGAGGCAAAGATAGATGGAATATAATTTTAAAAAGATTGAGTCAAAGTGGCAAAACGTTTGGTATACTCAAAATACATTTGCCGCAAAGGATGATTATTCGCTTCCCAAATTTTACTGCCTTGTTGAGTTTCCGTACCCATCAGGTCAGGGACTTCATGTAGGTCATCCTCGTTCATACACTGCGCTTGATATTGTAGCGCGTAAAAAAAGATTGGAAGGCTACAATGTGCTTTATCCAATGGGCTGGGACGCATTTGGCTTGCCGACAGAAAATTTTGCTATAAAAAATCATATTCATCCGGCAGAGGTTACAAAGAATAATATTGCTCATTTTAAGAGCCAGCTTCAGGCTTTGGGCTTTTCCTTTGACTGGACAAGAGAGATAAACACTACTGACCCGCAATATTACAAGTGGACACAGTGGATTTTCCTTCAGCTTTTCAAAAAGGGACTTGCCTACAAAAAGGAAATGGCTGTTAACTGGTGCACCTCCTGTAAATGTGTTCTTGCTAACGAAGAGGTTGTAAACGGAGTGTGCGAGCGTTGCGGCAGTGAGGTTGTTCGTAAAAATCAGTCACAATGGATGCTTAAAATTACAGAATACGCCGACAGACTTGTTAAAGACCTTGACGATGTTGATTTTATTGACAGAGTAAAGGTTCAGCAACGCAACTGGATTGGCCGTTCAACCGGTGCCGAGGTTGATTTCGGCACAACCCTGGGCGATACTCTTACGGTTTATACCACAAGACCGGATACATTATTCGGTGCAACATATATGGTTATTTCTCCGGAGCACCCTCTTATTGAAAAATGGGCTGATAAAATTTCTAATATGGACGCAGTTCGTGCTTATCAGGATGAAGCGGCTCATAAATCCGATTTTGAGCGTACAGAGCTTAATAAGGAGAAAACAGGCGTTAAGCTTGATGGGGTTATGGGCATTAATCCGGTTAACGATACTGAAATTCCTATTTTCATTTCCGATTATGTACTTACATCTTACGGCACCGGAGCTATTATGGCGGTACCTGCACATGATACCCGTGACTGGGAGTTTGCAAAGAAATTTAACCTTCCTATTATTGAAGTTGTTAAAGGCTCGGCAGTAGGCGTTGAAAATGAACCCTTTACAGATTGCGCAACCGGAATTATGACAAATTCATCATTCTTAACAGGTATGTCTGTTGAAGAAGCCAAGGTTGCCGTTACAGAGTGGTTAACAGAGCAGGGAAAAGGTCACCAAAAGGTTAACTTTAAGCTTCGCGACTGGGTATTTTCCCGCCAGAGATATTGGGGTGAGCCTATTCCAATTGTTAAGTGTGAAAAGTGCGGATATGTTCCTCTTGATGAAAGCGAGCTTCCCCTTACACTTCCTAATGTTGAGTCTTATGAGCCAACTGATACAGGCGAATCACCACTCGCAAAGATTACTGATTGGGTTAACACAACCTGTCCTTGCTGCGGCGGTCCTGCTAAGAGAGAAACCGACACAATGCCTCAGTGGGCAGGCTCATCATGGTATTTCTTAAGATATATGGATCCCCATAACGATAAAGAGCTTGTTTCAAAGGAGGCTGTTAATTATTGGGCTCCTGTTGATTGGTATAACGGCGGTATGGAGCATACCACTCTGCACCTTCTCTATTCAAGATTTTGGCACAAGTTCCTTTATGACATTGGGGTAGTTCCAAATCCCGAGCCTTATCAAAAGAGAACCTCACACGGTATGATTCTCGGTGAGAACGGCGAGAAAATGTCAAAGTCCAGAGGTAATGTTGTTAATCCCGATGAGATTGTTGACACCTACGGAGCCGATACAATGCGTCTTTATGAAATGTTTATCGGTGACTTTGAAAAGGCCGCTCCCTGGAACTCCGATTCTATTAAGGGCTGTAAGAGATTTCTTGAGAAATATTGGAATCTACAGGAAAAGGTTGCCGATGGTGACACCTACTCTGCCGACCTTGAGGCTCTTATGCATAAAACAATTAAGAAGGTTACATTCGATATTGACAACCTTAAAGCCAATACCGCTATTGCGGCCATGATGTCTCTTGTAAACGAAATGGCTCAAAAGGGCTGTAATAAGGCAGAGCTTAAAACATTAACAATTCTTCTTAATCCCTTTGCACCCCATATTACTGAAGAAATGTGGGAGGTAATGAACTTCGGCGGAATGGTTAATGAAGCTAATTGGCCTACCTATGACGAGTCTAAAACTGTTGAAAATACTGTTGAAATTGTTCTTCAGGTTATGGGCAAGGTTCGTTCGCGTATGACAATCTCCGTAGATATGGCAAAGGACGATGTTATAGCGGCGGCGAAAGCCGATGAGAAAATTGCAGAGCTTATCGCAGGAAAACAAATTAAAAAGGAAATTTATGTTCCCGGAAAGCTTGTTAACATTGTTGCTGTTTAAACTGACAAAGCCGACCTTTTGTAAAAAAGGTCGGCTTGGAGACTGTCGATAAATGGGCTGAACTACGCCGACAATAAAAATATACCTATTTTCGCCTCCCTTGTGTAAAGGGTGCGGGTCTCCGGTGGAGACCTCTGCACGAATGTGCAGAAGCACCGACCGAACCGAAAGGTGAGACGGTGGCAAAGATTTAGCTTTGACGGAGGGATTGTAAAACAGCCTTGGACATCGAACCCAAGGCTGTTTTGGCGTTTTTCGTCTTTTGCTCAGTCGAGGTATCAACATACATCTTCCTTCGCAAAATACGAAATTCATCTCCATTTCTCGAAGTCTCTCAGCGTGTAGAAATCTGTAATTTAACTTTTTCTACACGCTGAAAGCCGACCTTTTGTAAAAAAGGTCGGCTTGTTTTTTATTTTTAATAATTTTTGTATTGTAATAAACAATAAAATATTTTATAATGTTACTCAATAGTGAACTTTTTGTATAAAAACGGTGATGTGTATGAGAATGCGCCATAAAAAGAATCTTGATGCCCGTCTCTGCGCAGTTGAGGATTACTTAATCACGCTTAGAAATGACAGCTTGAATTTTAATGACGCTTTGACTGAAAATCATATATTGGATTTAAAGGAAATGTTTGGCAACAACAATCCGGTTTATCTTGAAATCGGTTGCGGCAAGGGGCAGTTTGGCTGTACCTTTGCAAAGGAAAACCCCAACGTAAATATTATTTGCGTGGAAAAGGTAAAAAACGTTATTGTTTTAGCCTGCGAAATGGCAAGGGAAATGGATTTAAAGAACATAAAATTTCTTAATTGCGCCGCAGAGTATTTGCAATCATATTTGCCGTCAAATATTTTTGAAGCGATTTATTTGAATTTCTCATGCCCTTATCCCAAAAAAAGCTATGCATCGCACAGATTAACCGGCGACAGATTTTTAAGCATTTACAAAAGCTTGTTAAAGCCTAATGCACCTGTTTGCCAAAAAACCGACAATATGCATTTTTTTGAATTTTCAATCGAATCATTTTCCAAAAACGGTTACGAACTGTCAAATGTTTCGTTGGATTTGCATAATAGTGATTTTGAGGGGAACATTGTCACCGAGTATGAGGAAAAATTTTCATCACAGGGATTACCTATTTACAGATTGGAAGCAAGAGTTAGAAATTAGCCTAAACCTCCTATTTAAGGCACTTGCAACCAATGGTTGCGTAAATTTTTTCGAATGTAAACTAAAATGTATTGTGCCGTTTAAACCAAAACTATACAATAAGGGTGTAGCAGACAGCTAATACCCAAAGAGGAAAATATGGATATTAAAACTGCTGACAGATTACAGGCATTAAGAAAATCACACGGCTTAAGTCAGGAAGCCTTAAGCGAAAAATTAGGCGTCAGCCGTCAGGCTGTATCAAAGTGGGAAAGAGGGGAATCCTCTCCAGATACGGATAACCTGATTGCCCTGGCAGGTATTTATAATATTACACTTGATGATATATTAAATACCGATAAAGAGCTTTCCACCGTTAAATCGGTTGAAGAAAATGTTACTCAATCAGATAAAGAAGATACCGTACCCGTCAAGAGACACGGGGTAAAAGAACCGCTTGGCAAGGCTCTGTTAAAATTTCCTTTTGCTTTGCTGGTAGCCGCAGTATATGTGGTTTTTAATCTCGCGGTTAGCAAATGGCATCCAAGCTGGTTAATGTTTTTTGCTCTTCCGGTTTATTATCATTTCGCAGGCGCTTGCTTTGCAAAAACCCAAAAAGGATTTTTGCTTTCACAGCCTGTGCCGGAGTTGGTAGCTGCTGTTTATCTTGTGCTTGGATTTTGGCACGGGCTTTGGGCGGCAGGTGCTGTTGTGTTTATAGCCATACCGATTTATTATTGGGCTGTGGCATTTTATAAGAAAAAATAATATTTAAGGAGTAATTATATGAAACAAAAACTCAGTCCTATTAAGGAAACACACTTTGGTATTGCAAGAAAAATTGTGTCAAATATGACATCGGAAAGCTGGGAAACCATTCCCCATGCCGCTCTTACATTTGAGCCGGAGTGCACAAAGCTTTTTGAAGTAATAAAAGAAATTAATAAAGACGCAACCAAGGACACCAAGATTACCGTAAATACAGTAATGCTTAGAATAATTGTTGAAGCCATTAAGGCCTGCCCGATTATTAACTCCCATATTAGCTTTAACCGTAAGCTTGTTAGAGGATGCGTTACACAATTTGAAGAAATCAACATTTCAATGCCGATGATTCTCAACAACGGTGAAATGATGACTATTAATATGCATGATATGCACAAGAAGTCAATCAGAGAAATGCAGGACGCAATTAAGGATGCGGCACGCAGAGCCAATAACAGCGATATGAACGAGGTTATGTTTGAGGTTTCTCTTGCAAATACACTTGAGGGACTTGCTCACGGTAAAATCGGTCAAACAATTTGCAGATTAGTCGGTTCAAAAACAGGCAAGCATAAGGTTCGTACTCTTTCAGGCTCCGCCAAGAAGGAATATTATTCAATTCCCGAAAAGGACAGACTTACAAAGCACGATATTGAGCAGGGAACCATTACCGTTTCCAATCTTGGTTCGGTTTACAGAGATTGGCACGGTTCATGCACGCTTCTTGAAATTATTCCTCCTCAGCTTGCAGCCATCGCAATCGGCACAGTTCAAAATGTTGCAATTGTAGAAGAGGACGGCAGTCTTCGTGCCGGTCAAAGACTTCCGTTTACTCTTGCCTTTGACCACAGAGCAATTGACCTTGGCGATGTTGTTCCCTTTATGAAAAAGCTTGACGAGATTTTTGAAAATCCTGAAATTATTAAAGAGTGGCTGTAATTTCATTATAAATAAAAAGGCTGTAAAGCTTTGCACCAAAACGATGCTTAGCTTTACAGCCTGTATTTTTTGTATCAACGAATTAAATTACATAAGTGAAAGATAAAGCTCCTTGATTTCTTCAACCGAGGTTTCCCTTGGATTGCCCGGACGGCAAGCGTCGTCATAAGCTGACTGAGCAAGGAAATCAACATCCTCAGGCTTTACAATATCCTTAAGGTCTGCAGGAATACCAACATCCTGTGAAAGCTTTTTAACAGCGTCAACAGCGGCCTTTCTTGCGTCTTCAAGGGTCATATCATCAACGCCCTCAACGCCCATTGCCTTTGCAATATCTCTGTACTTTTCTCCGGTTGCAGGAGCATTGTATTCCATAACTGTTGGAAGAATTATTGCATTTGCAACTCCGTGAGGTGTGTCATAAACTGCACCGAGAGGATGTGCCATTGAGTGAACAATTCCAAGTCCTACATTTGAAAAGCCCATTCCTGCAACATATTGACCGAGAGCCATGCCCTCTCTGCCCTCGTCTGTATTTTCAACTGCACCGCGAAGTGAGCGTGCAATAATTTCAATAGCCTTGAGGTGGAACATATCCGAAAGCTCCCAAGCACCTGCGGTTATGTAGCCTTCAATTGCGTGGGTGAGAGCGTCCATACCTGTGGCGGCGGTAAGTCCCTTTGGCATTGATGACATCATATCAGGATCAACAACTGCCACAATAGGAATATCCTTAGGGTCAACACATACCATTTTTCTGTTATTCTCAACATCGGTGATTACATAGTTAATTGTAACCTCTGCGGCAGTACCTGCTGTTGTAGGAACTGCAATAATAGGAACGCATTTGTTAGTTGTCGGTGCAACACCCTCGAGGGATTTTACATCTGCAAAATCGGGATTTTTAATAATAATACCGATTGCCTTTGCAGTATCCATTGACGATCCGCCGCCGATAGCAATAATACAATCAGCACCTGAAGCCTTAAAAGCCTCAACACCGGTTTGAACATTTTGAATAGTTGGATTTGGCTTAATTTCACTGTAAATCTCATAAGCAATATCAGCATTATCCAAAACATCTGTAACCTTTTTTGTTACTCCAAACTTAATAAGGTCGGGATCGGAGCATACAAAAGCCTTTGCAAAGCCTCTGCCCTTTACCTCGGTAGCAATTTCCTGAATTGCACCCTTGCCATGATAGCTGGTTTCGTTTAATACAAATCTGTTAGCCATTTTTATTACCCCTTAAAATTTTTTTGAGCTAAGCTCTACCAATTATTATAAAACTTAGAAAAAAGATTGTCAATATTTTAACAATACTACTTAAATAAATTTAAAACTTGTTCAAAAACTGTCTATTATATATGTAATAATTTGACCGATTTTGTCGTTTGTGGTATAATATTCGACGTTGTATTTGGAGGTGGGCTTGTGAAAAAATTTATTTCATCTGTTATGGCATTGATTATGCTGCTTTCAGTTTGCGTTCAGGGAATCACGGCTTTTTCAGCTACTAAGGAGCTTGCTATTGACAAGCTTGAACGTATTCAAACCACAACAGGCTATATTCCAAAGAAAACCGCGGCAGTGGTTGGCAATTGCTACGGCTTTCTTGCATCTGTTTGCGAAAAACTTTACGGCGTTACATATAACGGCGAGGGACTGTATAACGCATATCAGTGCAGGCACGAATCAGGCAATTATTACACAGTGAAAACCTATACAACAAAGCACACCTCGCCAACCTCCACCGATGTTGAAAACATTATCTCGTTTTTTGTTGATAACGCCTTAACCGGCGACATTGTTCATTACGGCTCGCTGACAAACAGCGGCAATACCCACTCCTTTATGGTTCAAAGCGTTGACAGTGAAAAACTGGTAATATACCATTCTAATTATGCGTCTCGCGGTAATACCTCCGATACCTGCCATTTTGACACAATTTATTGGGACTCCTTTAGGGACTCTCCAACTGTAAGCTGTAACGCCGATAACGGCGAATATTCGCTTAATGCCATTTTTTATAGTAAAATGAAAAGCAGTGGTTTGGGTATTACAATAAACAGATTTACGGGGTATGAGTCACTTTTCTATGTGGCTTCTGCAACGGTGCCGGAAATTGCATTCAGCCGTAGCGGAACAAGCAGTATCAAGGTTAGCTGGTCCGCCCTGACAGGTGCCTCAAAATACCAGGTGCAATATAAAAAGAGCACCGATACTGCCTACACCAACGCCATAACAAATTGCACAAATAATTATTATAATGTAACAAATCTCACCGTTGGCGAAAGCTATTCCTTTAGGGTTAGGGCTTATATCGGCGGAAGGTGGATGAGCTTTTGCGAAGCAAAGGAATTCACTCCGTTACCTCCTGCTCCGGTTTCAGCCAAGGCAACCCCCACAAAATCCGGCATTTGCATCAGCTGGGCGGTTAGAGATGATATCAGCGGTGTAAAAATATATAAAAGTACAGAGGCAAACGGAGCATACACTCTTTTTAAAAATGTTAAGAGTAATACAACTTCAAGCCTAACCGACCTTAGCATAACCTACGGCGAAACCTACTACTACAAGGTGGTTAGATATTTTGTTGATGATAACGGGACCGAACATAGGTCTGCCGAGGTTGAAATCAGTAAACAGTATATTTTAACTCCACCCACAATTACATCAACCAGAACCTCGAACACGTCACTGAATTTTGTGTTTGCGGGTGATTCTGCCCGAGAGTGCTTTGTTTATTCCATTGAGGATTCTAAAGGAAATACAATAGTACCCAAGACCGAGACAACGGATAATTCGGTTGAGATTACAGGACTTACTCTCGGAGAGTATTATACAATCAAGGCCGCAGAAAAAAACAGCCTTGGTGTCAGTGAATACACTGTGCATACAAAACAGGCTATGCCGCCCACATCATCAAAAATAAATGTTGGGGTAAGGGTAAACGGCATCAATGTTTCTTATGTTACATCAAATGTTGTTGACGGTTACTATATTTACCGTTCAACCTCGTCAAATTCCGGATTTAAAAAAATAGCTCAGGTTGATAAGCCGACAACATCAAGCTATACCGACAAAACCGTAGAGTACGGGGTTACCTATTACTACAAGGTTAAAAGATATACCGTTGCTGACGGAAAGGTTTATTTAAGTGCTTTCTCTCCCGTCAGCAAGGCGGTTAGAAATACCGTTAAAAAGCCAAGTGTTACTGTTTCAAGAAGAAATCCAACCTCCGTTACAGTAAAGTGGAACAAGGTTGATAACGCAACAAAATATGTTATTCAGTATAAAACCGAAAGCGGCAGCTGGAAAAACTATGCCACTGTTACCGGCACAAGCAAAATAGTCGGCTCCCTTAAAATCGGCGGAGTTTATTGCTTTAGAGTTAAGGCTGTAAATTATGTAGGCTCCGGATATTATTCAAGCGGTGTAAGCATTAAGGTGCTGCCTCCTAAGATGGACGCTCCCGTGCTGAAAAATAAATCAGGCGGAGTAAGTGTTTCCTGGCAAAAGCAAGCCTACGCCAACTCTTATAGAATTTATCGCGCTACCTCAAAAACAGGAAAGTATACATTGGTTAGGGAAATAAACGGTGCCTCGAATGTTTGCTGGAAGGACACAAACGTTAAGGCAGGTAAAGGCTATTACTATAAGGTGGTTTGCGTTGTGAAAAAAGAGGGCAGAGAATATTGCAGTCAAAGCTCCGACAGTGCCTTTATCAGGTATAAATAATCAATTATCAATAATTAAAAATCGACTTGTGGTTGCCATTTTTAGGATAATTAACTAAATTTCAACATTATTTGATAAAATGCTTGACATCGCTGATAGTTTTGTATATAATCATTGCGATAAATGAAAAGCGTTACATAGCTTTTTATCAAGTATCAAATAACCCCCGATGGTCGGAGGGAGGGAATATAATGAGTCAGGTAAAAGTTAAGGAAAATGAATCTCTTGACAGCGCACTTAGAAGATTTAAGCGCCAAACTTCTCGTGATGGTATCATCCAAGAGGTTAGAAAAAGAGAGCATTACGAAAAGCCTTCGGTAGCTCGTAAAAAGAAGAGCGAAGCCGCTCGTAAAAGAAAGTATAAGTAATTACTTAAAAACCGGGTTATGAACCCGGTTTATTTTTTATAATCCGTAAAAAGTGATTTGCTTGCACTTGACGGGCTAATATGTTATTATATCTGTGGTGATTTTATGAAAATTTTAGTATTAAACGGTCCCAATCTTAATATGACCGGCGTTAGAAAAAAGAATGTTTACGGTGCCGAAACATTGGCAGATATAAATGCTCAGCTTAAGGCCTACGGCGAGTCTAAGGGCGCAGAAATGTTTTTTTACCAATCAAACCATGAGGGTGCAATTATTGACATTATTCATCAAAGCAAGGATGATTACGACGGCGTAGTTATCAATGCAGGTGCATATACCCATTATTCTTATGCAATCCGTGACGCTATTGAGGCTGTTGCAGACTACACTCCCTATGTTGAGGTGCACATGAGCGATATCCACTCAAGAGAGGAATTTAGAAAAATTTCCGTTATCACTGACGTTTGCGTAAAACAAATTTCGGGATATGGCAAGGATAGTTACAAAATGGGTATTGATTTATTGCTCGAAATACTGTAAAATGTATTAGTAAATTATTAATGTATAAACACTTGGAGGTATAAATATGATTTCAGCAGGTGATTTTAGAAACGGCGTAACTTTTGAAGAAGACGGCAACGTTCTTCAGGTTATTGAATTTCAGCATGTAAAGCCGGGTAAGGGTGCGGCCTTTGTAAGAACAAAGACAAAGAATGTTATTACAGGTTCGGTAGTTGAAAAAAGCTACAACCCATCAGCAAAATATCCAACTGCATATATTGAGAGAAGAAATATGCAGTATTCTTATAATGATGACGGCATATACTATTTTATGGATAATGAAACCTTTGAAATGGAGCCTGTATCAGAGGCTGACCTTCCTGACAGCTTTAAGTTTGTTAAGGAAAACGAGGAGTGCAAAATCCTTTCATACAAGGGCAAGGTGTTCGGTGTTGAGCCACCTACCTTTGTAACTCTTCAGGTTACTCATACAGAGCCTGGCCTCAAGGGAAATACCGCTACTAACACTCTTAAGCCTGCCACTGTTGAAACAGGTGCAGAAATTCGTGTTCCTTTGTTCATAAACGAGGGCGACATGATTAGAATTGACACCCGTACCTGCGAGTATATGGAGCGCGCATAATTTAACAGGCATACAGAAAGGACTTTTGTTATGGAAACCACAGAAGCTTTAGGCTATTTAAAGGGCCTTATCGACGGACTTGATCTCGACGATAACAAAAAAGAAACAAAAATTTTCAAGGCTATTATAGATGTTCTTGAAAACCTTAACGAAGATGTTCTCGATATCACAGAGGAGCTTGACGTTGTTGAGGAACAGCTTGATGATATTGACGATGATCTTGCAGCAGTTGAAGAGGCTGTATACGATGACGAAATGTGTGATTGTTGCCCGGGCTGTGATGATTTCGATGATTATGAGGAATATGAAGAATACGAAATCGTTTGCCCTGCCTGCAATACAGAAATTACTGTTGACGAGGACACAATTTTAGAGGGTAGCTTTGAATGTCCTAATTGCGGCGAAATTCTTAATTTTGAAATTGAGGATGACGAGGCTGAATAATCACTCTAAAAGTAATTAATATTGACTTTTTAGGAAAAATGTGGTATAATTTACCCATCGTATGAGGGAGTAGTTCCACGCATTTCTTAAGCGTGAGCTAAATCAACATCATGCCTTATCGGCTGGTTTAGTTTTTAAGAATGAGACTTATACATAGTTGGAATACTATGTATAAGTCTTTTTTACATTGAAATAAGGAGTAATGTTATGAAAGAGTATTTGTCAACTGTTGAAGATGTGTTAAATGCAAACGAAACATCTGCAAATGGATTGGATTCCTCTTCAGCCGCAAAAAGACTTGAAGAAAACGGCAAAAACAAGCTTGCTGAGGGCAAGAAAACACCTTTATACAAGCGGTTTTTAGCCCAGCTTGCCGATCCGATGATTATTATTTTGATTGTTGCCGCGTTTGTCAGCGCAATCACTGCAACCGTCAGTAAGGACGGTGGCTTTGCCGATGTAATAATCATTATGTTTGTAGTTATTATTAACGCAGTTCTCGGCGTTTATCAGGAATCAAAGGCCGAAAAAGCAATTGAAGCCCTTCAGGAAATGACCGCCGCAACATCAAAGGTTATCCGCGACGGTAAGCTTGTTGATGTTAAAAGCGAAGAAATTGTTGTTGGCGATATAATTGTTCTTGAAGCCGGCGACAGCGTTCCTGCGGATTGCCGAATTATTGAAAATGCTTCCATGAAAATAGAGGAATCTGCATTAACCGGTGAATCTGTGCCTGTTAATAAAACCGACGAGGTTTTAGATTCTCTCGGCTCTGATGACGTTCCTTTGGGCGACAGAAAGAATATGTGCTATATGGGCTCCGATGTGGTATACGGCAGAGGTAAGGCCGTTGTTGTTGCCACAGGCATGAATACCGAAATGGGTAAGATTGCCGACGCTCTTGCACAGGCAAAGGACGAGGAAACACCTCTTCAAATAAAGCTTAATCAGCTTTCAAAAATTCTTTCCATAATTGTACTTGGAATTTGTGTATTTATTTTCGCATTTGATATTGTTCGTGCATTAATCGTTGGTGATAATATCACCTTTAACAGTGCCCTTGAGTTCTTTATGGTTGCCGTATCATTGGCAGTTGCGGCTATCCCCGAGGGCTTAGCGGCTGTTGTTACAATAGTTCTTTCAATCGGCGTTACAAAGATGAGCAAACGCAGTGCTGTTATTCGTAAGCTGACTGCCGTTGAAACTCTTGGATGCACACAAATAATTTGCTCCGATAAAACCGGTACATTAACTCAAAACAAAATGACCGTTGTTGAGCATAGAGGTACTGACGAAAAGCTTTTGGCCACTGCAATGGCTCTGTGTAACGATGCCGAGCTTCAGGAGGACGGCAGTGTTAAGGGTGAGCCTACAGAAGCCGCACTTGTAGCTTATGCAAATACTCTCGAGCTTAAAAAATATGAGCTGGACGAAGCCTTCGAAAGAGTGGGCGAGGCTCCTTTCGATTCCGGCAGAAAGATGATGTCCACAATCCATAAAACAGAAAACGGATTTGTACAGTACACAAAGGGTGCACCCGATGTAATTCTTTCCCGTTGTACAACCGCTTACCTTAACGGTAAAAAGGTTCCAATGACCGAGGAAATAAAACAGGCCATTATCGATTCAAATAAGGAAATGGCCGACAAGGCTCTTCGTGTTCTTTGTGCGGCAATGCGCACCTATAAGCAACAGCCGTCCAATGATGCCGATGAGCTTGAAAAAGACCTTTGCTATATCGGTTTAACAGGTATGATTGATCCTGTTCGTCCCGAGGTTGTAGATGCTATTGCACAGTGCAAGAGCGCCGGTATCAGGCCTATAATGATTACAGGCGACCATAAGGATACAGCAGTTGCCATTGCCAAGGAGCTTGGTATTATTGATGATGCTCAGGGTGCAATTACAGGCGCAGACCTTAATAAGCTCAGCGATGAGGAGCTTGATAACAGAATTGAAGAATTCAGCGTTTACGCCCGCGTTCAGCCCGAGCATAAGGTTAGAATTGTTAAGGCTTGGAAGAAGAGGGGTAAAATTACTGCAATGACCGGCGACGGTGTTAACGACGCTCCGTCAATCAAAAACGCCGATATCGGTGTCGGCATGGGTATAACCGGTACGGATGTTACCAAAAATGTTGCCGATATGGTGCTTGCCGATGATAACTTTGCAACCATTGTTTCAGCAGTGGACGAGGGCAGACGAATTTACGATAATATCCGTAACTCAATTCAATTTTTACTTTCATCAAATCTGTCTGAGGTTGTGTCAATCTTTGTTGCAACTCTTCTCGGATTCACATTGTTTGAGCCGGTTCACCTTTTGTGGATAAACCTTATTACAGACTGCTTCCCGGCACTTGCACTTGGTCTTGAAAAGGGCGATCCAAACATTATGAAGCGTGCACCGCGTGACAGCAAGGAGGGTATTTTTGCCGGCGGTCTCGGCTTTGATGTTGCATGGCAGGGACTTATGGTAACAGTGTTAACCTTAATTGCCTATGTTTTGGGTATCGCAATGGCCGCAGACGGAAAAATGAGCCTTGGCGAAATTTTTGCCGTTAACGATGTTAACAACAAATTCCTTCATCAAAACGGTATGACCATGGCGTTCTTAACCCTTTCTATGGCTGAAATTTTCCATTCATTCAATATGCGTTCACGCCGTGAATCAATATTTAGAATGGGCAGTACAAACTGGTATCTTGTTGGTGCAATGGCGCTTTCATTGGTGCTTTCCACAGCGGTTATCTATATTCCGTTCCTAAAGAAAGCCTTTGACTTTGCCGCAATCAGTGCCGCAGAATACTTTACAGCTTTGGTTATCGCAATTATGGTTATTCCTATTGTTGAGCTTGTAAAGCTTATTCAAAGAAAATTAAACAGGTAAGCAAAAACGAGAGTGGCTTAGCCGCTCTCATTTTTGTTTTAGGAGTATTCATTGCAATGTGTATTATTTAGTAGCCTTGCACCTATTATTGAATTTGTGATATAATATTAATGGTGATTTTATGAAGGATACTCTTGATATCAGCTCAATGCTTGAATATATTGGAAACTATGGAAAATTCAGCTTTGATGAAAAGCCCTTTAACGAAATTGATAACCTAATTTTTTCCCAGTTGATATATGTGGATTATGATAAAGTTATTGATAATAATAAAAGTGAATTTTTATGCGATGCGGCTGTTAAAATTTCCTTGTTACATACCGAAGAGGAAATAGAACAGCTTTTGGGCATAGACCAAAAGTCAATGCATTTGCTTTGGGAATGTGCAAAAACAAAGCGCTATGGTTATGTTAGGCTTACAAATTATGTTAATAATGTAAATGACGCAATTGATAAGCAATTTGCCGGAATTAATTTTGTTCTTAACGACCATGCCTGCCTTGTGGCCTTTAGGGGAACCGACGCAACTGTTACCGGCGTTAAGGAGTCGGCAATGCTTTCATATATGTTTCCTGTTCCCGCCCAAATCGAAGCCCTGCATTATTTTCAGGAAACAGCCATGCTCCAAAAGGGAGATATATACTTGTGCGGTCATTCAAAGGGCGGAAACCTTGCCGTGTTTGCGGCGGTTAACTGCTCCAATTCATTAAAAAAGCGTATTTCGGCTGTGTATGAAAATGACGCTCCGGGATTTCCAAAGTGGTTTTTTAATCGCTATGATTATCAGCAGATAAAGGATAAAATTCACCTTTACACACCGCAGGGCTCAATAGTGGGAAGAATGCTTTATCATGATGCTAAGCCGACTATTGTTGTCAGCACAAATTCCGGAATAAAACAGCATCAGGTGTCTTCATGGCTAATTGAAGATGACCGTTTTGAAACTGTTGAAAAATACGACTATTTCTCAAATTTTACCGCTGAATATGTTAACACATTAATTGATTATGTGGGCGATGACGATTTAGAACTGTTTTTTGACACTCTTGAGTTTGTGATAACTAATATGGGCATTGAGGATTTTTATGATTTAAAATCGGTCGATATTAAAAACGCCCTTGGGCTTATCGATTCGCTTTCAAACCTTGACGAAATGCAAAAGGAGCGCTTCAAGCTGATTATTAAGCGAGCCTCCGCCGATTTTGCCAAGGAATATTTTTCGGGAAAGGCAAGGGGATATTCAAAACGGGCAAAGCAGTATTTTGAACAGTTAAGAAACGAACTTCCTAAAATTGATATGCCAAAATCAAAGGAGCATAATAATTAAAAAATCACCGTAAGGCATTGCCAAACGGTGATGTTGTTTTTATTCGGTTTTTTTGTTGGCGGAACTGCTTTTTTTCCCTTTTTTTGTTTTTTTCTTAATGTTTAAAAATATGTTTCCGCCAAGCAAAACTACACTGCCGCAATAAAGCATTATAGCATTTTTTTGATATTCCTTTTTCAGCTTAAGTGCTTCATCTGCTGCTTTTTGATTTGCTTCCATTCTGCTGTCTGTTTGAAAAAATATTTTATTATTAATGTTTCCCTTAACAAGAATGTTTTCGTTTAAAGCATTATATGCATTAACCCTGGCAATTGACTTTTCATAAATTTTGTTTTGCTCAACTGAGTTTATGTTAAAATAAATTCCGCCTGCCAGCGCCCCCGCCGTAAGTATTGCAACTAATACGGTTACAATTATTCGTAATGCATTTTTATTAATTTTCACCTTTGCCATATATTTAATTCTCCTGATTTTTTTTAATATTATAACACATAATATTTAATCTTGCAATTTATTATATAATAATGTATAATAACAAAGCAATAAAAAATTTTTACACACGCAGAGTTGTCCGAGCTGGCCGAAGGAGCACGATTGGAAATCGTGTAACGCCCTAAAGGTGTTCGAGGGTTCGAATCCCTTGCTCTGCGCCAAAATCAATAGCCACCCAAAAGGGTGGCTATTTGATTTTCTAAGAAAAAAGGGATTCGAACAAGGAGGGAGCGAAGCGGAAAAAAACAGTCCGGTGGACTGTTTTTGCCGACGTGGCAACGAGCGAAGCGAGGCGATAGTGACGGTAGTCACGGAAAAATCCCTTGCTCTGCGCCAAAATCAATAGCCACCCAAAAGGGTGGCTATTTGATT
>JBJEPI010000039.1:81950-131228 GCA_051881175.1 Eubacterium sp.
TTCTAAGAAAAAAGGGATTCGAACAAGGAGGGAGCGAAGCGGAAAAAAACAGTCCAATGGACTGTTTTTGCCGACGTGGCAACGAGCGAAGCGAGGCGATAGTGACGGCAGTCACGGAAAAATCCCTTGCTCTGCGCCAAAATCAATAGCCACCCCATAGGGTGGCTATTTGATTTTCTAACGCAAGGCGACAGCGAAAAGTTCAAAATTCGCTTTAATTCTGCATTTTTGGCAGGTTCGGATTACTCTTTATTGCCTAGAAAAAAGGTATTCTAATTTAGTAAAAGGGTCAATTGTTGTACTTAATAGGTATTTGAATTTAATAGCACTTGGATATTATGTTAATTTATGTTATTATTGTATTACAGTAAAATTCAGCGAGGTAAAAAATGAAATACACAGGTTGCATAATTGAAGAAAGCTTAAAAGACAAGTCTATAATTAACGAGTTTGAAATTAAAGAAGAAATTAACGATGACGGTATAATGTGGATAGTGGAAATAGACGAAAGAAGGCTTGACGATGTTTTACCGAGATTGCAGTCTGCAATGGTTGACGCACCTATATGGTATTGCGATTTGAAATGCGATGATTACCATTACATAATCTACAACGATAAAATTTTCAAGGTTAATCGTGATTATGGCGAACAATACGAGGAAGCAAAGGAATATGGGCTCAAAAGAGGTATTCCCGAATGTCAATTACCAAATGCCACTTGGGCAAAGAAAAATAATAGAGCATAGATTTTTTGAGCAAAGGATGTTAATGCCATGTGTGACATTTGCAATACAATTGAAAAATCTCTACGAGGTGAAAATCCTTTTTTCGTAAAGGAGCTTGAAACCGGAATTGTTGTTCTTGGTTGGAATCAACATTTTTACGGATATGCTATTTTTATGTGCAAAAGGCACGCAACGGAATTGTATCAGCTCGATAAAGATTTTTGTGCAAAATTTATGGAAGAAATGGTTATGGTATCAAAGGCTGTTGCAACAGCATTTGAATGTGACAAAATGAATTATGAGTGCCTCGGCAATGGGGACACTCATTTGCATTGGCATTTGTTCCCAAGGGTTAAAGGTGACCTTGGTGATTACGGAAATGACGGCAAAGGTCCTGTGTGGTGGTTACCCCAAGAAATAATGTGGAATAAATATAATATCCCTAACGAACAGGAGCTTGAAAAAATGAAAGCAAAGCTGATAAAGGAATTAAATAATGAATAAATACATAAAAAATCTAAATAGAATTGAATTTGTAGTAACAATGGCTTGCAGTGGCAGGTGTAAGCATTGCTCACAGGGAAGCCATATCTCAAATGAACATATTAACGCTCAAATTGCCGAACAGGCAATTTATGATATTTGCAAGCATTACAAAATAGAATCACTTATGACCTTTGGCGGTGAGCCGTTGCTTTATCCCGAAACTGTTTGCACTATTCATTCTGCGGCAAGAAAAATGAATATACCACACAGGGAACTTATAACAAACGGATATTTCAGTAAGGATATTAACCGAATTAAAAAGGTTGCTTATATGTTAGCACAAAGCGGTGTTAACGGCATTTGTCTTTCGGTTGATGCCTTTCATCAGGAAACCATTCCGCTTGAGCTTGTTAAGGAATTTGCAAAGTGCGTTCAAAAAGAAAAAGTTGCAATAAAAACTCACCCTGCTTGGCTTGTTAGCACTGACGATAATAATCCATATAACAAAAAAACAAAAGAACTGTTAAATGAATTTGGTGCAATGGGCATTGAGCAATCAAGCGGCAATGTAATCTTTCCAAGCGGAAATGCACTGAAATATTTAGGTGAATATTTTAAAGACAATGTTGAATATGACAATCCGTACAGAGAGAATCCAAAAAATGTAAAAACGATAAGCTTTTCTGCTAATGGTGATGTGCTGGGCGGAAATATTTACGAGAGTTCCGTTTTGGAAATTATTGAAAAATATAACTATGACTAACACAAAAATTTGCTTAACCGATATTACAAAGGGCAATGTTTCAAAATATGAATTATTTGAAAAATGTTACAATAACAATTTATCCCAATACTTATCAAGAATATATCCTAATAATGAGACGGTAATTAAATGGTGTTACATAAATGTTGGGGGTAAAAATGTTGGTAGCATTTGGTTAGAAACAATTGATAAAGATACAGTCAAATTAGGAGTGTTTATTGCATATGAAAAATATCGACATAAAGGCTTCGGTACTTTGGCTATAAAAGAAATGATTAAATTTGCACAGGCAAATGGATATAAAAACATAGTGTTAAATGTAAGATGCAGTAATATTTCAGCATATAATGCATACAAAAAAATCGGCTTTTTTGAAACGGAAAAATATTTAAAAGATAATAATATTCCTGTTATTTCAATGAAGCTTGAGAGTTAACCCTGAGGTACAACATGAAAATATACATAATTCGTCATGGTCAAGATGATGATAGCATTCGCGGTGGTTGGAGTGAAGCCGGATTGACAGATATTGGAATACAGCAATCAGTCGACTTGGCAAATGTAATATTTACAAATAACGATCGCTTTAATATCGGCACAATATATTCAAGTGATTTGGCAAGAGCAAAACAGACCGCATCAATTATTGCAGAAAAGTTGTCTGTACCTGTGGAGTATGAACCGAGTTTCAGAGAGGTTAACAACGGCGATCTTGCAGGTTTAGATAACCATATTGCAGAAGAGAAATATCCAAATCTTTACTGGAGAAAATTAGACTGGGAAGAACGCTATCCTAACGGTGAAAGTCCAAAAGAATTTTATGAAAGGATAAGCATTGCTTGGAGTAAACTCAAAGAATCGCTTGTTGGTTGCAACGAAAATGTATTGTTAGTAACCCATGGTGGTGTTATTAATATTATCAAGTGTATTGTTGATGGAGTTGAGTATTCAAATAAGCAAAAATATCAAGGTATGCCAAGTGCAAAAATAGCTATGGAAATAGAGGTATAGTATGCTCAATGTGAATGATATCACAAATTATATATTTGTTAATGATGAGTCCTGTATAGTAGACGCTGTTTTTGTTGTTGGTGGCTCATTACCGAATGCGGCAGAGATTGCGGCCGAATTATACAATAATGGCTATGCAAAAAATATAATCATTGGCGGCAAATACAGTATTAAGCGTGACAGCTTTCCTTTGCCGGAATATGGAACTGAATTTGAATTTTATAAGGATATACTAATCAAAAATGGTGTTAATGAAGCAGATGTTTATGGTGAAGCTTTTTCCGGTTACACAAAGCAGAACGCAGAATTCGCAAAGAGGGTTGTAGATGAAAACAATTTGTCAATAAACAAAGCTATTATTGTATGTAAATCCTTTCACGCAAGGCGTTGCCTGTTGTTTTATCAAATGTATTTTCCGGATGTAGATTTTAAGGCAATAACATTTGACGGCTTTGATGTTTCAAAAGATAATTGGTTTGAAACAGATTACGGAAAGAAAAGAGTATTTGGTGAGCTTAAACGAATTAAAGAACAAGTGCCAAATGCCGAAAATATAATAATTGATGATAACCAGTTAGACAAAACGGCAATAGATTTATTGAGTTTTCTAATTGATAATAATATGACTTTTGAACGAGCAGGCGGATATTGGGAAAATCAATCCTATTGGTATGTTAAATACAACAATGAATTTGTTTGCTATATTTTGTTTAACGGTACAGGTGATGAAGAAAAATTTTCTCCGTTAACTGTTTGGACAGATGATAGCAACTCTAATTGGTATAGCGAATGTGAATTAGAATTTAGTATCAAAAGTATTGCCGTTAGGCATATTGATATTTGCGAAAAGTGCGGTGCCTGCAAGGGAGGAATAACCAAGAAAATATTTGGCAAAGAATATAATAATGTTTGCCGCACAACTTTTAGATTTATCAACCCTCATTTTGATGAACTAAAATGCTTGAAAGAATTGTTACTGATGAGACAAAAGGATATTAAGAAATAATCATGGTAATAGTTTTCATTAAATTTTGCGGCGTTTTTCTGTGCGTAAAAATATAGCCACCCGTTGAGGGTGGCTATATTTTTATGATTTTATTTACAACACATTTGCAAGGGACAGGCGTTGGTTTTCATAAAACACAAAATTACATGCCTTAACCTCCTGTAATTTTGAATAAATATCATCATCGTGGGGGTCCAGGGTTTTAATGGCAATGCTTAAATCGTCTAAATTGCTTTGGTAGGATATTGAGAACAGAATATCGTTATGCTTTTGCCAATACATTTGCATGTTAACTATTGAATTTACCAAATCTTCAAAATCCTCGTATTCCGTTGCTTCGCTTATTTGACGATTTAGGTCGTCGTAAACCTTTTTAACATAAACCTGTTCACCAACGCAAAAGCCGATAGTAATTGCCAAAAAGATTATTGCAAACCAAATCCTTTTCATTTTTTATCATCCTTTCTAACTAAATATGCCTTGCCGTTATCATCAATGGTTAAAAGCATTATTTCGTCTATGCTTAAATCCGTTGAGTTAATAATTAGCTGAATTTCCTTTTCCGTCATTTTATTGGAGCCGAAATACTCGGTTACCATTTCGCCGTCCATCACTATGGTTATGGGCAGCTCCGTATCCGGGGCGTTAATGCCCGCAACACTTGGGGTAATGGGGGAGTAATCTCCCTTTAGCTGAATGCTTAGGGTACCGTTGGTTTCAATAACAGCATTTTCTACCTGTGAAATATCAAAGGCGTTGCCCTGTCTTAAAGCATCAATTAAATCATCAAGAGTAAAGCGCAGTCGGGATAGCTCTTTTTGCTGAAGCACGCCGTTTTTTATTACTATTATCGGCTTGCCCTGCATTAGGTTCCTAAACTTAAGTGATTTCATTGATATTGCCGATTGTATTATTTCGAGGCTGACGAATATTAATATGGGCATTATGGAATTTGAAAGGGGAATTGACGATTCCTGTAAGGGAATTGTGGCAACGGCGCTGATTAATATTGTTATTACCAGCTCCTGTGGCTTTAACTCGCCTATTTGCCGCTTGCCCATAACTCGTGTTGCTATGGTAACAAAAATGTAAATGATTATTGATCTAATAATCATAATAGTCATAAAATCACCAAAAGTATTTTTTGCCAAAAAATGAATAATATGCACCTTTCAAAAAATAATAATATCGGTGATTTAAGTGAAATATCTTGTTCCTGATTATGAAATAACAAGAGATATATTTAACGATGATTTTAAGGATTGCTCCGATTTTCTGTTAAGAGAGGCAAAGGTTAACGGCGAAAGCGCCTTTTTTGCCGCAATGGACGGGTTAGTGGACTCTTTGCAGGTGGCTCAAATGATAACCACTCCCATATTATCCTCCCAATTGGATTTTGACACGCCCCAACAGCATTTTGACTTGATAAAGCAATGTGTTATCGGCTCGGTAGAAATGAACGAGGCAAATACCTTTGAAGATTGCTATTATTATTTGATGAGCGGCTTTGTCATTTTCTATTTAAACGGCTCAGGCAGAGCCTTGGCTCTGGGCGTGCAGGGCTGGAGCAGGCGCACTACGGAGGAGCCATCAAACGAAGCAATGGTAAAGGGCGCTAAGGAATGCTTTGTTGAAAGCATAAACGATAACAAGGCGTTGGTAAGAAAAAGGCTGAAAACCCACCATTTGAAATTTAAACAAATTAAGCTTGGAACCTCTGCTTCAACGCCTGTGGTAATTGCTTATATAGATAACAGAGCCGACAAGGCGTTAGTTAATGAGATAGAGAGGCGGCTTAATTCCGCCGACCTAAATACTGTTTTGGATTACGGTTGCCTAAGTCCGTTTATTGACAGCGATGTGGGCTCGTTTTTCTCTGCCGTGGGCAATACCGAAAGGCCGGATACATTCGCATCAAAATTGCTTGAGGGCAGAGTGGGCGTAATGGTTGAGGGCACGCCCTTTGTCATGTACACTCCTTATCTTTTTACCGATAATTTTTCATCTCTTGACGATTATGATAATCCGCCGTTTTATTCGTCATTTATGCGCCTTTTAAGGTATTTAAGCTTTATAATTTCACTGTTTCTGCCGGGAATATATGTTGCCGTCGGCACCTTTCATCAAGAGGCTATTCCTACAAATTTACTGTATATTGTAGCCGTCAGCGAGGCAACAACTCCTTTCCATTTAATGCAGGAAGCAATAATGATTCATTTACTATATGAGATAATGCGTGAAGCGGGATTACGGCTGCCGAAAACCATAGGCCACGCTGTTTCAATCATAGGAGCCATTGTTATCGGCGAGGCTACCGTTTCGGCCGGTATTATCGGCGCTCCCATGCTTGTAATTGTAGCCGTAACCGCTATATCCTCTTATGTTGTTTATCAGCTTTACGAAAGTGTTGCAATACTGAGAATTATATTTATCATTGTGGGCGGTATTAGCGGAATTTACGGCTTAATGCTTTGCGCAGGACTGCTTTTTGTTAATATTTGCGCACTGAATCCCTATGGAGTGCCGTATTCAGCACCTATTTCACCGCTTACAAAAAGCTCTGTGGGAGATACTCTTTTCCGCTTTGGTTGGAAAAATCTGGCACGGCGCAGAGTTAGATTATCAAATTTAAGGGGGGCTACACCAAGTGACCACTAAGTATAAATTGGGAAAAATTTCACCCTATCAATTGTTTTCAATACTTTTTGTTTCAAGAATTGTTGTTAGCTTAACCTATATTCAAAATGTGTCTGTGGGCAGATTATCAACAGACCTGCTGATAAGTATTTTTTTGGGATTATTGGGTGCGTTGGTGCTTTCAATACCCCTTTGCCTATGCGTTAAAAAAAATAAAAACCCATTTGATATAAAATGGGTTGCCATACTTTACGGCTTGTTCTTTATATTTAATTCGGCAGTCAGCATTACAAGATTTTCGTATTTTGCCACCAGCAGATTTAACGCCGCTCTTCCAATGTTTTTTTATATTTTATTGGTTGCCGCCGCAGCCTGCTACGCCGCCTGTCTTGGCATTGAGCCTTTGGGAAGATTCGGTGTATTATGCAGTGCTTCTCTATTGTTTGTAATGGCTGTTGTTATTGTTTTCAACATTAAAAATGTTGACTTAATTAACCTTTATCCTATTGTGGATAATACAAGGCAGAATGTTTTTGAAAATGCGGCAATGCTTGCAACAAATACTGTTGAACCGGCCATTATGGCGGCTTTGCATAAGCGAGTTAACGGTAACTCCATTAAACCGATGGTTTTAAGCATTGAATCTGCCTTTGTGATAATATTTTTAATCATTTTTATGTGTATGGGCGTTATGGGCAGTGCCGCGGCATTACAGGCATATCCAATATTTACCCTGTTTCAAATGGCGTCTATCGGCTCACTTTCAAGGCTTGATATGCTCCATACCGCTTTTTGGATGATGGCATTGTTTCTTAAAACTGCCGTATTTATTTACGCTTCATCATTATGCGTTGGAAAATTCAGCCACAATGCCAAAACCGTTGCTTCGTCTCTGCTTACTCTCGGTGCGGCAGTAGTTATCGTTTTGGCTATCGGTATAAGAAATGTAAACTTTTCAAAGGTGCTGTCTCTGTGCTTATCATTATTGTTTTTGGCAGTAATCCCATTGCTTTCACTTTTGAAAAAGAAAAAGGAGAATTACATTGAGGGCGTTTAAAATACTAATGTGCGTTGTTTTAATTGCCGCAACGCTTTCCGGCTGTAAGGGCAGTAAAACCGCAACTCAGGGCTTGGGAGAAATGACTATTGTTCAGGGTATTGGCATTGATTTAGATAAAGAAAAAACCGCCATATCCATTCAATATTTAGATTTGGAAAAGGGCGGCGGAGCGGCTGATTCTCTTCACGGAAATATTACCACTACTGCCTCGGGAACTGCCGATTCCATTGCAGACGCCTTGTCCTCGACTTCAAAAGCCCTGTCTCAGGAAATTTTTTTGGGGCAAAACAAATTGATTATATTTGGCTCAAAATACGCAACAAAGGGTATCGAAAAGGGGCTTGATTTCCTGCTTCGCAGTGTTGCAAGCCGACCGGATGTTGCAGTTGCAATGAGCAGTTCAAAGGCTGAAGACATTATCAAAAATAAAGGTAACGATGTCAGAGTTCCTGCCGAAAATGTATTTAACCTTCTTCGCCTTGGAGAAAAAAGCGGCCTTGGTGCAATTGTTACGGTTAATGATTTATTGAATTTGTATAGTGATAAAACCTCGGATATATATCTTCCTGTTTTAAAGGTTAAGGATGAGATTGTCAGCTGTGAGGGTATTGCCGTTTTTTCAAACACTGAATACCAAAAGACGCTGTCAGGTGACGCCTGCTTTGGCTTTTTATTTGTAAAAAATAAAATTGAGGGCGGCACGATAGTTGTTAAGGATACAGAGCTTGGCGCTGTGGGAGTTGAAATATTGTCCTCCAACACGCATCTTTGGTTATCAAAGGAAAATGATAAGCCTGTGCTGAATTGCAAAATCAACACAAAATTAATGCTTGATGAAATAGAAAAGGGTATTACCGCTTCGGTTAACGACAAAAAAATCAGCGAAATAGAAAAGCTTGTTAATGAAAAAATAGAATATATGTGTGTTTCTGCAATTAATGAATGCTTTGATAACGAAAGTGACCCTTTTATGCTGGGAAGATATGCTCAGAGGGATTATTTGGAGTATTATGAAAATCATGAAAATGAATGGAGAGAAAATTTAAAAAATATCAGCCCAAAGGTTTATGCCTCTTCAAAGCTTGTTAGAGTAAATGATAATTCTGTTCGAAGCTGACGCTTGAAGAAAATATGGTAACAAGCTCATCCTGACTGCTTTGTTGATTTGATTTTACAATGGAAATCAATGGTATCAGTGCCGTGACTGCAAACACAATTGCAAACAGTATTAATGCCTTCTTCATTTTACTCACCTTGACTTTATTATTATAATTTAGTATAATACTATTCTTATAAGTGAGTGTTTAGAACAACTATAACAAACTAAGTATTCTAAGAAAGGAGACATATTATGCCATCAAATTATATTTCACCGATTTCTATGGACGCTATTTCAAGCCTTTGCGACGAGCTTGGAAAAAATAACTCTATCAAAAAAAGCGACTTTGATAAATATGATGTTAAGCGCGGACTTAGAAACAGCGACGGCACCGGCGTTATGGCAGGTCTTACTCGAATTTGCTCTGTTGAGGGTTATTATATCCTTGACGGCGAGCGTATTCCAAAGGAAGGTAAGCTTTCATACAGGGGATATGATATAAAGGACATTATATATAATTGTGTAGAAAACAACCGTTACGGCTTTGAAGAGGTTGTTTGGCTTTTGATATTCGGCTCTCTTCCTACTAAAGAACAGCTTAACTCGTTAAGGGAGGTTATCGGCGAATGCCGTACTCTGCCCGACGAGTTTATTGAAGATAATATTATGAAGCATCCTTCAAAGGATATTATGAATAAAATAGCACGCTGTGTTATGAATCTTTATTCCTTTGATGAAAATCCCGACGATATTTCAATTCCAAACGTTCTTCGTCAATCACTTCAGCTGATTTCACAGTTCCCAACAATGATGAATACCGCTTATCAGGTAAAGCGCAGAGCATTTTACAATAAGTCAATGTATCTTCATCCAATTAGAAAGGATATTTCAACAGCTGAATACATTTTGCGTCAAATCCGTCCTGACAAAAACTATACTCAGGAGGAGGCTCATCTTCTTGATATTTGCTTAATGCTTCACGCTGATCACGGCGGAGGCAACAACTCCACATTTTCAACAAGAGTTCTTACCTCATCGGGAACTGATACATATTCTGCAATTACTGCGGGTATCGGTTCTCTTAAAGGCCCTCGTCACGGCGGTGCAAACATTAAGGTTGCTCATCAAATGGAATATATTATGGAAACCCTGCCTGATTCAACCGATGAGGCACAGGTTAAGGACTTGCTTGTAAAAATTCTTAATAAAGAAGCAAGCGACGGCTCGGGCTTGGTGTACGGTATGGGACACGCTGTTTACACAAAGTCGGACCCAAGAGCAGTTATTCTTAAAGCCAGTGCTAAAAAGCTTGCCTTTGAGCATGGCTTTGAAAAGGAATTTAAAACACTTGAAAACATTGAAAAGCTTACTCCCGAGGTGTTTGCGGAAATCAAGGGCAGTGAAAAAACCATGTGTGCAAATGTTGATTTGTACAGCGGACTTGTTTATCGTGTTCTTGGTATTCCGGAGGATTTGTATACTCCGCTATTTGCAACTGCAAGAATTGCCGGCTGGAGTGCACACAGACTTGAAGAGCTTACAACCTCAAGCAGGATTATGAGACCTGCTTATAAGAGCATTTCAAAATCAAGACCTTATGTAGCTCTTGAGGACAGATAATATCACTTTTTAAAATAATTGAGGAGGAGCAGAAGGTGCAGGCGTTTGGTGCAAAGCTTTATTCGTTATTTGCGATACTATTATTCTTTGCGGCAGCCGGCTTGCGGCTTTCAATGCTCCTTTTTGATTTGTCTGCCCCGGTCACTGCTGTTTACTATCTTTTACTTTTAGCCGGAATTGTATTCTTGGCGTTAAAGGCGTTCAACTCGGGTAAATACAAAAGGGCATTTTCATTGAGTAAAAAAATAAATCTTAATCTTTCGGCTTTTGCGGCGGCTATCGGCTTTTTTATTGATTTTGTTCATAAGTGCGTAAATGCATATAATTGTGTCTTGGACGAAGCCTACAAAAGCCGGAATACTTTTGTTCCGCTATGCATTGGCGCATTGTTTGCTCTTTTGTCCTGCTATTATTTTTATACCGTATCGTTATCATACAGCAGTAAGAATTACGATTTCAGGTCGCTGAAGCTAATGCATTTTTCGCCTTTAATTTGGTCCGGCGCACAGATTTTAACTATTATGGACAAAACTGCAAACCTTAGGGCGGATTTAGACGGAACAGTAAAATGCTTTGTGTTTATTTTTGCGGCGTGCTTTTTTTACCGCTTTTCTGCCGAAATTGAGGAGCAGGGCGAAACAAAGGCTACAACAATGTTTTGCTCCTCGGCGTTTTCATATTTGAGTGCGGCGTTTTTTGTTAACAGACTAATGCTTTTATGCGGCAAATTTGCCCCTATTGATAATGATGACGGTATTACATCGGTTACAATGCTTTTGGTGGCGGTTTATGCCATATTTTTTGAAAAAAGCATTGCCAATCAAGCAATTTCAAAGGAGATTTAGCTTTGCTGAACAGTTTTCTCGATAATCTGCAAACCGTAGCAGTACAGGTTGTAATTCTATATCTTATTGCCGGAGTTGGATTTATTGCCGATAAAACTAAAATTTTTGTGCAGGCAGACGGTAAACGACTTGTTGATTTGCTTTTTAACCTAATTCTCCCAATTGCCGTAATCAATTCGTTTATGTCAATGGAGCGTACCGCCGAGCATATTAAAGGTCTTGCCATTGCTTTTTTACTTGCATTTCTAACCCATATTTTGGCTATCGGCATTTCAACATTATCCTTTAGGCACCGTCCGTTAATGGAAAAGGGAATATACCACTATGCCTTAACCTTTTCAAATGCGGCATTTTTGGCACTGCCCCTGGCTCAAAGCGTTGTAGGCGATGAGGGCGTATTTTATTCCGCCTGCTATGTGGCTGTATTCAATGTTTTTGCCTTTACCTACGGCATTAATCAAATATCCGGTAAAAAAGCAAAAATCAATTTAAAAAATCTTATTTTAAATCCCGGCTCAATCAGTGTAATTATTGGTATTCCGTTATTTCTGCTTCAGGTTCATCTGCCTGATTTTCTGTCAACTGCAATGGAGAGAGTCGGTGCGTGTAATTCTCCAATGGCAATGATAGTTTTCGGAACCTTTTTTGCCAACTGTAATTTCAAAAACATCTTTGTTAAAAAAGAGGTTTATTATGTTTCTTTAATAAGACTTATTGTGATTCCTGTTATTATGCTTTTTGTGTTTAAGCTTTTTGGAGTAGAGGGCAATATGAGAATTGCTCTTACAATTTCCGCATCTGCCCCTGTTGCAACCAACACGGCAATGTATGCGGCAAAATACGATAACGATACTGCATTATCATCAGAATTAGTAGGTCAAACAAGTATTTTCTCAATTATTACCATGCCTATAATAGTGGCACTTGCCTCTGTAATTTAAAATAATTTGTTAAAAATTATTAAGGTTTCTTGCAGTTTTAATTAAAAATAAAGTATAATTAGGGGGAAAGTAAGACCATATTTTTTAAGGATGTGATTTTATGAAACTCGTAGTAATTATTATATCAAACAAGGACGCTGAAAAGGTGCTTGATGCACTTGCGGCAAAAGGTTTTTTTGCTACAAAGTTTTCAACAACAGGTCAATTTTTAGTGGACGGTCACACAACTATTTTAGTTGGCTGTGAAGAAAATAGACTTGACAGCCTTTATGAGCTGTTAAAAACAAATGTAACAAAACGCACGGTTAAATCAGCCGGTGTAAAAAGCACAATTACCGGCTCACTTCTTAATCAAGCCGTTGATGTTGAGGAATACGGCTGTGTTGCGTTTACTATTAATATTGAGGATTATAACAAATTTTAGTATTATGATTTTTTCCGATTTTATTGGTAACGAAAAAATTAAAAATCAGCTTACCTATTTGCACCAATCGAACCGCTTGCCCCATGCTATTATAATTGAGGGTGAAGAGGGGCTTGGCAAACATGTTTTGGCGAGAGAGATTGCCCTAAATCTGTTTTGCAGAGCTGAAAATCCGCCCTGCCGAAATTGTCCCCAATGTTCAAAGGTATTAAAGGGCATTCATCCGGATATTTACGAATTTACAGCTACCGGTGCAAAAAATTCATTTAAGGTTGACGATGTTAGAAATATAATCGAAGACGCTTATGTTCGCCCTAACGAGGCTGATTACAAGGTGTTTATTTTGGGCAACTGTCAGGGAATGAATGCCAATGCTCAAAATGCTCTTTTAAAGATTTTAGAGGAGCCCCCAAGCTATGTGCTGTTTATTTTAACTGCAACAACAAAATCTGCTATGCTTGAAACCGTTCTTTCCCGAAGTGTAGTTATGAGTGTTGAAGGCGTTGAACCTTCAAAGGCGGCTGAATATATTTGCTCTAAGGATGACAGCATTGATTATGCCGACGCACTTAACTCCGCCACAATATGGAACGGAAATATCGGCAAAGCCATTGAAAGCTTAAAGGATGGCATGCTTTCAAAAATCGGCGAAATAACAGGAAATATTTGCACTGCCCTTGTGGCAGATAAGGAATATGATTTATTAAAAGCCTGCTCTGTTTTTGAGAATGACAGAGACACGCTTATCACATCTCTTACCATGATGAAATCTGTTTTAAGAGATGCGCTTATGTATTCTCAAAACGGAGATATGCTTTCAGGCCGGGAGGATGTTGTTAGACTTCTCGCCTCAAGACTCAGCCGTGATAAAATTGTTAAGCTGATTGATGCCTGCGACAGAGTTCGCATTTTGGCTGAAAAAAACGGCAATAGACCGATATTGATAACAAAGCTTTGCTACGAGCTTAGAAGAGCTCAATGCAGATAGAAAGGATATAAATATGGTTAAGGTTGTTGGTGTTCGCTTTAAGGACACAGGCAAAATGTATTATTTTGATCCAATTGATTTCGATGTACATAAGGGCGACACTGTTATTGTGGAAACCTCAAGGGGTGTTGAATGCGGGACAGCCTCAACAGGCGTAAAAATGGTTGAGGATGACGAGGTTGTAAGTCCTCTTAAGCCGATAATGCGCATTGCAACTCAAGAGGACATTGCTCGTATGGAAAAAAACAGGGAGCTTGAAAAGCAAGCCTATTCAATCTGCCTGAATAAGATTGAAGAGCATCAGCTTGATATGGATTTAACAGATGTGGAATATGCCTTTGACGGCACAAAAATTATATTCTACTTTACCGCTGACGGCAGAGTTGACTTTCGTGAGCTGGTTAAGGACTTAGCCGGTGAGTTCCATACAAGAATTGAACTGCGTCAAATCGGCGTTAGAGATGAAGCAAAAATGCTGGGCGGCTTGGGAATATGCGGCAGACCGTTTTGTTGCTCAACATTTTTAAACGATTTTCACTCTGTATCAATTAAAATGGCAAAGGAGCAGGGCTTGTCGCTTTCTCCCGGAAAAATCAGCGGAACCTGCGGCAGATTGATGTGTTGCTTAAAGTATGAGCAAAATTCTTATGAATATCTAAATAAAATTACTCCCAAAAAGGGCACTGTTGTTGATTGCCGAGAGGGCAGAGGTGTTGTGGTTGACAGCGCTGTGTTAACCGGAAAGCTTAAGGTTCAGCTTGATAATATGCCTGAGGGTGCACCTGTTATAGTAAACCGTGACGAGGTAAGAATAGTTAAAAAATAAAACTTGTAACACTGTTATGGCAAAAATAACTTGTATTTAAAAATTGCTTTTGATATATTATAAGCAATAGGAATTAAACTATTTATTACAACACAGGAGGTGTAATTCCATGGCATACGCAATTTCTGATGAGTGCATTTCATGCGGTGCATGTGCAGCAGAGTGCCCTGTAGGTGCTATCTCAGAGGGCGACGATAAGTACGTAATTGATGCAGATACATGCATCGAGTGCGGTGCTTGCGAGGGTGTTTGCCCGGTAGGAGCTCCGGCACAGGCTTAATCGCTTTTGATTCAACGCTACCCAATGGGTAGCGTTTTTTCTTTGCCTTGTTGACAAATACTAAATAATATAGTATAACGATGTTATATAACACTGTTATATTCAGCGAGGTGTTTTATGGGACTTGAAGAATTAACAACCAGACAATTAATCATTGATGCCGCTAAAAAGGAATTTTTGGAAAAGGGCTTTCAAAACGCATCACTGAGAACAATTGCAAAAAACGCAAATGTTACAACAGGTGCCTTTTATGGCTATTTCAAAGGCAAGGAAGACCTTTTTTCAACAATTGTATTACCGTGCTCAGCCGCAGTAAAATGCCGCTTTGCCCGTTCGCAGGACAGCTTTTTTGTGTTGCCCAAAAGCAATAGTGAAAATACAATTGACTGTATAGATTGGATGATTGATTATATATATGACCACTATGATATTTTCAAAATACTGATTTGTTGCAGCGACGGCACAGCCTTTGAAAGCTTTGTTCACGATATGGTGGAGATAGAGGTTGATTCAACAATAGAATATTTATCAAAAAAAGGTTATGACATAAATAATATTGACAAACAATTATGCCACATGATAGTTAGCGGCATGTTTGGAGGAATATTCGAGCTTATTGAACACGATATGCCAAGAGAAAAGGCAAAGCCTTTTGTGGAAAAAATAAGAGAATTTAATCATGCCGGTTGGCTTGAAATTACCGGTATTGAATAAGGGGCGAAATAATTGAAAAGGTTAATATCCGTTATATTGGTTTTAATGATGATATTTTTGATTGGCTGTTCATCCGCTCAATCAACTGTTGACGAAACTGAAACTGTACCTGATGTTAACAAGGGTGCTGTGGAGCTTGACGGCCTTAATGATTACGAATTAATATTCACTCAAATTAATGGCGATACCTTGTATGCCTTGGCAACTGAAAAGAGTGATGCCGAATACGGCGGAGAAACAGAAATTGAAATTTTATCAAGCTATTATTTAATTAAAACAGACTTCGCTACCCAAAGCATTGAAAAGGTTGATGTAACTGATTATATGTCTCTTGATGGCTACTGCGGTATGAATGTAAACGACGACGGAAGTCTCTATGTTTATGATGACTTTGCAAAAAAAGCAACCCATTTTGATTCCGCTTTTCGATATGTCAGCGACGAGGAGTATCAGCCCGTAGATATTTACAGCGAGGCTAAAAAGAATCCCGTTGTTGACGATACCTTTGACGTTAGAGATTTTGGAGCAAAATACAGCGTTAGAAATAATCCCGGCGTCAGCTATGATATAATGACCTTTAACGATGACAACAGCTCTGTATATTTATCAGGGGTTAATTTTGAAGAATATCTAAATAATTACGGAAAAATTATTTTCGGTTGTAATTATATAGACGGAAATAATCTTATAATAGGTGTTTACGATTACAATAGTAATGTTTGCATAAATACAACCACCATTCAGTGTGAAAGCTCAAACCTTTATCTTTCTGTATCACCAATCAATGCCGCCATTGGCGAGAATTACGCTTTTGTAAACGCCATGTATTATTACGGCGAAGAGGATAGAATTGAAAACCATTGCTATTACTGGGAATATGGCATCGCCCCGGAAAATACGGGATTTGAAATTACAAAATACGATGAAGAGGGACTAAGGGAGCTTAACAATACCATCTCCAAGGAAATAAAGGACGATTACGGAATTGATATCCATATTGATGAGTCGCCGGATGACAGTGTTGTTCCGTTATTGGTGGACGAAACCGCCCAAGAAAATATTGAGCAGGGAACCGAATTGGGGGCACAGCCAGTTGAAACCTATAATATTCTAATTCAACTGCAGGACTTTCTGTCAAGATTTCCAACCGATTTTGTAAAGGAAATGTACAGCGATTTTGTACAGGATTATAACAAGCATACGGGACTTGATATTTATATTGTTAAGGAGATATACGGCAATACCGCCGCCTTTGCAAACGGTTGGGATGAGCGTATGATTATTACCTTTGCCACCGACGAATTTTTGTATTCACACCTGCCTCATGAATTTATGCACATTATTGATATGCGTATTTTTGATTACTACGAAAGCATTGACAAAAGCTTTTGGGAGGAGTGGGAGAAATACAATCCAAAGGACTTTTTCTATGGAACTAATGATGTTCTTGAAGACGATTTGATTCCCTACTTTGTTACGGCATATTCCTTAACCTCTCAGCAGGAGGAAAGGGCGGATATGTTCGATTTACTGTTCTGCGACCAATATGTTAAAGACACACCCCCTTGGCTTGCAGAATACCCTCATATCCAAGATAAGGTTAATTACCTGTGCAAGGCAATCAGAGAGGCTTATCCCTCGCTGAAAAATGCGGATACTCAGCCCTGGGAAAAATGGATAACCGATTAATAATTAACGGCAAGGACTTGTCCTTGCCGTGTTTTTATATTATAATGTGCTTATGGATTATAATTATGAACGACTTTCGGACAATGTGAAGCTTGCCGTATCAAATGACCATACCTTTGGTACAGACGCGGTTATTTTAGCCTATTTTGCAAGGCCTAAGCATAAGGACAGGTGCCTTGATATGGGAACCGGCTGCGGAATTATTCCCATGCTTTGGCTAAGGGACAGTCAGCAAAGCACCGTGCATTGTCTTGATATTCAGGAAAACGCCTATGAGCAGGTAAAAAATTCAATAAGCATCAACTCCTTTGAGGATAGATTGATACCCCATTTGTGTGACTTAAGGAAAATTGGCGACTGTTTTTCCGCTGAATGCTTTACTCTTGTTACCATGAATCCACCATATAAGCCTGTTAATACAGGTATTGAGTCATTGGGAGAGAGCGCACGCATTGCAAGGCATGAGGTTTGCTGTAATATTGAGGATGCAGTTAAGGCCGCAAACTATCTGTTAAGCTATGGTGGCAGATTTTGTATGTGCCATCGTCCTGAAAGGTTGGTGGACGCTCTTGAAACAATGCGTCGTTATAAGCTTGAGCCAAAGCGTTTGCGATTTGTCAGCGACAAGGACGGCGAGGAACCGTTTTTGTTTTTGGTAGAGGGTAAAAAGGGTGCTAAGCCGTTTTTGAGAGTGGAGCCGCCGCTGATTATTAAGCAGGCCGACGGCAGATTTACAAAGGAAATGTTAAAGGTGTACGGCTCCTATGCCGACGGATACGAGGATAAAATACGATGAGCGGAATTTTATATGTTGTGGGTACCCCAATAGGGAATTTAGGCGATTTCTCACCGAGAGCGGTTGAAGTGCTTTCAAATGTTGATTTTATTGCCGCCGAGGATACAAGGGTAACACTAAAGCTTTTAAATCATTTTGGCATAAAAAAGGAAATGATTAGCTATTTTGAGCATAACAAACGGGAACGGGGCGAGATAATAACCAATCGAATTTTGGCAGGTGAAAGCTGTGCAATTGTTACTGATGCAGGCATGCCTGCAATTTCAGATCCCGGCGAGGATTTAGTAAGAATGTGCCACAATTTGGATATAAAGGTCGAGTCCGTGCCGGGCCCTACTGCTTTTGCAACAGCACTTGCTCTGTCAGGCATGGATGTAGGCCGCTTTACCTTTGAAGGCTTTTTGTCTGTCAGCAAAAAATCACGCCGTGAGCATTTAGAGGATATTGCCTGCGAAAAGCGAACAATGGTGTTTTACGAGGCTCCCCACAAGCTTATTAACACCCTTAAGGATTTGTATTTATATCTTGGGGACAGGGAAATTACTTTGGTTAGGGAAATTACTAAAATTCATGAGCAGGTTATAAAAACCACTCTTTCACAGGCACAAGCCCTTTACGATGAAAGTAATAAGCCAAAGGGCGAGTATGTTGTCATTGTTGCAGGAAAAAAAGAGGAAACACAGGATATTACCCGGGAAAAGGCCGTTGAAATGGCAAGAGCGTTGGTTGACGAAGGTATGAGCATTAACTCAGCCGCCAAGGAAATTGCCGCTTCAACACCCTATAAAAAGGGAGATATCTATAAGGCTTTACTATGATTTGCAATAATTGTCCCAGAAAATGTAATATAGACAGAGGGTCAGCCCTTGGCTTTTGTAAATCTCCACAAGGCTTTACACTTTCCAGAGCGGCGCTTCATTATTGGGAGGAGCCTTGCATTAGCGGAAAAAACGGAAGCGGGGCAGTATTTTTCAGCGGTTGTAATTTACGGTGTGTTTTTTGCCAAAATTATGAAATAAGTCATTTAAACAAGGGCGTTGAGGTTAGCGAAAAAAGGCTTATTGAAATTTTTGAAAACCTTGTAAGTCAAGGTGCAAATAATATAAATCTTGTTAACCCGAGCCATTACGCTTATCAGCTTTCCAAGGCGTTGTCAAGCTGGAAATCACCTGTGCCGATTGTTTATAACACATCGGGCTATGATGATGTTGACGCCTTAAAATCTCTTGAGGGACTGGTTGATATTTATCTTCCGGATTTTAAATACATTCGCCCCGATAAGGCAAAAAAATACAGTTCCGCCTACGACTATCCCGAAGTGTCAAAAAGGGCACTTGCAGAAATGAGAAGACAACAGAAAAACGATGTTTTCGACCGTAGCGGAATTATGCAAAGGGGAATGATAATCCGTCATTTAATTTTACCCTCTAACACAAATTCATCATTAGAGGCAATTGATTATCTTCATAGCAATTTTGAAAATACATACATTTCACTTATGGCGCAGTATACTCCATACGGCGATTTAAGTAATTGCAGTGAATTAAACAGAAAAATAAGCAAAAGGGAATACGAAAAGGTGCTTAATTATGCACTTGGTATAGGTCATGATAAGCTGTTTTTGCAGGAATTATCATCAGCCGACATTAGTTTTATTCCAAAATTTGATTTTACAGGGATAATATGATATTATATATACATCAAATTAGATGAAAAGGAGAAATAAAAATGAAAAAGTTTTTTTCGGAATTTAAAGCATTTATAGCAAAGGGTAATGTTCTCGACTTAGCAGTAGGTGTTATTATCGGTGCCGCCTTCGGTGATATTGTTACATCTCTTACAACAAATATCATTCAGCCGATTATCGGTTGCATCGGCGGTGCAGAGGTTGCAGGCAAAATTCACCTTATAGGTGATAATTACATTGATTACGGCGCATTTATAACTGCAATCATTAATTTTATCATAATGGCATTTATTATCTTTGTTATTGTTAAAGCAGTTAACAAGGCTATGTCCATCGGTAAAAAGGAAGAGGCGGCTCCGGCTCCTACAACAAAGGCTTGTCCGTTTTGTAAGTCTGAAATTGATATTGCCGCCGTTAAATGCCCCCACTGCACAGCTGATATTCCTGAGGAGGAATAGCATTTAACACGGGTTTATATATTGTAACAGACTTTTATTGTTAAAAGGGGTAATACTATGAAAATCACAGAGTATCATTTTCCGTCGGCAACCGGTGAATGCGAAATCTATGGCTGTTCCTATACGCCAAGCGATATTGATGTTAAAGCCGTAATGGTTCTTCATCACGGCATGGCTGAGCATCAAAAGCGTTACAGAGCCTTTATTGAGTATCTTACATCTCTTGGATATGCTGTGTTTATGCACGATATGGCAAACCACGGCAAGTCCAATCAGGATTATGATTTAACAGGATATTTTGGAAAAAGCAACGGCTATGTTGGAATTATTAAGGATTTAAAAACAACCTTTGACAAGGCAAAGGCGGAGTATCCTGACAAAAAGATAATTGTTATGGGGCATTCTATGGGCTCCTTTGTCGCAAGATGCTTTACTGCCCGCTATCCCGACGCAGGAATTGACGGCGTTATCTATATGGGCACAGGCGGTCCTAATCCTATTGCAGGCATCGGCGATAAGCTTTCGTCAGTAATTGCAAAGGCAACGGGCTATACCAAAAAGGTTAAGCTTCTTGACACTATGACCTTCGGTTCATATAATAACAAATTCGAAAAGCGTACCGGCTTTGATTGGCTGACTCGCGATGAAGCTGTGGTTGATGAATATATATCCGATAAATATTGCGGCTTTTTGTTTTCGGCACAGGGTATGAACGACCTTATTAAGCTTAATATTGAAGCAAATGTTGATGAATGGTATTCAAAATTACCTAAGGAATTACCTATCCTTGTTGTCAGCGGCTCTATGGATCCCGTTGGTGATTATTCAAACGGCATAAACATTATCGGCGACAAGCTAAGGCAAACAGGGCATACAAACGCCACCGTTAAGCTTTTTGAGGGCGGCCGTCATGAAATACTTAACGAAACAAATAAAGACGAGGTTTACGCCTACATTACAAATTGGATAGAAGAAAACGTATTATAATTGTTGATTTTGAAGGACGCATGGCTTATGCCATGTGTCTTTTTATTGACATTAAATGTTAATAGTGGTATATTTTTATATACCTTTCAGTATCTTTTATAGAGGTGAATTCGTTGACAAAATTGTTAATTTCATTTGCAAAAAGAAAATCCAAAAATAACCTTAGAAATACTCTTGGAATTATGAGCGGTATTGTTGGTATTTTTTGCAACCTTCTGTTGTTTACAATCAAGCTTGTTTTAGGAATATTAACCGGCTCTGTTTCAATTACAGCCGATGCTCTTAACAATCTTTCCGACGCCGCATCGAATATTGTTACAATTGTAGGAACAAGACTGTCTGTTAAGCCTGTTGATAAAGAGCATCCCTTCGGCCACGGCAGGCTTGAATATATATCTGCCTTAATAGTTGCGTTTTTAATATTTTTAATGGGCTTTGAGCTGGCAAAAAGCTCAATTGATAAAATATTGCATCCAAGTCAGCTTAATTTCAGTGTTGTTTACATTGTGATTATTGTGATTGCAATTTTAGTAAAGGTATGGATGGCTTATTTCAACCGCAAGCTATATAACATTACACAAAATATTAATCTTAAGGCAGTAAGTCAAGACAGCCTTAACGACTGCATTTCAACCGGTGCCACCATTGTTGCAATTGTTCTTTGCCACTTTTTCAATATTCCTTGGTTTGACGGAGTAATCGGTCTTTGTGTGTCGGTATTTATTTTGCTTTCAGGCGTTGGCATAATCAAGGATATTTTAAATCCCCTTTTAGGCCAGCCCCCGTCACAGGAGCTTGTTGAAAATATTAAAAGCATTATGCTTAGCGAGGAGCTTATTTTCGGCGTTCACGATTTAATCATACACGATTACGGACCGGGACGGATTATCGCCTCTGCCCATGCCGAGGTGCCGTCGAATGTTGACGTAATGAAAATTCACGATGTAATTGACAATGTGGAGCAAAAAATACATAAAGAATTAAATATAATCATTTGTATTCACATGGACCCTATCGTTGTTAATGACGAAGAGGTGGAAAAATATAAAGCAATGTGCGACAGGATTATTAAGTCATACAACCCCGAATACAGCTTCCACGATTTTAGAATGGTTAAGGGCGACACCCATACCAACCTGATTTTTGATGTTGTTACAACCTTTGATAAAGGCTATGATAAAGCAAAAATCACCAAAGAAATAACAGACTTGTTTAAGCAAGAGGATGAAACCATAAATCTTGTAATGACACTCGAACATTCTTACACGTAAAGATGGACGAAAAATAAACGCTATACCCTAAAAAGGGTGTAGCGTTTTTATCTTATGTCATATAATCTTTTAGCGTTTTCATTTGTAATGTTTAACAATTCCTGTGGGTCCATACCAAGAATCTCGCCGATTTTTTGGGCAATGTAAGGTATCAGCGATGAATCATTGCGCTTTCCTCTTAACGGCTCCGGCGCAAGATACGGGCAATCGGTTTCAAGAACAAGCCGTTCCAAGGGGATTTCCTTAACCACCTCAAGACTTTTTCTTGCATTTTTAAAGGTGACAACCCCGTTTAAGCCGATATACATTCCTTGCTTTACTATTTCCCTTGCCATTTCCTTTGAACCTGAAAAGCAATGCAAAACACCCTTTGGCTTGGTTTTCCTTAAAACATCCATAGTATCGCCGTGAGCGTCTCTGTCGTGCACAATTACAGGCATATCCAGCTCTTTCGCAAGTAGTATTTGCTTTTCAAAAAAATCAATCTGCTTTTCTTTCGATGATGTCATCCAGTGATAATCAAGTCCGATTTCGCCGATAGCAACACATTTATCGTCCGCCGCTATTTCTTTGAGGGTATCAATGTCATTTATGCTTAATCCCTCAAGATTTTCCGGGTGAAAGCCTGCGGCAAAATAGATAAAATCAAACCTTTGTGATAAAAGCTGATTGAATTTTGTTGATTCTATGTCGCAGCCACAGCTGACAATTGCGCTGACTCCCTTGCTTGGCAAGGTACTCATTAGGGAATATCTGTCATTATCAAATTTATCATCATCGTAATGACTGTGGGTATCAAAAATATTGTAATACATCAGTTTTTACCAAAAATCTTTTTAACCAGTCTTTCGGTGGCCTTTCCGTCGTTCATTGGATTGTATTCATCGTTAAAGGCATTGTAATCATAATTGTCGCCGTTGCCGCTCATAATGGCATTAATGGACTCTACAAGCTCGCTTTCGGTCTTTAATATAGGACCGGGCAACTTGTCGGTGCCGAAATAAAATCCACGCATTTCGTCGCGGTATTCCTCCATATCATACATATAAAACAGCATTGGTCTGTTTAGTATTGCATAATCAAAGAACACGCTGGAATAGTCTGTGATTAAGAGGTCGGATATTACATACAAATCGTTAATGTCATCGTATGCCGAAGCATTGTAAATAAAGCCCTTGTATGCGTCAAAATCAAATTGATTGGCAACTAAATAATGCGCCCTGAAAATAATAATGTACTCATCACCCAATTGCTCCTTAAGATAATCAAAATCAACCGGATTGTCATAGGTGTAGCCGGTTTTTGCATCGTGCTGATTATCCCTCCATGTTGGGGCGTAGAGTATTATTTTTTTATTACTGCCCTCAAGGCCTAATGATTCCTTGATTTTTTCAATATCTTCCTTTTTGTAGTTCACAAGGTAATCGTTTCTCGGGTATCCTATTTCAAGAACAGCATTTGCCTTGTCAAACTCCTCCAAATTCCAAGCGGTAATAAACTTCTCCGTTACAAATTTGCAGGGCGACAATAAATATGTCAGCCTTTTTGCATCGTTTCGGTATTTACTGCGGATTTCGGTAACGGAATTCATGGCATTTGTTGAGGTTAAAATATCATAACCCAGCTTTTTCAGCGGAGTTCCGTGCCAGCACTGAACATAAACCTGATCCTTTTTGGGAATCCAGTAGTCAAGTGCTCTGTAATTGAAAATCCAGTATTTAGCCCTGTGCAGATACTTTTCACATTCCTTGCTTGAGTTTTTCACCACAACTGTATTCCTGTTCTTCTCCAAAAAGCTGTAGTTTTCAGGCTCGTCGAAAAGCCATACAAACTGATAGTCGTTAAATTCCGGAGCGTTAAGCATATATTCATAAACGGCCTTTGGACTGCATGCGTAGCTTTTGCCGTTATATGAACCGAAAACAACAACTTTTTCATCAGCATTGATGGTTATTCCCGAGGCAATATAACACAGCTTTCGAATAAAGTTACGGGTATTTCTCATAAATATCCTAAGTGCTGTGGATTTTTTAGCTAATGATATAGGTGTGAATTTCAAAGGAGCCTCCTATTCAGCTAACTAATCGGTATAGCTTGTGTGTAATCTTTGTTAGTTTGTAGCCTCTTCCTCGTTGGCTTGTGTATCTGCAGACCTTGCCTGTCTGCTTTCTTTAAACTTGATTAAATACTTCATCAGTATTGCAATGGGGTAAAATTTCTTAAAGTGCCTGTAAGCCGCCTTGTCGTCTTCATCCATTATAAAGTGAATGTCAACATCTCTCATATAGCTTTTAAGCTTACTGCGAGAAAGTCTGCCCTTAACATATTCTTCAATCAGCACCTTTTCGCTGACAAAGGTTTGACCTGTTTCCTTAAGCTGACAATCCAAATCAATCGGCTTGCCCTTAAGCATATAATCGGCGAACATACCCGGCAGATTAATGCCTGCCTTTGTAACCGCGTAGCCTGAAGCGCCAAAGCGCATATTCAGTTCAACAAAATACATTTTGCCGTCAACGGTTTCGATTAAATCAACATCATAAAGTCCGTCAAATTTAAGGCCTGCAATAAATTTGAGAATATCGTCAATAAGCGCCTGCTCCTGCTCACAGGGTAATAGCTTGCCAACAACTGCAACACCTCTGTGCTCTGCCTGACCGCCCTCCTCGGCAACAAAGAAGCCGGGGCCGTTAACTCCGTTTTTGGTGCTAACGCCCAAAATTGAATATTCCTTGCCGATTTCAACATAGTCCTCAACAAGCATTTCAATATCTCTTTTTGCCGAAAACTCAGCAAGACTGTCATAAAGCTCCTGCCTTGTTTCGCATTTTCTCATTCTGCTTTTTGAGCTGTTTCTTGAAATATTCGGCTTAATAAAGCAGGGATAGGTAATGCTGTCGGGTATTTCAAATTCCCCTTTAAAGGTTTTAATAACACAGCTTTTAAGCACAGGTAATCCTGCCTCAATTGCCAATTGCTTTTGAACGTCCTTGCCCATAAGCCTGCCGATTTCGTCGGGAGTATTATTAACATTAGGCATTAAATAATACTCGCTGAGCTCCTCATAATAGTGGTCAATAATATGAGCCACAAGATCATCAGCCGGAATTAAAAGCATTTTCCGATCAGGGTCTGCAAGCTTAATAAGTCTGTTAACAATTCTTCTGCTGCGGCGTCTTGATACGCAAACATAATAGCCTTTAATATATTTGCTGTATGCATCGGGACGTAGCTTTTTCATAAGATTTGTACGCTTAGGTCTAACCTGGAAAATCCTTAAAATCTCAACCTCATAGCCTGCCATTCCAAGGGACCTTGCCATACAAAGGTTAGAGCAATAGTTTCTGCCCGAAACAAGAACTCTGGGAAGCTCAGAGTTTGGATCACGCTGATTTTTTTTCTTGGTTTGCGGATATTGGAATAAAATATGCTTAATGGGTCTTAAAACAGGATAAAGCACTTTTTTAATTGTCTTTTTAACAGCGCGCTTTATATTCCTTATCTTTCTTCTAAAAGCGGTACGTTTAATTTGCTTGTTGAATATTTTACCCGGAACAGGATCATCATCACTGCAAAGCAGGGTGATATCCGCTTGGCTTATACATTTTTTCAGCTCCTTTTTTGTCATGAAGCCGTTAATGTAATCCTCCCAGGCAATCTTTTCGTAAATAAAGCTTTTGCCGTAGGCGTCCACCTTTTCGTCCTGTGGAGAATGGCCCTTTCCAAGAGCCTCGTTAACAAACAGCGCAGGCAGATTTACACCGCTCATAAAGTAGGAGTAGTTTGGACCGCCGCTTCGAAGGTTTACCTCGTTAAAGTAGATTTTATCGCCTACAATGCTAAGTTCAAAATCGAACATACCAAAATAGTGCAGGCTTTTAAGCATTGTGATAATGCTGTCCTGAAGCTTTTTGTCAAGCTCTTCAAAGGGAACAAGTATGCCTGAAAGGGTAACGCCCTTTTCATATTGGGCAACATTTGTCTTTTTTATTACTGCAGGAATGATTATTTCCTGATCAAGGCATACACCCGAAAAGTCGATTTCACTTTCAATCTCAAGAAATTCCTGAATAAGAATTGACCTGCTTGAAAACTTTCTGCGAAGCCTGTTAAGATGCCTTAAAAGGGTTTCTTCATCCTCGCATGCCTTCATTTCTCTTTTATATCCGGATATGCTTTCAATGGGCTTAACAAAGCAGGGATACACCATGTCCTTTGGAATTTCAACCTCGTTTTCAAGGGAAATAATCCACTCAAGGGGTGTTCTTATTCCTGCCTGTCTTGCAAGCTCGCCCTGAACGGTTTTATTCATTCTTTCAGTCATGGAACCGGTAGTGCCGCCTACAATTTCAGGCATAATGAATATGTCCTGAAGCTTGTCCTTGTTTAAATCCATTACCGATGCAGTGTAGTCATCGGTGGGGAATAAAACAGGCTTATCCTTTTGCTTGCCTCTATATTTCAAAAGCTCATCAACAAGTTCAACGTCATCACCGTCTTTAACCTTTTTTGAGATTACCTCAACGGTGTTGCGAACATATTTACTGCTTGCCGCAATTGTCGATGTTCCTTGCTTGTATGCACTGGCCACTAAATCAACAGTGAAGCCGGCGGCACCAAGAGATCGTATAACACTTAAACCTGTTGCATAATTTCTTGATAAAACAACCACCAAGGGTTTGTTTGTTTCGCTCATTTTCAGTTTCTCCAATATACAATTGCCGCTTTAGTGGCAGAATTATAAAAATCTTTCGATTACATATTTCATTCCCTTGTCTTCCTTTGAGTAGGGAAGCTGTAATACATTGGGCGCCGGTGCGGTATTACCCTCAATGAGAACCGGCCCTGTTTCTGTGATAGCAATATCCCAGCCGACATATCCAACGCCCTCAACTACCTTTCCGGCTTCCTTAATCATTTCAATTACCTTGTCCCAATAGGGGATGGTGAAGCCGAGAAATTTTTCGTTTGTAGCAGGATGACGCTCATAGAACCTGCCGTTAAGGTCAATGGCGTTTGTTACCAGCTTGCCGTTGGTAACGTCTATTATAGCAAGCACTCCGCCGTTATGAAAATTATCAACAATAGCGTCGCCGCCGCCCATTCTAAAGGCACCGTAAACAGGGTTAACCTCGTTGCCGTCGTATATGGTTACCAGTCTAACCGTGTTAACGGAATTTTTTGAAAATTTGCTCATTTCCGGATGTTGAATAATATAACCCTCAACAACACCCTCGGGCAGTTTTTTCAGCTGCTTGTATACTTCAACAAGGTTGTCCCCGTTAATATCCTTAACGGTTATTCCTGCGCCGCAGCTGGCGGATAACGGCTTGTAGATTACCTTTGGCTGATTTGAAAACTTAACCTGAAATTGCTTAAAGTTCATTTCCTTTGTGCAAAGCCAAGGTCTGCCGAGATATTTTGAAAAAGCTCTGTTGAATTGGTCCTTGTTTTTAAAATAAGATTTGTTTTCAATCGACGTGTTATATTTTGCGCTTAAAGCATTGGCGTTGCCCTTGGTAAAATAGGTGGCTTGCTTTTCCTTGCTGAGCCGCCAAAATTCATAGGATGCATAGTCCTTGTATTCTGCGCCGCAAAGCCTTTTTGACCTGTTCATTTCAGCCTTGGCCTTATCATAATCCCAACCGGTAGCCTCCATAACAATATGGATGAATTTTTCTTTTTTCTTATGCTTTTTATCAGCCAATCTGTTATTTCGTTCTAAATATTTTTTGAAATACTCTGCCTGCTGTTCCTCGGGAATTTCGTAGAGCTTGTATTTAATATAATCGCTGAATTTCGCTCCTGTTCTCTCCTTGGCAGACAGCATTTGCTTTTTTGCATAATCATAGCTCCAGCCGGTAGCCTCGGCTACTGCTTTTATTTTTTTCTCTTGATTTGATTTCTTCTGTGCCTTTCGCTCTTTTCTTGATTTAAGCTCATCGGCGAAATCCTTTGGATTTGATTTTTTCAGTAACTTAACAATGCTTTTAATTTCTTTAAGTCCTGCGCTTCTTTTTTTCAATGTGTTCACCAAATCCTTTGCTTAAAAATGTTTAAGAGGAATCCTTAGAAATCCATATATTTTTCCATTATGTGCTTAGTGCCCTTTTTCTCTGCGGCAAATGGTGTTGAAAGTAAAACTATGCCGGGCATATTGTTAGCCTCAATAAGCTCGGGGCCGTTAACGGAAATTGCAACATCCCAACCGAGATATCCCTCAACCTTATTTTCGATACAAGCCTCGGTTATCATTTCCAAGGCCTCCTTGTAAAAGGGAATTTTAAATCCCTTAATAGGCGTTTTTGTTAAAGGATGCTCGGTAAATACATTGCCGTATTGGTCTGTTGCGTTTGTGGCAATCTCGCCGGTTTCCATATCAATTACAGCACACATACCGCCGCTGTGAAAATTATCAACTATTGATGTTCCGCCGCCAATTCTAAAGGAGGTGTAGGCAATGTCAAACATCTTTCCGTCCTTTGTTACAGGCTTATCGTTGGAGGACAGTGTAACAATTCTTATTGTGTTAACCGAGCTTGCCGCCATTTTGTTAATGTCGGGGTGCTGATTAACAAATTCCTCAACCATACCCTCGGGATAACCTGAAACGGTATCGTATATTTCATCAATGTTGTTTTCGTTAATTTCAAAGGATTCAACACCAAATCCCATGTGGCCCTGAATGGGCTTATATATCAGCTTAGTGCTATCCTTAAATAACCTGTGGAACTCGTCGCGGTCGGTTTTCGTGTTTACGCACCAATGGCGTTTAACGCATTTTGAGAAATGAGAATTTGTTAATGCCTTGTTGCTTAAAATGCCAAAAAGCTCACGGTCAACATCAAAGCGTCTCATCAGCTTCTTTGAATGGCATTCAAGCATAACTCTCTCTTGCTGTTCAGGAGTAATTTCATAAAAGTGATAAATGAAAAATTCCTTAACTGTACATCCGGTTCTATCCTTGGCCTCGGTTACAATTTCCTCAGCCTCCTGCCTGCTCCAGCCGGTGGCATTTACAATTCTGTCGTAATATTCGTTAACCTTCTGCTCCTGCTCATCTTTTCTGTTTTGTAAATAATCCTGAAAAACACCTTCGTGCTCCTCAGCAGGATAGTTGAAAAGCTGAAGCAAAACGTAAAATCTGTTGCCGATACCCTTGCTTTGAGCCTCGTCTAATTGCTTTACTGCTTCTTCATAGCTCCAATCCGTAGCATTCATAACCGTTTCAATTCGGCGCTCCCTTAAGCTTTCCAACGCCTTTTTTCTGCTTGAAATAAGCTTGTATTGGCGTGGGTGCTCCTCTTTGTCATAGTTATGGAATTTGTAAATAGTGTAATCCTTGAAGCTTATGCCGATATTCTTTTCGGCTTCAGCCATTTCGTTGTAGGCAAAGTCATGCTCCCAGCCGGTTCTTTCCATAACAATTTCAACCATTTTTTCTCTGCGAGCGGCTCTTTCCTGCTTCTCTTTAGCTCTTTTACGCTTCTTTTCCAACATTTCTATTTGTTCGTCGGTGGAAAGCTTATATAATTCGTAAACGGAATATTCTCTAACCGTACAGCCTATAAGACTTGAGGCTTCCTTTACCTGCTGAGCGGCAAAGTCGTGCTCCCAGCCGGTAGCCTCCATAATAAGCTGAATGTGTTTTTCCTGATTTTGAAGCTTTTTTTCGTATCTTGCTTTCTTTTGTTCATACACTTCCAGTTGCTGCTCGGCAGGAACATTGTAAAGCCCAAATCTGCTGTATTCGCCAAATGTACAGCCTATACGCTTTTTGGCGTCTGTTATTTGCGAATATGTATAGTCAAAATCCCAACCGGTTTTCTCTGCAACCTTATTGACTACCTTTTCTCTGCCAGGACTGATTTTATTATCTGTACTCATGCTATTTCCCCCCATACATAGCTGATAACAACTAATTCTGTCTTTTTATGGAATCAATGATTTTATATGCGATTCTCATTAGCGAGGCTACGGGATAAAACCTTTTAAAATATCTGTAAGGCTCAATATCCTCATAATCCTCTATAAAATGAATTTCTGCATTTTTCATAAAGGATTTCATCTTGCTTTTTTCAATGTCACCTCGGGCATATTCCTCAATCAGCACCTTTTCGCTGACAAAGGCTTTACCGTCGGCATATACCTTGCAGTTTGTGTCAACAGTTTTTCCCTCAAGCATATAATCAGCCAGCATAGCCGGAAGATTAATGCCTTCGGTAGTTAGTGCATGTGTTGACGCTCCTGCTCTGAAATTAAGCTCTAAAAAATACAGGCTTCCGTCATCGGTTTCAACCAAGTCAATATCAAACATACCCGTATATCCAAGTGACTTGACAAATTCGTTGCATTTTTGGGTTATTTCCTTTAGGGCAGGCGATGTAATCATTTCACCCATAAGAGCAACACCCTTGCGTTGCCTGTGCCCACCTTCAACAACCCTTAATGCACCCGGTGAAACAACGCCGTCCTTAGTGGAAAGTCCCAAAACGGAATACTCAGCCTTAATGTCTGCATATTCTTCAACAAGCATTGAAAAATCCTTAGACCTGGCATATCGGTCAAGAACTTTTTTTAATTCAGCCTTGTTGCCGCATTTTTTCATTTTACCCTTGTTGCTTTTCATACTGATGTTTGGCTTTATGAAGCAAGGATATTTTATTTCCTCGGGAATATCATACCTGCCGTCGATAGATGTAATCAGTACGCTTTTAAGCATAGGTATATCAAATTCTTTTGCAAGCTCCTTTTGGAGATTTTTATCCATAAGGCGAACTATTTCGCCCTCTTTATTGCAAGCGTTGGGAACATAAAATCGTTTTTGTAATTTGTTTAACTGCTCATCAACGGCACAGCAAACATAATCATCAGTTGGAAGCAATAGCTTTTTTTCAGCTCCCGCCATTGATAAAAGCTTATCTGCTATGGCGTTTGAGTCTCCGTTAACCACACATTCGTTAAACTTTGTTACATATTTACTCTTTGACTCCGGCTTCATAGAACGCAGAGGCTTTAAAGGAGTGGGCTTGTCCTTGTGCACTCTTAACACTTCTGTGTCGTAGCCGGCTTTTCCAAAAGCCCTAACCATAGTCAGTATATTACAGTAGTTACGGCCGACAACTACTGCAACGCCCTTTGACCTTGCTTTTTTTTGCTTTGCCGTTTTTTCTTTTCCCAATGCAATTAAAATTCTGTGCTTTATTGCGCTTAGCCTTATTCTTTTGTAAAAAATCTTTCCCGGTGCAGGGTCGTTCCTGTCGGCCAATAATTTAAAGTCGCAATTATTTATGCAGTCCTTAAGCTCATCCTTGGATATATAAGAGTGTATATAATCCTCCCAGGCAACCTTTTCATAAACAAAGGTTTTGCCGAAAGCGGAAATTTGCTCCTCACATTCCTTATGCCCCTTGCCGGTAATTTCTTTCACAAAAATATCCGGCAGGTTAACACTACTGAGCTGATATGAATAGTTTGGACCGCCGCTGCGAAGATTAATCTCATTGAAGTAAATCCTACCGTCGCAAAGGGTAAGCTCCATATCAAACATACCAATGTAGCGAAGTCTTTTAAGCAGTTCTGTAACCTTGTCCTTTGCGTCGCCCAATGTGTCCATCGGCAGAATTCTTCCCGACATGGTAACACCCGGCTCGTGCTTGGAAATTCTTGTTTTTTCTATTACTGCCGGCATTATGATTTTTTGGTCAAGGCAAACGCCCGAAATATCATATTCCTTGCTTATTCTTAAAAATTCCTGAACTATAACGGACCTGTCACTGTAAAAATTTTTCATGTACTCAAGATGTGCCCTGAGTTCTTTACTGTCATTTAATACCGCCATTTCTGTTTTTGTGCCCGATATGCTTTGCAATGGCTTAACAAAGCAGGGATAAACAGTATCCGTTGGAATTGTAATCTCGTTTCTTAAATCAATTATCCATTCCTGTGGGGTGTAAAGACCTACGGATTTTGCAAGCTCTGCCTGAACAGACTTGTCCATAGCCTCATTTAGATTGGACGGGTAATCGCCCACAACCGACGGCATTAGAAAGCTGTCCTTTAATTTGTCATAGCTCGAAGCGACTACCGACGCGGTAAAATCATCAGCAGGGAAGAGGACGGGCTTTTGCTTGCCACTGTTTTTGTATTTTAGAATTTCGGCAATAATTTCAGTTCCGTCATCACCTTGAATTTTTTGAGACAAAACCTCTGCCGAATGTCTGACATATTTGCTGCTTGCCGGAATTATTGAGCTGCCGCTTTTCTTAGTGCTTGCAATCAAGTCAACGGTATAACCGGCAGAGCCCAGTGAGCGAATTACCCCGAGCCCTGTGGAATAGTTCCTTGAAAGCACTATTACAAGTGTTCCTGAATTGTCCAAAGCATTCTCCTTGATTTAGTCAATAATCGCTGAATATAACAGTTACCCATTATCTTTATAATTATATATTATTATTGTGTAAAAGTCAAACCATATTATGCCGCAAAGCAAAGAAAAAGGGCAGGGATTTACAATTTGTAAATCCCTGCCTCAGTAAGCTTGATTTATATTCGTTTACCTGATTTTGGTTCCTGCCGGCATATCAACAAAAACTACCTTAACGTCATCTTCGCTGACATCACCTGCAAGGATCATGCCGTTGCTCATTTCACCGCATAGCTTAGCAGGCTTTAAGTTTGCAACGATAATAACGCTTTTTCCTACTAAATCCTCAGGCTTATACCACGGTGCAATTCCCGACACAACCTGTCTCGGCTTGTCAGTTCCGTCGTTAACGGTTAATTTTAAAAGCTTTTTAGCCTTTTTTACCGGTTCGCAGGCGGTAATTTCAGCTACTCTAAGCTCCACCTTGGAAAAATCATCAATGCCGATTTCCGCAAGCCCCTCAATTTTTGGCTTTGCGGACTCCTCAGCCTTTGCGGCGGCCTCCTGCTTTGCGGCAATATCAGCAAGCATCTTTTCCGTGTCGATTCTTGCAAACAAAGCCTCTGCCTTGTTAACGGCAACACCGCTGTTAAGTGCGCCAAAGCTCTCAAGGGAGTCGTAATCCTTTATATCGCAGTTCATCTGCTCAAAAATCCTGTCTGCTGTAGCGGGCATAAACGGAGTAAGGAGTACGGCAATGTATCTAATTGCTTCAAGGAGATTGTAGAGAACCGTTCCGAGTCTTTCTCTCTTTTCCTCATCCTTTGCCAATGCCCACGGCATGGTCTCATCAATATATTTGTTTGAACGCTTTGCAAGGTTAAGCACAGCCTCAATTGCGTCTGCAACTCTGTATGTTTCAAAGCATTTTTCAACCTTTGCAACAGTGTCAAGGGCAAATTTCTTAAGCTCATCATCAACCGGCTCACAGGCAGTAGGTGCTTGAATAACGCCGTCAAAATACTTGTTCTGCATTGCAATGGTTCGGTTAACCAAATTGCCGAAGGTGTTGGCAAGATCACTGTTGTATCTTTCAATAATCGTCTCATAGGTGATGGAGCCGTCGGATGCGTATGGCATTTCGGAAATAAGATAATATCTTACAGCGTCAACTCCCAAAAGCTCTACCAAATCATCGGCATAAATAACATTGCCCCTTGATTTTGACATTTTATCTTCACCGAATAAAAGCCAAGGATGACCGAAAACCTGCTTTGGCAACGGCTCACCTAATGCCATAAGCATAATAGGCCAATAAATTGTGTGAAATCTTACAATGTCTTTACCTATGATGTGAACATCTGCCGGCCAATATTTTTTGTATAAATCACTTGAGCCGTCAGGATCATAACCAAGGGCCGTAATATAGTTTGAAAGCGCATCAATCCAAACATAGATAACATGCTTGTCATCAAATGTTACCGGGATACCCCATTTGAAGCTTGTACGGCTTACGCAAAGGTCCTGTAATCCCGGCTTGATAAAGTTGTTGAGCATTTCCTTTTTACGTTGCTCGGGATAAATAAAGTTTTCGTTGCTTTCAATGAATTCTTCAAGCTGCTTTTGATATTTTGACAGGCGAAGAAAGTATGCTTCCTCCTTGGCAGGCTTAACCTCTCTGCCGCAATCCGGGCATTTTCCGTCAACCAGTTGGCTCTCGGTCCAGAAGGACTCACATGGGGTACAATACATACCCTCGTAGGTGCCCTTGTAAATGTCGCCCTGATCATAAAGCTTTTTGAAAATCTTTTGAACAGCCTTTTCATGGTAATCATCGGTGGTTCTTATAAACTTGTCATAGCTTGTGCCGAGAAGGTCGCAAATGCCTTTTATTTCACCGGCAACCTTATCAACATATTCCTTTGGTGTAACACCTGCAGTCTTTGCATATTCCTCAATTTTTTGACCGTGTTCATCGGTGCCTGTAAGCATGAATACATCATAGCCCTGAAGCCTTTTGTATCTTGCAATGGCGTCGGTCAATACAATCTCATAGCTGTTACCGATATGCGGCTTGCGAGATGTATATGCAATGGCTGTCGTAATGTAGAATTTTCCTTTATTTGCCATTATTTCCTCCTACTCGGATAGATTAAATTCATTAACCTCTCCTGTTTCTAATATTGTTTCATACGCCTCGGAGGTACTGAGTTGAACCTTAACCGACGCGTATTTTGTGCCTTTTTTGTCATAAATTGCAAAGTATTGATATCCGTTTTCAACAACGGTTGCATTTACCTCATAGGTCTTGCCGTAAAACTCCTCTAAAGCATTTAAGGCTTGGTTTACACTGATAGGAGCAGCAGCGTCAGGTGGAACAACAGTGGTATTAACTGAATTACCGCCGCCTTCCTCGTTTGTTGTATTCTCCTCGGTGCTTTCCTCGTTGTTGCTTTGGGACTCATTCTCGGTTGTGTTGGAGGTTGAACTACCGACCTCGGTTGCCTCAGTCTGAGAAACTGTGGTTGATGAGGTTGTATTTTCTTCGTCGTTTCCGGAATTTGCAAAATATATTCCTGCAAAAACAGCCACTAAAATAACTATTACACAAACAAGTGCAATTATGATTTTGCCCTGCTTGTTATTGTTGTCTTTACTGTTTTTCTTTTGGTCTTTTTCGTTTTTCATAGCTAATTACAGCAGAGATGCTGCTCCTTTGTCTAACATTAATGTAACATCAGTATGGAATTGAAGCACCGAAGCCGGACACCAAGGGGTTACATTTCCGTCAATCAATTGCTTGATTGCCTTTGCCTTTTGCTCGCCCAGTGCAATTATAAGTATTCTTTTTGCCTGCATTATTGAGCCAATACCCATGGTTACTGCGTGGGTAGGCACTTCTTCAATGGAATTGAAAAATCTGCTGTTATCCTTAATGGTTGATTCCTTAAGCGCAACAACATGACTCCAGCGCTGAAAAGCGTCTGCAGGTTCGTTAAAGGCAATATGGCCGTTTGAACCAATTCCCAAAAGCTGAATATCAATTCCGCCTGCTTTTTTGATTTTTTCCTCGTAATCCTTACATTCCTTTTCCAAATCATCAGCGTTTCCGTTTAAGAAATTAATGTTTTCCTCGGGAATATTGATATGGTCAAAAAGGTTTTCGTGCATAAAGCTGTGGTAAGAATTCTTATCCTTTACATCCAGCTTGCAATATTCATCAAGGTTAAAGGTAGTAACCTTTGAAAAATCAACTGCACCTTGATTGTAAAGCTCAATCATGTGTTTGTATGGCTTCAGCGGTGTGGAGCCTGTTGCCAATCCCAAAACGGAATCGGGCTTTTGAAGCACCTGTCCGCACATATAGTAGCCGGCGGCTACACCGATTTGCTCCTCGGTATCAAAAACTAAAACATTCATATTTTACTCTCCTATCTCTTACTTATCTGTTCTTAACAACAGTTTATTTTATAACTTATTTTTCGATATGTCAATGCGTTTTAGAATAAGTCGAACTATCAGCAGGGTGACATAAAAGGCAACTGCCCCTAAAATTGCTCCGGCGGTGTCAATCGCCCAATCTCTCAGCTCGCATGAACGCCCTTCAACGAACAGTTGATGTAATTCGTCAGTAACGGCATAAAGTGAACTGCAACCAACGGAAAGGAAAGGGGACGCCTTACCCCTTGTGAAAATCCAAGCCCAATTCAAAAGCAGGCATAAGCCTGTATATTCCAGAAAATGCGCACCTTTTCTAACAATAAAGGTTGTAAATATGTTATCGCCGAATAACGATGTAAGCCAACCCACAACATTTGAACTTTGGGCGGAGGATTCATCTGCAGTTCTTGAAGAAAAATAGAAAATGACGGCCATACATATTGCGCTTAACACCCAAAATATTACAGCCCCTTTTCTATTTTTCTCTATTTGCATTAACAAAGCTAACCCTTCCTGTTCCTGCATGGAACTGTATACCGCTGACTCCCTTTGCGCAAGCATAGTAGCTGGTTTCATAAAGCATTGGATAAACGCAGTAATCACCGATTATTGCATTTTCTGCATTTTTTAAATGCTTTGCGGTTTCCTTAACGCTGTTGGCACTGCTTGCCTTTTCTATTTCTTCATTAAGCTTATCCTTGTCAATTCCGGCAATTGAAGCGAATTTTGATAAATATGCGGAGGGAGAACTGCTGCTTGACTTATATTCGCAAAAAGCAATGTCGTAATTCTTGGCAGATAGGGATGAGTTGTATTCATCCTCCTCCAAGGCATTCACCTTTATGGTTAAGCTGATTTTATCCCCGTCGGGGTTTCTGACAATATTTCCTATTCCGCTTTGTACTCCCTGAAGCATTTCTTTAACATATTTCTCCATGCTTTTGGGTGTGATTATCGTTACGGTGAAATCGGTTTCGCCGATTTCACCCAAGCCCTTGCTCCAAAGCTCAACACTCTTGTCAATATCCTGTGTTGAAACGGTTTTGCCCATACTGTCTACTGCATTATTACCGCTTATCAAGCAGGCCTTTGGTGTAAGATTTGATGCGTCGCTAAGGTAGCTTTTGTCTGTTTGTTCAAGCCTTGTTAAGCCAAGGCAAAAGCCCTTGCGAATGTTCTCGTTTTGAAACAGAAGAGTGCCGGTGTTAAATACAAAAGACCATGTGGTATCACTATATGGCGTATAGGTTATTCCGTTGCTCTCCTTGATTGAGTCTGTGTCACTTCCGCTGATGAAAGCCGCGTCATAATATCCGCTTTTCAGCTTTTCAACAATTTCATTATTAGTTTCATTTGTAATTTTTAGTGTAAGCTCAGACGCATAAGCAGGATATTCGCCTGTGTATAGTTTATTGTTTTTTAAAAGATAACTTGTTTCGAGTATTTGGCTAACATAAAATTGGCCGTTAAACAGGGTGTATTCCTCCGATAGACCGTATCTGCCCTTGGTTGCTTTGAAAAACTCCTCATTGCACGGCATTGCAACAGCGGTGGTAAGGGTTGTTAAGAACCCGTCATTAGCGTTTGAAAGTGTAATTTCGAGGGTGTAATCATCGATTGCTTTTACGCCCAGCTTTGATGATTTTAAAGCTCCGCTATGCACCTCGGGTGCATTTTTTATGCAGGAAATAGAGGAGAAAAGGGGACAATCGGTTTCAGGCGATGCCGCTCTTCTTAATGCGAAAACAAAGTCATTAGCCGTAATGTCGGGATTAAAATCATAGCCCATATACTCAAGGCGTGAATCCTCTTTTCGCTCACCCTCACTGTTAAGCTCGGTATCAATATTCCATTTCATACCCTTTTTGATTTTGAAGGTGTAGGTTAGCCCGTCGTCACTGATGTTCCAGCTTTCTGCCATGCCGGATTTTACAGTGCCGTCATCATCAATTCTTATCAGTCCTTCAAATGTGTTTTCAATAATCAAAAATTCATCCGTTGTGGAAGCAACCTGCGGATCGTAGCTTCTTACATCAGCGGAGAAGGGATATATAAAATCTATTGCTTTGTCGTTTGAACTGCATCCTGCAAAAAGCGAGGCAACAAGACATCCGCATAGAATAAGGCACAAAAAATTTCTAATTTGTTTTATTTTCATACTTATTTTAACTCCATTTATCGGTTGATTTTATATTATATCAAATTCCTGTGACTAAATCAACATAATACTCACATAATTTAGCCGGTTTTTCACCTCAAAAAGCTGTATCAAAAATCATAGCTTTTGTGACAGAAACGGTGCAATATACAGAAACACACGGCACAGTTGATAAAAAACTTTTGCCCATTGTGCAATATTTCCAAAAAAAGTTGTTGACTTATCAGTTCAGTTAGTTTATATTATTAGCACGATTAAAATGGGAATTTATGTACTTATGGCTATTTTGGCCCTTTGTGCCGTAACAAAAAATTAACAATTTTTCCTGTCGGCACTTAACAAAATTTTTATTTTATTGACGAATTTCAAAGGAAACGGAGTGAATACCGAATGGTAAATGTGAAGGATGTCCAACTTGGTACAACCACACGAAAAAGCTTTGCCAAAATCAATGAGGTTATGCAAATGCCAAACCTTATTGAGGTGCAGAAAAAGTCTTACCAATGGTTTCTTGATGAAGGTCTTAAAGAGGTATTCCGCGACATCGGACCTATAACCGATTACACCGGAAATCTTGTGCTTGATTTCATCGATTACTCAATGGATGACGAACCAAAATACAATATTGCGCAGTGCAAGGCTCGTGACGTAACCTATGCAAAGCCTTTAAAGGTTAGAGCGCGTCTTCAAAATAAGGAGACCGGCGAGGTTAAGGAAAACACAATCTTTATGGGTGATTTTCCTCTTATGACCGACGCAGGTACATTTGTTATCAACGGTGCTGAAAGGTGTATTGTATCTCAGCTCGTTAGATCTCCGGGCGTTTATTATCACATGGAGCATGATAAGACAGGTAAGGAGCTTTACACCAATACTGTAATTCCAAACCGAGGCGCTTGGCTTGAATATGAAACAGATGTAAACGATTTGTTTTATGTTCGTATTGATAAAAACAGAAAAATCTTTATTACAACCTTCCTTCGTGCATTAGGTCTCGGCACTGACGAGGAAATCCGTGAGTTCTTCGGCGACGATGAGAGAATCGAAGCCACTATTGAAAAGGATACCACAAAGAATCAGGAGGAGGCTCTTCTTGAGGTTTACAAGAAACTTCGTCCCGGCGAGCCGCCTACTCTTGAAACTGCTCAGGCACACCTTGACGGCCTTTTCTTTGACGCTCACAGATATGACCTTTCCCGTGTAGGAAGATATAAGTACAACAAAAAGCTGGGTATGTTTGACCGTCTTAACGGCCAAATCCTTGCTCAGCCCGTTATCTCACCTCAGGGCGAGCTTCTTGCAGAGGCAGGAGAAAAGCTTTCCCCTGAAAAGGCAATGGAGATTGAGGACGCAGGTGTTATGTTTGCGTATGTTCTCCTTGAGTCCGGCAGAGAAATTAAGGTTGTTTCCAACGGTATGGTTGACATTGATAAGTATGTTGATGTTGACAAAAAGGCCCTTGGAATCAACGAAAAGGTATCATATCGTGTTCTTTCGGAGATTATGGAAAAGTGCGAGGGCGATATGGACGCTCTTGTTAATGAAATCAAGATTAAGCACGATGACCTTATCCCTAATCATATTATAGTAGACGATATTTTTGCTACTGTATCTTATCTTATTAACCTTGCAAACGGCGTTGGCACAACCGACGATATCGACCATTTGGGCAATCGTCGTATCCGTGCTGTTGGCGAGCTTCTTCAAAACCAATTCCGTATCGGCTTTACAAGAATGGAAAGAGTAATTCGTGAAAGAATGACTCTTCAGGCACAGGACGATGAGGATGCTATTACACCACAGGCTCTCATTAATATCAGACCTGTTGTTGCCGCAATTCGTGAGTTCTTCGGTTCATCACCGCTCTCACAGTTTATGGACCAAAACAATCCTCTTGCAGAGCTAACTCACAAGCGTCGTCTTTCAGCTCTCGGCCCCGGCGGTCTTTCAAGAGACCGTGCAGGCTTTGAGGTTCGTGACGTTCACTATACACACTACGGCCGTATGTGTCCTATTGAAACGCCTGAAGGTCCTAACATCGGTCTTATCTCATATCTTGCATGCTACAGCCGTCTTAACGAGTATGGCTTCATTGAAGCTCCTTACCGTAAGGTGGACAAGGCAACCGGCGTTGTAACCGATGAGGTTGTTTATATGACTGCCGATATGGAGGATGAATTTGTTGTTGCACAGGCAAACGAGCCGTTGGACGCAGAGGGCAGATTTGCTAACACAAGAGTTACATGCCGTTACAGAGATGAGTTCCTGACTCTTCCTCCTGAGAGAGTTGATTATATGGATGTATCTCCTAAGATGGTAGTATCCGTTGCAACTGCAATGATTCCTTTCCTTGAAAACGATGATGCTAACCGTGCACTTATGGGTGCTAACATGCAGCGTCAGGCAGTTCCGCTTCTTAAAACTCAGGCTCCTGTTGTCGGTACAGGTATGGAGTACAAAGCGGCTTACGATTCAGGCGTTGTTGTTATTGCAAAGCGCGGCGGTACAGTAGTTGCTCTTGACGCCGACACTATTGAAATTAAAACAAAGTCCGGCGAAATTGACAAATATGAATTGATTAAGTTTGCAGGTTCAAACCAAGGCACATGCATTAATCAAAGACCTATCGTATCTCTTCATCAAGAGGTTGAGGACGGTCAGGTTATTGCCGACGGACCGGCTACCTGCAACGGTGAAATTTCACTTGGTAAGAACGCTCTTATCGGATTTATGACCTGGGAGGGCTATAACTACGAGGATGCTGTTCTTATTAATGAAAAGATAGTACGCGATGATGTTTATACATCCATCCATATTATTGAACACGAGGTTGAGTCCCGCGATACAAAGCTTGGCCCTGAAGAGATTACAAGAGATATTCCTAACGTTGGTGAGGATGCGCTTAAGGACCTTGACGAAGACGGTATTATTCGTATCGGTGCCGAGGTTCGCTCAGGTGATATTCTTGTTGGTAAGGTTACACCAAAGGGCGAAACAGAGTTAACCTCAGAGGAAAGGCTTCTTCGTGCAATCTTCGGCGAAAAGGCACGCGAGGTTCGTGATACTTCAATGAAGGTTCCTCACGGCGAGTACGGTATCGTTGTTGACGTTAAGGTATTCACCCGTGCAAACAGCGACGAGCTTAATCCGGGCGTAAACAAGGTTGTTCGTGTTTATATCGCTCAAAAGAGAAAGATTCAGGCCGGCGATAAGATGGCCGGTCGTCACGGTAACAAGGGCGTTGTATCCCGTGTTCTTCCACAGGAGGATATGCCATTCCTTCCCGACGGTCGTCCCCTTGATATTGTTCTTAACCCATTGGGCGTACCTTCACGTATGAACATCGGTCAGGTGCTTGAGGTTCATCTCGGCTATGCCGCTATGGCACTTGGCTGGAAGATAATGACTCCTGTTTTCGACGGCGCCCACGAGGAGGATATTCGCGAGTGCCTGAAGCTTGCCGATATCGGCTATTATATCGACGAAAACGGCAACAAGATTTATGACGGTAAGGTTCAGCTTACCGACGGCAGAACAGGTGAAAAGTTCGATAACCGTGTAACCGTTGGTTATATGTATTATCTCAAGCTTCATCACCTTGTTGATGATAAGATTCACGCCCGTTCAACAGGTCCTTACAGCCTTGTTACTCAACAGCCTCTCGGCGGTAAGGCTCAATTCGGCGGACAGCGTTTCGGTGAGATGGAGGTTTGGGCACTTGAGGCTTACGGTGCCGCTTACACTCTCCAGGAGATTATCACCGTTAAGTCCGATGATGTTGTCGGCCGTGTTAAGACCTATGAGTCAATTGTTAAGGGTGAAAACATTCCGCCTGCAGGTACTCCGGAAGCATTTAAGGTTCTCTTTAAAGAGCTTCAGGCACTTGGCCTTGATACTAAGCTTTATGATAGGGCAGGCAACGAGGTTGAGCTTAAGCAAGAGCTTGATGATGACGGAATTCAGCCGATTGACGAAAAGGCATTTACAACTGTTAACGATTTTGAAGGTCAGGAGGGCTACGGCTTAGTAAATCCTGACGACGAATTGGAGGAAGCAGGTCAAGCTGATGATGACGACACAGACATTTTCGCCGGCTTTGCAGAAGCATTTGCATCAGACGAAGATGATGATGAATAATCAAGCTTTACCAACTTACCTAAATATTAAGATAAAGGAGTGCTTCCAATATGGATAATAATTCAACAAACGAATTCAGTTCAATTAAAATCGGCCTTGCTTCGCCTGATCGTATCCGTGAGTGGTCATACGGCGAGGTAACAAAGCCTGAAACAATAAATTACAGAACTCTTAAGCCCGAGCGTGACGGCCTTTTCTGCGAAAAGATTTTCGGCCCTATGAAGGACTGGGAATGTCACTGCGGCAAATATAAAAGAGTTCGTTACAAGGGCAAGGTTTGTGAACGCTGCGGCGTTGAAATCACAAGATCAAAGGTTCGTCGTGAGCGTATGGGCCACATTGAGCTTGCCGCCCCTGTATCACACATTTGGTATTTCAAGGGTATTCCAAGCCGTCTCGGTCTTGTTCTTGATATCAGCCCAAGATATTTGGAAAAGGTGCTTTACTTTGCACTTTACATTGTAACCGATCCCGGCGATACCCCACTTGAGAAAATGCAAATTCTCAACGAAAAGGAATACGCAGAAATGCGTGAAAAATACGAGGATGACTTCAAAGCAGGAATGGGCGCTGAGGCAATTAAAGAGCTTCTTCAGCAAATCGACATTCCAACCCTTAGAGACGAGCTTACTGCCGAGCTTGAGGGTGCAACAGGTCAAAAGAGGGTTAAGCTTCTTAAAAGACTTGATGTTGTTGACGCTTTCTATCACAGCGGCAACAAGCTTGAATGGATGATTCTTGATGTTATCCCTGTAATTCCGCCTGATATCAGACCTATGGTTCAGCTTGACGGCGGCAGATTTGCCACATCTGATCTTAACGACCTTTACAGAAGAGTTATTAACAGAAACAACCGTCTTAAGAGACTTCTTGAGCTTCACGCTCCCGACATTATTGTCAGAAACGAAAAGAGAATGCTTCAGGAATCTGTTGATGCTCTTATTGATAACGGACGTCGCGGCAGACCTGTAACCGGTCCAAACAACCGTCCTCTTAAATCACTTTCGGATATGCTTAAGGGTAAGCAGGGACGTTTCCGTCAAAACCTTCTCGGTAAGCGTGTTGACTATTCAGGCCGTTCTGTTATCGTAGTAGGTCCTGAGCTTAAGATGTATCAATGCGGTCTTCCAAAGGAGATGGCAATCGAGCTCTTTAAGCCATTCGTTATGAAGAGACTTGTTGAGACAGGCTTCTCTTCAAATATCAAATCAGCAAGAAAAACAGTTGAAAAGGCTGACAGACCTGAGGTTTGGGATGCTCTTGAGGTTGTAATTAAGGATCACCCTGTTATGCTTAACCGTGCTCCCACACTTCACAGACTTGGTATTCAAGCCTTTGAGCCTGTTCTCGTTGAGGGTAGAGCAATTAAGCTTCACCCACTTGCATGTACAGCCTTTAACGCCGATTTCGACGGTGACCAAATGGCTGTTCACGTACCTCTTTCAGCAGAGGCTCAGGCTGAGGCAAGAATGCTTATGCTTGCCGCTAATAACCTTCTTAAGCCTGCTGACGGTAAGCCTGTTGCAGTTCCGACACAGGATATGATTATCGGTTCATACTACCTTACAATGCTTAAGGAGGGTGAGCCGGGCTGTCCGACAGTTGAAACCGATGAAAACGGCAATGAATATACAAGATACAATATCTACCGCGACACCGATGAGGCTATGATGGCATATCAGTCAGGCGACCTGGGTCTCCATTCCGAGTGCTTAATTCGTTTCTCAAAGGAGATTGACGGTGAGATTAGATCTAAGCTTGTTAAAACAACCATCGGCCGTGTAATATTCAACAGACCTATTCCTCAGGATTTAGGCTTTGTAGACAGAACCAATCCGGAGAACGAGTTCGACCTTGAGGTTTCATTTGTTGTTAAGAAAAAGCAGCTTGGTCAAATTGTTGATAAGTGTATAAGAACTCACGGCATTTCAATTGCATCAAAGGTTCTTGATGATATTAAGTCTCAAGGATATAAATATTCAACCATTTCAGGCACAACGGTAGCCGTAATCGATGCCCTTATCCCTGATAAGAAAAAGGATTACCTTGCTGAGGCCGAAGCAAAGGTTGATGAAATTACCGCTCACTATAATTTCGGTGAAATGACAAATGATGAGCGTGCCGAGGCTGTTATTAAGGCTTGGGAAGAGTGTACAGATAAGGTATCCGACGAGCTTACATCAAACTTTGACGGTACACATAACCCAATTCACATGATGGTAGATTCAGGTGCGCGTGGTAGTACATCACAGCTTCGTCAGCTTGCCGGAATGAGAGGACTTATCGCCAATACATCAGGTAAGACAATTGAGGTTCCTATTAGAGCTAACTACCGTGAAGGTCTTAATATTCTTGAATACTTCATTTCATCCCGTGGTGCCCGTAAAGGTCTTACAGATACAGCCCTTCGTACAGCTGACTCAGGTTATCTTACCCGTCGTCTTGTAGACGTATCTCAGGATGTAATTATTCGCGATACCGATTGCAATTGCCATGACGGTATTGATGTTTACGCTGTAATGGACGGTAACCGTGTTCTTGAGTCATTAGAGGAAAGACTTGTGGGCAGATATGTTGTTGATCCTGTTGTTGATCCGTCAACAGGCGAGATAATCGTCGGTCCGGATAAGCTTATGGATGAGCAGGATGCCGCAAGAGTAGTTGCAGCAGGTATTACTCATGTTAAAATCAGATCACTTATCACCTGTAAGTCGCGTCACGGTGTATGCCGTAAGTGCTACGGCTCAAACCTTGCGTTTAACGAGCCTGTTCAGGTTGGTGAGGCTGTTGGTATTATCGCTGCTCAGTCAATCGGTGAGCCGGGTACTCAGCTTACAATGAGAACCTTCCACACCGGCGGTGTTGCCGGCGGCGAGGATATTACACAGGGTCTTCCAAGAGTTGAGGAGCTGTTTGAGGCAAGAAAGCCAAAGACACTTGCCATTCTCTCGGAAATTTCCGGTGAGGTTCGTTTTGAAGAAATCAAGAAGAGCCGTCATGTTGTAGTATTCAATCAGGAAACTGCCGAAGAGAAGAAGTATCTTATTCCTTATGGTGCACATCTTAATCCTGCAATTGTTGAGGGTGCTAAAATCGAAAAGGGTACAGAGCTTACAGTCGGTTCTAAAAACCCACACGATGTTCTCTCAATTCTCGGTAAGGAGGCTGTTTACAACTACCTTATTAAGGAGGTACAGTTTGCATACCGTACCCAGGGTGTAGATATTAACGATAAGCACATTGAGGTTATCGTTCGTCAAATGCTTAAAAAATGCATTGTTGACGACGAGGGTGATACCGATCTTATTGCCGGTACACAGGTTGACGTTGCACAGGTTGACGAAGCAAACGACAAGGTAGACGAAAGAATCGCCGCAGGCGAGGAAGGTCTTAAGCATGCAACCTATATCCCTGTTCTTATGGGTATTACAAAGGCTTCTCTTGCTACCGATTCCTTCCTTTCAGCCGCTTCCTTCCAGGAAACAACAAGAGTTCTTACCGACGCGGCAATTAAGGGCAAGAGCGATCCGCTTCTCGGTCTTAAGGAAAATGTTCTTATCGGTAAGCTTATTCCTGCCGGTACAGGTATGGATGTATTTAGAGATGTTGATGTTGTTCCAAGCTATTTCAGCGCAGAGGGTTCGGAGGAAATTCTTAACCTTGAACAGCTTCAGGAGCTTTTAACAGGCTCAATGTCTGAATAATTATTATCTTGACATTGGCAGTTTAAAGTGATATAATACGCAATTGTGTGCGAGTATTTTGTTGATTTCAACAAAATTTAACACAATATTTTGTAAAAAACGCTAAGTGGAGTGCAGATATTCTGCACTCCAAAGCGTGCGTATATAAGATGTATTAATATATACCAATTATTAATACCCCTTATATGCGCATGCTCGCATAAATAATACGAAAGGAGAATAAACTATTGCCTACCTTTAACCAATTAGTTAGAACAGGACGTAAGTCCCAAGAGAAAAAGGCAAAAGCACCTGCACTTTTAAAGAGTCTTAATACTAAGAAGAACGTTATGAACGATAACGCTTCTCCTCAAAAGCGTGGTGTTTGTACAGCAGTTAAGACAGCTACACCTAAGAAGCCTAACTCAGCTCTCCGTAAGATTGCCAGAGTTCGTCTTACAAACGGTATGGAAGTTTCTGCTTACATCCCCGGCGTAGGTCACAACCTTCAAGAGCACAGTGTTGTTATGGTTCGTGGCGGCCGTGTTAAGGATCTTCCCGGTGTTCGTTACCACATTATCCGCGGTACACTTGATACACAGGGCGTTAACGGCAGAATGCAAAGCCGTTCAAAGTATGGCGCTAAGAAGCCAAAGGTTAAGAAGTAATTAACCGTTTTACTGGAAACCGACAATAGTTTATTTTATCTATATTATATTATAGGATAGCGTAGGCTTTTTGTTGGCTCCACGGAAAAACCGAGTACCTATGAACTCATTAAAATTTATGAAGGAGGGAAGCGAAGATGCCAAGAAGAGGTCAAATCGCTAAGCGTGATGTATTGCCTGATCCGCTTTACAACTCAAAGGTTGTAACACGTCTTATCAATAACATCATGTTAGATGGAAAGAAAGGTGTCGCTCAAAAAATCGTTTACGGCGCTTTCGACATCATCCAAGAAAAGACAGGCAACGATCCAATCGAAACATTCGAAGCTGCTATGGAGAATGTAATGCCTGTACTTGAGGTTAAGGCTCGCCGTATCGGTGGTGCTACTTACCAGGTTCCTCTTGAGGTTCGTCCTGAAAGAAGACAAACCTTAGGCCTTAGATGGATCACTGCATTTGCTCGTGCAAGAAGTGAGAGAACCATGAAGGAGCGCCTTGCAGCAGAGATTATGGACGCTGCAAACAAAACCGGCGGTGCAGTTAAAAAGTGTGAAGATACACACAGAATGGCAGAAGCAAACAAAGCATTTGCTCATTTCAGATATTAATCCGTTTTATAAACCAAGGAGGATATTATGCCAAGAAAAGTATCTCTTGAAGAAACAAGAAATATTGGTATTATGGCTCACATTGATGCAGGTAAAACTACCACAACAGAGCGTATTCTTTACTACACCGGTGTAAATCACAAGATTGGTGAAACACACGAGGGTGCTGCAACAATGGACTGGATGGAGCAAGAGCAAGAAAGAGGTATCACAATTACCTCAGCTGCAACAACATGCTTCTGGAAGGGCCACAGAATCAATATTATCGATACACCGGGTCACGTTGACTTTACTGTAGAGGTTCAGCGTTCACTTCGTGTACTCGACGGTTCAGTTACTGTTCTTTGTGCAAAGGGCGGTGTTGAGCCGCAGTCTGAAACCGTTTGGCGTCAGGCTGATGACTACAAGGTACCAAGAATGATCTTCGTTAACAAGATGGATATTATGGGTGCAGACTTCTACAACGTTATGGACATGGTTCTTGATCGTTTCAAGTGTAATGCACTTCCAATTCAGCTTCCAATCGGTTCTGAAGACACATTTGAGGGTATTGTTGACCTTATTAATAACAAAGAAATCGTATATATTGACCCTGATAAGAATAAGGGTTCGGTATTTGAAGAAAGACCGATTCGTGCCGAGCTTGCTGACAAGGCCGCTGAATACAGAACAAGCCTTATCGAGCATATCGTTGAGCAGGATGAGGAACTTATGGAAAGATATTTCGAAGAGGGTGAGGATTCAATCACCGTTGACGAGATTAAGAAGATTATCCGTAAGTCAACCTGTGCCGGCACAATGGTACCTGTATGCTGTGGTACAGCTTACAGAAACATGGGTGTTCAACCACTTCTTGATGCTATTGTTGACTTTATGCCGGCTCCAACCGACGTTGAGTCTATCAAGGGTATCAATCCCGATACAGATGAAGAAGAATATCGTCATTCTTCAGATGACGAGCCATTCTCAGCTCTTGCATTTAAGATTGCAACCGACCCATACGTAGGTAAGATTTGCTTCTTCCGCGTATATTCAGGTGTAATCGAAGCAGGTACACCTTGCTACAACTCTGTTAAGGGCCAAAAGGAGAGAATGGGTAGAATTCTCCAAATGCATGCAAACCACAGAGAGGATATTCCTATCTGCTATTCAGGCGATATCGCCGCTGCTGTTGGTCTTAAGAACACAACAACAGGTGATACTCTTTGTGACGAGGATCATCCAATTATCCTTGAATCAATGAATTTCCCTGATCCTGTAATTCGTGTTGCTATCGAGCCAAAAACAAAGGCCGGCCAGGAGAAGATGGGTGTTGCTCTTGCAAAGCTTGCAGAGGAGGACCCTACATTTAAGGCTTATACCGATGAGGAAACAGGTCAAACCATTATCGCAGGTATGGGTGAGCTTCACCTTGAGATTATCGTTGACCGTCTTCTTCGTGAATTTAAGGTTGAAGCAAACGTTGGTGCTCCGCAGGTAGCATACAAAGAAACCATTACTGCTGAATCAATGTCTGATTACAAGTATAAGAAGCAATCAGGCGGTTCAGGTCAATACGGTCATGTTAAGATTCGCTTGTTCCCGAATGTTGACGAAAAAGGCGTTGGCAAGGGATATGAGTTTGAAAATCAGGTTGTCGGCGGTGCTATTCCTAAGGAATATATCCCTGCTGTTGACGCCGGTATTCAGGCCGCTATGAAGAGCGGTATTCTTGCAGGCTACAATGTAGTTGATGTTAGAGTTGAACTTTATGACGGTTCTTATCATGAGGTTGACTCATCTGAAATGGCATTCAAGATTGCCGGTTCTATGGCATTTAAGGATGCTGCAAAGAAGGCTAACCCGATTATCCTTGAGCCTATGATGAAGGTTACTGTTATCGTTCCTGAAGAATATATGGGCGA
>JBJEPI010000040.1:0-52651 GCA_051881175.1 Eubacterium sp.
CACAATTTCGCAAAATTAATATTTTGCGAAACATAGGGGAGTTGGAGTTGCTGAATAGCAGGTAATAGCGATTATTTACTAAAAGTCTCTATTTTACGCTGTTTTTCTAATCTTATTTTAGCCAATAGAAATATTTTAATTGAACATTCCATCGTTTTTAATATTCCTATTGGCTGTTTTAAGTGATTATGTTTTTTTGATTTATTAATTTGTTAAATATTATATGATACCGAGTTATAGTTTTTACGATACTGCATTATTTATATGAAGATACTATAGTTTTATAATATTTTACTACTAACCTTATCACCTTAGTTCCTTTAACCGAACATTTTAAAACAGTTGTTGATTTTTTATATTCCCTTTGGTATTATAATAATGTCACCTGCAAAAGTTTTGCGAAATTGCAATGGAGTTGATTTTAATGCGCAGAGAAGAATTCTATCAATTACCTATGTTAGTTCAGGATTATCTTGTATATATTGAGGCAATTAAAGGTCACAGTGAACTTTCTGTTATAGAGTATGCCGGAGATTTAAGAACTTTTTTTAGATATATCGCCCGTCGTAAAGGACTATTCCCTGCTTCTGCCGAAGACAGCGAGATTGATTTAACTGTAATTGATATAGATTTTATTAAGACTATTACATTAAATGATGCCTATCAGTTCCTAATATATTGTAAAAATGTTAGGAAAAATAATGAGGCTACCAGAGCCCGCAGAGTTGTTGCAATACGAAGATTTTTCACATATTTATCTGAAAACTTAGGTTTACTGAGCAATAATCCCATGAAAAACCTTGACACACCAAAAATTAAAAAATCTCTTCCTAAATACCTTACTCTTGAGGAATCACAGAAGCTATTATCTGTTATTGACGGTAAGTTTAAGGAAAGAGATTATGCTATAATCACTTTGTTTTTAAATTGCGGCATGCGTCTTGCAGAGCTTGTATCCATTGATTACAGTGACATTAGATCTGACGGAACCATGGTCATTACCGGTAAATGCAATAAGGAACGAACTGTTTATCTAAATCAGGCATGTAAGGACGCCATTGACGGCTATATGAGAGTAAGACCTAATGAAGGCGTTAAGGACAGAGCTCTATTCTTGAGTGCTAGAAATCAACGCATAAATCCACGAACTGTTGAAATTATGGTTAATAAGTATTTAGAGGCTGCAGGACTTGGAGGCAGAGGCCTTTCGGTTCATAAGCTAAGGCATACTGCGGCAACACTTATGTATCAACACGGAAATGTAGATGTTTTACTCTTAAAAGAAATTTTAGGTCATGAAAATTTAGGAACAACTGAAATATACACCCACATTTCAAGCGATGCTACAAAGAAAGCTATTGATGCCAATCCTCTTTCAAAGGAAAAATCCGGATTTAAAGAGAAATGATTGATTGCAACAACGCTGTAATCAGCGAATTTGTTGCGGCGATAATTGCTACAAAAACTGCATATTTTAAGTAATTTATCAGATATGACTTGAAGCTGACTTCTTCTGTTATATCTGATTTTTTTGTTGTTAACGAATATATATTTTTACTTAATAGACTGCTGTTTTTTATTGTGAACAATAATGTTATAACAAAGGCCGACGCTTCGGGAATTATTAAAAGCAAAGAATATGCAATTCCGTTAAAGCCGTAATTAACATAAAAGTAACACACCTTACAGCCTGTTACAAACCCGTAAATAAGAGGTATAATGTTAATTATGGGATAACCTATAAGGCACAGTCCTAAAAACACAGCCACTGAAAATACTGAAAAATAAATAGAAAAGGAATGAATTAATAACACAGTAAGCGTTTCGTTATCCTGAACAAAGCACTCCTTCATAAAATCGTTAAGGCTTGCATTTATTCTTGTAAAAAGCAGTGATACCAGCAGTAAGCCGGCAATATAGAATATAAACGGGTAAATAAAATCCTTATACTCGTTATACAATTCGTTAAAGCTAATTATTTCTTTTTTAGCCTTTAGCTCTTCCAATTATTTCACCCTGATTTTTTTACTTTTATTAACGGTTATAGTGCCTATAAATGCGCCGATTAACGCTACAATTACTATTTTTATAAGTAAAAGTACAATGTTATGATTATGAAAAATTGTATTAACTAAGCTGTAAAAAATCAGCGGAAGCTCAGATATGATACCTAATAGCGCTCCGTTGTTTTTAAAGCCGTAGGTTGATATAAATGAAACTATTAATGCTGTGATTATGCAAATTATAAGTGAAAACATTTTGGCATTTTCAACATCAATGTCAAATGCAAGCATTAGCTTGCTTGATATAAGCGAAAAAAATATTATTGAAGCGATAGACGATAATATTACTCTTATTGCAAATGAAATTAATAGCTTATCTGTTTTAGTTGATGATAATTTTTTCATAAAAAACTCCCCCGTTATCCATTAAAGGATATTCGAGGGAGTCAATATTTATTACATTATTTTTCAATTTTCTTTTCAGTTTCCTTTGATGTGTCTTCTGCTTTTTTGCCGTTCTTTTTCTTTTCCTTGGCGGCTTCTCTTGCAGCTTCAACTTCTTTTCTGTGTTGCTCTGTTTTAGTAACATTGGTGTTTACTGCCCAGCGTTGAATTCTCATTTTTGTTTTATCGGCACCGGTCTCAATAACTAAATCCTGCTCACGGATGGTAACAACCTTTCCTACAATGCCGCCGATAGTAATGATTTCATCACCGATTTCAAGGGAAGAACGCATTTCCTGCTCTTCTTTTTGACGCTTCTTCTGTGGTCTTATCATCATGAAATACATAAGAGCAACAAGAACAACCATCATAATAATTCCGGTATATTGGCTTGATGCAGAACCGCCCTCAGCAGCAGTTGATGCAAATAATAAAATTGGATTCATAGTTTAGTCCTCCTAAATTTTTTTATACATAGTATGCTAATTATATATTATTACGCCGATTATTGCAAGAACAATTTTAAATTCGTGTATCAAGTTTAACACAATATTCATTTTTATAATCATAAAAACTGTTATTTTCTATGTTGTTTCTGATTTCCTGCATCAAATTGTTGTAAAAATACAGATTATGCATAACCGCAAGTCTCATGCCGAGCATTTCGTTGGCTTTCAATAAGTGGCGAACATAAGCTCTTGAATAATTTTTGCAGGTTGGACAATTGCAGGTTTCATCAATAGGATGTTCGTCGGTTTGGTATTTAGCGTTATTAATATTGATAATACCGTTTTTTGTGAATAGTTGACCGTGCCTTGCGTTTCTTGCAGGCATAACGCAATCAAATAAGTCCACTCCCCTGCTGACGGCCTCCAAAATATTTCCCGGAGTCCCAACGCCCATTAAATATCTGGGCTTATTTTTAGGTGCAAATGGCTCAACAGCGGAAATAATCCTGTACATATCTTCCTTTGGTTCACCGACAGCAAGACCGCCGATTGCGTAGCCGTCTAAATCCATTTTGGCAATTTCCTTCATGTGCTCTATTCTTAAATCATCAAATGTGCAACCCTGATTAATGCCAAAAAGCAATTGATTTTTGTTAATTGTAGTTTCAAGTAAGTTAAGTCTGTCAATTTCGGCTTTACTTCTTTCAAGCCATCTTAATGTTCTTTCGCATGCCTCTTTCGCATACTTATACTCAGCGGGATTTTCAACACATTCATCAAAAGCCATAGCTATTGTTGAGCCCAGATTTGACTGAATTTGCATACTTTCTTCGGGGCCCATAAATATTTTTTTGCCGTCAATATGTGAATTAAAGGTTACACCCTCCTCTTTAATTTTGTTTAGCTTTGCTAAAGAGAAAACCTGAAATCCACCCGAATCGGTTAATATGGGCCTGTCCCAGTTAGTGAACTTATGCAATCCCCCAAGCTTATTGATTATTTTGTCACCGGATGTGGTTTTATCTCCGGGCCTAACGTGAAGATGATATGTGTTGCATAGCATAACCTGAGCGCCAATATCCTTTAAATCCATAGTCGAAAGACCGCCTTTAATAGCCGCAACAGTAGCAACATTCATAAATGCCGGTGTTTGCACTGTTCCGTGGACAGTTTCAAACACCGCTCTTCTGGCATGACCTTCTTCATTTATAATGGTAAATTTCATAAATTAAACCTCAATATTACTGAATAAACATTGCGTCACCGAAGGAGAAAAACCTATATTTTTCCTCAACGGCAATTTTATATGCGTTCATTACATTTTCATATCCGGCAAAGGCGGATATTAGCATAATCAATGTACTTTCCGGCAAGTGAAAATTGGTAACCAAAGCATCAATGCATTTGAATTCATATCCCGGATAAATAAAAATGCTTGTATCATCCTCATCCTCGCAAATACATCCGTTTTTAGTGGCTACCGATTCCAAAGTTCGTGTGCTTGTTGTTCCGACACTTATAACTCTTCCGCCGTTTTTCTTGGTTTCATTAATTAAATCGGCGGTTTCTTTTGATATTTGATAATGCTCCGAATGCATTTTGTGATTTTTAACATCGTCAACCTTAACAGGCCTAAAGGTGCCTAATCCAACATGAAGCGTTACATACCCGATTTTCACACCTTTGTATTTAATTTCTTCAAGCATTTCTTCTGTAAAATGCAAGCCAGCAGTAGGAGCGGCGGCTGAGCCAAGCTCTTTAGAATAAACTGTTTGGTATCTCTCGCCGTCTTTCAGTTCCTGTGTGATATAAGGCGGTAGTGGCATTTTGCCGATTTTGTCCAATATGGTGTAAATTTCTTTACTGTCGCAATTAAATTTAATTATACGGTTTCCGTCATCTGTTATATCAATAACCTCACAGTCAACCAAGCCTTCACCGAATACAAATTCCGTGCCTATTTTTGCGCGCTTACCGGGTTTGCATAAACATTCCCAAACATTGTTTTCGCTTTGTTTAAGTAATAAAAATTCAACAACAGCACCTGTTTCTTTTTTTACTCCGTAAATTCGAGCAGGAATTACTCTTGTGTTGTTTAGTATAAGGCAGTCATTTGGATTTAGATAATCGATTAAATCATGAAAAATTTTATGTTCCACATTACCGCTATCCTTGTTCAAAACCATTAAACGCGACGAATCTCTGGGATAAACAGGCGTTTGTGCTATGAGTTCTTGTGGAAGTTCATAGAAAAAGTCGGATGTTTTCATTAATATTCTCCAAATATTATAATTGACATATTAATATAATAAGTGATATTATATTAGATAATGTATTGGTATAATCTGTTGCAACGTGCATTGCTCAACTATTATATTGCAAATTTGATTATAAAACAAGTCTAAGGAGAAATATTTTATGAAAAAATATAAAGTAGGTATTGTTGGTGCTACCGGTATGGTAGGTCAGCGTTTTATGACACTTCTTGCCGATCATCCATGGTTTGACGTTGTTGTTCTTGCCGCCTCTTCAAGAAGCGCAGGAAAACCGTATGCAGAGGCTATTGGCAGTAAATGGTGCATGGATGTTGATATTCCAACTAAATATAAAGAAATGATTGTAAAGGATGCAACAAACGATATTGATGAAATTACTTCAATGGTTGATTTTGTATTCTGTGCAGTAAATATGAAAAAGGATGAAATCAAAGCACTTGAAGAGGAATATGCAAAGCATGAATGTCCTGTTGTTTCAAACAACTCTGCTCATCGCTTTACAGCAGATGTTCCTATGGTTGTTCCGGAGCTTAATGCTGAACATATTAACATTATTCCGGACCAAAGAAAACGGCTTGGCACCAAGCGTGGCTTTATTGCAGTTAAATCAAACTGCTCCCTTCAGTCCTATGTTCCTGCCCTCTTCCCTCTTCATGAGAAATTCGGCGTAAAGGATGTTTTGGTTTGCACATATCAGGCAATCAGCGGCGCAGGTAAAACCTTTGACACTTGGCCTGAAATGATAGATAATGTTATCCCTTACATCGGCGGCGAGGAAGAAAAAAGTGAAAAAGAACCTCTTAAGCTTTGGGGACATATTGAAGACGGCGAAATCAAGCTTGCCGATAAGCCGAACTTTACTGCTCAGTGCATTAGAGTTCCTGTTTCAAACGGACATCTCGGTGCTGTGTTTGTAAACTTTGATAAAAAACCGTCTAAAGAAGAAATGATTGAAATTTGGAATGGCTTTAAGGGCAGAGCTCAGGAGTTAGAGCTTCCCTCTGCACCTAAACAGTTCCTGAACTATTTTAGTGAGCCTGACAGACCACAGATTAATTCAGAACGTATGCTTGAAAACGGTATGGCAGTTTCCATTGGCCGACTTAGAGAGGATACGCAATACCAATACAAATTTGTTTGTCTTTCACATAATACTCTTCGCGGTGCGGCAGGCGGCGCAGTATTACTTGCTGAGCTTCTTGCGGCTGAAGGATATATGGATTGATAAACAACACTACTACTTTTGATAAAGGAGAATTTGTTATGAAAGAACCAGTATTTACAGGATCTGCTGTTGCTATTATTACACCAATGAACGATGATTTTTCGGTAAATTACGACGAGTTCAAGAAGTTCATTGATTGGCAGATTGAAAACGGTACTGACGCAATTGTAATTTGCGGAACAACCGGTGAGTCATCAACACTTAAGACAGTACATCACCTTGAAGCGATCAAATTCTGCGTTGATTATGTAAATGGCAGAGTTCCTGTTATTGCCGGCGCAGGCTCAAATAATACAGAATGCGGCTTAGACCTTGCAGTAAAAGCTTGTGAATACGGTGTTGACGCATTACTGCTTGTTACACCTTACTATAACAAGTGCACTCAAAAGGGCTTAATTAAGCATTACACAATGTACCACGAGGCTACTAACGTTCCTCTTATTCTCTATAATGTTCCTTCAAGAACAGGCGTTAATATTGAGCCTGAAACTCTTAAGGAGCTTTCAAAGCTTCCAAGAATTAACGGCGTTAAGGAAGCATCGGGAAACATTAGCCAAGTTATGAAGATTCGTGCCCTTTGCGGTGACGAGCTTAATATTTGGAGCGGTAATGACGATCAAATTCCGCCTGTTATGAGCTGTGGCGGTAAGGGTGTTATTTCAGTTCTTGCAAATATCTGTCCGCAGGAAACGCATGATATGGTTCAGGCTTATCTTGACGGCGACGCTAATAAGTGCACCGATATGATGGCTGAATATCTTGAGCTTGCAAACGCTATGTTTGTTGAGGTTAACCCTATTCCTGTTAAGGCCGCATGCAATATGATGGGCTGGAATGCCGGACCGTGCAAGATGCCTCTTTGTGATATGACTGATGAGCATACCGAATATGTTGCCGGCGTTATGAGAAAGTACGGTTTAATTAAGTAACTGATTAGAGGAAGTTTAAATGACAAAGATTATTATTACCGGCGCTTGCGGAAAAATGGGCACGGTTATTCAAAGCATCGTTGCTAATCGTGAGGATTGCGAGATAGTTGCCGGAGTTGACAAATATAATGACGGACAGCGCAAATTCCCTGTTTATGAAAAATTTGCCGATGTTAAGGAAGAGGCTGATGTTGTTATTGATTTTTCAAATCCGTCTATATTAAACGACCTGCTTGAATATGCCGAGAATACAAACACTGCTTTGGTAATTGCTACTACCGGCTTTGATGATTGCCAAAAGAAGCAAATTAAAGACGCGTCAAAGAACAGCGCAGTATTCTTTACCTACAATTACAGTATGGGCATTAACCTGCTTGTAACTCTTGCAAAAAAAGCAACTCAGATTTTAGGCGATGAGTTCGATATTGAAATAATCGAACAGCATCATAATCAAAAGATTGATGCGCCGTCAGGTACTGCTTTAATGCTTGCAGATGCAATAGCAGAAGAATTTGAACAACCAATGAAATATGAGTACGACCGTCATTCAAAACGCGAAAAGCGTACTAAGGACGAAATTGGTATTCACGCAGTAAGAGGCGGCACCATTGTCGGTGAGCATGAGATTATATTTGCCGGCAGAGACGAGGTAATTACACTTTCTCACTCTGCAAGATCTAAGGAAATTTTTGCAGTCGGTGCTGTTAATGCAGCTGTGTTTATGGCTGGCAAGCCGGCAGGAATGTATGATATGAGCCAACTTGTTAAATAAAATAAGCTAAAATAATATAGGCATAGATAAGGAAAACTTATCTATGCCTTAAATTTATCTTTATTCACCGAAAAAATCTCTCATTTTGCCTTGCATAAGGGAAGAAATGGGTATTGACTGAGGACAATGTCCCTCGCAATGCTTACAATTAACGCATTGGGAAGCATTAACATCAATCTTTGAATATTCAGCCTTGCTTTCGTTTTCAGTTAGTTCGTTGGTCTTGTATTTATTATATACGGAAAAAACGGAACTGATTTTAACCCCTTTAGGACAATCGGCACAGTAATCGCAACCGGTGCATGGTATAATATCGCTTTTGTTAATTAAAGCCGCGGCGTTAGCGCAAATCTTATATTCGGTATCCGTAAAAGGAACAAAATCGGTTAAATTATCAACATTATCCTGCATTTGCTCGGGAGAGTTCATACCACTAAGAATGGTTAAAACATTTTCATGGCTTGCAACAAAACGAATTGCCCATGAAGCAATGCTTTTGTCAGGATTATTACCTTTAAAAAGATTTGAAACATTTTCGGGAACATCTGCAAGCTTTCCGCCGCGAACAGGCTCCATTACTATAACGGGTATGCCTGCGTCAGTTAATATTTTATACTGTGTTTCGGCATCTTGGCCCTTCCAATCCAAATAGTTCATTTGTATTTGTGCAAAATCCCATTTATGTGCCGCAACAATTCTTTTTAAATCATCTATTGTACCGTGAAATGAGAAACCTATATTTTTAATCTTACCCTCTTCCCTTTTCTTCTCAACAAACTCATAAGCGCCGTATTTTTCACATTTGTCAAAATTATTGCCGTCTAAGGCATGCAACAAATAAAAGTCAAAATAATCATGACCTGTACGCTGAAGCTGATTTGAGAATATCTTTTCCATATCGGATTTTCTTTTACACATCCAAATGGGTAGCTTATCGGCAAGATAATAGGTATCCCTTGGGTATTTTTTGAGGGCTGTTCCGATAAATTTTTCGCTTTTGCCTGCATGATACATATATGCGGTGTCAAAATAGTTAACACCAAGATTATACGCCATATCAACAAGCTCCTGTCCCTTTTCGTAATCGATTAAAGGATTAGCCTCTCTTTTAATTTTTGTCTTAACAGGTAAACGCATTGTGCCTAAACCAAGACGGGAAATTTCGATATCTTTATATTTAACTCTGTCTATCATGGAAACTGCTCCTAAAAATAAAATGTGGAAGAGAATTAACTCAACCACATTTTATCACACATTATTAAATTTGTCTATATTATTCTATTGTCCAAGTGGTTCCCTGTCTGGTATCCTTTAAAATAATGCCCCTTGCCTTTAAATCGTCTCTTATTTTATCGGCAGTGGCAAAATCTTTGTTTTTCTTCGCCTCGGCTCTTTGCTCAATAAGTGCCTCTATTTCGCTGTCAAGGTCGTTTGACTGACGATTATAAAGAATACCCAAAACATCACAAAGCTCGTCAAAAAGGGCGGCAGCGGCCTCACAAACGGATTTAGCAACACCCTTGTCAAGAATTTTTGTGTTAATATCCTTAACCAAATCGAAAATGGCGGCAAGACCGTCTGCGGTATTAAGATCGTCATCCATTGCAGTAATAAACTGCTCTCTGCGGGAATTGATTGCTTCAATTAAAGTATTGTCAACAGGAATGCTCGCATCGGCATTTTTAATAGCGAAATCAAGTGACTCGCGGCAGGTGTATAATCTTTCAAGTGAAGCCTTGCATTGCTCAATGATTTCAAGATTATAATTAATTGGTGAACGGTAGTGAGAAGAAATTAAAAAGTATCTGATTACCTCATATCCGTAAACATCAGCAATTTCACGAACTGTTTTAAAATTACCGAGAGATTTACTCATTTTAACGTTATCAACATTGATATAACCGTTATGCATCCAATATTTTGAGAACATGCAATCGTTTGCGGCCTCTGATTGAGCAATTTCATTTTCATGATGAGGAAATACTAAATCCTGACCGCCGCAGTGTATATCAATGGTTTTGCCTAAATATTTTCTGTTCATTGCGGAGCATTCAATATGCCAGCCGGGTCTACCCTTGCCCCATGGAGAGTCCCAATAAGGCTCCCCTTCCTTTGCGGCCTTCCATAATGCGAAATCAAGAGGATCCTCTTTTTTCTCACCTACGGCAATTCTTGCACCGCTTTGCAAGTCGTCAATAGGTTGGTGGGAGAGCTTACCGTAATCCTTGAATTTAAGAGTTCTAAAATAAACATCTCCGTCAACTGAATAAGCATAACCCTTTTCTTCAAGGGATTTAATTATATCAATTATTTCATCAATATTTTCAGTGGCTTTTGGATGAACGGTAGCATCCTTAAAGTTTAAGCCGTGAGCGTCAACCCAAAATTCATCAATGTACTTTTTACTAATCTCCTCAAACGTGCTGTTTTCCTCGTTGGCACGTTTGATTATTTTATCGTCCACATCTGTAAAGTTTTGAACGAATTTTACATTATATCCCCTGTATTCCATGTATCTTCTTAAAACATCGAACACACAAAGGGGTCTTGCGTTACCTATGTGAATATAGTTGTATACCGTAGGACCGCAAGCATAAATTTTAACCTCGTTTTCGTCAACAGGAATAAATTCCTCTTTAGATTTAGACATTGTATTAAATATTTTCATTCTTTATTTCCTCCAATGCTTTAATTTCCTTTTCAAGCTGAGCAATTTTAGCTTCGTTAGCCTTGATTGCATTCATTAACGGATCCGGAATATGAATTTGGTCGAGATCGTCAACACGCTCTCCGTCAATTCTTACAACAGAACCGGGAACTCCCACAACTGTACAGTTGGCATCAACATCCTTAACCACCACTGCACCCGCCGCAACCTTTGCATTTTTACCTATGGTTATAGGGCCAAGCACCTTAGCGCCTGCGCCAATCATGACTCCGCTTTCTATTGTAGGATGCCTTTTACCGATATCTTTACCTGTTCCGCCAAGGGTTACTCCTTGATATATCATAACATCGTCGCCGATTTCGGTGGTTTCGCCGATAACAATGCCGTGACCGTGGTCAATAACTACTCTTCTGCCGATGGTAGCACCCGGATGTATTTCTATTCCTGTTTTATGGGCTGACCTTTGGCTAATCCACCTTGCAATAAAAGGCATGTTATGTCTTAAAAACCAATTAGCCCTTCGGTGGGATCTTAAAGCCTTAAATCCGGGATATAATAATACTATCTCCAATGGGTTGTGAGCGGCAGGATCATGGTCAATAAAGCTTTTAATGTCCTCTTTATACCTTTCAAACATAATTCTTGTTCACTCCAATAAAAACACCCCTGTCGACTAATCGACAGAGGCAATAATCATACTGCGGTTCCACTCCGTTTTATACTTAACTACAAAAATAGCTGTGCCTTTAACGGAGCAAACCGTCTTGAAATACTTAATTCCTCCAAGAAGCTCATGGGTGCATTTTGTAAAATCATCTGTGCGACATTTTCAGCAAACAGTCGCTCTCTTGGACAGATTAAATCTAACTACTTATCCCAATCATTGCTTTTTCATATTACAATAACATTATATACATTTTGAAAAAAATTGCAACAATTATTTTGTTTTAATAAGATACCAGCCGTCCTTGGTATACTTTAATCCGCTTAAAAGAGTTACAATGGCAACAATCCAAAAGGCAATTGTGCAATAAACATTAAGAGCGTGGGGCGCGTTAAAGCCGTTGGTTGCAATTATGTATTCCTGATCCTTCTCCAAAATTGCAAGAACCAAAAATGTAATACCTGTTGTAGACATTTGTAAAAAGGTTTTTGCCTTGCCGAATGCGTTAGCAGCGATAACCTCGCCCTCCACTGCGGCGGCCATTCTCATACCTGCAACCAAAAATTCACGAGCCATCATAATCATAATTACCAAATCGGTTCTAACGCCAAGATTAATTTGAATTATAAAGGCAGCTAAAACCAAGGATTTATCGGACAGAGGATCCATAAGCTTTCCAAAATCTGTTACAAGTCCCCTTTTTCTGGCTATTATTCCATCTGCCTTATCGCTCATGCAAGCAACAAAATAAATAAGCAATGCAACAACCCAATGGTATCTAAATTGAATTAATGATGCCGCAAATAAAAAAGGAATACAGCAAAATCTAAAAACGGTAATTTTATTCGGTAAATTCATAATATCCTCTCTCCTATTAAATCGTATCCGTCAAAATTTGTTATTTTTACATTAACAAAGCTTCCTATCTCAATTTTGTCATTAGATGTAAAAATAATTCCGCTGTCAATTTCCGGTGAATCCATAAAGGAACGACCCACATAGTTTTCGCCGTCAAAGGAATCAACTATTGCCTTATAGGTGTTACCTATTCTGCTTTTATTGCTGTTTTCGGTAATAAAATACTGAGTGTTCATTAAAACCTCCTGCCTGCGTTGTTTGATGCTTTCATCAATTTGATTATCCATATCAAAAGCAGGCGTGTTTTCTTCAGGAGAAAATGTGAAGCAACCCATTTTGTCAAACTTCATTTCTTTAACAAACGAACAAAGATTTTCAAAATCTTCATCAGTCTCACCGGGAAATCCCACCATAAAGGTTGTTCTTAGTGCCAGTTGGGGAATTTTATCACGCATTTTTGTCAGCAATGCTTTATAATCCTCACCGGTACCGGCTCTGTTCATTCTTTTTAGTACTGTTTCACTGGAATGCTGTAAAGGAATATCTATGTATTTACATATTTTGTCTTCTTTAGCAATAACATCAATTAATGAATCTGTAATCCTGTGGGGATAGCAGTAAAACAATCTAATCCATTCAATACCGTTGATTAATACTAATTGTTTTAAAAGTTCATCAAGCTTATACTCGCCGTAAATATCCTGACCGTATTTAGTTGTATCCTGTGCAATGAGAATTAGCTCCTTAACTCCCCTTTTAGCAAGTCCTTTTGCCTCGTTTACAACTGATTCTATTGTTCTTGAACGGAAGCTTCCTCTAATTTCGGGTATTGCACAATAGGCACATTTGTTATCGCATCCGTCAGCTATCTTTAAATACGCCCAATGGGAAGGCGTAGAAAGCATTCTTTTGTCATCAAGGGGTAAGTAGCATTTATTCTCAAAAGAGCTTGTTTGAACACCTACAAGAGCTTTTTGACAGGTTTTTACAATATCCTTGTTGCTTCCAATACCTATTACTGCGTCAACCTCGGGCAATTCAGTAAATATTTCGTCCTGATAACGTTCTGCAAGACAACCTGTTACTACAATTGCAGATATTAAGCCTGCCGCTTTATAATCTGCCACCTCAAGAATTGTTTCTATAGCTTCGGTTTTAGCATCTTCAATAAAGCCGCAGGTATTAATAATCATTATGTCGCTGTCTTCAATTTCGGTTACAACCTGAAATCCGGCGTCGGCCAGCTTTTGAAGCATAATTTCGCCGTCAACCTGATTTTTCGGGCAACCGAGAGAAATCATTCCAACCTTATACATATTCTTCATTCTCAATCATATCAAAGGCGGATTTTATATCGTAATAAGAAAAGCCTTTGCGCATTAATGACGCAGTTATCTTTTCTTTTCCGCCTTTAATATTCAGTTTATTTTTATATTTTGTTAAAATAAGCTCTGCACAGTTTGATGAATTGTCAATCTCACCATCCTCAAGGGTGTAGGCAATTATATCGGCAGACAGGCCACGCTTATACATTTCCTGCTTAATAAATGATTTTGACATTCTTTTTTCATTAACAAGATGATTTAAAAGTATGCCTGCGTATCGCTCATCGTCAAGATAACCTAATTCAAGCATTTTATCAATTGCCTTATCGGCAGAAGCCTCATCAACAGTTCTTAAAAGCTTATCCCTTAATTCCTTAACGGAATGATCACGCCTTGAAAGCAGGTCATAGCATTTGTTAACTGCTTTTTTGTAATTAATAGCGGTAACAAGCTCGTTCCACTGTTCTTCTGTAATGTCAGTTCCGTCTTTTATATAGTTTTCAGCCAAAAAATCCACATCTGTTGTAATTTGATATTCATCATCAATTAAGATGTGTATTTTTTTGCCTCTGCCTTTACTGTGAGAAATTATCATTATTCATCGTCATCGTCGATTGCGATATCAAGCTTAGCCTTGGCGGCCGCACGTGTTTGAGAAACTGTTTTTGGAGCGGCGGGAGTTTCCTCCAAGGCGGCCTTTTGACTGATGTTAGCCTGATACTTTTCGGCCTCTCTTTGCTCCTTAATAAGCTCCATAACCTTTGCCTCAACCTCTGCGGCAAATTCCTTATCGTTTTTAAGCAAATCCTTAAGCTTATCTCTGCCCTGGAAGCGTTCCTCGCCGTATGAGAACCAGGAACCGCTCTTCTTAATAACACCGAGATTTACAGCCATATCGCAGATTTCGCCGTCTTTGTCAATGCCTGTTCCGTACATAATATCAAATTCGGCACTCTTAAATGGCGGAGCAACCTTGTTTTTAACAATCTTTGCACGGGTTCTTGAACCGACAAATTCATTGCCCGGAGCCTTTAACTGCTCAATCTTTCTAACATCAATTCTCATTGAAGCGTAGAATTTTAATGCTCTACCGCCTGTTGTTACCTCGGGATTGCCGTAAATTACGCCAACCTTTTCACGAAGCTGATTAATAAAGATGATAACACAGTTTGATTTATTGATTGCACCTGCAAGCTTTCTTAAGGCCTGTGACATAAGTCGGGCATGTAATCCAACATGGGAATCGCCCATATCGCCCTCAATTTCACTTCTTGGCACCAAAGCGGCTACAGAGTCAACAACAATTATATCAATAGCACCTGAGCGAACAAGCTGTTCTGTAATTTCAAGGGCTTGCTCACCGTTATCCGGTTGGGAAACAAGGAGTGAATCCACATCTACCCCTAAATTGGCGGCATACGCAGGATCAAGTGCATGTTCAGCATCAATAAAAGCCGCTTCCCCGCCCTGCTTTTGTGCTTCGGCAACACAATGTAAGGCTAGGGTTGTTTTACCTGATGATTCAGGGCCGTAAATTTCAACAATTCTTCCCTTTGGTAATCCACCGATACCAGTTGCAATGTCAAGAGTTAATGAGCCGGTTGAAATAGCATCAACCTTTAAGTGATTATTTTCACCCAAACGCATAATAGCGCCCTGTCCGTACTGCTTTTCAATTTGCTTCATTGCGGATTCAAGAGCGGCCTTTTTATCATTTGCAGTGTTTTTTGCAATTGCCATATTTATTTCCTCCATATATTATTACTAATACCACATTATTATACTAAATATGGTATTTAAAATCAAGAATTTAAACTAATTTGCACACTATTTTACACTTTATTAAATAAAATTAAAAAAATGCTTGCAATTTTTGCCGCTTTCTGTTAATATATATCCGTTCTAAATTTTAAGGAGGTGTTCGCAAATGGCTAAATGTGAATACTGTGGAAAGGGTATGTCATTCGGCATCCAAGTTTCTCACTCACACAGAAGATCTAACAGAACCTGGAAACCTAATATTAAGAAGGTAAAGGCTATCGTTGACGGCTCACCAAAGAGAGTTTATGTTTGCACAAGATGCCTTCGTTCTGGTAAGGTTGAAAGAGCGTAATTAAATTACAAAAGAAAAACCGTCTGTTAAAGACGGTTTTATTTTTTATGTCAAAGCCAAGACTAATTTCTCGGCTTTGTTTTTTTTGACGATATTTTGTTTTCCTGTCCCTTGAGTAATTTCTTAATGTTTTCCCTGTGTGCTATCAGTACTATTGTCATAAACACCAAAGCAATTAACACTAAAACAAAGCTTTTGTAGAATAAATATGTGAACACAGGATAAAAAACTGCCATAACAATTGAACCCAGGCTTACATACTTTGTGAAAATAACAACAAGAATAAACATTGCAAGCAGAATTAATGCTATTCTCCAATCAATCATAAATACCATTCCGCCGCTGGTTGCAACGCCCTTGCCACCTCTAAAGTGAAAAAAACATGGAAAAATATGCCCTATCACAGCGAAAATTCCGGCAAAGGATTTTAATATAACATCTGTATTTTCACTGAAAAAAGCATATTGTGCCAGCTCGCTTGTATCAATAATAAGATACTTTGCGATAACTATTGCCACCATAACCTTAAGCATATCGCCGACAATGGTTAATACGGCAAGCTTTTTGCCGAAATTTCTAAGCATATTGGTGGTGCCTGCATTTCCGCTGCCGTGGTTTCTAACATCATCCTTTTCAAGATTTTTTGAAAGGATTACACCAAAATTAAGGCTTCCAAGCAGATATGAAAGAACTGCAACAATAACGAGCTTTAAAGCTATCATTTGCCGCTCTCTCCCCTTTCTCTAACTATAAATCTAATGGGTGTTCCGTCAAGACCGAATATATCGCGTATTTGGTTTTCCAAATATCTTTGATATGAGAAATGGAACAAATCGCTTTTGTTGACAAAAAATACAAATGTGGGCGGTCGTGTAGACGCCTGTGTCATATAGTAGATTTTTAATCTCTTACCCTTGTCGGTAGGAGGCTGTACTCTTGCTGTTGCAATTGCCAGCACCTCGTTAAGCTTACCTGTGGAAATACGCATTGAATTTTGCGAATGCACGAAAACTATCATTTCGTAAAGCCTATCAATACGTTGTCCTGTTTTTGCAGAAATAAACATAATAGGTGCATAAGACATAAAGGAAAAATCAACGGCGAGCTTATCTCTAAACTCCTTCATTGTGTTACCGTCTTTTTCAATCATATCCCATTTGTTAACGGCAATGATACAGGCCTTTCCCTGCTCAATTGCAATACCTGCAACCTTTGAATCCTGCTCGGTAAAGCCTTCGACGGCATCTATCATTATAACGCAGACATTGGCTCTTTCTACTGCCATTCTGGCACGAATTATGGAATATTTTTCTATATCGTCATTTACCCTGCTTTTCCTTCTAAGGCCGGCAGTGTCAATAAAATTGAATTTACCGTAGTCGTTTTCAATATAGGTGTCTGTTGTATCGCGGGTTGTACCTGCAATATTTGAAACAATGGCCCTGTTGGTTCCGCTGATTTTATTTACAAGCGAGGACTTGCCCACATTTGGCTTACCGATAATGGCAACATTGATTATTTCTTCGTCAATTTCTTCGGCCTCGTTTTCCTCGGGAAAATACTTGATAACCTCATCAAGCAAATCTCCGGTTCCGTGGCCGTGAGTAGAAGATACGGCAATGGGATCGCCGATTCCAAGATTATAAAACTCGTAAAATTCAGGGTCGGGCTCGCCGATTTTATCGCATTTGTTAACGCAAAGAACAATGGGCTTATTGCTCTTTAAAAGCATAGAAGCAACCTCTTGATCAGATGCAACAACGCCGCATTTCAGGTCGGTAACTAAAATGATTACATCCGCTGTCTCAATAGCAATTTCAGCCTGAGAACGCATTTGCGATAGAATTACATCATCGCTGTACGGCTCTATACCGCCTGTGTCAACCAATAAAAATTTACGGTTAAGCCATTCACATTCACCGTAAATTCTGTCTCTTGTAACGCCGGGCGTATCGTCAACAATGGATAATCTTGAACCTATTAACTTGTTAAAAAGTGTTGATTTGCCGACATTCGGTCTGCCGACAATTGCAACAACAGGCTTTGACATATACTTACCTCCTTAATAACAAGAAAGGCGGCTACTCAAAGCCGCCAAATACTCGTTTAATTCAGCTAAATAGCTAATTAGTCCTTACTTACTACTTCCTTGCCGTTGTAGTAGCCGCAGCTGCTGCAAACCTTGTGAGGTACTGTGTAAGCAGAACAGTTTGGGCACTTAACAAGTGTAGGAGCATTAAGCTTCCAAACGCTTGAGCGTCTCTTATTCTTTCTTGCCTTTGATGTTCTTCTTGCTGGTACTGCCATTTTGATTTCCTCCTTATTATAAAAACAAGTTGATTATTTACTCTTCATCAAGCAATTGTAACAGGGCCGCCATTCTTGGGTCAACCTCTTTTTTACATTCGCATTTTTCATGATTTAAATTTTTACCGCAGCTTGGACATAATCCTTTACAGTCATCAATGCAAAGCATTTTTGTGGGTAAAAATAACTGAATCTCTTGATAGACCAAATCATCCAAATCAAGAACATTGTTTTCAACCACAACGTAATTATCATAATCGTCATCGTTGTTTTCTAATCTTGGAACGATAATTTTTTCTAAATCAAAAGAATAGCTTCTGTTGATTTCATCGGCACATCTATCACAAAAGCCGTTAAAATCAAAGCAAACATTAAGCGCAAGATAAACAACGTCAGCCTTACTGAATGCCTTACCTTTAACTCCTGCACCGTTTGTGAGTGGTTTGTAGGTGCTGTACTCAAAATCATCAAAATTGATTTTATAATCAAAATCAATGACTTCGCCTGAAGAATTAAATAGGTTAGTAAAATCGAGCTGCATAAATTTCACCTCAAGTTTGCACTTTAAGTATTATATATATGGAATTACTTTTTGTCAATAGGAAAATTCAAAAAAATAAGCACACCGGAAAGCCCAGTGTGCTTAGAAACACCATAAATTAAACTTCTTCGCAATAATCGAAGATTTCAACAGGTAAATCCTCTTTATCACAGCTGAGTGTGAAATAGAAATTAACATCTGAAGCCTCGCTAAGGCTTGAAAGCATATCAAAAAACTGAATAAGCTTGTCATAATCTCTGCCAACAATCTTGAATGTTGCATCAACAAGGACATCTGTTACATCATAGTTACCTGCGCAGATACCGGCTAAGAAGCCAAAGAAGGCCTTATGACCGTTAATGCCGTAGGTTTCGGTTTCTAAAAGACGAGCCTTTGAGGATACATCGTATGTAAGCTTTGGCTCCTTCTCGATGCAAACGATGTTTCCGTCAGAGTTTTCAACGCATGCGTTTACGAGATCAACAAGTCTTTTAGTTTTACCTGCGCCCTTGTTACCAATAATGAGTTTAATCATATGTTTATTCCTCCTGAATAGGTATAATATCTTTTACAACTCTATATTATCATAAACCTAATTGTTTTTCAAGGCTTTCTTTTTGACTTTCATAGCCCGGTTTACCAAGGAGTGCAAACATATTCTTTTTATAGCTCTCTACACCCGGCTGATTAAAGGGATTTACGCCTAAAATATAGCCTGAAATTGCACAAGCCTTTTCAAAGAAATAAATTAAATATCCAATCTCTTCTTCGCAAATTTTATCAGCTTCAACAATTAAGTTGCCTACTCCGCCCTCGGTATGAGCTAAAAGTGTACCAAGTCTTGCCTTATCGTTAACAAAGCTCATTTCTTTTCCTGCAAGGAAATTTAAGCCGTCAATATTACCCTCCTGCTCCTTGATAATGTAATCATTAACAGGATTGTTAAATTTAATAACGGTTTCAAACATCAATGATGCGCCGGATTCCTGGATATATTGACCAAGGGAGTGCAAATCTGTTGAAAAAACGCATGATACCGGGAATAATCCCTTTCCGTCCTTACCCTCGCTTTCGCCGAATAACTGCTTGAGCCACTCGTTGAACATAGTCATATTTGGTTCGTAGGAAACAAAGCACTCAAGCCTTTTACCTGCATTATAGAAGCAATTACGCACTGCGGCATATTTAAGGCATGGGTTTTCGTTAATATCCTTGGAGCAAAGCTCATTTTGTGCTTTTCTTGCACCAAGCATAAGAGCGTCAATATCAATTCCTGCAACGGCGATGGGAAGAAGTCCTACTGCGGTTAATACAGAATATCTGCCGCCTACATCATCGGGAACAACAAAGGTTTCATAGCCTTCCTCATCGGCAAGTCCTTTTAAAGTTCCCTTTGCTTTATCTGTTGTGCAGAAAATTCTTTTAGCCGCTTCTTCTTTGGAATATTTTGAGTTAACAAGCTCTCTAAATACTCTAAACGCAATAGCAGGCTCCGTTGTTGTACCGCTCTTTGAAATTACATTAACGCAAATATCCTTACCCTCACAAAGAGATACTATTTCGTTAAGCGATGCAGGGCTGATGGTATTTCCAACATAGAAAATCTGCGGTGTCTCTTTAGCAAGAAGATTATAGTTTTGAGATTTCAATGCTTCAATTACTGCTCTTGCACCGAGATAAGATCCGCCGATGCCGATTACAATAAGAATATCGGCATTGCTTTTAATAAACTCTGCGGCTCTTTTTATTCTGTCAAATTCTGCTTTATCATATTCTGTTGGAAGATCAATCCATCCTAAAAAGTCATTACCCTCACCTGTTTTATTCATTAAGGTGTCCATAGCGGCTACTGATTTTGCCGCAATGGAGTTAATATCATCAGGGCTAACTATGCTCTCTGCATATTTTGAATTAAATTTAATTGCCATATTTAAACCTCTTTACAATTCAAAGTATGTGCAATATGATACTACAAAACGACGAAAAAATCAATAATATATCAAATATTTATAAGTAATGTCTTAAAAATATACTTAAAATTAATTACTCCAATGTCCCTTGGAGAGGTTAATTCTACCGTGGCAATGACATTTTCCCCATCAATAATATTAATTACGCCTAAGGTATCACCTTTTGAAACCGGTGCTTCCACAGACTCCTTTATCTTATATTCGTAGTTATAATCCTTATTAATATTTTCTGCAATAACACTGACATTATTATCAAAATCCGGTATTATACTTTTTTCTAGTCCGTTGATAACTTTTACAGAAGTAATTTTATCAGTATCTATTTCAGGCTTGAAAAGCTTGTAATTTGCAAATCCGTAATCAAGCAGATATGCGGCGGTATCAAATCTGTCCTCGCCGTTTTCGGCGTCAAGCACAACGGCAACAAGATTCAAATTATCCCTACATGCTGTGGCGGCAACACAAAAGCCTGCATTTGAGGTAGTGCCTGTTTTTAATCCTGTAATACCGCTGTAGGTGTTAACAAGCTTATTGGTATTGTTCAATTCTGTTTTTCCGTCTCTTAGACTGTCAAGCCAAACGGTTGTATAGTCTAAAATAAGTTCGTGCTTCATAACCTCGCAGGATATTACTGCCAAATCATAAGCACAGGAATAATGGTTTTTGGTTGTGTCGTCAAGTCCTGTGCAGTTTTCAAAATTAGTGTTTTTCAGTCCTAATTCTTTTACACGGTCATTCATCATTTTTACAAAGCCTGTTGATGAGCCTGCAATATATTCGCCTAAAGCCGTGCAAGCATCATTTGCGCTGGCAATTACCGTTGCTTTCATTAGCTCGTCAACTGTCATTGCTTCTCCAACCTCAAGCCAAATCTGTGAACCTCCCATTGAAACTGCATTTTCACTTGCAGTTACTTTATCTGTGAGAGATATTTTGCCGCTGTCAATTGCCTCAAGGGCAAGAAGAATAGTCATAATTTTTGTTACAGAGGCTGGAGACAAATGCTCGTATTCATTTTGCTTTAACAAAACCTCACCGGTATCCATGCTCATTAAAATAACGGAATTTGCCTTTATGTTTTCATCTTCATTTTGTTTGTCCTTTGCATAGCAGTTTATGGGATACATAGTCAGCAAAAGGATTGTTAGTATAATTGACATTATTTTTTTCATATTCATCACCACTTATTTATATTCTTTTGTTATTGTAATAATGATATAATTTTGGTATAATACTTAAAGTTTTTGAAAGGATGTTTTTATATGAAAGCAGCGTTTTACACCTTAGGTTGCAAGGTTAATCAGTATGAAAGTGAATATATGAGCGAACTGTTGAAAAACGCAGGCTTTGAAATAGTATCCCCTGCCGAGGATGCGGATTACTACATTGTTAACTCCTGTACTGTTACTGCAACTGCAGACCAAAAAACAAGACAAAATGTTAGAAAGTTTAAAAGAAAGCACCCCAATTCAACCATTATTCTTACCGGTTGTATGCCACAGGCCTTTCCCGACAGTGCAAAGGAGCTGGCAGAGGCTGATATTGTGCTCAGCAATAAGAACAACAACGACATTCTAAAGCTTATTAACGAGCATAGCACAAAGCACAACAGAATTATAAATATTACCAAGCATAAATCGGGAGATGAGTTTGAAAAGTGCAATATAGAGCATTTCAGCGAACGCATTAGAGCATTTGTAAAAATTGAAGACGGATGCGATAGGTTTTGTTCATATTGTATCATTCCAATGTCAAGAGGCAGAGTTCGTTCAAAGCCATTGGAGGACTTAAGGGAGGAAATTAAAGTTCTCGCAGATAACGGAATTAAGGAAATCGTTTTAGTAGGTATAAATCTGTCTTCTTACGGTAAGGGAGAAAATTATAATTTGGTTGACGCAGTAAAAATATGCAATGAAACCGAAGGCATCTTAAGAGTTAGACTGGGTTCACTTGAACCGGACCATATCACTGATGATATAATAAAAGGACTTGCAAATTGTTCCAAGCTTTGCCCGCAGTTTCATATATCCCTGCAAAGCGGCTGCGACAAAACCCTGAAAAATATGAACAGACACTATGACAGCAATGAATACAGAGAGCTGTGTAAGGCCTTAAGAAATTGTTTTGAAGACGCAAGCATTACAACCGATGTTATGGTTGGCTTTAACGATGAAGGTGAGGATGATTTTGAAGAATCACTGAATTTTGTTAAGGAAATCGGCTTTGAAAAGGTACATGTTTTCCCTTATTCCGAGAGAGTCGGTACCGCTGCATCAAAGCGCGGGGACAATGTAGCTAAACAGGAAAAAGAAAAAAGAGCGGCGATAATGATTGAAGCCGCTCAAAAGATTAGATGCGAATATTTCAAAAGTATTGTTGGAAAAAGCTTTGAAGTTTTGTTTGAAAATGAAATAAGTGAAGGAGTATATCAAGGCTACACTAAGAACTATACACCTGTTAGGTACAAATCCAATGAAAATTTAATAGGAAAAGAGATTAAAGTCACAATCAAGTCCTATGATGTTAATCAGGATTGCTGTTTTGCATGACCATAAGCATATTTTCAACCTCTTTTTTCGAGATATCATCAAACAGATAATCGTAAGAAAATATGTAGAAGCCTTTAATTTCTTCGATTTTTGATATATATGTTATCTGTCTTGAAATAATATCGGTATTGTTTATAAACTCATTAATTCTGCTTTCCTCGTTGGCAGATGCATTTTCGTCCTTTTTCCCTGCTTTGTAAAGTGGCAGGCCTATGTATAAATCGCATTTTGCCAATGATACCCACTTTTTCGCGGTAAACATAAACGGCTGATACTGATTTTTAAAACCGAAATATATTTGAGGGCAAATGTAATCAACATATCCTTCTTCAGTTGACCATAGTTCAACATCTGCATAAAGCTTACTGTAATCATTATCAATGTTTGATGCAGGACTGATTCCAAATCGTACCTTTGAATTTGTTTCTTTAATTGCCTTATAGACCGATGAAACCATTTGGTTAATGTTTTCCCTGCGCCAATTTGAAAGTGTTAATTTGCCCCCGTTATCGCAATATTTTTTATATTCCGTCTCGTCAATTTCCTTTGATGTGGTGGGATAAAAATAATCATCAAAATGAATAGCGGATATTTCATAGTTTGATACAATTTCTTTTACCCCATTAACTATTAAATCATTAACCTCCTTTACCGCAGGATTAAAATATACTCCGTTATCGCAAACATATATGTATGATTTTGTGCTTTCATCTTTATACCATTTTCTGGCAATGTTATCACTTGATAAGGTTTTTATTGATTTTTCCTGATTAACACGATATGGATTTATCCACGCCTCAATATTAACGCTGTTCTCTTTGGCAACAGTACACATAACCTTAAGGGGATCGTATTTCATTTCACTCCCCTGTTTTCCAAAACAATATTTACTTGACGGAAAATAATTTGATTTGTAAAATGCGTCTGCGCAAGGCCTAACCTGCACTGTAATTGTGTTGAAGCCCATTTCTTTTAATTCTTTTGTTACCGATGTGAATTTATCATAAAAGTCTTTTTCGGTATCGCAAATCATATTTTGAAGCTCATAATACGCAATCCAAACAGATTTTACATAGTTGCTGTCGGTAACGGTTGAATTATTCTGTTTATTATAAGGTTGTGCAATATCGGCAGAACATCCTGTTAAAAGAAAAACAACTAAAATCAGCGGAAGAAATATTTTTTTCATACTTGAACACTTCTTTTTTATGTAGTATTATATTTTACGAGGTGGTTATATGGAATATAAACTCGGTAATTCTAAAAATATAAAATCTCAGGGTGAAACTACGGAATTAACCTGCCCTAAATGCGGTAAGTTAGTGAATTTCAGCGTGTTTACCAACTTAAATGCTCAGCTGGCAGTTCAGTTCCCACCTGTTAAGGTAAATAACGTTTACTTTGCAGTTTGTCCCAATTGCTCTGCCGTTTACGGTATTGATGAGGCACAGGGCAAGGAATTCAAAAAGGGCGAAAAGCTTGCTGTTGGTAACTATGACCTTAAGGAGCTTAAGCAGTTTGTGGTTTAAATATTTATTTTTATATTTCGTTTTTATCAATATTGTCGGTGTTTTAGTAAATATATTTGATAAATACAGGTCCGTAAAACATAAATGGCGAATTAGGGAAAGAACACTTTGGTTGGTTGCTTTGCTTGGCGGAGCCATGGGCAGTTATTTAACCATGCTTTCAGTTAGGCATAAAACCAAGCATAAATCCTTTATGATTGGAATGCCTATTTTAATGTTATTTCAAATAGCTATAATGGTTTATTTATTCTTTGTAAAATAATTCAGGGTGGAAAAATCCACCCTGTTTTTTTGTTTATAGTATAATGCAGATTAATCCCGAACAACCTTCATTAATTACCCGTTCAATTGTTTCTCTAAACTTGCAGCGTGCCTCTTCAGGCATACGATATAGCTTGTTATTTAAGCCCTCGTTGACCAAGGAATTAAGGGATTTGCCGAAAATATTTGTATTCCAAATTTCGCTTGGATTATTTTCAAATTCCTTAAGTAAATACATAACTAATTCCTGGCTTTGAGATTCACTGCCGACAATCGGTGCAACCTCGGTATAGGTGTTACACTTTATCATGTGAATTGACGGCGCTTCTGCTTTGAGTCTAACGCCGTATTTGCCGCCTTGCTTCATAATTTCAGGCTCTTGCAGTGTAAGCTCTTCCGTAGTAGGCATTACAATTCCGTATCCGGTTTGGTCAACCTGCTTTAATGCCTCCTCTATTCGCTTGTATTTATTCCTAATATCTGCAAGGGCAGTTATTTGCTTGAGCAAATCCTCATCGTTACCGATAGTTATGCCGCATTTTGATGACAAAAGCTTATAGAAATAGGAATTATCAATATTAACGTTAAGAAAAATTTTACCGCTTGACAAGTCAATATCGTTAATTCTTGATTCAATAATATTTTCGTTGGTATTAAGATCGCTTGAAAACTTATACACCGATCTGATACTGCTTACACTTGATGAGAATTCCTTTACGCTGTTAACAATAGACAGGCGCATTTCGTCTTCACTGTCCAAGCCTTTAAACCAGCTTGGCAGATTGACTGAAATTGTGCTGACAGGAAATTCGTACAGTATATTTGATAAAATTTCCTTAATTTCAGTTTCCGTTAATTCTAAACAGTTAACAGGTAAAACAGGGATGTTGTATTTTACGCTTAATTCATCTGCAAGAGATAGAACCGACTCGTCATGGGGATTAACAGAGTTCATAAGAATAACAAAGGGTTTATTAAGAGCCTTAAGTTCATTTATTACTCTCTCCTCTGCCTCCTCATATTCATCACGTGGAATTGAGCTGATTGAGCCGTCGGTTGTAATTACGAGTCCAATGGTTGAATGCTCTTCAATTACCTTTTTTGTACCTATTTCAGCAGCCATGTTAAATGGAATTTCTTCTTCATACCATGGAGTCATAACCATTCTTGGCTGTTCGTCCTCGATATAACCCTCACTGCTGGGAACAACATAGCCAACGCAGTCAATCATTCTTACCTTAAGCCTTAAGGAATCCTGCATGGTTATTTCTATGCCATCCTCAGGTATGAATTTTGGCTCGGTAGTCATTATTGTTCTGCCTGCCGCCGATTGGGGAAGCTCATCTCTTGCTCTTTCCCGCTGAAAATCACCCTCGATATTTGGAATTACCAAGGTGTCCATAAACCTTTTGATAAATGTTGATTTACCGGTTCTGACCGGACCTACAACACCAATATAAATATCTCCGCCGGTACGAGAGGAAATATCTTCATAAATATTCATACTCATATATTTGCCTCCTATATACCTGGAATAATAATTGTTCTGTTGCAATCAATGGTGTCAGCGGTTAAGTTGTTCTCTTTTAAGATTAGATCTGTGTCTGAAGAAAAAGCCTTGGCAATGCTCCAAACACTTTCGTTAGCTCTTGCAAAGTATACCGTTAGTGCCGGAGACTCCAATACATCGTCTGTTGGATAAATTTCCGATAACACCTTAATATTTTTGTTGTTAAATTTATAAGCACTAACATTTAGCGATGCGCGAATCTCAACGCAGTCTTCACCTGTTATTGAATAATCAAAGCTGTCAATGCAAACGCCTGCTATTGCATCATCACAGCCTTCAAGATCAATTTTAATTTCCTTTGTATCCGTTGCGCTTATTATTTCGTCGTCAATACTTTTATACAAAATACAAGCAGTAATAGGACAGATTAAGCAACCGTCCTTAACATCCGTTGGCTGTGGCTGGAGTTCAATTTCAAGTATTTCCGCAATGCTTGAATTTACCTTATAGCATAGCTTTTGGGTTGATTTGTCATTGTAACATTTTCCGTCAGCTCTGCAATTCATTTCGGAATAAGAGCATTCGCTTTTGTTTCTAAGCATATATCCGTCAACAACCACTTCAAATTTGTTTTCCCTAATGAAAACGGTGGAAACGGAAGCCTCGCCGAAAATCTCTACGCAACCGATTTTGTTTGATTTGTTGGTTTTTAGCTTAAAGTATAAATTACCTACGGATATTTGCGCTATAGCAATATCTGTTTCACAGATACCCTGGGAGTCAATAATTTTTGAAACTGCAAAGGTATGCTCATACCTGCATAGCTTTTCACTTTCATCGTCCTGAACATATAACAGTTTAGCCGTAATAGTGCCTTTGATAAGGGCTTTATCCTTAATTATTTTAACTTCATCAAGACAAGCTAACGAGGAAGAGCTTATTATTCTGTTGATATCACATGAATCAACCGGCAAAGCTATTTCTTCATCAATTTCTATTTTACTTATTAAACTGTCAATAACAGAAGCACAGGTAATTTCATTAAGCTTTAGTTTTGACTTTTCGCAGGATTTAATGCACGGACAGCTTACTCTGTCATAAACACACAGCTTAATGCCAATGGTATTGTGAATGCTTACCTTTCGCTGATTAATAACCTTAAAGCTGGTATACTTTGTTGATACAGCTGCCTGAGCAAATGCATGCTCTGTTAAATTTTCAATCTCAACGGATTTTGAAAATTCCTCTTCAAAATCTGCATAACACATTGAGGAATTTTCATTAAGATATGTTAAACAAATCTCCGTTCGGCCGAAAATCTTAAGCTCACCGTATTCAATATTAATTGATGTTATGTAGCTTTTAGAATTGCATTTTATGATTCTAAATACATCGTCACAATATCCAGGCAACGCTTCTTGATAATCCTCATCATTTTCCAAACACTTTTTGTAAACAATACAATTTTGCTCTAAACAAGAATATTCTTTATTAATGTCCATAGCATTGCTCCTTTCTATTTCAATAAACGATATGCAAAGGAAATGCTGTTTATTACAAAAAGACAAAAAAATAAAGAGTAGCAATTTGCTACTCTTTTGGTGGGCCATCAGGGACTCGAACCCCGGACCGACCGGTTATGAGCCGGGAGCTCTGACCAACTGAGCTAATGGCCCGAATATTAGTCAGTTGCGACTTTGATATAATACCACCTATTAAAAAACAAGTCAATACTTTTTTTTAATTTGAAGGCTTGTTTTTTATTTTTGATTTCTCGGTGTCACATCATTGACAAATGAACACTAAAAAAGTACCGATTGCAGAATATAAGTAAAAACCAATATTCTTTAAATCGGTACTAATTTGAAATATTAAAAAATTTAATTACTCATTATCTTCTGTTAAATCGGCTTGATTTTCGTTGCCGTTATCAGCAGCAATATCGTCGCCAGTGTCAACAACAACACCGTTAGCTTCTACTGCCTCTGCAATATATCCGTTAGTCATCAATGACTCGAACTCTTCGCCTGAAATTTTTTCCTTTTTAATAAGAGTTTCAGCCAAAAGCTCAAGCTTATCAAAATGCTCTTTAAGAATGTTAACGGTTTTTGCGTATGCCTCGCGCATAATTTTTTCAACCTCGGCATCAATTCTTGCAGAGGTTTGCTCGCTGTAATTCTTAACATGACCGTAATCCTTGCCCAAGAACACTTCACCGTTACCGTCATCATAAACAACAGGACCTACGCTGTCACTCATGCCGTACTTAGTAACCATATCGCGGCAAATTTCGGTTGCACGCTGAAGGTCATTAGATGCACCGGTGGAAATATCGTCAAGAGAAATTGCCTCAGCGGCACGGCCGCCGAAAAGTGATACAAGCTGAATGAGCATATCTTTTTTCGAGTTGTAGTTTTCTTCTTGGGGAGTATACCAAGTGTATCCGCCAGCACCAAGGCCACGGGGAATAATAGAAATTTCCTTAACCGGGTCATGGCCCTCGGTATAGTAAGCGGCAACGGCATGGCCTGCCTCATGATATGCTGTAAGCTTTTTAGCTTTTTCGCTGAACTTGTGTGATTTCTTTTCAGTACCAAGTTCAACCCTTGACTCGGCGTCAATAATATCTGCATTTGTAATAGCCTTTTTATTTCTTCTTACTGCAAGAAGAGCGGCTTCATTCATTAGATTTTCCAAATCTGCGCCGGTAAAACCAATTGTATCCATAGCGATTTCATGTAAATCAACATCGGGGGCCAAAGGCTTATCCTTTGAGTGGACATTTAAAATATCCTCTCTTCCCTTTGCATCCGGTCGATTGACGGTAATCTGTCTGTCAAATCTGCCCGGCCTCAATAATGCAGGATCAAGTACGTCGGGTCTGTTGGTAGCGGCAATAACAATAACGCCGGAATTGGTGCCAAAGCCGTCCATCTCAACAAGAAGCTGGTTTAAGGTTTGCTCACGTTCATCGTTTCCGCCGCCCATACCGGTTCCTCTGTGTCTGCCCACGGCGTCGATTTCATCAATAAAAACAATTGCAGGAGCCTTTTTCTTGGCCTGTTCAAACAAATCACGAACACGGGAAGCACCGACACCAACATACATTTCCACGAAATCAGAACCGGAAATTGAAAGGAACGGTGCTCCTGCCTCGCCTGCTACTGCTCTTGCAAGCAGGGTTTTACCTGTACCCGGAGGGCCGACTAAAAGCACGCCCTTTGGAATTCTTGCGCCAAGCTGAGTGTATCTCTCTGGTTGCTTTAAAAAGTCAACAAGCTCTGCCATTTCGGCCTTTTCTTCGTCACAACCGGCAACATCTTCAAAGGTGGTTTTCTTGTCGCCCTCGTTTGCATCCTTAGCCTTTATTTTACCAAAGCCAAGAGTTCTGTTGGTCTCATTTCCAATGGTGTTGCCCATTTTTCTAATCATTATAACAGAGACAACAGTTATCAATGCAAACAAAATAAGTGTTGGTAAAAGGCTAACCCACCAGGAATTACTGGAGCCGCGCTTATAATTATATACAATTTGTTTATCGGGATTGGCGGTATTATACTCATCAATATAATCGCCCACATCTTCAATAAAATAGGTAACGCTTGGCACAGTGTATGTGTGAGGTGCATCCTCTTTTTTATCATCCACAAGCTTATAGGTAAGCGAGCCGTTGCTTAAATCAATTTCAAACTCGGTAACCTGATTTGTTCTAAACAAATTTACTATTTCAGAATAATTTTGAGTAGAAGTATTGCTTTGAGATGAAAACAAAAAGATTGCACCGATTAATAAAACGGGAATCAAAATGTAAAATATTATTGATTTCCAATTTTTTGAAAGGTTGTTTCTCATTAAAACTTGTCCTCCAAGTGATTAATCCTTAAAAGTAATATTCAGCATGATAACCGTGTCAGTGGTATTGTCTATTTTAACACGTTCGTCACAGCAATAGCCGTACACGCCGATAATTCCTTTACTGTCAACAATGATAGGGATATCCTCCCTATCTTCAACGGGAATTTGATATTCATTAAAAAGCTTCCTAATGGATTTTGTACAGTCCCTGCCTGCCGGAGAAATATCGTCGCCGGCTTCTCTCGCTCTTATTGACACATTACCGATTATTTTATCATAATCGCAATAAAATGCAAATTGTTTTTTTATTAATTCATAGTTATTTAAAAATTCAGCCTTGGAAATAAGTTTTCTGTTGATTTTAACATCGTCAAATTCAATATTCTTTTCAAAAACAGCAACTCTAATTACCTTTGAATTTGAAATTGCAAATAAATTTCCTCTTATTTGGAACTTACCTGCTTTTCCAAGAAGAGCTGCTACACCGTTTAAGTGATATTCATCAAGGCCCACATCAAATAATGATATGTACTTAACAATTGCCCGTTTTATGACAGAAAGTGGATATTTTTTCAGTTTCTTGATTACAAGCATATTGTTACTAAAGCTTTCGTCAAAGCAATCGTTAGCAAGACTGTCAATACATTCCTCATCTTCAATGGCAGACTCAATAAATCTGCCAACGGTTTGCTCAAAGGAAGGATTTAATTCCTTAAATTTAGGTAAAATCTCGTTTCTTATAAAGTTTCTTGAATAAGCATTATCGCTATTTGTTGAATCAACAACAAATTCAATCCCCTGTTCGCGACAATACTGTCTTATTTCATCGGCAGTGCAGTCAATTAACGGCCTGATAATATTTCCTCTAACAGGAGGAATTCCGCAACAGCCCTTAATAGAGGTTCCCCTTGACAGCCTAAACAAAACAGTTTCAACATTGTCTGATAAATTATGGGCAGTTGCTATTTTATCGGCATTAAAGCTGCGAAAGAAATCGTATCTGGCGTTTCTTGAATATTCTTCAACGCTTAATCCGTGGTTTTTTGCACCTTCAACGGCATTAATTGAAAGCTGTTCAAACCTTACATTGTTATTTAAGCAAAAGTCCTTAACAAATTTGGAATCTCTTAATGATTCCTCTCCCCTAATGCCATGCTCAACATTTGCAACAATGATATTTAACGAAAGTTCGCTTTTGACAGACAATAAATAATTCAGCAAAAGCATTGAATCTGCACCGCCGGAAACGCCGACAACAACGGTGTCGCCAACGGAAAGCATACTGTGTTTTTTTACTGTATCATTAATTTTAGTTGTAATCTCTAACATTATCCACAGCCCTAAATCTTGTGAACTCCTTATCAAACGCAAGCTCAATGGAGCCTGTTTGACCGTGACGGTTTTTAGCTACTATCAATTCAGTTCTTGAATCGTCAATATCATCCTGTTTATCTTCGTCAACCTCGTTCTTATAGTATTCCTCACGGAACAGGAACATAATAATATCTGCATCCTGCTCTATTGAGCCTGAATCACGAAGGTCGGACAACTGAGGCTTATGGGACTTACCTCTTCCCTCTGAAGCACGGGAAAGCTGTGCACAGCAAATAACGGGAATATTTAAGTCCTTAGCCATCATTTTAAGATTTCTTGTAATCTCACTGATTTCCTGATTTCTGTTATCGGTATGAGTTACACCCTTGATTAAGCCAAGATAGTCAATAACAACTGCGTCAACATTTTTCAGCCTGCGTATCTTTGACTTAATTTCCGGAACCGTTGTTGATGAACTGTCATCAAGATACAGCTCAACATCCGAAAACTGAGAAGCAGCGTTGCCTACTCTAACCCATTCATCGTCCGTTAACTCACCCGTTCTGAACTTTTGAGATGTAACTCCTGCCTGAGAGGCAAGCAAACGCTCTGCAAGCTGTTCCTTAGACATTTCCAGGGAAAAGATAACTGTCTTTTTTCTTGCCGCCATGGAAATGTTAAGGGCTAAATTCAAAGCAAAGCTAGTTTTACCCATTGCAGGACGGGCACCGATAATTATAAGGTCAGACTTATTAAGTCCGGTAGTATATTTATCAAGCAATCCAAATCCGGTTGGAATTCCCTTATAATCATCTTTATTTTCACCGTTTAACTTTTCAAGCTTGTCATAAACTCCGTTAATTATTACCTCGCTGATTTTCGTAGGAATATTGGTTTGCTTACCCTCGCGGATGTCGTATATTCGTTGCTCGGCACTGTCAAGAATTGTTGAAGCTTCGCCCTCACCGTTGCTGGCATCCTCAATAATTTGTGATGAAACCTCAATAAGAGTACGAAGATAATACTGTTCTTTTACAATCTTACAGTAGTATTCCACATTAGCAGTGGACGGAACAGCCTGAGAAAGCTGAACAAGGTAATCTCTGCCTCCTGCGGAATCATAGGTTCCGCTTTTGGCCAAGGCATCAGCTATTAAAACAGGGTCGATTGCTCCCCCGGGGGTTGCGTACATAGAAAGCATTGAAGAAAATATTTCTCTGTGTTGGGGCAAATAAAAGTATTCCGCCTTAAGATGCAGAGTAACCTCCTGCATACAGGAAGGATCTAGCAATACGCAACCGAGCACGCTTTGTTCAGCGTCAAAATTATATGGAAGATTTACATTAATATTATCAGCCATTTTATTATCCTACCTAAAAGATTATGCTTCTGTAACCTGAACGAAAACCTTAGCAGTAATGCCTTGGTAAACCTTAATTTCTGCCTGAACAGTACCAAAGGCTTTAATATCCTGCATAACTATTTTACGCTTGTCAATTGCTTCGCCTGTTGCTTTTTGAATTTCTCCGGCAACATCCTTTGCTGTAACGGAACCGAAAAGCTTTCCGTTAGCACCTGCCTTGGCAGTCAACTTAAAGGTTTTGCCCTCAAGTCTGTCCTTAAGCTCATTGGCGGCCTTTATTTCTTCAGCCTTATGAAATTGCTTTGCTTTTTCCTTGTTATTAAAATCATTCATAGCTTGGGCGTTAGCCTCAATAGCCAATCCCTTTGGAAACAGAAAATTTCGTGCATATCCGTCGCTTGTGTTTACAAGCTCGCCCTTTTTACCAAGGGACTTAACATCCTGTTGTAATATAACCTTCATTTTTAATCCTCCTAACCATCATGTGTATAAGTCAGCCTATATTTCCATTAAAATCGGCAAAATCATTGGGCTTCGTTTTGTTTTTTCATACATAAGATGTGATATTTCATCACGCATTTTTGATTTAACGCCGTTCCAATCGTGATAGCGTTTATCATATTGCTCATCAATAATACGGCATGCCAAATCCCTTGCACTGTTCATTAGTTCTTCGTTTTCTCTTACAAAAACAAAGCCTCGTGAAACAACATCAGGGCCTGAAACCACATAGCCGTTTTGAGCATCAATAGTTGCAACAATTATAATTATTCCGTCTTGTGACAGCTTCTTTCTGTCGTTAAGAACGATATTTCCAACATCGCCAACGCCGTAACCGTCAACATAAACCTCACCGGCAGGTACATCATCAACACGGTTAATTCCGTCTTCACTAATCTCAATGCTTTGACCGATATCGCCGATAAAGACATTTGAAATGCCCATGGATTCGGCAAGGGCGGCATGCTTCATAAGATGTTTTTGCTCGCCGTGAACAGGAATAAAGAATTTTGGCTTAACTAAGCCTATCATAAGCTTTAAATCCTGCTGACAGGCGTGGCCTGAAGCGTGCACATCGTACATATTTTCATAGATTACCTCAACGCCGTTTTTCATAAGCGCGTTAACTACATTGCTAACCATTTTTTCATTGCCGGGAATGGGTGTTGCGGAAATAATTACATAGTCGTTAGGAGTGCAGGTAACCTTTCTGTGCTCTGAATTGGCGATTTTGGTTAGGGCTGACATAGGCTCCCCCTGAGAGCCTGTTGTAATAATAACAAGCTTATCATCGGGATAGCTTTTAATTGTATCAATAGGAATCATTATTCCTTCGGGAATATTAAGATAACCTAATTCTGCACCGACATTTACAAGATTTTCAAGGGATCTGCCAACCACGGCAACCTTACGGTTTCTTGCGGCGGCAACATCAATAATCTGCTGAACTCTATGAATATTGGAAGCAAAGGTTGCAACGATTATTCTTCTGCTCTTTGCTTTTCTAAACAACAGTTCAAAGCTTTCACCGACAGCACGCTCGCTCATTGTAGTTCCGGGTCTTTCGGCGTTAGTGGAATCCGACAGCAATGCCAAAACACCTTTTTTACCAAACTCGGCAAAACGAGGGAGATCGATCATATCACCGTCAACCGGTGTTGTATCAATTTTAAAGTCACCGGTTTGAATAACTACACCTGCCGGACATCTAATTGCAAGGCCTACTGCACCGGGAATAGAATGATTAACATGAATTAATTCAATATTAAATGAACCCAAGGTTATATTGTCCCGTGGCTTGATTTCAACAAGCTTTGCTTTATTCAGTATACCGTGCTCCTCAAGCTTACCCTTGATTAAACCGATTGTAAGCTTTGTAGCATAAACAGGTATATTAACCTGCTTAAGCAAATAAGCAAGTCCGCCGATATGGTCCTCATGGCCGTGGGTAATAATAATACCTCTAATATTGTCCTGCTTATTGATAATGTGTGTAAAGTCAGGAATTACCAAATCTACACCCGGAAGCTCGCTGTTTGGAAAGGCTAAACCGCAGTCAACGATAAATGCATCGTTCTTGTATTCATACAAGGTCATATTCTTTCCGATTTCGTTCATACCACCTAAAAAAGAAATCTTAATCTTTTCTTTCTCCTGGGGAGGAAGAGCAATAGATTTCTTTGGCGCCTTTTTGTAGGTGTAATAGCGTCTGTTAGAATTCCGTTTTCTATTTACGCTAGAGTTAGGCGCCTTATATTCTTTTGACATAAAAAAATTATACCTCCTTAAAGTATTCCGAACAAAATAAGTCTTATATATAATAAAATATATTATCGGCAATGTCAAGATAACTTTACTAATAAAGTAACTGTTCCATATTGATTATTACCATGTTTAATGTTAAAATATACCAAAATATATTATTTTGGTGATTATAATGAAAAATGTCAGCATTTATACCGACGGTGCCTGCAGCGGCAATCCGGGCAAAGGCGGCTGGGGAGCGGTTTTGGTATATAACGGCAAAGAAAAAGAGCTGAGTGGAGGCAACCCTAAAACCACCAATAACAGAATGGAATTAACTGCCGTAATAAGAGCATTAGAGGCTCTAAATGAACCCTGCAATGTTACTTTAACAACCGATTCAAAATATGTTTGTGATGCAGTTAATAAAGGCTGGGTATATTCCTGGATGAAAAACGGCTGGAAAAAAGCCGACAAAAAACCGGCGTTAAATGTGGATTTATGGCAGGAGCTGCTTGAACTTCTTAAAATACACAATGTTGATTTTGTTTGGGTAAAGGGTCATAACGGCCACCAATACAATGAACGCTGTGACAAACTCGCTGTCAGTGAATACGAAAAGCTATAAACAAAGAACGCATAGGAAATCCTATGCGTTCTCTTATTTATCAATCAGCGTCATACAGAACAATGTTGTTATCGGCAACATCCTCCTCAACCCAATAATTTAGAGTTAAGCACTTTGATTTGTTAGCTTGTCTAACGTCTGCTCCCTTTTCAAAAGGAGTAAGGCTGATTTCATTATCCATAAGCTTCTTATAGACATTTGTATATGACTCGTTATATTCTTTGTCATCAGCAGTTCTGCTTTTGCCTGTTACGTATATACACTCATTCTTGCAATTTCCTACAAGAACCGAACCGCCTTTAAAATCGGCAAGTGCCAACTTTACGGCGTTATTGTAATCGGTTACTACAGATGCTAAGCAATTGCCCATTGAACCTTGGTCAACACCCGAGCCATAGGCATAAACCTGATAATCAAAATTCCAGGTTGCTGTGAATATTGATTCAAATTGAGGATTACCGCCTCCAAATACAACCTGAGTTCCGTTATCATACATTCTTTCGGCAACAGATGCGTATCTGTCAACCATATCAAATGATGTGGTGTAGTTATATTCGTTTTCCATTGAAATTCCTGTTGCAAGGCCTTGGTTATCAATGCTTTCCCACTTGTAGAACATATAGCCTTCTTCAGGAGCGTCTGCAACAATGTAAATCTTGTCTCCAAGAATGTATGAACCGCTACCTGTTCCGTTTTCAACTGTGATGTCGAAGGTTGGAACATCGGACTCGGCATATACAGGAGTTAATGTTATATCATGGTCGCTGACATTTACATTTGTACCTGCCTCGTTTATGCTTTCAACAACATTTTCCTCACTGCATTCCCAATGATCAAACACATAGCCTGATTCTGCACTCGGTGCAACAACCCAAGCTGTTGAATTATCTTCGGTATAAATAGTATCTGCAACGGTATTTCCGTCAGCCTCCATAACTGTAACGGCATTTGTTTTAACATCGGTATAGCAAGCAGTAATTGTGCAATCGCATTTTTCAACAATAAGGTTTATTTGAGTATCTTTCTTTGAAGAAATATTTACCTTTTTGTCCTTTACGCCATCGGTATCGCTTTTTACCTCCCAATGGTCAAATTTTTTGCCCTCCTCAGGCGGATTTGCCGTAACGGTAACATTCTCACCCTCGGTATAAACACCGGAGCCTAAACCTCCTACAACATTAACCTTAAATGTTGTTTTATTTGCTTCTTCAATCTTTTGATATACAGGTTTGATTTTTACTGAATAATCATAAGAAAGGTCGGTGCTGTCAAAGTTTGCATAATCAAGCTGAACAGGAATTCCCTTTTCATCGGCGGCATAGGCGGCGCCTTGAACAAAGCCTGCGCCGTATGATGCAGAGCTATCGTTAACCGCACCTAAATAACCAAGCTTTGTATATCCGTCAATAACCGAACAGTATCCTGCAAGGAAGCCTGCCTGAAGCTCGTCAAAGGTTACGCTCATAACATTGGATTCGTATGAATCAATACCGCTTGCCGACTGAGGCTTAGCACCTAACAATACAAAGTTAATGTCGGCATAAGTAGGGGCATATTCGACTGCCGCAACCGAAAAGTCTTCACCGGGCATTACAATATACTTTGCCCCGTCCTTTGCGGCTAAATCAATATAGTTCTTAACGGTAATCATATCAAGCTTTCCGTCATCATTAAGACCGGGCTGGTAATACCTGCATGTCATATTATTTTGCTCGCAATAGTCTTTAACACCGTCCCAAGCACTTTGGTTATAACCACCGTCGGAAACGGTTGAGCCATCGGTAATAAGAACAACATCAAAGGATGTGCTTTTTCCCTTTGAGCAACCCACAAATGCAACAGTGCATCCTATAACCATTGCCACAGCAAGCATAATTGATAGTAATCTTTTCATAAAGCTTCCTCCGTAATAGAGATTATCACTAATTAATAATAGCAAATTAAAAATAATATTGCAATAGATTATCAAAATTTATTTGATTTTATACTGATTATTTTCTATAATATATTCAAAACGCAAAAGGAGATATAAAGTTGTTTGACAAACAAGTAAGAATAATCAAGGATATAACTTCAGTCAAGCCAAAAACCGCCATTGTTTTAGGCTCCGGCTTGGGAGATTTGATAAACAAGGTTAACATTGACGCAACCATAAGCTATGAGGATATACCGAATATGCCTGTTTCCACCGCTCCGGGGCACAATGGGAAGCTTATTTTCGGCAGGCTTGAAGATAAAGATGTTGTGCTTATGCAAGGTAGAGTACATCTTTACGAAGGCTACTCATCTCAAGAGGCCGTCTTTCCAATCAGACTCTTGAAGGCACTTGGTGTTGAAACACTGATTTTAACAAATGCAAGCGGCGGAATTAATAAGGATTTCAGGGTTGGAGACTTAATGTTAATTAACGACCATATTTCCTGCTTTGTAGACAGTCCTCTAATCGGGCCAAACAATGATGAGCTTGGTACAAGATTTCCGGATATGAGCAACGCCTACGATAAAAATTTGCGTAAAACCGTTAAGAAAATTGCAAATGACAATAAAATACCACTGGTTGAGGGTGTCTATGCACAGTTAAGGGGTCCTCAATTTGAAACGCCGGCAGAAATTCATGCCTTATCCGTGATGGGCGCTGACGCTGTTGGAATGAGTACGGTAATAGAGACAATTGCCGCTTGCCATTGCGGACTTAAGGTTTGCGCAATAAGCTTAATAACAAATCTTGCCTGCGGAATACTCGATGCACCGCTAAGCAGTGAGGATGTTAACTTAGCGGCTGAAAAATCCGGTAAAAAGCTGGAAGAATTAATTGCACTTACAGTAAGGAATTTATAAATGGAAAATATAAAATTTGAAAACGGAACTCTGTATTTGTTAGACCAAACATTACTGCCGAATGAGGAAAAATATATTACTCCAAAATCCAAGGAGGATTATTTTGAGGCAATAAAAAAGTTAAAGGTGCGAGGTGCGCCCGCCATTGGTATTTTTGCGGCCTATGCAATGGCATTAATAGATTGCAAAAACAAAAAAGAGCTAAAGGAATATTTAGACAGTGCAAGACCTACTGCCGTAAATCTTTCTTGGGCAACCGATAGAATGTTAAAGGCCTGTCAGGAAGGAAAAAATCTAATAGACGAGGCTATTGCAATTCATAACGAAGACAAGGAAATGTGCCGAAAAATAAGCGAATACGGATTATCCTTGTTAAAGGACGGAGACGGCATTTTAACCCATTGCAACGCAGGTGCATTGGCAACAAGCGAATACGGAACAGGCTTAGGTCCTTTACTCCTGGGTAAAGAAAAGGGATACAATTTTCATGTGTTTACCGATGAAACAAGACCGCTTTTACAAGGGGCTCGTCTAACCTCATACGAGCTTGAAAAAGCAGGGATTGATGTAACTTTGATTTGTGACAATATGGCAAGTCTTGTAATGAAGCAGGGTAAAATTAACGCCGTATTGGTGGGTACCGACAGAATAGCCGCTAACGGTGACATTGCAAACAAAATAGGCACATCGGGGGTTGCGATTTTGGCAAAGCATTACGGAATTCCCTTTTATGTTCTTGGCCCTTATTCAACGATTGATTATAACTGTCCTACAGGCGATGATATTATAATTGAAGAACGAGACGCTGATGAAATTAAAAGCATGTGGTATGAAAAGCCAATGGCGTTAGCTGACACAAAATGCTATAATCCGGCTTTTGACGTAACCGATAACGAGCTGATAACTGCCATTATCACAGACAAAGGCATAATTAGAGCGCCGTTTAAAGAAAATCTTGAAAGGATAAGAGATAATGATTAAATTCACCAACGGTCTTGTTTTGGATAAGAATTTTAATGTTGTAAAAACCGATATATATGTTGATGGCAATAAAATTGTTGCTATGGGCGAACAAAATATTTCCGCTGACACCGTTTATGATTTACAGGGTAATCTTCTAATGCCCGGCTTTAAAAACGCACATACACACTCCGCTATGACATTTGCCCGTTCCTACGCCGATGATTTTCCGCTTCAGCCATGGCTTTATGATATGATTTTTCCAATGGAAGCAAAGCTAACAGGTCAGGATATTTACGATTTGTCAAGGCTTGCATTTTTAGAATATCTTACAAGCGGAATCACTGCCTGCTTTGATATGTATTATTTTCCAAACGATATGGCAAAAGCAAGTGTTGACGCGGGATTTAGAACTGTTATGTGCGGAGCGGTTAACAATTTTAAAGAAAGTGTAGAGTTATTAGAGGAATACTATAACACCTATAATAACTATAACGAGCTGATATCATATAAGCTTGGCTTTCATGCGGAATATACAACTGACAGGAAAATCATGGAGGGTATTTCAAGGCTTGCCGAAAAATACAAAACTCCGGTATTTGTTCATTCAAGCGAAACCGAAAACGAGGTTTTAGAGTGTAAGAAAAGATACGGAATGTCACCTACCAAGCTTTTTGATGAAATAGGTCTATTCAACCACGGCGGCGGAGCATATCACAGCGTTTGGGTTGATGATGAGGATTTGGAAATTTATAAAAAAAGCAATGTTTGGGCTATCATCAACGCCGGCTCTAACTGTAAGCTTGCATCGGGAATAGCACCTGTTTCCAAGATGTTAAATAAAGGAATTAATTTAGCCATTGGTACAGACGGTCCCAGCAGTAACAACGCACTTGATATGTTTAGAGAAATGTTTTTAGTTGCCGCAACGCAAAAAATAAATGACCGTAATGCCGCGTCAACCGATGCAAACGAAATATTAAAAATGGCAACAATCGGTTCTGCACACTGTATGGGATTATATGATGCTGATGTAATTGATGTTGGAAAGCTTGCTGATTTAACAGTAATTGATTTACACAGGCCTAACATGCAGCCTATAAACAATATTACAAAAAACATTGTTTACAGCGGCTCAAAGGAAAATGTTAAAATGACCATGATAAACGGCAAAATACTTTATGAAAACGGAAATTTCTTAAACACCGATATTGAAGAAATATATAGAAAGGCACAAGCCGTAATAGACAGAATTAAGTAAAAGAAAATCACCGCGAACGTTGTGTTCACGGTGATTTTTTATTTTGCTTTGGTTTCACAGTAAAGGCAACGGTAAGTTCCCTTTTCATCGGTCAACTTGAAAATATGTGCAATGCTTTCATTATTGCAAATGCAACGGGGATTTGGACACTTTATTACATTTTTAAGTGTTGAGGGTAGAGACAGTTTTTTCTTTTCCACTCTTACACTGTCTTTAATAACATTTATTGTCGCGTCGGGTGCAATATAGGAAACAACATCCAAATCAAGGTCTATTAAGTCGTTTATCTTAATAATATCCTTGGTGTCATTTTTCTTTGACTTGGCATTTGTAATAATAGCCACCTGACATTTTAAGTCATAAAGCTTTAAAACATCATATACCTGCATTCCCTTTCCGGCAGGAATATGGTCAATAACATAACCGTTTTCAATTGAGTCAATATTCATTATAAAGCACCTCCCCATTTAAGAAGTGTAATTATAAGAGACATACGGATATATTTTCCGTTTAACGCCTGTTCAAAATATTTTGCCCTTGGATCGTCGTCAACCTCAACTGTAATTTCGTTAACTCTTGGCAGAGGATGCATAATTGTTAAATCCTTTTTAGCATCAACAAGCTTTACCGGATCAAGTATGAAAGCGTCCTTATGCTTTAAGTATTCCTCCTCGGAGAAAAAGCGTTCACGTTGAATTCTTGTCATGTAAAGAATATCAAGCTGAGGCATAACAGCTTCCATAGCTTCAACCTGAACATAGTCGGCACCGCTTGGCTCTAACACATCTTTAATAATGTAGTCGGGAACCTGAAGTTCATTGGGAGCAATAAGTACAAACTTCACATTTTTATATCTGCACATTGCTTTAATAAGTGAATGTACGGTTCTGCCGAATTTCAAATCACCGCACAGACCTATGGTAAGATTTTCAAAGGTTCCCTTTTCGCGGTAAATTGTCAGCAAATCCGTAAGGGTTTGTGTAGGATGTGCATGGCCGCCGTCGCCGGCATTAATGATTGGAACCAAGGTTTTGGTAGCGGCAACTCTTGGAGCGCCCTCAAGGGGATGACGCATAGCAATAATGTCGGCATAATTTGACACTATTCTAATAGTATCCTCTACTGTTTCGCCCTTTGACGCAGAGGAAGATGCCGCCTCGCTGAAGCCCAAAACATTTCCCCCAAGCTCATACATTGCGGCTTCAAAGGAAAGTCTTGTACGGGTGCTTGGCTCAAAAAACAATGTGGCAAGCTTCTTACCCTCACAAATATGAGAGTATTTATCGTGGTTTTCAATAATGTCCATTGCAAGATTAATCATATCGTCAATTTCCTGCAAGGTTAAATCGGTTGTATCCAATAAATGTCGCATAAATTTTTCCTTTCTTAGGGTAACGGAAATAATCCGATTATTACCGTTACCCTATGCTTTTGCACCATTAATTTCAAGATACCTTTTAATTCTGTCAACATTTTCTCTGTTGGCTTCGTCTTCCTCTAAATACTCAATAATATCATAAACATCAACAACTGAATATACAGGAAAGCCGTACTCCTCGCCAACCTCGGCAATGGCAGATTTATCAGTCTGTCCCTTTTCTTTACGGTCAACCATAACAAAAACTGCGGCAACCTTAGTGCCCTCAAGCTTTGAAAGAATAGCCATGCTCTCTCTGATTGCAGTACCTGCGGTTACAACATCTTCAACAATAACAATTTCTTCATTGTTCTTCGGTGTATATCCAACAAAAACACCGCCCTCGCCATGGTCCTTTTCTTCCTTTCTGTTAAAGAAGAACGGAACATCCAAGCCTTGCTTTGCAAGGGATACGGCAACAGAAACTGCAATCGGAATACCCTTATAGGCAGGGCCGTAAAGAACAGTCTTTTTATTACCTATTTTTTCAAAATAAGCCTTAGCGTAAAAATCGCCGAGCTTTTGAATTTGTTCGCCTGTTTTAATCTCACCTGCATTGATAAAATACGGAATTTTTCTTCCGCTTTTGGCAGTGAAATCACCGAATTTAAGAACATTAGCGCTTTCTAAAAACTTTATAAATTCTCTTTTATATTCTTCCACAACAATTCTCCTATCCAATAAATTCTTTACAGCATCTTCTGTAAGCTGACACCGGATCATCGGCTTGGGTAATAGGTCTTCCCACAACAATGTAATCCGATCCTATTTCCCTTGCTTTTTCAGGAGTGGTAACTCTAACCTGATCTCCAACCTCGCCGTCGGCAAAGCGGACTCCCGGTGTAACGGTAATAAATTCGCTTGTGCAGGCCTCCTTAACCATTCCTGCCTCAAGAGGTGAGCAAACAACACCGTCAAGCCCTGCCTCCTTGGCATTTTGAGCATATTTTACAATGGTTTCATTAATACCTGCGTTAATTAAAAGCTCATTATTCATACGCTCTTCGCTTGTGGAGGTTAACTGTGTAACGGCAATTAAAATAGGTCTTGTGCCGTCCTCTCTTGTTAAGCCCTCAAGTGCCGCCTTCATCATATCAATTGTTCCAGCGGCGTGAAGATTTGTCATATCAACATCAAGACGGGATAATACCGCCATTGATTTTTTAACTGTATTGGGTATATCGTGAAGCTTTAAATCAAGAAAAATTTTGTGTCCTCTTTTCTTTATTTCGCGAACAATTGCAGGTCCCTCTGCATAAAAAAGCTCCATGCCGATTTTAACAAAAGGCTTTTCCTCGGTAAATTTGTCAAGAAAAGCAAAGGTTTGCTCGGCGCTTGCAAAATCACAAGCAATGATAACATCCTTACCCATTATTCAATCACTCCTATAATATCACTTAATTTATTTATGCCAAGGCTTTCACATTCCTTGGGCAGTGCCTCAATAATTTCCTTGCAGGCGTATGGATTTATTAAATTGGCCGCACCGACCTGAACGGCTGTAGCTCCGGCCATCATCATTTCAATAACATCCTTTGCGCTGGAAACTCCGCCGCAACCCATAACAGGAATATTACATGCCTTTGACACCTGATAAACCATTCTAACGGCAACAGGAAATACGGCGTCACCGCTGAAACCGCCCATTTTGTTTGCTATAACAGGCTGTCTGCGCTTTATGTCTATTCTCATGCCAAGTAAGGTATTAATTAAACAAATACCGTCTGCACCTGCATCCTCGCAAGCCTTTGCAATAGACACAATATCGGTAACATTGGGACTTAGCTTTATAAATACAGGCTTTGCGGTAACAGCCTTAACTGCCCTTGTAACCTCTGCAGCACTTTTGGGATCCGTGCCGAAGCTCATGCCTCCTCCGTGAACATTGGGACAGGAAACATTAACCTCTAAAATACCAACCTGCTCTTCCCTGTCAAGAAGCTCACAGGTATAAGCATAATCCTCAACGCTAAAGCCTGACACGTTGGCTATAACCTTTTTGTTAAAGTATTCTTTCATCTTAGGCAGTTCATGTTCAATAACATGGTGAACTCCCGGATTTTGCAGTCCAACAGCGTTAATCATGCCGTTTTTACATTCTGCAATTCGAGGTGTTGGATTGCCGAATCTGGGTTCCTTTGTGGTACCCTTAAAGGAAAAGGAGCCGAGAATGTTAATATCGTAAAAATCCTTAAACTCATCACCAAAGCCGAAGGTGCCGGAGGCGGGAACAATGGGATTGTCCATTTTCATTCCGGCAAGGTTAACAGATAAATCTACCATATTATTTCCTCCTTAACCAAAACAGGACCGTCCTTGCAAATACGCTTATTGCCGTATTTTGTCTTGCAGGAGCAACCCATACAAGCGCCGAAGCCGCAACCCATACGCTCTTCAAAGCTGAACTGACCGCTGACTTGTGTGGCGTTGTATACAGCCTTAAACATTGGAAGCGGACCGCAGGTGTAAAAATAGTCATAATCCAAATCAGCCATAGCGTCTGTTACAAAGCCTTTAACGCCATAGGAGCCGTCAGCAGTTGCCACAATTGTTTCACAGCCGAGAGCTTTAAACTCATTTTCGTAAAATATTTCTTCCTTGGTGTTAAAGCCAAGAATAACTGTCGGCTTTTGACCGTTTTCAATTAGTGATTTAGCAAGATTATACATTGGCGGAACACCAACACCGCCACCGATTAACAGTGGCTTTGTTGATTTGGAAATATCGTAGCCGTTGCCCAAGCCTGTTAAAACATCAAGGCTTTGACCTGACTGCATTTCGCTCATTTGTACAGTGCCGTCACCTACAACCTTATAGATGATTGTAATAGTTGCATTGTCATAGTCGCAAATTGAAATAGGTCTGCGCAGGTATTTACCGTCAAGTGCGATATTTACAAATTGCCCGGGAGCGGTAATATACTGTGTATCCCCCTCCAGCACCATTTTGTAAACATCCTTGGTTAACGGCTGATTAGATAAAATTTTGTAAATATTTTGTTTATACATAGCTAATCCTTACTCAGCATCAATAGTTGATACGCCAAGGGTAATTTCCTCAAGAACATCAAGAAGAACCTTAACTGTATCAAGTGATGTGAACATAGTAACATTGTTATCAACGGCGGCACGTCTGATTTCAGAGCCGTCGGAATGTGAATCACCGGCATTAATATCAATAGTGTTTATTACATAGGCAATATGGCCTTGACGAAGGGCTAACAAAATTTCATCACTTTCGTCGGCAGTCAGCTTATGACGAACACGAGTCCTGATATTATGCTCTTTGAGATACTTTGCTGTACCCTCTGTTGCCTCAATATTAAAGCCCAAATCGTAAAATCTTTTAATAAGCGGTAATGCCGTTGGCTTGTCTTGGTCTGCAATAGTAACCAATACTGTGCCGTAGTTTGCAACATTCATACCGGACGCCTGAATAGCCTTGTAAAGCGCCCTTGTAAGACTGCTGTCATATCCAATTGCCTCACCTGTGGATTTCATTTCCGGTGAAAGGTAGGTATCCATACCCTTAAGCTTGCTGAATGAAAAAGCAGGAGCCTTTACATACCAACGCTTCTTCTCGGCAGGATAAACCTCGGTATATCCCTGTTCCTTAAGGGAATGACCGAGAATTACCTGAGTGGCAATATGTGCCATTGGGAATGATGTTGCCTTTGACAAAAACGGTACGGTTCTTGAAGAACGGGGATTTACCTCAATAACAAACACATCATCGTTGTCGTCGGCAATAAATTGGATATTATATAAGCCGACAATACCGATTGCTTTGCCAAGCTTAACTGTATAATCAAGGATTTTATCCTTAACTGACTGTGATACGGAAAATGTGGGGTAAACAGAAATACTGTCGCCCGAGTGAACGCCTGTACGCTCAACGTGTTCCATAATACCGGGGATAAATACATCCTCTCCGTCGCAGATAGCGTCAACCTCAAGCTCTCTGCCCATTATATACTTATCTACAAGAACAGGCTGTTCGGTATTAATTTCAACCGCTGTTTGAAGATAATGCCTTAACGATTCCTCATTGGCAACTATTTGCATTGCGCGGCCGCCGAGAACAAATGAAGGACGAACCAAAACAGGATAACCAATGCTTTGAGCAACTCTAACGCCCTCTTCTATATCGGTTACTGCCAGTCCCTTTGGCTGTGGAATTCCCAGCTCGGTCATAACCTTTTCAAAGGAGTCCCTGTTCTCTGCTCTGTCAATAGCATTTACATCAGTGCCGATAATAGGAACACCCAATGCATCAAGAGGAGGTGCAAGGTTGATAGCAGTTTGTCCGCCTAATGATACTACAATACCAAGAGGATTTTCAAGGCAAATAATATTCATTACATCTTCAACGGTTAACGGCTCAAAATAAAGCTTATCAGAGGTTGTGTAATCCGTTGATACCGTTTCAGGGTTATTGTTAATGATAATAGCCTCGTAACCGGCGTCTCGTATTGACCAAATAGCGTGAACTGTTGAATAGTCAAATTCAACACCCTGACCTATACGAATAGGGCCTGAGCCTAAAACGATAATCTTTTTCTTGTCGCTGACAACCGACTCGTTTTCGTCCTCGTAGGTTGAATAGAAATAAGGGACGTATGAGTCAAATTCCGAAGCACAGGTATCAATCATTTTATATACAGGGAAAATATTGTTTTCTTTTCTTAAATTAAATATTTCCGCTTCGGTTTTTCGCCAGCACATACCGATAAATTTGTCGGATATGCCCATTTTTTTAGCGTCCTTAAGGGTTTCAATATCCCCTACGTTTGCCACGATTGTTGACTCAAAATCAACAATGTTTTTAAACTTTTCAAGGAAAAACATATCAATCTTGGTAGCATTGTAAACTCGGTTTAAATCAACACCAAGGCGAATTAACTGAGCAATGGCAAACAGTCTGTCGTCGGTACCGTTAACAATGTACTTTAAAAGCTCTTCCTCGGTAAACTCATCAAACTTTTTATCATATAGGTGGCAAACACCTGTTTCAAGGGAACGAATAGCCTTTAAAAGCGACTCCTCAACGGTTCTGCCGATTGCCATAACCTCACCGGTAGCCTTCATTTGAGTATTCAAGGTGTTATTTGCATCGGCAAATTTATCAAATGGGAAACGTGCAATCTTTGATACTACATAATCAAGTGTAGGCTCAAACGAGGCAGGAGTATTGGCAATTTGGATTTCGTCAAGGTGCATACCAACGGAAATTTTAGCAGATACTCTGGCAATTGGATAGCCCGAAGCCTTTGAAGCAAGTGCGGATGAGCGAGATACTCTGGGGTTAACCTCAATCAAATAATATTGGAATGAAAGGGGGTCAAGTGCAAACTGAACGTTACAGCCACCCTCAATTTTAAGTTCGCGGATAATTCTTAAAGCAGAATCACGAAGCATGTGATATTCCTTATTTGTAAGGGTTTGTGACGGACAAACCACAACGGAATCGCCGGTATGAACGCCAACAGGATCGATATTTTCCATATTACAAATGGTAATGGCCGTATCGTTTGCGTCGCGCATTACCTCGTACTCAATTTCCTTATAGCCCTTAATTGACTTTTCAACAAGAACCTGATGCACAGGAGACAGAGCAAGGGCGTTTTTAAGCATTATGCGGCATTCCTCTTCATCATCGGCAAAGCCGCCGCCTGTACCTCCAAGAGTGAAAGCAGGGCGAAGAACAACAGGATAGCCGATATCTTCGGCTGCCTTTAATCCCTCCTCAAGAGTATTGGCAATCTCACTTGGTAAAACAGGCTCGCCGAGTTTTTCGCAAAGCTCCTTAAACAGTTCCCTGTCCTCAGCTCTCTCAATTGCTTCAAAATTGGTGCCGAGAATTTCAACGTCACATTCCTCAAGCACACCCTTTTTTGCAAGCTGAACGGCAAGATTAAGTCCTGTTTGACCGCCAAGTGACGGAAGAATTGCGTCAGGTCTCTCGTGACGGATAATACGAGCCACATATTCAAGATTAAGCGGTTCCATATATACCTTATCGGCAATATCGGTATCTGTCATAATTGTAGCAGGGTTTGAGTTAATAAGAACTACCTCGTAGCCCTCCTCACGAAGTGCAAGGCAGGCCTGAGTTCCCGAATAGTCAAATTCAGCAGCCTGTCCTATTACAATAGGGCCTGAGCCGATAACAAGCACCTTATGAATATCAGTTCTTTTAGGCATATTACTCAGCCTCCTTTGCCATTAAATCAATGAATTTATCGAATAGATAAGCACTGTCCTGTGGGCCGGGTGCCGACTCGGGATGATACTGAACGGAGAAAATCTTATTTTCAACAGACTCTACACCCTCGGCAGTGTTATCAAGAAGATTTTTATGTGTTAGCTTTAGAGGAGTACCCTCAAGTGAGTCAACATCAACGGCATAGGAATGATTTTGAGATGTAATTTCAATCTTGCCGTTTTCCAAATTCATAACCGGATGATTTCCGCCGCGATGGCCGAATTTCATTTTAAAGGTTTTTGCACCAAGGGCTAATGAAATCATTTGGTGGCCAAGGCAAATTCCAAATATGGGAAGCTTGCCGCAAAGCTCCTTAACAACATTGATAACCGTGTGGACATCCTCCGGATTTCCGGGTCCGTTGGATAAAAATAATCCGTCAGGCTTCATTTTCAATATTTCATCAGCGGTTATATCATAAGGAACAACCGTGACATTACAGCCCTTTTCATTAAGCTTGCGGATAATGTTAAGCTTAATGCCGCAATCAATTGCAACAACATCGAAACGATGATTTGGAGTTCTTGAGTAATAACGCTTTTTACAGCTTACTCTTGATACCATATCAGTTGGAATATCGTATGCATGGATTTCGGCAATTGCCTCTTCAATCGGCTTATGGGCATTACAAATCATTACCTTTTGAGAGCCTTCGTCTCTTATAATTCTGGTAATCATTCTTGTATCAACACCGCTGATTCCGGGGATATCGTATTCATCAAGAACCTCAGACAGGGTTTTAGTATACCTAAAGTTTGAGGGCAGGTCGTTATATTCACGAACTATCAGTCCGCCCATGGTGGGAACCCTTGTTTCGTAATCATCATCTGCCATACCGTAGTTGCCTATAAGCGGATAGGTCATGCAAACCATTTGGTCGGTATATGAAGGATCGGAAATAATTTCCTGATAACCAACCATAGATGTGTTAAAAACTATTTCGTTAATAGCGGTCTTGTTGGCACCAAAGCCATAGCCGTAAAATTCTTTTCCGTTTTCAAGAACTATTTTTTTATCATAAGGCTTCATAAACGATTTCTCCTTTACATATAGTCAATGTATTTTTGCCGTTTAGCTCCCAACCCTCAAAGGGAGTGGCTCGTCCCATTGTTGCAAAATCGGCCGGATTCACCTTCCACTGTGCATTCAAATCAAGCAGAGCCAAATCTGCAATTTCGCCCTCTGCTATTTTACCGGAGCCAAGGGCGAAAATTTCTCTGGGCCTAACAGACATAACATTAATTAATTTTTCCAGGCTTATAATTCCTGTTTTAACAAGCTTTGTGTAAAGAACGGCGAAGGCCGTTTCCAGTCCCACAACTCCCATTGCCGAGCCTGCAAGGCCCTTGGATTTCTCTTCGGCACTATGGGGGGCATGGTCTGTTGCAATAACATCAATGGTTCCGTCAACAAGGCCCTCTATCAATGCAAGCCTGTCCTCATTAGACCTAAGGGGAGGATTCATTTTAAATCTGCCGTCCTCCTGTAAATCCATATCGCACATTGTCAGGTAATGAGGCCCTGTTTCGCAGGTTACATTAACTCCCCTTGCCTTTGCTTTTCTTATAATATCAACGCTCTCTTTTGCGGAGATATGGCAAACGTGATATTTACAGCCGGTTTTTTCTGCAAGCTTACAGTCACGCTCAATTTGTTCATATTCGCTGGCAGAGCAGATGCCCTTGTGGTTGTGAAGTCTGCAATATTCGCCGTCGTGGATATAGCCGCCTTTAAGCAGGCTGTTAACCTCGCAATGGGCAGAAATAATCTTTCCTATTCTTGCACACTCGGTCATTGCCGCTTCCATACATTCATCATTTTGAACGCCGGTTCCGTCATCACTAAAGCCAACGGCAATATCCTTTAAAGACTCAAAATCAACAAGCTCTCCCCCGCCCTTTCTGCCTTTTGTAATTGAGGCAAAGGGATAAACGCTGATAACTGCGTCTTTATCTATTATATCCTTTTGAACGGTTATATTTTCCACACAGTCAGGCACAGGATTAACATTCGGCATTGGACAAACTGCAGTATACCCTGCTTTGGCAGCAGCCATGGTACCTGTTTTAACGGTTTCCTTATAAGAAAAACCAGGCTCACGAAGATGAACGTGTACATCAACGAAACCTGGTATTAAATACTTATCCTGTGCATTAAAAATACGGTCAACCCCATTTGAAGAAATGGAGGTGCCAATAGTATCAATTAAAGAATTCTTTATTAATACATCTTGTTTTACAAATCCGTCCCCCGTAAAAACGAGAGCTTCTTTAACTAGAATAGTCATAATGCACGCCCTTTCTAGGTCTTTATTATATAAAATTACTATATGTTAGTCAATTACAAAACTGTTACAATTGTAAATTTTTATTAAAAATCGGCGAACATAACCGTCCGCCGATCAAAACACTATTTTTTTGTTGTGACAGCCTTTTTGGTTGACCAGGCAGAATAGTACCTTTTGCCGTTAATAACCCTATAAGTTCTAACCTGAACATAATATTTTTTATTGGCGCTCAGTTTAGTGATGGATTTTGAAACAACGGTATTTTTAGTAACTAAATACGCCTTGGATTTTGACATATTGGAATACCTTGAATACCTGATTTGATATCCGGTGGACGAGGTCTGCTTTTTCCAGCTCACCTTAAATCCGGACTTCAATGAGGTCAAGCCTGTAATAGATGTATTGGCAAGCTTTGTTATTGAAGAAGTTTTTTTAGCGCCGCATCTTTTACAGGTGCTTGTGAAAACTCCCGCTGATTTAGAGGTAGGAGCTTTAGTTACAACCTTGCTTCCATAGCTATGTCCCAAGCTTGACTTGTAATTTATTCTGTAATAGGCACTGCAATCAGTACATTTTATCGTATCATATCCGCTTTTTGTACAAGTAGGGGCAACCGTTGTGTAATGTTCAAAATTATGGTTAACCTGCTTAGACAACCAAGCAGTGGAATTATCGTCTCCTGCACCGGAAAAGGTCAAAACAAGAGTTTTGTTTCCGCTTTCATCATATTGAGGAGAAAATACACCTGTATATGTTACATCGCCAATCTTTATTACAGCATTGCAGGTACCGCTTGAAATTGACCAAGTGCCGCTTACACTTTTTGAGCCTGTATTTGCATTGGTAACGGAACAGGAATAATCCTTAGCACCGGTAATAGAACCGTTTGAATTAAAGGAAATGGTTTGAGTAGGCAAAACAATAGATGAAAGCTCGGCTCCTGCTTCAAGCCTTTGAGTCATATTAGTGGAGTCAATATAATCGTATACACCGACAATGTCATTTTTGCTTACGCTTGAAACATCTTCTTCGCCTTGATATTCATAGGGCAATAAAACCGCCCAACCATTGGAGGTTCTTGCCATTTTATGAACTACTGTTTTGAAACCGTTTCCGCCATCGGCTGTGTATCTTGTGTGATAGACTTGATACATAGTGCCGTCATCGTCTATTAGGCATGAGCTGTGACCGCCTGAAAGATAAGCACTTTTTTGGTTTGAAAACTGATAGTTACCGTCAAGCTTTAAGCCGGTATTCTTTAAATCTGTTGCCTTGTTTCCTTGGGCGTCATAAAACGGTCCGTCGGGATACCTTGAACGATATTCGCGAATATTATATCCGCCGTTTCCTGCAAGTCCGCCATAGGTTAAAAACAAGTAATAGTAATTGCTGATTTTGTCATAAACAATATAAGGTCCCTCGCCGGTGCCCTCTGTTCCAATGTTGGTGGCAGAGATTTGTTTGCCGTAATAAATATCATATCCTGCGGTATTTGACATATAATCATAATCCGGTAAGCCTGTTTCCTCAACCAACGGAATCACATAGCATCCGCCGCTGTAAGATCCGTATACAAGCCACATATTGCCGTTTTTATCTGTATAAACTGTAGGATCAATCGCATTGGGATATTTTCCAAGGCCGCAATCGTAATAACCGTTTTCATCAAACCACGGCATATTCTGTGCCTGCTTTTTGGTTATATAGCCATTATCAATTAAATCAGTTTGAATATTTGTATCGGCAAAAGGTAAACCGTTATAATATGGGCTGTTTGCAGAATGGGTAGTAATGCCGGAATAAATAAAGGTATGAACATATTCATAA
>JBJEPI010000041.1:0-51896 GCA_051881175.1 Eubacterium sp.
TAGGCGACCCTTCTAGGGTCTGTGCAAACCACTAGTTTACTAGTGGTTATGATTTCTTTTTAAATTTATCAAAAAAGCCTTCCTTTGAGGAGGAACCGTTATAGTTGTAATTTTTATCAAACTTTTTCAGCAGTTCCTTCTGTTCACTTGTAACGCTCTTCGGTATATCTACAATAACGGTAACATATTGGTCACCCTTACCGACGCCGTTAAGCTTTTGAATACCCTTGCCCTTCATTCTAAAGGTTTCGTTAGATTGTGTACCTGCAGGCAGAGTAAACTTAACATCACCCTCAAGGGTGGGAATTTTGAATTCAGCACCCAAGGTTGCCTCAACAATGGAAACATGCTTTGTATATAAAACATCAAAGCCGTCACGCTTAAATTCCTTATGTGGCTTAATATTAACCAATACTCTTAAATCACCGCTGGGACCGCCGTTAATGCCTACATCGCCAAAGCCTCTGACTGTAAGCACTTGCTTGCTGTCAATACCTGCAGGAATGTTGATTTCTTCCTTGGTTTTTCTTCTAACCTTGCCGCGGCCGTTACACTTTGAGCAAGGATTGTTTATAATTTTACCACTGCCGCCGCAACGGGTACAGGTTTTTTGCGTGGATATGGTTCCCAAAATTGAACGCTGTTGAATGTTAACAAAGCCGCGGCCGTTACACTCAGGGCATGTTGTAGGACTTGAGCCTTCAGCCGCACCTGTGCCATGGCATTGGGAACAGTTTTCAACCTTTGATATTTCAATTGTCTTTTTGCAGCCCTTCGCGGCCTCTTCAAATGTAATGGTTACGCTGCTTTGAATATCGCGTCCCTTTTGCGGGGCGTTAGGATTTCTTCCTCCGCCGCCGAAACCGCCAAAGAATGATGAAAAAATATCTCCAAGGTCAATGTCTCCGTCAAAGCCAAAGCCTCCGCCGCCAAAACCACCGCCTTGACCGGCACCGTAGTTGGGGTCTACACCTGCAAAGCCGAACTGATCGTATCTTGCACGCTTTTGTGAGTCAGACAAAACAGCGTAAGCCTCGTTACATTCTTTGAACTTTTCTTCGGCTACCGGGTCATCCGGATGAAGATCGGGGTGGTATTGCTTTGCACATTTTCTGTAAGCCTTTTTAAGCTCGTCGTCTGTTGCGCCCTTGCTTACACCCAGCACCTCATAATAATCTCTTTTTTCTTCAGGCATATTGTTGCCTCCAAAATTATCTATTTTATACAGTCGTAGCGGGCGAACTGTTTAGCTCGCCCCCCACTATTAGTTATCGTCAACCTCTGTATAATCAGCGTCTGTATAACCTGTGTCAGCCTCCGGAGCAGGACCGGCCTGTGCACTCTGACCTTGTGCTGCCTGTGCGGCTTGATAAAGCTTTTGTGATACCTCGTAGAATTTGTTTGTTAAATCCTCTTGAGCAGACTTAATGGCGTCTGTGTTGTCGCCCTTAAGTGCCTCTTTAAGTGTATTAAGCTTTGTTTCAAGCTCTGTTTTATCATCAGCAGAGAATTTGTCGGCCTCATCATTGAGCATTTGCTCTGTTTGGTAAACCATTTGCTCTGCGTTGTTGCGAAGGTCAACTGCCTCTCTCTTCTTCTTGTCCTCTTCGGCATATTTTTCAGCCTCTTGTACAGCCTTTTCAATATCTTCCTTGGACATATTTGTTGAAGCAGTAATGGAAATGTTCTGCTCCTTGCCTGTGCCTAAATCCTTTGCAGATACATGAACAATGCCGTTCTTATCAATATCAAAGGTTACCTCAATCTGTGGCACGCCTCTTCTTGCAGGAAGAATGCCGTCAAGGTGGAACATGCCAAGGGTTTTGTTATCCTTTGCAAACTCTCTTTCACCTTGAAGAACATGAACCTCAACAGAGGTTTGGTTGTCAGCGGCAGTAGAGAAGATTTGTGATTTCTTTGTTGGAATGGTGGTGTTTCTCTCAATGATAACTGTGTTAACACCGCCCATTGTTTCAATACCGAGTGAAAGGGGAGTTACATCAAGGAGAAGGAGACCCTCAACGTCGCCGCCAAGTACACCGCCTTGAATAGCGGCACCCATAGCTACACATTCATCAGGGTTAATACCCTTGAAGGGATCCTTGCCTGAGAACTTCTTAATAGCTTCCTGAACAGCAGGAATACGGGTTGAACCGCCAACAAGAAGAATCTTGTCGATATCGTTCATTGTAAGACCGGAGTCGCTCATTGCCTGGCGAACAGGACCCATTGTAGCCTCAACAAGGTCAGCAGTCATTTCGTTGAATTTTGCTCTTGAAAGTGTTGCTTCAAGGTGCTTTGGACCTGTTGCGTCAGCAGTAATATAAGGCAGCGAAATTTGAGCGGTTGTCATGCCTGAAAGGTCTATCTTAGCCTTTTCAGCGGCTTCCTTAATTCTTTGCATTGCCATTTTATCGTTTGTAAGGTCAACGCCGTTTGATGCCTTAAATTCGGCAACAAGCCAATCCATAATCTTTTTATCAAAATCGTCGCCGCCAAGGTGGTTGTTACCTGCGGTAGCCTTAACCTCTTGAATACCGTCGCCCATTTCAATGATAGATACATCGAATGTGCCGCCGCCGAGGTCGTAAACCATTACTGTTTGATCGTCTTCCTTGTCGATACCGAAAGCAAGTGCAGCGGCAGTAGGCTCGTTAATGATTCTCTTTACATCAAGGCCTGCGATTTTACCTGCGTCCTTTGTAGCCTGTCTTTGAGCGTCTGTAAAGTAAGCAGGAACTGTAATTACAGCCTCTGTTACTGTTGTACCTAAATAAGCTTCAGCGTCGCTCTTAAGCTTTTGAAGAATGATTGCGCTAATCTCCTGAGGAGTGTAGTTTTTGCCGTCAATGGATACCTTGTAATCGGAACCCATATGTCTTTTAATTGATGAAATTGTTTTGTCAGGGTTTGTGATTGCCTGTCTTTTAGCAACAGTACCAACCATTCTCTCGCCGTCCTTTGAGAAAGCAACAACAGATGGCGTTGTTCTTGCACCCTCGGCGTTAGTGATTACGGTAGCCTCGCCACCTTCGATAACTGATACACAGCTGTTTGTTGTACCTAAGTCAATACCAATAATTTTTCCCATAATAATTATCTCCTTTACAATTTTTTAGTTAGCAGTTTTGACCATTGCCGGTCTTATTATTCTGTCGTTTATTTTATAGCCTTTTTGGAAAACTTCGGTGATTACATTCTCACCAAGCTCCTCATCATCAATATGCATAATCGCATTATGAAGATTTGGATCAAATTCATCTCCGCTTTCGCCGTAGGCCTCTACGCCTAATTTTTCAAGTGATGCCATCAAACCGTTAAGTGTCATCTCCACACCTTTTATGATAGCGTCGGCATCGGTTGTATCCTGTGCAAGGGCACGTTCAAGATTATCAATAGTTGGTAAAATTGATGCAACAACGTCACTTTTTGCGTTAGAATACATTTGCTCCTTTTCTTTAGCACTTCTTGCCCTAAAGTTTGCATATTCTGCGGCAGTCCTTAATAGCTGGTCTTTAGCGTCGTTCAACTGATCTTCTAAAGCAGGCTCAGTGGATTCTTCAACCTCAACCTTAGGTGCCTTATCAGCCTCAACTGCATCATTCTTTTCTTTTGCCTTTTTAGCCATATATTATACCTCCTTTATCCAATATTTGAGATACTGTACTCATAATATATTCAACTCGCGGAAGAATTGATTTATAATCTATTCTAAGTGAGCCGATAATACCAAGTGTTGCCACCTGCATATCGTTATATTTAAGCTTTGCGATTGCCATTGCGGTGTTACGAAGCTCGTAAACCGGATTTTCATCGCCGATAAATAGCGTATAATCGGTATTTTTGCCTGCTAATTGTGTTAATAACGATTTCAATTTGTCCTTCTGAGCCAATAAAATAAGTAGCTTATAAACATCGTTGCCAAGCTCGGTTTGGGACAGTAGCTTTGTTTCGCCGTTTATTACTAAATTTCCCTCTGCGGCTTCTTTGCACAGTGAACAAAGGGAAGAGAGTATAGGCAGCATATCAAATACCCGTGCACCTAACGACGGTGCAATGGATTGGATAAATGCAAGGTCAATATCGACTAATGAGGTGCCGATAAAATAATCATTTACCGTTTGATAAAACAGGGATTTGAATTCCTCGTCAATCTTGCAGTGAACCGTTGAAACAGATGACCTTATCTTTCCACCCACTGAGAGCATAACAAGCATAACCTTATTATTACCTGCAGGGATTAACTCAATACCCTGAACACAATCAAATGGGTCTTCAATGGTGCTGTAAAATGCCGCACAGCCGGTTGCTTCTGTTAAAAGCCTCGCGGCGTCTGCAAGCAAACGCTCCGGATCGGAAGCATTAACACTTAACGCCTCGTAAATTTGTTGCTTTTCATAGGCAGATAACTGATGAGGCCTCAGCAAATTGTCAATATAATACCTGTATGAAGCCTTTGTGGGAACTCTGCCACCGCTTGTGTGCCTTTGCTCCAAAAAACCAATGTCGGTTAAAAACGCCATTTCGTTGCGTATTGTTGCGGAGCTTATAGAATAGGGGAGCATTTCGCAAAGGGATTTAGAACCCAATGGATTGCCGGTTTTGATATAGTAGTCGATTATTAAATTTAAAATAGCCGAACGTCTTTCGCCAATCATTATTGCTCCTCCTTCTATTATTTTTTCTTGATTAGCACTCTCTGTACCTGAGTGCTAACTCTATATGTATATTATATCCAAAATCCAATTTTGTCAACACTTTTTTTGAAAATATTTTATGAACAGGAAATAAAAATAGCACTCTCATGCCTGAGAGTGCTATAAACTATACTTTTTAAAGACTTGGTGTCAATAAATCCTCTGCTGTGGTAGGAGTTGGATCGTTGTTAAAAATATCGAACTGATTAATTCCACCGTATATCTGTCTGTCTTCAAAGGACATTGGCTGAGGTTCCTTTTCAACAACCTCAGGCTCTTCAACACCGCCGTTATAGGTGTAAATGTAGCCGTAAAAGGTTTGGCCGTAGTGTGATTTCATGTTTGAGTAGATTACGGTGTCAAAATATCTACCGCCCCAATGTGATTCCGACAGGGTAATTGAGCCATTGTCGTTAATCTTTTCAACAACTGCAACATGTCTGCTCCAGCAGGCAACTGCACCGAGCTTTGGCTCACTGCCATATTCATAATAACCGTGTGACTTGTTAATAAAATACCAATCACCGGCGCTTCCGTGGGTGATGAGCGGTGCTTCACCGTTCATTTCGTATACTCTGCCGTATGCATAAGCAACGCAGTTTGGCATTGGTGTACCGGTTTGAGCATAAACATTAAGCTCTCGTGAGTAGTATGGAATACTTGAGCTTGGGGCTGTGAGCCTTGGCTCATAGTTATCATCTCCGGCATATACACAGATAGGTGTGAGTGCGGATATAATCATTGTTATAATAACAACAATAGGAATGATAAGCAGGGTTTTCTTCTTAGCCATATAAAATACCTTCCTTTTTCTTGGGCAATGGTTACGTTTTAATTTTGTTCTCGCCATTGCTATGGGATAATTACGAATTGATTTTTCCGTTTTCGATTGAACTCGCTTATTTACTTTTATGTTGCCCGCCTATCCAAGCAACGGTTGGTATTATAACAAATAGAGTGTTTTGTAATCTATGGCAAATTTGCCACAAGTATTTTGTAACTTTTTTGTAACCATTGTGCAGATTTTACAAAATTCGACTGCTTGTCTTGACAAAATTCACAACTTAAGTCCATTAAACGATAAAACACCACAAGATATACTCTTGCGGTGTTAAAATTATTTATTATTATGTTATTTAGCGTTTAAGGTTTCAACGGATTCACCCTTGCAATGCATATATCCGTCGTTATCAAAGGATATTTTAACAACGCTTTTAGCTATTTCACCGTTGTAAAATTCAACCTCAAAGGTTAAGGTATCGACAATTTTGGTTAAATCCTCATTAGGATTGTCGTTTAACCTGTCATATAATTCGGTGTTCATTTTCCACCTAACACCAAAATTGTTGCCGCTGTTTTTGTTCAGCTCCATACATCTTCTGTATCTGTCTCCCGACAAATCAGCGTAAGCATCTAAATAGCTTGCAATATATGTTGATTTTGTGTAATCAATTCCATCTTCCTTTCGGTTTAAATCTTCATCATACCAAGCGTCCATTGCGGTAATTTCCATATATGCGTAATCAGTGTTTTCGTTGCTGACACGAATTTCCTTTACATCCTTGTAGCTTTCTTCGTCTAAATCAAAATCAAACATTCCGCAATTTGCCTGATATATCAATGCGTTATTAAATCTTTCGCAATGGGTTGTCATACAAAAATACACGCTTCCTGCTTCGGTGCTTTTTTCTATGCGATTAAAATCCTCCTTAATACTTTTTTCAAGCTCTATAATCTCACCTTCGCTTTTTCCCCTAATATCTATTGCTCCGATTTTACACATTGGGGGATAGCTGGCGGATAAATACTTTTGGTCAAATATTTCAACATCTTCATATTGCTTGTTAATACTGTCATTTGCGTAAGCTACAATTACTCCGCCCCGTATTTTTGAACCTTCGGCATTTTGCACGTTACTTGAACTTGCAATGCCGGTTGCAGTGTTATCTTTTTGCGGTGAATAGCTGATTGCCGATACCAGCAGTGCAAGGCACAATGTGACGGACACCGCAGATATGATTGCTTTTTTAGATTTTTTTGGCATTGACCTTTCACTGATTTTTGCCTTAAGTCTTGTTTCTAAATATTCATCCGGCTTAATGGAATCAATGCTTTTTTTAATTTCATCAGGTTTCATTATCATAATCCTCCAATTCAATTTTTAAAATATCCCTTGCCCGTTTCAGTCGCATTTTTACACTCGAATTACTGATTTTTAGTGTGCCTGCGATTTCACCGACGGAATAATCGTAATAATAGTAAAGAATAATCGGGAGCTTGTAGCTGTCTTTAAGCTTAACAATTTTTTGTGCAACGTCTATTGCTTCATCCTTTGAATTATATGATATAATGTGGTACTCTTCGAGGGTGATATCACTGCGATGAGATTTTTTTAGCATATCCTTGCATGTGGTTTGAGTTGCTCTTATCAGCCAGGCTTTTTCGTGCTCCGGTGTTTTGAATTTAGGAGATTTGTATAACAACTTGATAAAAACATCCTGCATTGCGTCTTCTGTGTCCTGTGGATTGCCGAAATATAAATAGGCAATTTTATATAACATATCGGCATACAGGTTATATATTCTATCAAATTCAAAATTATCCAAGCTTATCCCTCCTCTGCTAATAAAACGATTTAAAAACCAAATCGGTCACAAAAAAATAAAGGAATGAATATTCATTCCCTTATTATATATTATTTAATTATTAATTACCATTATATATGGATTATATTCTTGCAACTCCGTCCTTACGTGCGGCATCGGCAACAGCCTTTGCAACCGTGTCCTTAATACGAGAGTCAAAGGCGTAGGGAAGAATATAGTCGGGTTCAAGCTTGTCATCGTCAACAAGGCTTGCAATTGCATAGGCTGCGGCAATTTTCATATTTTCCGTAATTTGGCCGGCCTTAACATCAAGGGCGCCGCGGAAAATGCCCGGAAATGCAACAACATTGTTAATTTGGTTTGGAAAATCAGATCTTCCTGTTCCCACAATCCTTGCTCCGGCCGCTTTTGCTTCGTCGGGCATTATTTCCGGAGTAGGGTTAGCCATTGCAAGAACAATTGGATCGGGATTCATTGTTTTAATCATTTCTTGAGTTAATACACCCGGAGCGGACACGCCAATGAAAATGTCTGTTCCTTTAACTGCGTCCTTAAGACTGCCCTTTGTCATTTCGCGGTTTGTAATTTTGGAGATAGCCTCTTTTGAGGAATTAAGCTTTTCTCTGCCTTCGTAAATAGCACCTGTTCTGTCGCACAGTATTACGTCCTTTAATCCAAGAGTCATTAAAAGCTTTGCAATAGCAATTCCTGCGGCACCTGAGCCGTTAATAACCGCTTTGCATTGCTCTAATGGCTTGCCGATAATCTTTGTAGCGTTAATTAATGCAGCCGATACAACCACCGCCGTGCCGTGTTGGTCATCGTGGAAAATGGGAATATCGCATTTTGCCTTAAGCTTTTCTTCTATTTCAAAGCAACGGGGAGCAGAAATATCCTCAAGATTAATTCCACCGAAGGAGCCGCTGATATTGTAAACGGTTTCTACAAACTCGTCAACATCCTTTGTTCTAACGCAAAGGGGAAATGCGTCAACATCACCAAATTCCTTAAACAGTACGCATTTGCCCTCCATAACAGGCATTCCAGCCTCGGGGCCTATATCGCCGAGACCGAGAACTGCCGTTCCGTCGGTAATTACAGCAACCATATTTGAACGGCGTGTCAGCTGCCAGCTTTTGTCATAATCCTTTTGAATTTCAAGGCATGGCTCTGCTACACCGGGGGTGTATGCAAGGGAGAGAGCGTCCTTATCTCCAACCTTTGCTCTTGCTACAACTTCGATTTTACCCTTCCATTCATAATGCTTTTCAAGGGATACCTTACGATAATCCATTAGAATCCTCCTTGCTTTTTTACAATTGTGGTTATTTGTATAGTGTGAAAAAATTCACAATAAAAGGGCAGGTGCCTCAAGCGCAGAACGCCGAGGGCATCCTGCCCGCTTTAATCATGTTTACTTGTTTTCAATGTGAGAAATGATTTTTTCGTCCTTTTCATAAGGAACGTAATTATCCTCCCATGGGAAAGTATAGCTTAGGCCAAGCTTATCTCTAACCTCGTTAATCTCTTTTTGAACAGCCTCGTTAATAGGAACTCCCTTTGGCTCTCTTTCCTTCCAAATTTCGTATTCCTTTTCACCGGCTGTGTAAATTCTTTCAGCGTCGGGAGCTTTTTTCGATGCTCTCATTGAACGGCAGATTTCACCGGCCTTTGCTCTGACAAGCTCTTCGCCCAAAAAATGATTGGTGTCAATTGCAATAAAGAAATGGCCCAACTGATACGGCTTTAAATTGCCGTCGGCATCCTTGCCGTTTAAATCCTTACCGTATAAACCGTCCTGCAAAGCCGCTGATAAAAGCTCAACAACCATTGCAAAGCCATAGCCCTTGTAGCCGCCCAAGGCTTCGCCGATTCCGCCAAGCGTGGTCAGTGCGGCAGTGCCTTGGCGAATTCTTTTAAGAGCTTCGCCTGCGTCGCCCTCAACCGGCTGACCGTCGAGACCGATTATAGTACCGGGATGAACATCCTCTTTAATTCTCTCATAATACTCAATTTTACCGTTTTGGGTAATTGATGTTGCACAGTCGAAAACAAAGTCGAATTTTTCATCTGTCGGAATGCCGATTGTGAATGGGTTAGTACCAAACATACCCTCAACACCCCAGGTTGGAGCAACTGACGGCCTTGCGTTTGTGCCTGTCATACCGATACAACCCTGCTGAGTGGCTTGAGTTGCATAATAACCGGCAATACCGTAGTGACAGCTGTTTCTAACAACAGTCATACCGAGGCCGTATTTCTTTGCCTTATCAATAGCCATTTGCATGGCTCGTTTGCCGATTACCTGGCCCATACCGTCATGACCGTCGATAACTGCAGTGGTTTCGGTTTCCTTAATGATTTCAAAGTTTGTCACAGGTTGCTGAATTCCTGCAACGATTCTGTCAATATAAATTGGCTTAAATCTGTTGCAGCCGTGGCTTTCAATGCCTCTTTTGTCAGATTCCAAAAGAACGTCTGTGCACACCTCGGCATCCTCTCTTGGAACGCCATATCCAACAAATGCGTCTGTTACAAAGTCGGTTATCAAATTCCAAGGACATACTACTTTTCCCATGATTTTAAATCTCCTTTGACTAATATATTACAATATAATTATACCACCTAAATTCGGTTTTTCAACGAAATTTAGGATATTTTTAATTATCTTTCCCAGTTTCTTGAACGCTCAACAGCGCGCTTCCAGTCTGCATATTTTTTGTTTCTAATGTCAGCGGGCATTGAGGGAACAAAGATTTTGTCAACCTTACGGTTTGCCTCTATTTCGTTAGTGTCCTTCCAAACGCCTGTTGCAAGGCCGGCAAGATAAGCGGCACCAAGAGCGGTAGCCTCTTTGTTAACAGGTCTGTTAACATTGCATCCTGTCATGTCAGCCTGTATTTGCATCATAATGTCGGAAACACTGGCACCGCCGTCAACTCTAAGATCCTTAAGCATAATGTCGCTATCGCTCATCATTGCCTCAAGCAAATCCGTCATTTGGTATGTAATGCTTTCCAATACTGCACGGCAAACATGCTTCTTATTAATGGAACGGGTGATTCCCACCATAATACCTCTCGCGTACATATCCCAATACGGCGCGCCAAGCCCCGTAAATGCAGGAACAAGATACAGACCGTTGGAATCCGGAACCTGCTCTGCCAAATCATCACATTCCTTTGCGCTGGAAATAAGCTCAAGCTCATCTCTTAACCATTTGATAACGGAGCCTGCATTAAAGGCCGAGCCCTCTAAATCGTATGTGATTTTGCCGTCAACTCCCCATGCAATACCTGAAAGAAGATTTGATTTGTTGTCAATTCTTTCCTCACCGGTATTCATAAGCAGGAAGCAACCTGTACCGTATGTGTTTTTAGCCTGCCCCTTTTCAAAGCAACCCTGACCGAATAATGCACCCGGCTGGTCGCCGATAGCTCCGGCAATGGGGATACCCGCAAGCTCCTCAATGCCTGTTATGGGAGCAACATTGCCGTAAATACAGCTTGATGGCTTAACCTCAGGAAGAATACACATGGGTATATCAAGCTTTTCGCAAAGATATTCATCCCAGCAAAGCTTATCAATATCAAACAGCATTGTTCTGCAGGCGTTTGAATAGTCGGTTACATGCACCTTTCCGCCGGTCAAATTCCAAATAAGCCATGTGTCAATGGTACCGAATAAAAGCTCGCCCTTTTCGGCACGCTCTCTGGCACCTTCAACATTATCAAGTATCCATTTAATTTTTGTAGCACTGAAATATGCGTCAATCAAAAGACCTGTTGTGTTTTTAATATAGTTTGAAAGGCCCTCTTTTTTCAATTCCTCGCAGTATTCGGCAGTTCTTCTGCACTGCCAAACGATGGCATTGTAAATAGGCTTTCCTGTTTCTTTATCCCAAATAATGGTTGTTTCTCTTTGATTGGTAATACCTATTCCGGCAATTTGCTCCGGCTTAACCTCGGTATTTCTTATACATCCCATCATTGCGCTGATCATGGTGAATAATATTTCATTAGCGTCATGCTCAACCCAACCGTTTTGTGGGTAATATTGGGTAAATTCATTTTGCTTTTTTGTAACAATTTCACCCTTTTTGTTAAAAATAATAGCTCTGGAGCTGGTGGTACCCTGATCTAAAGCCATTACAAATTTTTCAGCCATTTTAAAGCCCCTTTTCAATAAAAAATAAAGGATAGTTTCCTACCCTTTATTCTACTATTATTGCATTATTCTGTCAACGAATCAAAACTAACGAAAATAGATAAGTAAATTTGGTGATTATTACTTATGTTATTCTGCTTCGATATTAGCTTCAATAAAACCGACTATATCTTCAACGGTTTTCATAGCCTCGATTGCCTCATCAGGTACTTCAATTGAATATTGATCCTCAACGGTCATAACAATATCAATTGCATCTAATGAGTCAGCACCTAAATCGTCAGAAAGATTAGATGATAATTCAATATTTTCCGCATTGATGTCAAGCTGATCAGCAAGTATTTCTTTAACCTCGTCAAAAATCATAAAAAATTGCTCCTTAAAAAAATGTTGTTAATGTCAAATTTATATGTTATTATCATATTATAAATTTTTTCTATGTTTGTCAATGCTTTTCGAGGTGATTTTATGAAAATAGATTTTTCCGCCGAAAAAGACTTCGGTTTAATAGGTTATCCTCTTGGCCATTCAATGAGCTCGGTTATTCATAAAGAGCTTTTCAGACTCAGCAATATTGATGCAGATTACAGTCTCATTGAGGTGGAGCCTGAGAATTTAGAGGATGAATTCAACAATACTTTAAAGTCCTTAAAGGGCTTTAACGTTACAATTCCGCATAAAATCAATATTATTCCTTTTTTGGACGAGCTTTCAACTAAGGCAGAGCTTTTCGGCTCGGTTAATACAGTTGATGTCAAGGAAAACAAAACGGTGGGCCACAATACCGACTGCACAGGCTTTATCCGTGCATTGGAAATGGCAGATATTACCCTGGGCGGTAAAACGCTTTTGTTGGGCTCAGGCGGTGTAGCGCGTATGATTGCCTTTGAGGCAATACTTGCCGGCGCAGAGTTGACAATTGCAGTTAGACAGGCAGATGTTCAGGCGGCTGAAACGATCAAGGCTGAAATTGCGGACAAGCTCGGTAAACCCTGCAGGGTTATCCTGCTTGATGATGCCGAGGACGGTTACGATTTGGTTATTAACGGAACGCCCGTAGGTATGTATCCCAATGTTGACGCATGTCCGGTTAGGGAAAGTGTAGTTAAAAGTGCCGGTGCCGTGTTCGATGTTATTTATAATCCCATTGAAACCAAATTTATTAAGTATGCTAAAGAAGCAGGAATAAAATGCTCGGGCGGACTTTCAATGCTTGTTTGGCAGGCCGCCGTTGCCGAGGAGATTTGGAACGGCGTTAAGTTCAGCTACGAAAATATTGAAGAGGTTATAGAAATTACTAAAAAGGAGCTTGATGGCTAATGGATAGTATTGTTCTTTGCGGCTTTATGGGTAGCGGTAAAACCGTTGTCGGTAAAGAGCTTGCAAAAATTATGGGCTGTAAATTCGTTGATACCGACGAGATGATAGAAGCAGAGCAGGGCATGGCTATTAAAGCAATATTTGCCGCTCGCGGTGAAGATTATTTTAGAGAGCTTGAGTACGAAATGTGCAAAAAGGTTGCCGGCATGAAAAACTGTGTTGTATCAACCGGGGGCGGCGCTATGACCTTTCAGCGAAATGTTGACGCCATTAAACAGGGAAGTAAGGTTGTGTTTTTAGATGCCTCGTTTCCTGTGATTTGCCAGCGAATAGGCGACAGTACAACACGACCGCTCTTTCAGGATAAAGAAAAGGCAAAGCAATTATATGACGAGAGAAAGTCCAAGTATTTAGCCGCCGCCGATTATGTTATTGACGGGGATATGTCTGCCAGAAAGACTGCTTTGGACATTGCGGCAATTTTCAAATAATGCAAAATGTAAATATAAAAGTTGAAAATTTGTATTTTATGTGATATAATGGCAAATACTTGATATGTGTATATATTTTACACATTAACGCTCTTTGTAAATCGAGGTGTTTTTTATTGAGCACTAAGTCTGTTGAAATGGAGCTTAATCACGACGTGGCAATGTTTAAGAAGTATAAAAATCTTCTTAGCGAATTAACACGAAAAAATGTTAAGCTTAAATACAGAAATTCTTGGCTTGGTATTTTTTGGAGCTTTTTACAGCCCCTTTTAAATATGATAGTTTTGTCGGTTGTATTTGGAAGTATTTTCGGCAGAAGCAGTCCGTATATAGTATGTTATCCTGTATGGCTGTTTTCAGGCAGACTTCTGTATGAGTTTTTTAACACTTCAACAACCCAAGCGATGACTTCCTTTAGAAGGAATGCGGCAATCATTAAAAAGGTATATGTACCAAAGTATATGTATCCGCTTTCATCGGTTCTTTCAAGCTTTGTAAACTTTGCAATATCCATGATTTGCTACGTTTGTGTGTGGGTTTTCTTTAAAATTACAGGCATCAGCGGCGGTGCAGGATTGGAAGTGACATGGCATTTCCTCTTTGCAATTGTTCCAATGTTTTTGCTTTTGGTATTATCCACCGGTGTTGGCTTGATTTTATCGGTTCTTGCAGTATATTTTAGAGATGTTGAATACATTTATCAGGTTCTCATAAGGCTTATGATGTATTTACTTCCTATTATTTACCCACTTCAAAAGGTTGCTGAAAACAGTACCATTCTTCCCATTATAATAAAAATCAATCCTCTTTATTCAATGATTGAATTATTTAGGCAATGCGTTTTGTACGGTATGAATATGAGCTGGAAAATGCTGCTTTACGCATTTGTAACATCAACTGTTGTATTAGTTGTGGGTATGCTTATTTTCAATTGGAAGAGCGACGATATTATTTATCACCTGTAAAATATAATGTTAAAACCACTATGCTTGTGCATAGTGGTTTTTACTTTTGGTTATCCTCTTCATATTCCTTGGAGTACTCAACATTTTCCGTAGTGGGAATAGGAACTCCCATTTCCGTTTTGCCGTCAGGCTGGACAGTGGGATTATATACGCTTTCGCAGTATTTGTTTGTTAGCTCCGGCGTCAGTTGGTATTTTTGCTGATAATTATGCTTTTTATTTGTGCTTTCGGACACACTAATCACCCCTTGAGATTATTATGCCCATTCTATATTAATTCATTTATAATTGTGTTTGATACAAGCATTCCCTTTGGTGTTAATGAAATTCGATTTGGGCTTTCGGTAATAAGTCCTGCGGTAATAAACTGCCGATAGGGCTTTTTAATTAATTCTTTTTCAACACCCTCGCATAGCCTTAAACCAAGCATTATTTTTTCTTGCTCATCGCCGCCGAGGCCGTCTTGTATAACGTTCATATTACTGTTGTAATAAAATCTTTTACCGTTCCAAAAGGAGTGTGCCGTAGCACCGATTCCAAGATAGGGCACAAGCCTCCAGTATTTTGTGTTATGCCTGCTTTCGTATCCCTGCTTGGCAAAATTGCTTATTTCGTATTGCTTTAAACCCATGGAAGCCAACGTGTTCACGGTTTTTAAATACATTTCGGCGGTTGTGTCATCGTCGGGTAAATCCAATTTATCCTGCATTTTAAAAAACCTTGTTCCTTCTTCGATTTTCAACATATAGGCCGATATGTGCTGAACCTGCATTTTATCAATAAAATCAAAGGTTTCGTCAAGAGAACTAAGAGTTTGCTTTGGTGTGCCAAGCATTACATCAAGACTGATGTTTTCTATTCCTGCATTTCGGGCGTCGTTAATTGCAGACTCAACCTGTAGCTTTCCTGCACTGCGGCCAAGGGCAAAGCGCTCACTGTCTACTGCACTTTGCATACCAAGGCTTATTCGGTTAATGCCGTAGGATTTGTATTTTTTAAAGCACTCCTTTAGGTCCTTGGAGGGATTGCACTCTATTGTTATTTCACTGTTTTCATCAATTTCAAATTGCTTTTTTGCGGCATTTATTATATTACCGATTAATTCCGGCTCAATAATGCTTGGAGTTCCGCCACCAAAATAAACGGTGTCAAAGACACCGCTGTATTCTTCTATCTCATTAATAATTTTATTTGTGTATTCCTCTGCCTCACGGCAATTATACCTTATGCTGTAAAAATCGCAGTACGGGCATTTTCCCCTGCAAAAGGGAATGTGAAAATAAAGGCCTGCTTTTTCCTGCATTTTATGCTCCGCTCTTTCTTTTGATAACGTCAATCATAATGCTTCTCAGTTCTGCTCTGTTGTAAATGGGCAACGGTTGTGTAATAGCGTCAAGGCAACCGCCTACAACAAAGGTGACCTTTGTAACCTGGTGATAATTGTCGTTAATATTTAAGTTGTTAGCGTTGCAGATTGCCTCAACAAATTTTTCTTTGAGCATTCTTATGGAGCTGTCGTATACAACGCTGTTTTTGAATTTTATGATAAATTGCATATTCTTTTCAACAACATCAAGAATTGAATCAATAACGCCCTCGGGTGTATACGCAACCTCTAAATACCGAATATTGTCGCTAAGGCGAATTACTCTGTCGGTAAACAGATCAAAGCATTTTTTAAAGCAATCCTCAATGCTGTTGTAGTGAAGATAAAATGTGCTTTTATTTATTCCTGCTTTTTCGCAAAGCTCAATAACGGTGATTTTATCAAGATCCTTTTCGGTTGATAAATCAAAAATGGCATTAAAAATTGCTGATCTTGTTTTTACAACTCTTTTATCCATAAAAGTGCCTCCGCGTAATATTAACAAAATCATATCACAAAAAAATACAATCTTCAATACATTTTTATCATTGTGTATAAATTGATTTACAAATCTACAAAATTATCCAATTGTAAAAATAAATATTGTAATAATTTCTAATATATAGTATAATGAATTGAATATTTTATTATGGAGGCAAGTATTATGGAATGCTGGCTTAAAGACAAAACAGTAGTAGTAACCGGTGCTTCCGGCGGTATGGGTGCAGGTATTGCTGCAACACTTATTAAAAAACATAACTGTACCGTTATCGGTGTTGCCCGTTCGGAACCAAAGATGTTAAAGTTTATTGATGAACTCGGCGAAGCCTACGCTTCAAAGTTTTCATATAAGCTTTTTGATGTATCTGTTAAAGAAAATTGGGAGAGCTTTGCAGAAGAACTCAATGCCAATGGCACAAAGGTTGATATTTTAATTAACAATGCCGGAATTCTTCCAAAATTTAAGAGATTTGACAGATATTCTTATGAAGAAATTGAAAGGGCAATGAATATCAATTTTTATTCTTGCATTTATTCAACAAAAACCCTTCTTCCAATGCTTCTTGAATCATCATCACCGGCTATCATTAATATTGACTCATCGGCAGCGCTTATGACTCTTGCCGGAACATCAATGTATTCGGCATCAAAGGCCGCTCTTAAGGGCTTTACCGAGGCACTTAGAGTTGAATTTGCTGACAGAATGTATGTCAGCCTTGTTTGTCCCGGCTTTACCAAAACCGATATTTTCCGTGATCAGGGCACTGAAAGCAATGATAAGGGACAAAAGATTATGGATATGATTTCAACCGATTGCGACATAATGGTTAAACGCATTATGAGAGGTATTGAAAACAAATATCCAATGCAGGTTAGAGGACTTGATGCTCACGCAATGTCAATAGCAAACAGAATTGCACCTGTTTACGGTTCAAAGCTTTTCTCATCTGTTATGAGAATGGCCAATGTTGACATTTTCAAAGAGGTATTCAAAGACTGATAAAAACAGGCAAAGCTATACTTTATAGACTTTGCCTTTTTACATTTCGTTTTAGTTAGGAGGATAGCGTGAAAAATCACGCTAATTCGATTATAGTGCCCTCAAAATTTGCCTATGGCATAATTTTGAGATGGCTAAATCCCCATTATACGCCTTATCCGGCTACAGTAAGGCGTTAGGGATTTTAAATACTACTATTTGTAGCCGGAAAGGCTATGGGGATTTTATGGAAGACTTATCAACAAAAAAATATTTAAGCTTCAAGGAGATTGCGGCGTACAGTTTGGGCTTATTCGGCTTTCAGGCAGTAGTCGGTCTTTTGAATTCTTATCAGGCAGAGTTTGACGGCTCAATTTTAGGCGCAAATGTTATAACCGTTGCAATACTGATTTTAATTGCAAAGATTGTTTCGGCAATTGCCGACCCGGTTGTAGGTAATCTTGTTGACCGCTCAAAAAGTAAAATGGGTAAGTTTAAGTCAATGATTGCTTACTCAATTATTCCCCTTGTAGTGTTCACGGCGTTAATCTTTGTTAAGGTTCCTTTTAAGGGCGTTGGACTCTATGTGTGGATTTTTGTTACATATCTCATTTGGTCAATCGCCATGACAATGGGTGATGTACCGTCACAGGGCATTGCCGCCGCTTTAACACCTAATCCAACAGAGAGAACAAATGTTGTTTCAATTTCAAACACATTTAAACAGGTTGGTTTTTCTGCCTGCGTTGTTATTGTTCCTATCGTTTGCCTTATTATCCCTAACGGCTCAAAGGTGTTTGTTAAAAAGGGCGAAACCGATGCTCCCATGATTGCAAGCGAGTATTTTTGGGTTGCGGTTTTAACAGCTGTTCTCGGCTGTGCCTTGTTTGCACTTATTCCGCTTATTAACAAAGAGCGTGTTGTAGTTGAAAATAACGAAAAAACAACTGCAAAGGATATGCTTGCGGCCATTAAAAATAATAAACCCCTTATGCTTGTTATTGTTTCATATTTCCTTGGATTCGGCCGTCAAATGGCTATGGGTATTCAGGTTCAGGCCGCAAATGTTATTTTGGGCTCTCAAAACTTAGTTGCCGTTTTAGGTATTGTGACCGCAGTGGGCTCAATGATTTCAATGGCTCTCTGCCCGTTGCTTATCAAAAAGCTTGATGAAAGAAAGGCATATATTCTTCTTTCCGTATACGGCTTTGCAGCATCAATTTTCTCATTTGTTATCGGTCATTTTTGGTTCCAAAATCCAAAGAATATGATTTTAACCGTTCTTTTCTACGCATCATTATTCCTTATCGGTCTTCAGTTTGGTGCCGTAACCCTTATGCCAATGATTATGACCGCTGATGCAGTTGATTACTACGAGTATGAAACAGGCAAGAGAATGGAGGGTGCGGCTTATTCAATCCTCACTCTAACCATTAAGGTTTGCCTTGCTCTCGGTACGGCAGTAGGTCTAATCTTTGTTCAGCTTTCAGGTTACTACGATTTAATTGATTCGGGTAATTTCACCACTAAAACCAAAGATGTTATCTTCTTTGCATACACCGCTTTGCCGGGAATACTTGCCCTTCTTTCGGTAATACCAATGCTGAAATATGACATTGTTGGCGAAAAGAAAGCAACTATCACAAAGACTCTCGCAGAACGCAGAGGCACCAAGGAAGATTAATTTTTTAGGAGGAAAAATTATGTTTTGTAATAAATGCGGAGCTCAACTCCCTGACGGCGTTGCTTTTTGCAGTTATTGCGGAAATCAGCTAACAGCTCAACCGCAACAACCGGAGCAACCAACTCAACCACAGTATGAGCAACCTGTTCAGCCACAGTATGAACAACCTACTCAGCCATTATATCAGCAACCGGCTCAACCACAGTACGAGCAACCAATGCAACAACCCTATCAGCCGGCTCCTATGCCTCAGCCATTACCGCCTAAAAAATCAAACAAGGGCATAATAATCGGCATTGTTGCAGTTGTTCTTGTTATTGCAATTGTTGTGGGTGTGCTTTTCGGCACCGGTGTAATCGGCGGAAAGAGTAAGGATGACAGTGAGGATAAGGACAATAAAACAACCACCTCTGCTCAGGAAAAGGAAGATGACTCAAATTCAAATTCCCCTGTAAAGGTTGAAGAAGCTATAACTTTATCTGACGGAACAATTATTTCTATCGGGAATAATGTCGGCTCTCTTAAATACATTACAGAGCTAACTGTGGAACTGTATATTGAGGACCCTGAGGCTGAAGGTGAGTATACTTGGTATACTGACGCAAATTTGGATACCGTGGTAGCTCCCGGTCAAGAGTTTGATATTTCATTTGATAGTGATATCTTTGATTATACAACCATTGAGGTTGGAATAACAGCAAAGAATAATATGACATACGACATTGCGGCTAAAGATGCAGAAATAGTGGCTATCAATTTGGAAAAAGACGAGCCCTATGCTGATGAAACAAAAGTAAATCTCATGGGCTTTACCACCAATATGACAAGTGCTGATGTTGAAAACAGACTGAAGGAATTGGGATATAACTGCTTGGGTGAATATCAGGAAGATGCTTTATCAGCTGATGAAGAAGCAGATGATGAAGCCTATAATCAATTAATATCCATGTCTTCTTGTGAATATATTTCTGTAAAAAGTGATGACGAAAATGTTTATTACGTAAAGACAGAAAACAACAATGGTATGATTATTTATACAGCAGATGGAATATGGGGTGACAAGGGCGAACCTTATTGTGAAATTTCATTAATGAATAATGAAGAATATATGTCATATTTTTAAAACAAATAACACAAATAAAAAAAGCATCCGATTGGATGCTTTTTTTTATTAGCCCTTTCTTGCTCGGCTTTCTGCCTTTAGTCTAAGCTCTTTATTTAGGATTGTTTTTCTAAGTCTAATTGATTTAGGCGTTACCTCCAAAAGCTCGTCATCGGCTAAAAATTCCATGCTTTGCTCCAATGACAAGGTGGTAGGGGGTACAAGCTTTAACGCTTCGTCACTGCCGCTGGCACGGGTGTTTGTTACATGCTTTTTCTTGCAAACATTACAAACAATATCCTCATCCTTGGCACATTCGCCGCAAATCATGCCCTCATAAACCTCAACGCCCGGACCAAGGAACAGCTTGCCCCTGTCTTGGGTGTTCCATAAGCCGTAGCCGGTGGTTGTGCCTGTTTCATGCACAACTATTGAGCCGCGGCTTCTTGTTTCAATTTCGCCCTTGTATGGCTCATAGCCGCTGAATAGTTGGTTCATAATACCGTTTCCGTTGGTGTCGGTTAAAAATTCGCTTCTGTAACCGATTAAGCCCCTTGAGGGAATTTTTATTTCCAGGTGAGTCATACCTGTTGAGCGAGTGTCCATGTTTTGTATTTCGCCCTTACGAGAGCAAAGCTTTTCCATTACCACGCCAACATATTCCTCGGGCACCTCGATTATTGCAATTTCCATGGGCTCCAGGGTTTCTCCGGTTTTCTTGTCTGTTTTTAGAATAACCTGCGGCCGCGATACCTGAAATTCATAGTTTTCACGGCGCATGGTTTCAATTAAAATTGAAAGATGAAGCTCGCCTCTGCCAGATACCTTAAAGGTGTCCATTGAGTCGGTTTCTTCAACACGCATTGAAACGTTGGTTTCAACCTCTTTAAACAATCTGTCACGCAGGTTACGGGAGGTAACATATTTTCCCTCTCTGCCTGCAAAGGGTGAGTCGTTAACAATAAAATTCATGCTGATTGTAGGCTCGTCAATTTTAACAAAGGGCAACGGTTCAATGTGCTCAGGGTCGCAGGCGGTTTCACCTATGTTAAGATCGGGGATACCTGCAACGCATACAAGGTCGCCGAAGGTGGCTTCACTGCAAGCAACCCTTTTCAGTCCCTCAAATTGATATATTTGTGAGAATCTTACATTTTCTCTGGAGTCATCCTGCTTGCAGAGAACATAGGGTGTGTTAACCTTAATTGTACCTCTTTCAACTCTGCCGACACCTATTCTTCCAACATAATCATCGTATTCAAGAGAAGAAAACAGTATTTGCGCAGGCCCTTCAGCATCTCCCTTTGGGGAGGGTATATTTTCCAATATAGCGTCAAGAAGAGGTCTCATATCACCCTCGCGAACATTAGGGTCAAGGCTTGAATAACCGTTTCTTGCACTTGCATAAACAACAGGAAAGTCAATTTGGTCATCGTCTGCGCCAAGCTCAATGAAAAGGTCAAGCACCTCGTCGATAACCTCCTCGGGCCTTGCACCGTCACGGTCAATTTTGTTAACAACAACAAGAGGAGTTTTCTTTAGTCCAAGGGCCTTTTTCAGTACGAAACGGGTTTGTGGCATACAGCCCTCAAAAGCATCTACCAACAAAAGAACGCCGTCAACCATTGTTAAAATTCGCTCAACCTCGCCGCCGAAATCAGCGTGACCGGGAGTGTCAACAATGTTGATTTTTGTGTCCTTGTAGTGAATGGATGTGTTTTTTGAAAGAATTGTAATTCCGCGCTCCTTTTCAAGATCGTTAGAGTCCATTACTCTTTCCTGAACCACCTCATTATCACGAAAAATACCGCTTTGACGAAGCATTTCGTCAACAAGTGTGGTCTTGCCGTGGTCAACATGGGCGATTATTGCAATATTTTTTATGTCTTTTCTTTCTGCCAAATCTTTTCACCTTGATTTATATGAATTTTTGTAGGGCGAACATTGTTCGCCCTATATTTATAATTATTGCTTTTTCTTATTGAAGCTGTCCCTAAGGGCAACAGTTCTGTTAAATACAATATTGTCCTTTGAAGATGTTGTATCAGTGCAGAAATAGCCTGTTCTCATAAACTGATATCTGTCGCCTGCCTTAGTGTCCTTTAACGCTCTTTCAACATAAGCGGTTTTGCTTACAAGGGAGTTAGGATTAAGGTTGTCCTCAAAAGAGCCGACACCCTCCTCGTCGCTTGGATTTTCAACATCAAACAAGCGGTCATAAAGTCTAACCTCAGCCTCTGTGTTGTCCTTGGTGTAAACCCAATGAATAGTGCCTCTAACCTTGCGTCCGTCGGGAGTATCGCCGCCAAAGGTTTCGGGGTCATATTCTGCGTGAACTGCAACAACCTTGCCGTTTTCGTCTAAATCATAGCCCGTGCAGGTTACGCAATAAGCCTTGTAAAGTCTAACCTCGTTGCCGACAAAAAGCCGTCTGTACTTCTTTATAGGCTCAATCATAAAGTCATCAGCCTCAATATAAAGCTCTCTGCCAAAGGGAATTGTTCGTGAGCCGTATTCGGGATGATCGGGATGATATTCAACCTCAAGCTCCTCAACCTTATCCTCGGGATAATTGTCAATAATAAGCTTTATGGGGTCAATAACTGCCATAGCTCGTGGGGCAGTTTGGTTAAGATTATCTCTTACACAGCTTTCAAGCAGTGCAAAGTCAATAACACTGTATGCCTTTGAAACGCCGATTTTTTCACAGAAATCACGAATAGCCTGTGCAGGATAGCCGCGTCTTCTCATTCCGCTGATGGTTGCCATACGAGGGTCGTTCCATCCGTCAACAATGCCGTCCTGAACAAGCTTTAAGCACTTTCTTTTTGAGGTGAGAGTGTAGTTAAGGTTCATTCTGGCAAACTCAATTTGCCTTGGCTTTTCGCCGTCGATACACTCGTTGCATACCCAATCATAAAGCGGTCTGTGGTTTTCAAATTCAAGGGAGCACAGGGAATGAGTTACCTTTTCACAGGCGTCTGAAAGGGGATGAGCAAAGTCATACATAGGATATACGCACCACTTGTCGCCTGTTCTGTGGTGGTGGGCATACATAATTCTGTAAATAATAGGATCGCGCATATTGAGATTAGGCGATGACATATCAATTTTAGCGCGAAGTACCTTTGAACCTGCCTCAAATTCACCCTTTGCCATTCTTTGGAATAAATCAAGGTTTTCCTCAATGCTTCTGTCACGATAGGGAGAATTTTTGCCGGGCTCCGTAAGTGTTCCGCGGTATTCTCTCATTTCCTCCGGTGTAAGGTCACAAACAAACGCCTTGCCCTTTTTGATAAGCTTTATTGCACATTCAAAAAGAAAATCAAAGTAGTCCGATGCATAATATACATTGTCCCAATTAAAGCCCAACCATTCAATGTCTTCCTTAATTGCGTCAACATATTCGGTGTCCTCTTTTGTTGGGTTGGTATCGTCAAGACGAAGATTGCAAATGCCGTTGTATTTTTCCTTTACGCCAAAGTTGATGCAAATAGCCTTGGCGTGGCCTATGTGCAAATAACCGTTAGGCTCGGGAGGAAAACGGGTTTGCACTCTTGAATACACGCCCTCTTTTAAATCTTCATCAATGAAATCATGAATGAAATTTGATGCAACTTGGGTTTCTTCTTCTTTAATTTCATCAAGCGCCATTGTTATTGTTCCTCCTTATAGTGGTTAAGTGCGTCGGTTAAGCGAGCCTTAACTGTTTTTTCGCCTAATAATGCAGTTATTGAATACAAATCAGGTGTATTTGTTCTGCCTGTCAGTGCAACTCGTATTATTGTTGAAACATCGCCTACATGACCTGCAAATGCCTCCGGATTGGCTTTAAATTCCTTAACATTAGGTGTGCAACCAACCTGCGGGCAAATATCCTTAATTCTTTGGAACCACGCGTCCTTATCATCATTAAGGTTGACCGTGTCAATGTATTTCTCCAATACCTTAACGGCAAGCTGCGGTGTAGCGTTCCCGTTAAGCTCGTAGCACGGCTCAAAGGTTTCGTTATACATATAGCTTATATATTGGGATACATCGCTCCACTTGGCAATATCCTTTCTTGGGTTTTTGCCCTCACGGTCAATATTAAGGATTGCAACAGCCTTTTCGGTATCCTGCTCAAAAAGTGAAGCAAGCTTTTGGTCATATTGCTTTGCCCAATCGTATGCTAAATCAAATACCTTTGTTGCCGGCATTTTTGAAATAACGTTTTTTGACACATCGGTTAATTTAACCATATCAAATAAAGCGCCGGATATGCTCATTTTTTTAAGATTGAAGGGGAATTTGTCAATAGGCTCGTCCTTATTAACCTTTCGCCAATCCTCAAAGTTTGAGTTGGCAAGAGTCATCATATATTCATTTACACTTTCCATTGGGAAGCCCTGCTCTGCGTAATAGGTAACTGCCGCTTCAGGGTCTTTACGCTTTGAAAGCTTTCGTTTTCCGCCGTTTTCTTCCTTCATAATCGGGGCAACGTGGGCATATTTAGGTGCTTTAAAGCCAAGACATCTAAATAGCTGAAGATGAATAGGTGTTGATGAAATCCACTCATCTCCACGCACAACATGGGTTGTTCTCATAAGATGGTCGTCAATTGCGTGAGCAAAATGATATGTTGGAATACCGTCGGATTTAAGAAGAACCACATCCTGAACATTTTCGGGCATTTCAATTTTACCCTTAATCATATCATCAAAAAAGCATTTTCTTTCAAGGTCGCCGGGGGATTTAAGGCGAAGGGTCCAAGAAAGACCGTTATTAAGCCTTTCCTCAATTTGTTCAAGGGATAAATCCCTGCATTTTGCATATTTGCCCCAATAGCCCTTGGTGCTTTCGCTTTCCTGGGAGGCTCTTATTTCATCAAGCTCCTCGGCAGAGCAAAAGCAAGGATAAGCCAAACCCTGTTTTACAAGGTCTTTTGCATAAGCCTGGTAAATGTCCTTCCTTGCACTTTGATAGTAAGGTCCGTAGCTGCCGCTTTCAACGCCTTCACCGATAACGCCCTCGTCGGGGTTAATGCCGTAAACGGATAAGCCTTTAAGCATTACCTCGATAGCGCTGTCAACCTTGCGCTTTTGGTCGGTGTCTTCAACTCTAACAAAGAATACGCCGTCGGTGCTTTTTGCGGTTTTGTATGATACAAGGCAGGTAAATAAATTGCCGAAATGCAGAAAGCCTGTTGGGCTTGGCGCAAAACGGGTAACCCTTGCACCCTCCTTTAAATTCCTTGCAGGATAAAGCTCCTCATAATAGCTCGGCTCTTTATCAATTGCGGGAAATAATAGCTCTGCTAATTTTTCATTATTAGTCATATTTTGCTGTTCCTTAATCTTTTAGTATAAAATAGTCATAATATTATCTCACAAAATTATACAATATTCAATATAAAAATTAATTTATTATGGCAAATATTAAAATTTATCTTGACCTGTAGGCAATTTTGTGTAATAATCTATGTTATTGAAGCTTTAATCGAGGCGTGGCTCAGTTTGGTAGAGCGCTGCGTTCGGGACGCAGAGGCCGCAGGTTCGAATCCTGTCGCCTCGACCAAGTATAGGGGCGGAGGAATTTGTTAGGTATTAAAAACAACAAATTCCTCCGTTTCTTTTTAAATGTGAGATTATTAAAATTTTGGAGAAATTATGGCAAAGGGTATTAAACGCTTTTTTGAACAAAAATTCTTAACGAAAATTGAATCGGTTGATGATAAGGCTTGCTTCAATGAAATAGGTAATGTTTTGGAGCAGGCATTTCAAAATGCCATGACAAGCGATGATTTCGCATTTAATCATTATTCCGATTTCACGGAAAATCTTAACCAAGTTCTTGCCAGCGGGGGAAAAATTTTTGTTGCCAAGTGCGGAAAAAGAATAGTGGGAACATTATCTGTTAAGCCTGATGAGGTTGATGCTTGGTATTACAGCGGCAATGCTGTGAATGTTTGCCATTTTGCCGTTTTGCCCGAATATCAAGGTATGGGCTTAGGCAGAATGCTTCTTGACAGCGCAAGGGATTATTCAAACAGTATGGGCCTTCCCATGCGTTTAACTACTCCCGAGAAAAATGTCAATGCAATCAGGGTTTATGAAAAATACGGTTTTTCAAAGGTTAAAATGTATAAGGCAGGGGACCACTACGCAGTCTATTTGTTTTACGGTAACGGCAAAAGCAAATACACCCCCGAGCAGTGCAAGTTAAAATATGAGGATTCAGCGCTGCTTAGCCTAATGAAAAACCGGCAGATTTGTAACTCGCAAACAGATGAAAAAATTCAAAAACGCTGGGAAAAAGAGTTTTTAAAATATATGCAGGATAAAAGCACGGAACAATGCGAGGATATGCGAAAATGCTTTAGAGCCTACGGAATTACTCCAAGGGAATACACTCTTTATGATTTTGAAAACAAAACCCCTGCTCAGCGTTCAAAGTATTTAAGTCTTAGGACAATTACCGTTTTGAATGAAAACGCCCATTTGAATTTTGATAAAAAATCACTGACGGATAAGAATGCTGTTTCAGCAATTGAAATGAGCGAATTTGTCCCTGAAGCGGTTGCGACCGTGCGTGCGGTTACCGTTAGGTCAGGGGATAGTGCAAGGTTTGCCTTTGCAACTCTCAATCTGACGCAAAAGGATAACGACAAAAAGGTTCACTTTGCGGGAATTGATGTTGAAAACGGAATTATATCTTCTCAAATTTATCGCATCAGCGGTGCAACCAGAAAAAAATCAAAGCTTCAGCTTGAAAAAACACAGCTTCCCTCTTGGAGCGAATTGCAAAAGATAACTGTTAATTGCGCTGAAAAGCTTGACGGAATCATACTTGGCTTTGATTTATCGTACACCAAAAACGGTTGGGTTATTACAAATGCTGCAAAAAAGCCGTCATTTGTTAATCTCCAATTAATTTCAAAGGGTTTAAGACTTAAGGTCGAAGAAATACTTGGAGAAAAAATTGATGTTAAAATTTCATTATGATCGCTAATATGATAAAAGACCAACGAGGCTTATTTATGCTCATTGGTCTTTTTTATATTCTGCTATGTCATTTAAGGTGCAATCAAGTATTTCACATAATGAATTAAGGGTATATGTGTTAACATTGCCGTTTTTTCTGAGTCTGTCAAGCTGACCGGTGCTTATATGATAATCCTTAATCAGCTTGTACTGGGATATATTTTTCTCCTTTAGTGTTTGCCAAAGTTTATCATACACAATCATCAAATCACCCCTGTGTTATTATTGTAATTTAATGCTCGTATATTGACAATTGCCCATAAAGGGGCTATAATTTAGAAAATGATGTGTATGAGGATTTGTGTAATGCTTGCATTCGGTGCAGTTTTTATTGCCACAGCAATAGTGATGGCTTTTACAGTAATAGCAGATTGGAAAAAATGCCCAATAAAGATTTCGAAAAGGGAGCTTACAGCGGAGCTCTTGCTTTCCGCTGTGATGTTCATGATTGGAATAATTATGATAGCAGCACATGTTAAATTAGATTAAAATAAAAAGGCGTATCGTTCAATCTAAACGATACGCCTTTATCTCGCCAATTTATATTTCCGGTTTAAACGAAGGCATAAGCTGAAGCTTAAATAAATTCATTTTGTGTTTGTAATCAATTTTAGTCTTTGTGTCCTGATTTTCAATTTCGCCTGTTCTAATATACTTATCAAGCTCGTCATAGGTGAAGCCAAGATTTTCTTCGTCAGTTTTACCGCAAAGGCCGTCAATTGGCACTTTATCTACCAAAACATCAGGCAGACCAAGAACTCTTCCAATCTGCCTCATTTCGGTAACAGTGATGTTTGAACAAGGGCTGAAATCGCCTGCCGCATCACCGTAGCGTGTGGCGTAGCCAACCCAATCCTCAGACAAATTACAGGTGTTGGCAACCCTGCCGTTATGACTTTGAGCAACTGCGTAAAGAGTTGCCATTCTAATTCTTGGGGGCAGGTTAGTAGCACTTTGCTCCGTTAATTCAAAGGGCAGGTTATTTTTCATGGCAACAACAGCATCGTTAATGTTGATTACATAATGCTTTATGTCAAGGTGCTTTACCAACAGCTCTGCCATATCAATATCGTGCTGATGGCCGCAGGGCATTAGAACACCTATAACCCTGTCCTTGCCGAGAGCTTCAACACAGAGCGCCGCAACAATTGAGCTATCCTTACCGCCTGAGATGCCCACAATTGCATTGCAATCCTTTCCGTTTTCCTCGAAAAAATCACGAATCCATTGAACACATTGATTTTTTACATTTTCCGCATTAAACATTTTTTAGTCCTCCTATAGACAAATTAGTCAAGCCGTTCAAATTTTGGGTAATATTTAAACATAACCTTTCCCTCAATAAGGTCACGCTCGACGCAGTGAGTAGTGCTCCAATAACGGGAGTCCTCCGAATTTTCACGGTTATCTCCCATTACGAAATAGCAATCTTCAGGCACTGTGTAGGTTCCGTTTTCCAGCCAACCTTCAGTAGTTGTGCCAACTACATAATCCTCTTCCAGCATTTGAGTATTACCGTTAACATCGGTTATGTAAACACTTCCGCCTGTAATAGTAATTGTTTCACCCGGGAGGGCGATTATACGCTTTACAAAGTAAGTGGTAACGCCCCTTGCATAATCATCGGGGTATTTGAAAATAATTATATCTCCCCGCTCGGGGTCGTTAAATTCATAGGTGAGTCTGCTGGCAATTACTCTGTCGTTCTCCTGAATGGTTTGAAGCATTGAGCCGGTTGGAACAACAGCATTTGCAAACACAAAGGTTTTCAGCAGAGTTGCAACAACCAATGCGATAACAATGGGCAGAAAAAAGTCTAAAACCTTTCTTCCGGTGCTTTTTCTTGCTTCAGCCTCTTCTTGCTTCTTTCTTTTGGCTTCTTTTTTTGCTTTCTTTGCGTCTGCTTTTATTTTCTTAATATCCTCAGCGCTTTCGGCAGACACGGCTATTGCACCGCATTTCTCGCAAACATATTTGTTGCCTTCTTTAATCATTGTGCCTTTTTCGCATACCTTACAGGTCATAGCTTATACCTCGTTGTTAGTAATTTTCAAAATTATCAGTTCATAGGGATGCAAGGTTAAATCAAGCTTGCTTCCGTATGACAAACGCTGATCGGTAATAGGCATAGACCTGTTGTATATGCTGATTATCTTAGCGTTTTCAAGATTTTCAGGGGCGCCCATAAGCTTGTTGATGTTAAGGGTTAACGCCGCTGATTCATCAGTTGGGTTTCTAAGAGCGATTATTCCGTTTCCTGCTTCTTCCCAGCTGATATAACCGTAAATATTATTTTCCTCCGGATTGCCGCCGATGAATGTTGCGTTTTGCAAAATGCCGTAGTTTTCCTTTTGAAAACGCATAGCCTTTGCAAGAGAAGCCCATTTTCCGTCGCTCATCATTTCATAGGACAAATGAATTTCGTTAAGAGCCTGACCTCTAACGGTGCACCAAAGGATATACTTGTCAAATTCTTCGTCAGTATAGTCAACATTTGCACTTTTGCCGTATATCGGCTCGTGGTTATATAAATTCTTTAACGGAATTTGGTTAGCTCTGGTGCAAATAGTATCATAATATCTTGCGTCACGATAGGTTATTTCCGCTTCAACCTGAGGCTGGTCCTCAATGTTTTTTGCAAAGCCTATATCGTTACTGTTTTGAAGCCAAATGCTGTTAACCCATTGAAGCCACCATGGTGAAACATTAACATAGCAGGTCATATTTATCCAAAGGGGACGGTTATCACATTCTCTGGCGTGTCTTACTGCTTCAAAAAGCTTAATCCATCTCTGCCACATTTCGGTAACGAAATACATCTCGTCCTCGCCGCCGGTAATGTGGTCGTGAGAGGAATCCTTGCAAACACCGCGGCAAAAGCCGTCAAGCTTTAAATAGGTTAAGTCATTTTTGCTGACTGTGTTAATTAAGAATTCCTGAAGATTGTCAAGATATGTTTTTGATGCAATGCAGATTTCTCTGCCGGATTTGTTGGCGTAGCCGTTTTTGCCCCGCTGAATTCTCTTTGCGAAGCTATATTCGCCGTTATATCCTCCTCGGGGGCCAAGCCACATACCAAGGCTGCTGCCCATTTTTTTACAATCGGCTGAAATATTGATTAATCCGTTTGGAAAACGCTTTTTGTTAAAACTCCAAAACTTGCCCTTATAATCATTCCATCCGTCATCAACAACGTAAGCGTCAAGCTTTGGTGCATTATGGAATGAAAGGCCCTTTGAAATTTGACTGAAGGCGTTTCTAACACCCTCCTCGTCAATTTTCAGCATGCCGTCATACCAGCTGTTATATTGAAAACGAAGATATGTGGGCTGTGAAATAAAGTCAATGTATTCAAAAAATGCCTTTTGAACCCCAACGCTTGAATTGTCAATCGCGCCGCCCATAACAGTAACAGGACATTGATATCCCTTGCCGATTTGCTTGCCGATATAATACTTAATTTGACCGGCGCCGTGAATGATTCTGTTATCGGTAGCAGGAAATTCACAACCGAAGAACAGGCTGTCAATATAAAACGGCTGACCGAGAGAGGCATAAACACCTTTAATCTCTTTGTCTTCCATTATATCAACGCTGAAGTGAGTTTTTGAATTAATAATACCGATACTTTCAAGTATTACATAATCAACAACGCTGTCATCATATTGATCAAGCGTTAATTGCTTGCAAATTGTGTTTTTGTCATCATGAATCCAATATTCAAGAGTAACTCTGATACCTAAGCACTGCTCAAAAACAAACCTTAAGCGGTTGTTTTCTTCACTGCTTTCCACAACAGTCAATCCCTTTGAAGAAAACTCGTTTCCGTCCTGAAGCCTTACAATAAATTCACAGCCGTTACCGTCCGGAACGAGGCTCATATTTGAGTATTTGTTAAGAATTTGGCTGGCAAAGAAATTTGAATTTGCAATTTTAAATTCTCTTTTTAATCTGTTACTTTCAAGCTTAAACATAAAGTCAATCCTTTAATTATAATTCCTCTTTAATATTCTCTAATGCCCTTGCAAGCTGGTCGGGGCAGGATGTGCCCTTAAAGCCGCACTTAATTCCTTTTAATGCACTAACAACCTCGTCAATGCTCTTTCCCTTAACAAGTGAAGAAATTCCCTTGAGATTACCGTTGCATCCGCCGAAGAATTGCACATTGTTTATGGTTTCGTTATCCTCGTTAACATCAATCATAATTTGAGTTGAACAGGTTCCTGATGTTTTGTAAGTATATTCCATAAATATACCTCCTTTTTATCCACTATTTATTATACATATTTGTAAGCAATAATTCAACACTATTTTGTTAATTTGATATATTGACAAAGCAATACAATAGTGCAATAATTTTATTGGTATGTATCGGTGTTTGCAGTTATTAATATCAGGAATATGTAATATTTAATGCAAGGCATTGTACACTTTAAATCTAAACTGTTTTAAAATATGGGGATATATGAAATACTATCAGTTTAAGTACAAATCAAAAATATTTCAATTATTATCACACCTTGGCACGGTTGTCGGTGTACTTATTGTTCCGCCGTTTATTGTAACATTGATTTTCTGTATAATAAATATTTTGTTCCGCTCGTTGGCTTTTCCGGATGCAACCCTTGGGTGTCTGATTTTGGGGACGCTGATATTCTCAATAGCATACATAATAAGGTATTTTGCACTTCTAAAGGGTGTGTTTTTATATGATGACACCCTTGAAATTGTTGACGGAAGCTGGGCAAGCAAAAAATATAAGGTGTTTGACACCTCGGCAATAGTAAGCATTGAGTGGGCAGGCAACTTTAGAAAAGCTCCCCATGCACACTGGCGTACGGCATTTACACAAGGGACAAGGATGTTCGCACTGTTGTTTTATTGCCTTACCAGAAAGCCCCTTAGTAATTTTTTCGGGGGAAGCTCCAATGACTGCATTGAAATTGGAATAAAAACAGAAAAAGGCATTGAATATATTTATGTCAGCGTTGCCGAACAAATTGATTTTATGCGTGATGTGAAAGCAAAAATGCTTGAGCATGGAAATTACAATCCCGATGAAGACGAATATGAATGATAAAAAACTACTATGGATTTCCATAGTAGTTTTTTAGTGATTACTTTCGATTATTGCTCTGATATTTTCTTCTGCCTGTTGTATTTCCCCTAAAAATTCCTTTGACGAAACACGAAGGGCGCCGTTGCCCAATATGATAATTTGTTCAAGGGCGTCGGAGGTTACTACTCTTACCTTATTATTTTTCTTTGCAAGGGTGTGGGTAACCTTTTCAATGTACATATCGGCGGTTTCCGCCTCTTTGGTATACACAATACTGATGTTGTTTACCTTTTCAACCTCACGGGCATTGCCTTTAACCTTATATGCGTCAAAAACCAATATTGTTTCGCATTTTTTGTAGCCCTGATAGTTGCAAAGAATGTTGATAAGGGCGTTTCTTGCGCCGTCAATATTATCCTTAGACAGCTCTCTTAAATTGTCCCATGAAAAAATCACATTATAGCCGTCAACCAACAGATATTCCTTGCCGTCGTATTTAGGAGCAGGCTGTTTCTTTTCCTTAGGCTTTTTGCTTTCACTGCTCTGGGTAAAGGTAAAGTGATTTTGGTTGGGATTGTTGTTTCTGCTTTTAATGGGACCGTAGGTCTGCTCAAAAATCTCCATTAGCTCCTTGTCAAGGGCAAAAAGATTGTCACTGTTTTTGTAGCTTGAAATACTTTTATGGGAGCTGTTGGGTGTGTATGCGTTTTTAGGTGCGGACATAATGCTTGGAAGATGCATGTGGCTTTTAATCTCATTCCATTTTACATTATATCCTGCACCGTGTGAACAGAATACCGAATCGCAGGTGTTATTTGTGTCGCTGTCACAATCATAGCCCATTTGCTTTATTACTTCATCGCTGTTGTGACAGGGCTCGTACCCCTTTAATGCACAAATAAGCTTGCCCTTTCCGTGGGTGTAGCCTACAACCTTACCGGCATAATCATACATTGTTGATACCGGAGCCGTTCCTGTAATTATCGAAAGCTCTCCCTCGGTTACAGGGGGATTAAAGCTTCCGTGCATTAGCTGAATGTCGGACATTGCTCTGCCTACATTTTCCGTTGGAACCTCCAGGGTAAATTCATAAATCGGTTCAAGCAGTATTGATTTTGCACTGCGTAAGCCCTGTCTTACTGCACGGTAGGTGGCTTGCCTGAAATCACCGCCCTCGGTATGCTTTGGGTGAGCCTTTCCGGATTTCAGTATTATTTCCATATCCGTAATAGGCGAGCCGGTTAATACCCCAATGTGCGTTTTTTCATATAAATGGGTTAGTATAAGCCTTTGCCAGTTTTTATCCAGCAGGTCCTCCTTGCAATCTGCTTTGAAAACAAGGCCGCTGTCCCTTTTCGCAGGCTTTAACAGTAAATGCACCTCGGCATAATGCCGCAGTGGCTCAAAATGACCGATTCCCTCCACAGAATCGGCAATGGTTTCCTTATAGATTATATTACCCCTGCCAAAGGAGACGTCTATTCCAAAGCGCTGCGCAATTATCGCCTGTAGTATTTCCAACTGAATTTCGCCCATTAATTTTAGTTGAATTTCTCCTAAACGCTCATTCCATTCAACCTTTAGTTGTGGATCCTCGTTTTCCAATATTCGCATTTTTTCAAGTGTTGTATGGGCGTCAACACCCTCAGGCAAATTTAAGCTGTATGTTAACACCGGCTCCAAAACAGGCATACCGGCGTTGCTTTCTTTTCCAAGTCCGTCGCCGCATTTCGTAAAGCTGATTCCCGTTACGGCACAAATTGTGCCTGCTTCTGCCTCGTTAACGGTTGTGAATTTATCGCCGGAGTATATTCTTATTTGATTAACCTTTTCGCCGTTCTTATTATTCTCGCTTTTAAGAATTTCTTTTACCGTAAGACGGCCGCCGGTAATTTTTAAGTGGGTTAAGCGTTGTCCCTTATCCTCGGTTATCTTGTACACCTTGCCGCCGAATTCATCTGGATATTCCGGCATTTCAGTATATCGGTAAATACATTCCAAAAAATCAAGAACGCCGTCAAGCCTTAATGCAGAACCGAATAAACAGGGGAATACCCGTCTGCTTTTTATTGCGCTTATAATATCCCTGTCACTTAAAGAGCCGCATTCATATTTTTGTAAAAGCTCCTCGTGGCAAAGGGCTATGTTTTCCAAAAGCTCTTCATTCTCTTTAATGCCGAAATCAACACAATTGTCACTGAGCTTTGATTTAAGCTGGCCTGTAACAATGTCCTTATCGGCACTGTTAAGGTCCATTTTGTTTACAAATATAAAGCAGGGAACATTGTATTTTTTCAGCAGCTTCCATAGGGTTTGAGTATGGCTTTGCACACCGTCAGCCGCGCTGATAACAAGTATTGCATAATCTAAAACCTGAAGTGTGCGCTCGGTTTCTGCTGAAAAATCCACATGCCCCGGAGTGTCTATTAAGGTAAATTCGGTGTTTTTATATTTCAAAACCGCCTGCTTTGAAAAAATTGTAATTCCACGGGAGCGTTCCAGAGAAAATGTGTCTAAAAATGAGTCGCGGTTGTCAACTCTGCCAAGCTGTTTTATGTTACCCGATTGGTACAGTAAGGCCTCGGACAGGGTGGTTTTGCCTGAATCAACATGTGCTAAGATGCCTACGGCTATTTTTTTCATTTTCTCACCTCCCAAATGCTTTCTTTATAATATCATATCGGCTTTGGAATGTAAATAAAAAAGCTGTCCTTAGGACACCCCAAGGGACAGCTCATTTATTATTTTGCTTTTTTCAGTGCAAATACCAGCCAGCCGTTGTTTTCACAGCGTTCAATAATTTCAAATCCATTTTGTGCAAAGGAGTATAAAACCTCATCCTCGCGGTTTTCTATTATTCCGCCGGTGATATATACACCGTCATCCTCTAAAAATTTTCCAACCTGAGTGTTAAACTCAATAATAATATCTGCAACAATATTGGCAACTATAAGGTTAAATTTTCCGCTTACCTTGTCTGAGAGATTGCCTTGAACTGCGTCAAATACCGGCGGTTCAAAGCCGTTTTCCTTGGCATTTGCCATAGCGGTTTTTACCGCTAACGAGTCTATATCGACTCCTAAGGCTGATTTTGCTCCTAAAAGCAGGGACGCAATGGATAAAATACCACTGCCGCAGCCTATATCAAGCACGTTGGTGTTACTGTCAACATATCCTTCAAGGGTTTCAAGGCAAAGCTTTGTGGTTGGATGTGAGCCAGTGCCAAATGCAAGACCGGGTTCAATATTTAATACCTTTCTGTTTCCTGCCTCAAAATCATCAACCCAAACAGGACGGATTAAAAGCTTTTCGCCGATTGGCATTGGATGAAAATACTGCTTCCAGTTATTTTGCCAATCCTCAACTCTGCAATCGGATATGGTTATGCTGTGTTCAATACCCTGGCTGTCCAGCCTGTCCTTAACAAAGGAGGCCGCCTCCATAGGGTTTTCTTCAGGATTAACATATATGTGAATTATTGCCTTTGTTCTGTCCTTTTTCAGCAGGCTTTCTTCAATTAAATCAATATGTGCAATCTCCATTGTTTCCTGCTCAAGGGCAGAATAATCCTCAATATATATTCCGTACGGAACAACCATATTGGCAATACTGCCGGCGGTGTCAATATATTGGGTTGCAACGGTTATGGCTATTTCCGTCCAGCTTGACTGTTCAACCTCGTTTGTCATTCCCATATTTTTACCTCGCTAAAAATTAACATTATGCTCCGTGCCGGAAAGCCCGTGATTGTATAGCTTTCTGTTATCAAGAGCCCATTGGCGGTCGGTAAAGCTGCCTGCCTCAACCTTTGAGGTTGCCGCATTAATCTCATAAATGGTTGCGTCCAGGGTGTCAAGGGCAGATAATATTTCTGCCTCTAAAAACATGGGCCTTACGGCGGCGCCGTATTCAGGAACACCGTGATGGGAAATAATCATGTGCTCAAGCAGGGTTACAACCTCACTGTCAATGCCCAGCTCCTTTGCCGTATCGTTAACATACATTGCGCCCTTAACAAGGTGGCCGATAAGCTCGCCCTCTACGGTATAGCCCTTTGCCAAGCCCGTTTGACTTGCCTCAAGCTCCCATGTCTTTGCAACATCGTGAAGAATAATACCCGACAGCAGCAAATCCTTATTAATGTTTTGGTAAATCTTGCAGATTTCCTCAGCCATTCTTACAATGCTCATTGTGTGGTACATAAGTCCGCCCACCATTGCATGATGAAGCCTTAGTGCGGCAGGATAAACAACAAGAGCCTCACGCCTGTCATCAATAATTTTTGACACAATTTTCTTTAAGTCCTGATTTTCAAAGGCGTTAACGCGCTCCTTAATCATTTCAAACAGCTGTTCACCGCCTACCTTGCTTGACGGAACAAGGTCTGCGAGGCAATAGCTGTCGGTTTCGTTTACAGGACGAATTTGTGCAATCCTGAATTGATTTTTGCCGTTATACTGTTCAAGTGTTCCGCGTACCTTAACCACCATATCAGGCTCAAAAATATTTTCATCTTTATAGTCCCACATTTTAGCTGAAATCTCGTCATCCTTATCTGCGAGAATCAAATCTAAATATTCGGAACCGTTTTTTGTCTTTTTAATTTCGCTTTTCTTAATAATAACAAAGCCGTCGCACATTCCGTTTGGAAGTTCTTTAAAATTCATAAAATGCCTCCGTAAATGCCTCAGTAAAATTTATGTCTTAATTATATCATAAAATAACTTTTATGCAAGAAGAAGCTGTTATAGGTTACTATTACCGTACAAAGTTAATTCTTGAACCTCTAAATTCTTGACAAGTCAAAAATATGTTGATATTATAATCTAAATAATATCAAATTGGAGTTGTATGTAATGAGAGATATTGACAATCTCTGTTTAAATTGCTTTGAACCGCTTACAGACGGCGCAGTTTGCACCAATTGCGGTTATGATAACGATACTGCCTCTCAAACCATGTATTTAATGCCCAAAACCGTTTTGGCCAACAAGTATGTTGTGGGCGCTTTTCTCAGCCACGAAAGTGACGCCGTAACCTATATGGGCTATGATATGCAGCTTGACAGGCCGATTTATATAAGAGAATTTTATCCCAGAGGTATGGCAAACAGGTTGGAAGGCAATCAAGACCTGCATATACGCCAAAGGTTTATCGACCTTGCCGTTAAGTATAAGGGCGAATTCTATAAGCTTTGGACAAGTATGCAAAAAATGCAAAGCCTTTCAGCTGTTGTTCCTGTGTATGATGTGTTTGAAGCAAACTCAACTGTTTATGCTATTATTGAAAAAATTGAGTCAATTCCGCTGAGGGAATATCTGCTTCGTAATCCGGACGGATATATTCCGTGGGATAATGCACGGCTTATGTTTATGCCGGTTTTGACCACCATTGAGTCACTTCACTCAAAGGGAATTATTCACGGCTCCATTACACCTGACAGTCTGTTGCTTTGCGGCGACGGTAAGGTTAGATTAAAGCCCTTTACAATTCAATCGGCCACCGACTTTAACAGTCAACTGGAATTTAATTTCACAGATGGATATACAGCCCTTGAGCAATATGAAAACAACCACAGAATGTGCTTCGGTACGGATATCTATTCCTTTAGCGCCTGTATTTACCGTGCCCTTGTGGGTACTAATCCGCCTCCTGCCCCTGCAAGAGAGGCAAACGATAAGCTTATGATACCCAATTCCATTGCCGAAACCATACCTATGCATGTTATTAAGGCTCTTGGCAGCGGTTTACAAATTTACCCTGAAAAAAGAATTAAAAATATTTCCACATTTAGGGAGTTAATTGACGCCTCCCCAAATGTTCAGGCGGCGGCCGCAGGCGGAGAGGTGCACAGAGCTTCCCGCGACGCAATAGCCAAGACTGAAGATAAACCGAAGAGCAAGGCAGGAAACATTATTATAATTGTTTTGGTTGTTCTTATTATTTGTGCCATCGGTGCAGGAGTTTATTTTTCTCAACTCAAGCCAAGCGATGAGCCGGAAACCACAACAACTCCTGTTACTCAGGAAACCTGCGAGGTTCCAAGCTTTATAAATAACGGCTTTACTCAAAGCACGGTTGAAAACAGCGGCACATGGAATCAGCAATTTAAGATTAGCTTTGTTTATGAATATTCAACCGACACTGAAGAGGGCGAAATTTTCAAGCAAAGCATTCAGCCGGGTGAAACGGTTAATGTTGGCACGGAAATTGTTCTTACCGTTAGTAACGGTGTGCAAACCGAGGTCGTGCCCAATGTTGGGGGATTAACCCTTGAAAAGGCAACCGAAGAGCTTGAAAAGCTTGGCTTTAAGGTTTCTACCGTAACAGTTCAAAACTACGGAGAGCATACTCCAAATACAGTTAAATCAAGCTACGGAATAGCTCCTGCTCCGGGAGAAACAGTGGTTTACGGCGAGGAAATTGTGCTTCAGGTATACGGCGAGGTTCAAACCACTACCACCACAACCACCACTCAGCCGGCCGAGGACACTACTGCCGAATAGTGAATACGCATAAATCAAAACCCCTACTATGGCTTCATAGTGGGGGTTAGTTAATAATTGGCTTTTCTGAACATCTTGTTAATTTGCCTGCAAAGGGCAGGATATCCGTCAAGACGATTGTCCTTAGCTAAAATTTCCTGTGCACAGGCTTGGCAGCATTTTAGAGTGTCCATATCTTTAAGCATATCTGCAATAACAAGGTTGGGCAGTCCGTGCTGACGTTTACCGAAAAAGTCGCCGGGGCCTCTTGTTTTTAAATCATAATCAGCGATTTTAAAGCCGTCACCCGTTTCCTTCATTACCTGCAGTCTTTGACGGGTTGCTTCACCCTTGTTATCCGATACGAGTATGCAATAGGATTTATCCCTGCCTCTGCCCACTCTGCCTCTTAACTGATGCAGTTGGGAAAGACCGAACCTGTCTGCATTTTCTATTAGCATAATTGTGGCATTGGGAACATCTACACCAACCTCAACAACAGTGGTTGATACAAGTATATTGATATCGCCTCTTGAAAAGGCATTCATTACGGCTTCCTTTTCCTTGGGCTTCATTTTTCCGTGAAGCAATCCCAAATTATATCCCTTAAACGCGGTATTTGCAAGCTTTTCGGCATACTCCTTTGCCGATATTAAGTCGTTTTCGCTATCGTCAACAAGGGAACAAACAATATATGCTTGCCTGCCGTCATCAACCGCTTTCTTTATAAAAGCATAAATTCTTTGGTGGTATGTAGAGTTAACAACATCTGTACGTATGCTTTGCCTGCCGGGGGGCAGTTCGTTGATGATACTAATATCCAAATCGCCGTATATTATCAGTCCAAGTGTCCTTGGAATAGGGGTTGCACTCATAACCATTAAATGAGGATTATCGCCTTTCATTGCAAGGCTTGCCCTTTGTTCAACGCCGAAACGGTGCTGTTCGTCGGTAATAACCAAAGCAAGGGATTTGAATTCCACATCATTTTGAATAAGAGCGTGGGTACCTACAATAATGTCGATTTCGCCGTTCATTAACGCTTCTTTGATTGTACGCTTGTCCTTAGCCTTGGTTGCTCCCGTGAGCAGGGCTATCCTTATGCTACAGCCTTCAAAAAGCTTTGACAGCGAGTCGAAATGCTGAGTTGCTAAAATTTCCGTTGGTGCCATCATAGCCGCTTGGTAACCGTTTTTCACTGTGGAATACATTACAGCGGCGGCTACGGCAGTTTTGCCTGAACCCACATCTCCCTGAATAAGTCTGTTCATGGCTTTGTTGCCTAACATATCGTTAATGCATTCACTGACAGCTTTTTTCTGTGCATTGGTAGGCTTAAAGGGCAAAAGGGAATAAAATTCCTGTGAGAAATCCTCTTTTAGGGGAAGATGATTTTCAGTGCTTTTTTTGCTTTTAAGCTTTAGTAAGCCGATTTGAAGTGATAAAAGCTCGTCAAAAATAAGCCTGTGTCTTGCAATTTCAACATTTTCCATATTGTCGGGAAAATGAATTTGCTTAATTGCCCAATCAAGAGGGCAGAGCTGATATTTATTAAGTATATCGTCACTTAATGTTTCTTCAATGGCTTCAACCTTTTCAAGGGCGGCTTTTACAGCCTTTGCAATTGCCTTTGAATTCAGCCGTTCCGTTGCAGGATATATTGGGTGAATCCCTGTTGCGTTTTCAAGCCTTTCTATTTGAGGTGATGACATTGAAGCCTTGGTAAAGCTTTTTTCAACCTTACCGTATAAAACGTAATCGTCAAAGGTTCTTAAGGATTTTGCCAAATATTTGTTGTTAAAAATAGTAACATTAATAACATTTTCCCCATCGGTAAAATTGCATTTGTACAGAGTTAATCCTTTTCTTATTAAGGATTCCTTAATGGGGGTTATCATTGTTGCTTTAATGAATACATTTTCATCAACAGGCGCATTGGCTACAGTTGTTGTTTCGCTCCAATTTTCATATTTTCTCGGATAGTAGTGGATTAAATCCTCCAAAGAGTAAATGCCCAGTTTATTTAAAAGCTGGGCTCTTTTTTCACCAACACCCTTGATATATTGAATATTATATTCACTAAAATCCATTAATTATTCCACCGATATAATATAGTAATAAATGGGCTGACCGCCGTCAACAATGCTGACATCAATATCGTTATCATACTTCTCGCGAAGCTTGTTTTCAATTTCGGCAGCCTCCTGCTCGGTTACACCTTCACCGAAAATAAGAGTTACTAACGAGTGCACACCGCGTTTAAACAGCTTGTCGGCTGTTTTAAATGCAATGTCGTTTTTATCATCGCCGATAAATTTGATTTTTCCGTTTAAAAGGCCCATCATTTGACCTTGCTTGATTGGCTTGCCGTCAACATCGCTGTCCCTTGCGGCAAAGGTAACCTGACCGGTTTCCACTGCCCCTGCCATTTCCATCATGGTCATTTGATTGGTGTCTGCGTCTTCGCTTTCATCAAAGCAAAGCATGGCAGAAATACCCTGGGGTATGGTTTTGGTTTGTAAAACTCTAACCTCTCTGTCCTCGGCAAGAGGAATAGCCTGCTCGGCGGCCATAATGATATTCTTGTTGTTTGGTAAAACAAAAACGGTTTTTGCCGGGGTTTGGTTAATGGCGTTTAAAATGTCATCTGTTGAGGGGTTCATTGTTTGACCGCCGCTGACAATAACGTCCGCTCCAAGGTCGGTAAATAATTCCTTAAGTCCGTCACCGGCACAAACGGCAACAAAGCCGTATTTGTTTTCAGGCACGGTCTTTGCAGGCTCTATAACCTTCTCGCCTTCTTTAACTCCCTCGCCTGCGTTTCTGTGCTGATAGCGCATATTGTCAATCTTTATATTGATAAGCTGGCCGTATTGCAATGCGGTTTTAATAACATCGCCCGGACAATTTGAATGAACGTGAACCTTGATAATATCCGCATCGTCAACAACAACTACGCAATCACCGATTGATTCAAGAAAGGCACGTAGCTTTACAGGGTCGCTTTCCTTTGATTCCTTTGATTTCTCAATCAAAAATTCCGAGCAATAACCGAATTCGATTTCATCATCGGCCTGTGCTACTGTTGATTTATTTGAAATATCAACGGGCTTAACGGATTCGCCGATTGATTGAACAATAACATTATTGCCGAACACACTGCTGATGCCCTCGAAAATAAGGACTAATCCCTGGCCTCCTGCGTCTACAACGCCTGCTTTTTTAAGTACGGGAAGCTGTTCCGGTGTTTTTGCAAGGGCTTCCTTTGCACCCTGTAATGCGGCAAAGCAAACCTCCATAGGATCATCTTGAATTTTTGCCATTTCCTCAGCGGCCTCGGCGGCACATCTGATAACAGTTAAAATAGTACCCTCTGTTGGCTTCATAACAGCCTTGTATGCCGCGTCGCAACCATATCTCAGTGCTTTAGCTATATCTTCAGCATTGGCTTTCTCAAGTCCCTTAAATGCTTTCGAAAATCCGCGGAATATAAGTGATAAAATAACGCCTGAATTACCCCTTGCCCCTCTTAAAAGCGCAGAGGCCGTGCGTTTTGCAACCTCGTCAATTGTACAGCTATCAGGCATAGAGGATATTTCCTTTGATGCGGCACCGATGGTCATAGACATATTTGTTCCGGTGTCACCGTCGGGAACCGGAAAAATATTAAGCGCGTCAACTGACTGACGACTGTTTGATATGTTGTTGGCGGCGGATATAATACCGTCCCGTAGCATAAGTCCTGTAATCATTATAGCTCCTCCGTTAGTTTAATCCGTCAATATGAACATTAACTGCAGATACCTTAAGTCCTGTTGCAGACTCAATAGTGTAACGAACCTTGTTAACAATGCTATCGGAAATAGCGTTAATGTTAACACCGTAGGATACAGCAATGTGTAAATCGACTACAAGTGAGCCGTTAATGCTTTTTACAGTTACTCCTTGGCTATGATTGTCGGGATCAACCTTACTGTTAATAACGCTTTTAATGCTTCTAAGCGCGTTTGGATTAACCATTCTTGTTACTCCAAAGCAGCTTTGGGCGGCGTTACCAACAAGGTTTGAAAAATAATTGTTTGTAATTTCAATGTATCCGTTTGGATTTTCAAACTTTATCATAGTAATCCTCCTATACTATGGTATTAATCAAAATACCAATCCTCTATGTTTGAAAAATAATTACCTGTATATCCCTGCATATCGCCATGCATGGATTTTGTAAAGCAAATCATACCCTGTCGGTATAGCAGAGGGATAAAGGGAAGCTCCTCTGAAAAATCAAGTATGAATCCGCCTATTTCACCCTCGCCGTTCAAATATGCTTTATATGAATCCGCCGAAACGGAATTTTTTAAATCAATGCCATATCGTGTAGCGCCTTTAGATGTGAAAAAGCTGCTCAAATTAAAATCGTTAGGCACCTTTGTTTCACCAAGATAAATATCAAAATTACCTTGCTTAACAGCCTTTAAATATTCCTTGCTTTTTAGAATTTTAACCTCCACCGTAAAGCCGGCCGTCTCCAATTGCTGTTCAATATAAGTGGCGGCTGATTTGTTTACGCTTGTATCGTTAACTACAAGAGTAAGGCTTAATGAGCTATCCTTTTGAGCGCCTTGATCAATTGCCTGCTTTGCGCCTGAAATATCAGCAGCTTCGGCAAAGGTTTGAGTTTGCTTTCCCAGCCTTGATACCGGATTAAATACAGAGGTTGCACATTTTGCGTAGCCTTGATACGAGCTTTTTACCAGCGTTTCTCTGTCAATAGCCAGCGAAATAGCCTTTCGTATATTCTCGTCGGCAGTAATTCCGCTTTTGCAGTTTACGCCCAAATATACCATATTATTTAGGTTGATAGCCTTTTTGTTGCACTGCATTCTAATACTGCCGGAGTCGGACAAGTCTCTCACGGCATAGCTTATATTACCGATGTTTACCGCGTTTACTATTGATTCTGCCGAGGTAATGTTTATAAGCGTTATTTTTGTGATGTGGGGATTAAAGCCTTGATGCAAGCTGTTTTGCTCAATATAAACCTGCCCGTCACCCTCGCCGTATTTGTATTTTCCCGAGCCGATTGCATAACCCTTTTCGTCTGTATCATCATACGCAATTGCAAAGGTTAACAAATTGTGCGCATTGGGATTTGAATAGCTTAAATTAAATTGTACGGTTAAATCATCAATCCTGTCAGCAGAGCTTATAGGCTTTAAACTGTTTTCCCAGTGGGGGGAATTTTTTGCTTGATTAAAGGAATAAACCACTGAATCTGCATTAACCTGACTGCCGTTTGAAAACTGAATACCGCTGTTTAGAGTAACCGTTAAGGTTTCACTGTCGGTGTATGAATAGCCGGAGGCTATGCTTGGTTGGGGTTCAAGATTTTCGTCAAGGGTAAAAAGTGAGTCGAACACCAACTCCTCCAGCACTTGATTGTTAAGAGTTTTAGATTCAAACGGATTAAGCGAGTCGGATTGTGAATAACTCAGCTTAAAATTTGTTGTGTCTGCCACAACGGCGGTTGTGGTTTCGGTAACCAGCTTATAGTCACTTATAGGAGTCTGCGCACTGCATGCTGAGAATATTCCCATAACCAAAGCCATAGCCAAAATCACAGACAAATATTTTTTTGTCATTTTCTAAACCTTTCTATATGAACGGTTTTACCGGTTTTATTGTCAATCTCTATAAAACAACCCTCAAGAGTACAGGGGCCGTCTTCATTGGTAAACCTAACAGGCAGATTGGTTTTCATTTTTTCAATTGCTTTTTCCGGCGCAACACCCAGCACGGAATAGTAGGGGCCTGTCATACCCAAGTCGGTTATATATCCGGTGCCGTTAGGTAAAATTTGTTCGTCGCTGGTTTGCACGTGGGTATGAGTACCTAAAAGAGCCGATGCTCTGCCGTCAACGTAAAAGCCCATGCCGCGTTTTTCACTGCTGGCCTCGGCATGAAAATCAATAATTATGATTTTTATGCCCATTTCTTTTATTTCGTTAATGACTTTATCAATCACCGAAAAGGGATTTTCGTTATTATCCAGATAAATAACTCCCTGCAAATTAACTACTGCCAGCTGAATATAGCCCTTATCAACAATTGCAATGCCCTTACCGGGCGCAGAGCTATGAAAATTAACAGGCCTGACAATAAAAGGGTTTTCGTCCAAATAATCATATATTTCAGGACGCTTTAACGCGTGGTTGCCAAGAGTTATTACATCAACACCGCTGTCAAAAATATATTGTGCACTTTGGGGTAAAATTCCGTTGCCTACGGCAGAGTTTTCTCCGTTGGCAATTACAACATCTGCGCCGTATTCCTTCTTTAGGCTTGGTAATATTTGCCTTAAATATTCACAGCCCTGTTTTGATACAATATCACCGATTGCTATTATCTTCATTTTTATACCGTTTCTATGTGAATATAATCAAAGTTATTATACTATATATTTTTATTAAAAACAATAATATCATTCAAATTTTATAATCTGTTAACATACGCACAAAACAAAACTTGAAAAAAACATACCTCTGTGTTAATATTGTTATATTGATTGGGAGGCGTAAAAATGTTACACGAATCAGGCGAAATGTATCTTGAAACCATATATGTTTTGTACCAACGCAAGCCGGAGGTTAGGTCCATTGATGTGGCCGAGGAAATGGGATTTTCCAAGCCAAGCGTCAGCAGGGGAGTCAGCATTCTAAAGCGAGACGGATATTTGACTGTTGATTCCAACGGATATTTAGAGCTAACCGATGCCGGCGTTGATTTGGCAAAAAAAATTTATGAGCGCCATACCGTTTTAACCGAGCATTTAATCAGTTTAGGTGTTAGAGAAGAGATTGCGGCGGCAGACGCCTGTAAAATAGAGCATGTTATTTCCGATGAAACCTTAGAATGCATCAAGAAAAATCTTGAAAAATAAGTACAAAAAAGACGATGGACTGTTGCCCATCGTCTTTTGTTATGTATACACTATTATTTTTCAGCGTATTTGTCTTCGCCCTTTGACCAGCTATACATAGCACGGATTCCCTCACCGACTGTTTCAAGCTGATGTGAAGCCTCAAGAGCTCTCTTAGCCTTGAAGTGAGCCCAACCGTTGTTAGCCTCTGTAATGAACTTTGAAGCAAATGTACCGTCTTGAATTTCTTCAAGAACCTTCTTCATTTCCTTCTTTGTTTCATCAGTGATAAGACGCTTGCCTGTTTCGTAGTCACCGTACTCGGCTGTGTTTGAAATTGAGTATCTCATCTTTGAGAAACCGCCTGAGTAGATAAGGTCAACAATAAGCTTCATTTCGTGGATACACTCAAAGTAAGCGTTTCTTGGATCGTAGCCTGCTTCAACAAGTGTTTCAAAGCCCGCCTTCATAAGAGCTGTAACACCACCGCAAAGTACTGCCTGCTCACCGAAAAGGTCTGTTTCTGTTTCGCACTTAAAGGTTGTTTCAAGAATAGCTGCACGAGCACCGCCGATGCCTGCACCGTAAGCAAGAGCAATATCCTGGCAATGACCTGTTGCATCTTGGTATACAGCAACAAGACAAGGTGTACCCTTACCCTCCTTGTACTCAGATCTTACTGTGTGACCCGGAGCCTTAGGAGCAATCATAAAGATATCAACATTTGATGGCGGTACTATTTGCTTATAGTGAATGTTAAAGCCGTGAGCAAATGCAAGTGCCTTGCCCTCTGTAAGGTTTGGCTCAATATCATTCTTGTAGATTGATGCCTGCTTCTCGTCAGGAGTAAGAATCATAATAACATCAGCAGCCTTAACTGCCTCTGCTGTTGTCATAACCTTAAGACCGAGTTCCTCAACCTTTTTCCATGAGCTTGATCCCTCGTAAAGGCCAACAACAACATCTACGCCGCTCTCGTGAAGATTGAGTGCGTGTGCGTGACCTTGTGAACCAAAGCCGATGATAGCAACTGTTTTGCCGTCAAGAACGCTGAGGTTACAGTCTGATTCGTAGAAAATCTTAGCTTCTGCCATTTTTATTTCCTCCAATAAAATGATTTAGTTAGCACTTTTGTGTTAGCCCTAATATTATAGTTCCTAAAATATTTTAAGTCAAGTACAAATTAGCCCAAAATTTGCTTTATTTTCAGTCCATAATTGATGATATTAACTATTTATTGCCGATTTTGCTTGTAAATTTAACACAAATGATATAAAATTATAATGTATTACTGTATGTATGAGGACGTGATAATGATTATGGATAAAATCAAAAAAATAAAATACTACATCCAATCATTATGCATTTATGATGTTAAGGGCGACTCTGTTATATCGTCGCTTTACAGCCTGCTTGATTCGGTGGACAGTGAGCTTGTTTTGCTAAAGCAGGGGGATTTTTTTAACACTCTTTCGGCTCATGAGTCACTTAAGCATTATATATCAAAGCTGATTTTAACCGACGATAATGTTTTCACTAAGGCCGCTGCGGCAGGAAAAGAAAACGAGCTTAGAGAAGCGGTTATTACCGGTGTTAAAAGTGATTTGGAAAAGTTAGAGGCAATTGCCTCTGTGACTGCAAAGGATATCTTAGATGCAGTAAAAGACGGGGATGTTAAAGAAATACTTGCAACAATGCCCTGCTGGGGAAGCGGTAAGGCAATTGCACCGCTGACTGATAATTGGCAAAACCAAATAAGCGAGCTTGCGAATTTCCATAAGGTGAACGGTTACGGCAAATATGCCAAGTATTACGCCTTCACCTGGAGAGATAAGGCACTTGCTCCTATTTCAGCCATTTCCTCAATTAAGCTGACCGATTTGAAAAATTACGAAAGTCAAAGAAATCAGGTGCTTGACAACACAATTTCATTCCTAAAGGGCTTTCCTGCTAATAATGTTTTGCTTTACGGCGACAGAGGAACCGGAAAAAGCTCTACCGTTCATGCGATTTTAAATGAATATAAAACGCAAGGGTTAAGAATGATAGAAATATCTAAAGGCGATATTAATGACCTGACCATGATAAGGGAGCTTATTGCCGACAGTCCAATGAAATTTATTATTTTCATTGATGATCTCAGCTTTGATTCTCACGAGGATAGCTTTGGCGAGCTAAAAGCGGCACTGGAGGGCTCCATTTCCGGCAAACAGGGAAACACATTGATTTATGCAACGTCAAACCGCCGACACTTAATTAAGGAAAACTTTTCCGACAGGGAGAATGATGTCAACAGAACAGATACCCTGCAGGAGGAGCTTTCGCTGTCCGACAGATTTGGACTTTCAATAACCTTTATGAATCCTGATAAAAAGGATTATCTTGATATTGTGGAAAAGATTGCAATTGACAGGGAAATTGAAGCCGATATGGACAGGCTGTTGGAGACTGCCGAGCAGTGGGCAAGGCGTCGGGGCGGCCGCTCTCCCCGTTGTGCTAAGCAATTTATCGACTATGTAGAGGGTTGCATAAAAAGAAATGTTAAATGGTAAAAAATTCAACAATTTCTATTAACTGATTGTTCAAAAAGTTAAAATTTTGTTTACTCAAAATACAAATTATGAACAAATTTTAGTTATATCATCATACTTGATGGGACACATCATTAACGAAAGGATTAAACTATGGAGAACAAAATACTTGTTGTAGATGATGATTTAAACATCTGCGAATTATTGAAGCTTTATCTTGAAAACGACGGATACACCGTGTTTACCGCTAATGACGGTCAGGAGGCTGTTGATACATTCTTAAACAAAACTCCGGATTTGGTTTTGCTTGATATTATGCTTCCTAAAATGGACGGATGGCAGGTATGCCGTGAAATCAGAAAAACCTCATCAGCACCAATTATTATGCTTACGGCAAAGGGTGAAACCTTTGACAAGGTGTTAGGTCTTGAGTTGGGCGCCGACGACTATGTTGTTAAGCCCTTTGACGCCAAAGAGGTTATGGCTCGTATTAAGGCTGTTCTTCGCAGAACCAAAGGCGAGGGAGAGTCGCAGGAGGCTGAGAAGAAGGTTGTTATATATGACAATCTTGAGATTAATATTACCAATTATGAAATGAAGGTAAAGGGTGTTGCTGTTGATACTCCTCCAAAAGAGCTTGAACTGATTTATCACTTTGCTTCAAATCCAAACAGAGTATACACAAGAGATCAGCTTCTTGACGAGGTTTGGGGCTTTGATTATTACGGTGATTCCAGAACGGTTGATGTTCATGTTAAGCGTCTTCGTGAAAAGCTTGAGGGCGTATCGGATAAATGGGCGCTTAAAACCGTATGGGGCGTTGGATATAAATTTGAAACAAAGGATTAGTTTATGACCTTATCTACACGAACTGCCAAAGGAAAACGAACTAATCTGTTTCTAAAATATTTTATTATATTTGCCGGAGTGTTTTTCCTTACCTTTGCAATGCTGGGTACCACATTAATTCTTATGGTTAATGCATACTCTTTAAACGAAAAAACCGCATTGCTTGAGGAAAACACAAGATTTATTTCGGAAATTGTATCGTCAACACTTGATGTTAACGATATGAATGAAAGATATACCCCCGAAAAGGAACTGATTTGTGAATCCTTAGGGGTGGTGTCAAACTGTATTGATGCTGATGTTTTTATATGTGATACCGCAGGCGAGGTAATAATATGTAAGGAGCAACAAAATGTTAATCCATACTTTGATGACAGTACCGTATGCCATGAACACGATAAACTGAAAATAGACGACAGCATCATTCAGGATGTATACGAAAACTACGCAACCACAGGTCAAACGGTTATTGACGGCCAAAGCTATTATATCGTTGGTACTGCCATTGTTGTTCCTTATTATTCTCATGTGGAAGGTAAGGCGGAAAATACCAAAATAATGGGTACTGTTTTTGCTATTGTTGAATCGGGAGTAACCGATTTGGTAATTGCAGTGCTTCGTATATTCTCAATTATTGCGGTTTTTTGCTTGGTTGTTGCTTTTATTTTAATTTGGATAACCACAAAGCGAATGGTAACCCCGCTGACGGAAATGAGCAAGGCCGCAAAACGATTTGCCGTGGGCGATTTTTCATACAGAGTTAATGTTAAGGGTAACGATGAGCTGTCTGATTTGGGTTATGCCTTCAATGACATGGCAGACGCGCTTGACAAGCTTGAAGGTACGCGGCGTTCCTTTGTTGCCAATGTTTCCCACGAGCTTAAAACCCCTATGACTTCTATTGCGGGCTTCATTGACGGAATACTTGACGGCACCATTCCCAAGGACAAAGAGGAATATTATTTAAAGCTTGTCAGCGACGAGGTTAGACGACTTTCTCGCTTGGTTGTTGCTATGCTTAATATGAGCAAGATTGAAGCCGGCGATTTTGAAATGAAGCCGAAAAGCTACAATATTTCCGATCAGATTATTCACATTCTTTTGACCTTTGAGCAAAAAATAGAAAAGAAGAATATTGAAATATTTGGACTTGACCGGCTTAAACCATATTATGTCTATGCAGATGTTGATATGATTTATCAGGTTATATATAATCTATTTGATAATGCGGTTAAGTTTACCAATGAAAACGGATACATTAAGGTTAGTATCGCCGAGTACAATGATGTTCTTGAGGTATCTATCAAAAACAGCGGCGACGGTATTAACCCTGACGAGCTTTCAAAGATTTTTGAAAGATTTTATAAGGTTGACAAGTCCAGAAGTCTTGACTCCAAGGGAGCCGGATTAGGACTGTATATTGTAAAAATGATGGTTGAAATGCACGGAGGCAGAATCGCCGCACGTTCCGACAGCGTAAGCGAGGCTGAATTTGTGTTTACTCTGCCAAAGGCTAAATAATCATCAATAAAGGAGATAATGTTAAATGGATGATTTCTTCAACAAGTCACAGCAAAATGAAGAAGATGACAAAATGCAGCCTGAAAAGGTTGCTCCGCAACAATTTGAAAAACCGATTGACAATATTGACAATGTAAATCAGTATTACAATCCGGTTGAACAACCGGTAGCAAAGGCTGAGGAACCGATTGTAAATCCTGTTGAGCCGCCTGTTCAAAGGGTGCAGGAGCCCCAGAATTTTCAAACACCGTATTATTATACCGCTCCGGTTCAAAATCAATATATGAATCCGGAGCCTAAAAAGCCAAAGAAAAAGAGCAAGGCATTAATCATCATTATTGCGATAATTGTTTGCTGCGTTGTTGTTTCAATTGTTGGCTTAGCTCTGTATTCCGGCGGTTCTTCACTTGGTACTAACAACGGCAACAGCGAAAGTACAACATCAAGTTCAGCTGATTCAAGCGAAGGAGGCGCAAGCCTAAGCAACAGTCAGCAGGCCGCCACAACCGATGCAGACGGAAATCTCACTGCGGCGGGTATTGCCGCAAAATGCTCGGATTCCTGCGTTGGAATAACGGTTTACACCAAGCAGGACGCATATAGCTATTTCTACAATTACGGCTATGGCTCAAACAGTTCTGGCGATATTGTATCCGGCGAAGGCTCAGGCGTAATTATGAGCGAATCAAACGGAAAAACCTATATTTTGACCTGTGCCCATGTTATTGCAGACGGCAGCTCCTTTGTGATTACCTTAAACGATAAAACAACCTACGATGCAACAATGGTTGGATATGACAGCAAAACCGATATAGGAGTACTTTCTATTGAGGCAACAGGCCTTTCTGTGGCAGAATTCGGCGACAGCGACAGCGTTGTTGTGGGTGAAGATGTTGTTGCAATAGGCTGTCCGGGAGGACTTGACTTCCAAAACAGCGTTACAAAAGGTATTGTTTCGGGGCTTCAGGTGCCTGTTTCATCATCAATCGGCTATAATAACGAGTGTATACAAACCGATACTGCAATCAATCCCGGTAACTCAGGCGGTGCGTTGTTTAATATGCAGGGACAGGTAATCGGTATTAATTCATCGAAGATTGCTTCTACTGATTACGAAGGTATGGGCTTTGCCGTACCGAGCAAAACTGCCATTGAAACTGCAAATTCATTGATTAAAAACGGCTATGTGGCAGGTAGAGCAAAGCTGGGTATTACCTATGTCAGCCTTGAAAACTTTAATAATGCGTCAACGGTTCTTGCCGCATTAGAGAAGGAAGGCTACAAGGGTGCTAACGGTACAATGGTTATTCAAGAGGTTGAAAGCGAATCAAGCTTATACGGAAAGGTTCAGGAATATGATATGATTGTTGCCGTAAACGGCGAGACCATGACCTCCACCGATGTAATGACATCTGTTTTATCCGATTCAAAGCCCGGCGATACAATAACACTTACAATAGCAAGAATTGAAAATAACAAAATAACAACCTTTGACACTAAGTGTAAGCTTATTGAAAGCAAGGAATAGAAAAAGTAATAATCATTTGACCCCCACACTGATTTTTAGTGTGGGGGTTATTATTGTTTGGCAAAAGACGAAAAACCCCCGGTTCTACCGGGGGAGAATAGAAAAGCT
>JBJEPI010000042.1:0-2303 GCA_051881175.1 Eubacterium sp.
CTTTTTTACATATTTAAAAACATATCAAGAATTTTAAAATTTTTTGTCACGATTTGCCGTTCCAATACGATAAAGAATAATGAAAGATAAAATTCAATTAACACTTTGTAAATGATAGGTGAGAATATGGCAAGAAAAAATAAATCAGAGTACTCAAAAAATAAATACATAGCCTTTACTGATGTTGCAAGACTAATCAACATTAGGCTTGAAGAAATACCTATTCTTTACGGTTCTCTTGGTGTTGAGATAAGAGTGAAAAAAGATATGAAATGTCAAGATATAAACGTTTTACTTAGTAAAGAAATAATCAGCGAACGTTGGAATGATTTGGTTGATATAATGAGCACTGCAGGATTTGTGCTTAAAAACAGGGACCGACATATATTTGATCGTGAAGGCATTGAGTTTACCTTTACTAATAAAGACGAATTCAACCATTACAGCGGTATAGACATTGATGCTTTTGAAAAAATCAATGATTTTGCAGAGTATTATTTGCCAAAGGTCAGCGATTTTTTAGCACTTTACGGCTTTGAAAACAAAGACAACAAATGTGTTCTCGCTTTAAATGAATATGTGGAAAATGAAGTTACAAAAAATGTTAAACGCTTTGCTCGCAAAAAATACGATAATGATAATTATTGCAAGAATTATTACCACAGTTTGAGGATTTACAACTTGGCTACTAAAATTGCAAAGAACGAAGGATTAAGTTCTTATATAATAGGCTTGTCAGCTTGGCTTCACTATGCTAAAATGAATAATATAGATTTTCATCAATTGCTTGCCGACAACGGGGTTACTCAAAGGATTGAAACGGAAATCAACAATATTATTAGTTGTGCGTCCGGCAAAAACGCTCCTAAAAAAGCCGAGGCTAAGTGTTTATACGACTCTTTGATAATTGACAAATTAGGAGCGGTAGGCATTGCTGGAGCTTTTGCTCACGATGCAATAAAAGGCATAACAATGTATAATACGGAGATAACGCCGAATTCTATTGAAACAGAAAAGGATTATCAAAACTATACATACAACACAATTGATTATTTTCACACTGTTTTAATGCAGCTTGAAAGCAGGGTTAAAACAAATTACGGCAAAAGTTTGGCAAAAGAGCGAACTGAATTTATGCAAAGATTTTTGTACGAATTTTATGACGAGTGGGAGGGTATTATTTAACTTATGAACGATTTTAGATGGGCATACATTGGAAATGGTAATATCGCAGAATCAACAGCACGAAATATCATTAAGGGCAACCACAGGATTACGGCTGTTTACGGCAGAACACCCTCAAAGACTGAAAAATTTGCTAAAAAATACGGTGCAAAAGCATATATTGATTTTGAGGAAGCAGTATGTGCAGATGATGTTGACGCAGTATATATTGCAACTCCCCACACCTCCCATGTGGAGTATGCCGTTAGAGCTATGGAGCTTGGGGTTCCTGTTCTTTGCGAAAAGCCGGTAGCGGTATGCGCGGAAGATGCACAAAGAATGGTAAAGGCTTCAAATGAAAACAATGTTTATTTTTGTGAGGCAATGTGGACTTGGTTCAGCCAAGTGGCTAAAACCGTTAAAAAATGGATTGAAAATGACGAAATTGGCGATATTACAAATGTGGAAATTGACTATTCTTTCCCCGGTATAATGATGCCCAAAACATCAAGAGTGTTATCTCCCGAAACTGCCGGTGGCGCATTGCTTGACATAGGCATTTACCCAATTACTTATTGCTATAACCTTTTTGGATATCCGGATAGAATTACCTGCAACGGCGAAATTAAAAACGGAATTGATATTGCCGAAACGGTTATTCTTGAATATGGGCAAATGGCTTGCACTCTTAATATGTCGCTGACAGCCTTAAAAGAGGGTTGTAGAATTGTAGGCACCAAGGGTGAAATCTATATTCCCATGTTTCACATGGCCTCAAGGGCAATTATGAAAAATCAAAAGGGAAAAACAGTGTTTAAAGGTAAAACAAACTATTTAATTGAGTTTGAAGCTGTTGCAAAAGAGATTAATGATGGTGGAATTCAGTCGAAGTTTATCCCCCATCAGACAACGATTGATTGCATGAAGATAATAGATGTGTGCAGAAATCAAATGGGATTGGTTTATCCCTTTGAAAAATAAAAATTATTTTAAAAAAGGTATTGACACCGTAAGGTTATTTTGGTATTATATATAAGCACTTGAGATAAGTGATATATATTCCTCCTTAGCTCAGTCGGTAGAGCACTCGGCTGTTAACCGAGTTGTCGTTGGTTCAAGTCCAACAGGGGGAGCCATAT
>JBJEPI010000043.1:0-2302 GCA_051881175.1 Eubacterium sp.
CATACAAAACTGTCGGCTCAACAAAGTATTACTCCTCCTGGTCGGGATATAAAAGCGTTACTACAAAGAAATAATTTGAAAGGATATTTTACAATGGAAGCAATTATTAAAACAAATATGGGCGATATGAGGTTTATATTAAACCACGAGGCAGCGCCAAAGGCAGTGGAAAACTTTGTTACCCACGCTAAAAACGGATATTACAACGGCTTAATTTTTCACAGAGTTATTAAGGATTTTATGATTCAGGGCGGCGACCCGACAGGCACGGGCTGCGGCGGCGAATCAATTTGGGGCAAAAGCTTTGAGGATGAATTCTCAATTGATGCCCGTAACTATTACGGCGCTTTGTCAATGGCTAACAGTGGACCTAACACAAACGGCTCACAGTTCTTTATCGTTCAGGCAAAAACAGTGCCTGAAAGTCTTTTAAGCCAAATGAGACAGCTTGGCGCTCAGGGCGGCTTCCCGGATGATGTGGTTGATACTTACGAGCAAAAGGGCGGAACCCCTTGGCTTGATTTCCACCACACCGTATTTGGCATGCTTTGCGAGGGCGAGGACACCCTTGATGATATTGCCGCAGTAAAAACAGGCATTGCAGATAAGCCTGTATATGATGTGACTATTGAAGCAATTGAAATTATTGAGTAATTTTTATTATAAACACAGTTAGACAAAAAATATCCTCCCTGCAATTTATAATTAATTGCAAGGGGGGATTTTTATTGTTATTTACATAGATGTTTTGTTTATCATAAACTTTTTTATTACCTTTTTGCTGCTTCAGTTAACGGCAAAGCTATGTAAAAAGAGCACAAGTGTTTTAAGGCTTGTTTTAGCGGCAGGATTTGGCGGCATATATTCCTTTATACTGCTTGTTGACCATTTACCCGTCTATATTACGGCACTGTCAAAAATTGCATCAACAATAATTATTCTGTTAATTGCCTTTAAGTTTCACAGGGTAAAAAGCTTTGTTTTATCGGCAGTATGCTTTATGTTTTCAAGCCTGATATTTTTAGGAGTAATAATAGGAATATACTTTTTAACCGGCACAAATACGGTAACAATAAATAATTCCGTGGTTTATTTCAACATTGGCGCTAAGGCGCTTTTGTTTTGTGCTTTGTTTGCATATCTTTTGTCCTGCATTGTGGTTCGACTGCATAATAAAAGTCTTGCAAAAAATGAAATCTATACCCTTGAAATTGAATCAAACGGTGAAAGCGTAACTCTTTTTGCACTGGCGGATACCGGCAATAAGCTAAAGGAGCCATTTTCAAACTCACCGATAATAGTTGCAAGGCGTGAAAGTGTTGAACATTTAGCAAATGATAACATAAGGCTTGTTCCAACCACCACCGTTAACGGCAAATCCTTATTGGTAGCATTTAAGCCGGATAGAATTACCGTAAAAACCGCAAAGGGCTCTGTGCCCATAGAAAACGCCTACGTTGCAATGTCCAACGACATAAGCAGCGATAGCTTTTCAGCAGTTTTAAATCCCGAAATATTGTCTGTATGAGGTGTTAATATGTTGATGAAAATAATAAATAAAATAGTTAATTGGCTTTTTTATCGCCAATATTGTTTTTATATAAACGGTCCCGAAACACTGCCTCCGCCGTTAACAAAGGAGGAAGAGGACACTGTTATGTGTGAGCTTAGACAGGGAATAGAAACCCATAGAGATTTGCTTGTAACACATAATCTTCGACTTGTTGTTTATATAGCAAAAAAATTTGATTCTCCCACAACCCCAACCGAGGATTTGGTGTCAATCGGAACAATAGGATTAATGAAAGCGGTAAAAACCTTTGATCCTAACAAAAACATTAAGCTTGCCACATACGCTTCAAGATGTATTGAAAATGAAATATTAATGTATCTTAGAAAAACATCTAATTCCAGAGTGGAAATGTCATTTGACGAGCCGCTGTCAATAGATTGGGACGGCAACGAGTTAACCCTTCGTGATGTGCTTGGCTCCGAGCCTGATGAAATCAGTCAGGAGATAGAATACGAAGATGAAAAAAGGCTTTTAAGATGCGTGGTATCGCGTTTGCCGGAAAAAGAGAAAAAAATAATGGAGCTGAGATTTGGGCTAAACGGCTGTCAGGTTCGTACTCAAAAGCAATTGGCAGATGAAATGGGTATTTCTCAGTCCTACATTTCAAGGCTTGAAAAAAGAATTCTTTCCAAAATACGGGATGAAATGCAAAGGGAAATCACAGCCCAATAAATAAAAGGGGCTGTAAAAAAACAGCCGAAATGAAAATCCGGGATTCACGATAAAGTG
>JBJEPI010000044.1:0-51051 GCA_051881175.1 Eubacterium sp.
CACTCCAAAACCGCGTGCCGAGGGTTCAAGTCCTTCTGCCCCTGCCAAAACAAAAAGACACCTTCACGGTGTCTTTTTTGTTTTGGCAAGACATAATCTTTACCGAGGCACGCGCGTGCCGGGCATCGTCGCCGAAGCGCACCCGGTGGGTGATGAAGCGGGGCGAGGATGGCGCAGCGGTCAAAATTTGTCGGCGCTCCAAGCCGAAACAAATTTTGGGTACCGCAAGAGGGCATAGTCTAACCTTCTGCCCCTTTTCAACTTGTCCAATCTTTTGCAAAAAATCCAACAATTTCAACCCATACAGCATCATTTGAGCATCAATTATGTAAACGTTGTTTTTTTAATTTAAATCACGTATAATGGAACTATGTAGGTAGGTGAAAATATGAATTATCAAACAACTACACAACTGATTGATGCTTTGGAAGCTTATGTTGACAAGTCAAAAATTTCAATCAGCACCGATAATAAAGATTGGAAAAACCGAGATTACAAATCCGATTTAGTAATGATTGATGAGAAAAACAATGTAGGATTTGAGGTTTTTGAGAATGAAATTATAATATATTATTTTACTGACCATTGTCATTTTGAAGATTATAGTTCTGAACCTGATGAAGGAGAAGACAATTATATCAAGCGTGCTACCGATTTTATATTGGAACTATTCCAATACAAAATATGTCATAAAGAATGTTACAGAGGTAAATCTCTGTGTACCGAAGAATACTACATAATTTATGATGACGGAGAAAGTGTTTGTATCGGTACAACATGGTACGGATTTTCAAGGTTTAAAAATCCTTTTATAAAAAAGAGTAGTATATCAACTATCTTCCAATATGATAAATCAAAAGGTTGCTTTACTAATATTCCACCGACGATGCAATTGAAGTTATAGATGTTAGTTAAGATAGGTATATTGAGAATTATAATAATAACATAACCATCAGTTCAACTGGTGGTTATGATTTTTGGTTATCCATATAATTGATTAATTTTTTGCATTCTAACCAAACTGTCAAAATATGTGTTGCGACTGCAACAAACAAATTTCAGTAACATCAAGAGGGAATAGTGCTTCTCCTCACAAAACTTTTATATAATCATACTATGTAATAGGTTGTTATAACCAATATATGAAAAGGAGAAATATTATGGGTTGCTCATACAGAGACCTTAGAAACATTGAAACAACTGTTCACAGTGCTGATAAAGACAAGCGCTGTAGAAGAGATGATTGCGATGTTGTAATCGCTATTTTTGACAGTGATGTTAACTTCTGTTGCCGCCGTAGGCATCATGATTGTGACTCTGCAGCCTTTGAAGCCGAAGAGGAGCAGACAGAAGAATAATAAAATGCTATAACTACACGAAGTGGTTATAGCTTACTTATCTATTGGTTATATAACAAATGCAAATTGAAAGCCTGAAACCATACGATTTCAGGCTTTTTTACAGTATCAATAGTTTTCGGCGTGTACCTCAAAGAATGCCTTTGAATACATGCAAACGGGGCAAAAATCGGGAGCTTTAGTGCCCACAACGATATGACCGCAGTTGCGACATTCCCAAATCTTAACCTCGCTTTTTTCAAAGACCTGTGCTGTTTCAATATTCTTTAACAGCGCTCTGTATCTTTCCTCGTGGTGCTTTTCAATGGCACCGACAGCCCTGAACTTTGCCGCCAATTCAATAAATCCTTCTTCTTCGGCGGTTTTGGCAAAGCCGTCATACATATCTGTCCATTCGTAGTTTTCGCCGTCAGCGGCGGAATTAAGGTTAGCTACCGTGTCTCCCAAGCCGCCAAGCTCCTTAAACCACATTTTTGCATGCTCTCTTTCGTTTTCGGCGGTTTTTAGGAAAAGAGCAGACATTTGCTCATAGCCTTCCTTTTTAGCAACAGAAGCAAAATAAGTGTACTTGTTTCTGGCTTCCGATTCGCCGGCAAATGCAGTTTGCAAATTCTTTTCCGTTTGAGTGCCTGCATATTTGTTAGGCTCACTGCCGTTTTTATCAGCTTTTACAATTTTTTCAAAATCCGATGCAGGATGCTTGCATAACGGACATACAAAATCCTCAGGCAATTCGTCACCAACATACTCGTAGCCGCAGATTATGCAACGCCAAATTGTTTTGCCCTCATCGGTTTTACCAACTGCCGCCGGCTTTGGCTTAATATTATTAAGATAGTATTCATACGTTGCGGAAGATGTATCGCTGAGAACCTCCATCTCATTAATAGTTCCTATGAACATTGTATGAGAGCCAAGATCCTGTGTTTTTTCAACATCAACGCTGATATAAGCGTTTGTTCCCGCGGTAATGTATGGCAAGCCGTTTTCGCATCTTTTGCAGTCAGTGAAATTTTCAAACTTGTTAACATCCTTTCCCGATTGGAAACCAAAATGCTTAAATAAGTCAAAGGATGCATTTTGACTGATTACGGAAACTACAAATTTTCCCGTTTTTACAATCATATCATGAGTAAAATTTGCCTTGTTTACACAAATACTCATTTGATTTGGTTCCGACGCCGCCTGAATGGCTGTGTTAATGATACAACCGTTATCCTTGCTACCGTCCTTTGCAGTAAGAACAAACAGACCGTAGCTTAATTTATACATTGCCTTATTATTCATAAAACAACCTCCCTTTGTAATTTTATAGTAAATCATCTTGGATTAAAAATCAAGAAAAATTTGAATGTGAAAACATGTATGGTTGACAATGAACTTTGTATTTGTTATATTTAAGTTAGAAACAAAATAGGGGGTTATTTTATGAAAAGGATATATAAAAGATTTAGCTTTATTCTTGCTTTTGTTATGCTTATTTCAAGTGTTTCAATCGGTTTAAACGCAAACACCATTGAGGCCTTAGCTGCTACAAAAGGGGCAATCTCCGGCGTAAGCAATGTGTCATCGGGTGTTAAGATTACTTGGACAAAGGATACAACTAAAACAGGATATTACATTTACCGTAAAGCCGGCTCGTCAACCAAGTGGGTTAAGGTTAAAACCGTATCTAAAAATTCAACAACCGCTTGGACTGATACCAATACTACCAACGGTGCAAAATACAGCTATAAGGTTTATAGTTATAAAGGTAAAAAGATTACCTCTAACAAGCTTACCAAAACCATTTATCGCGTTAGCTCTCCAACTCAAACCGTTTCACGGGCAAGTGCAACCTCTATTACCGTAAAAACAGGTACAAATAAAAAGGTAAGCGGTTATCAAATTGTGTATGCCGCTAACAGCAGTTTTAAAAATGCAAAGAGTGTATTTGTAAGCGGCACTACTGCAAATAAGACAATTACGGGATTAAATAAGGCAACAAAATATTATGTTAAGGTTAGGGCCTATAAAACTGTGAGTGGCACAAAGTATTACAGTGCTTATTCAACCGTTAAAAGCGTCGTAACATACTACACGGCATATAGCACCAATGTTTTCACATCAATTTATGACATTCCCGACACATCAAAGGGTAAAAAAACGGTTATTCGTTATATGACCAAGGTTTATCTTTTTGAGGTTACGGAAAAGAAAACCAAGGGATATTATCAAAAATTAAAATATAACGGAAAATATTACTATACATATACGAAGTATGACACAGTAAAGTTTACTTCCGTTAAAAATCCTTATAACTATTATGACAGCTCTAATACCGTTTATCAGCAGGATTTAATCGACAAGGCAGTTTATATCTTCAAAAATTGGGATACTAAATATGTTCATAATCAATCTAACGGCGTTAAGGATACTGACGGAAAATACGGCTTTGATTGCTCAGGGTTCGTCGGCTATTGCCTAAACGAAACAATGTCTAAATATTGTAAGGCATATCATGTTGATAAAAATATTACAACGCTTGGTGAAACAGGAATTATACTTAATAAAGGTTATGCAAGTGAATTCAGTACTACTGTTGTTTGCACCGGTTCATACGATTATTCAAAATTACAGCCCGGGGATATTCTGTTCTTTGATGTATCCGAGGGAGCAGAGCAGGCTGACGGTTGGAACCATTGCGGAATATATCTTGGAAACAAGCAGTTTATACATTCCACTAAAGGGGCAGACGGGGTTGAAATTCTTCCTATTGCCGATTGCTTTGAAGAAGGCTTTGTAAAGGCTGTAAGATTTGTTCCGGATGAAAACGGATTCGGTGAAATAAATCTTGATACTACGTGCGTAAAGGGATGCGCAATGTACAGTGTTGCTAATGCTAGGGAAGAGTATAAAATCGATTCTATATCAAAAGGTGATGAAATAAAGCTTATTTACACTGTCCATACCTACACTAGGGTTCAATATGCATATATTACAGATGTAACAACAGGTGTCAGTGGATTCATATATTATAACGATGACACAAAAACATTGGATTCTGTGTTTGATATTTAAGACACATAATTCACGTGGGACTACTCAACGGAGTAGTCCCAATTATTTTGTAATTTTTTGTTACGGACTTGACATTTTTATACAATATATAGTATAATTTCAATGTATGTATACTTCTTATGGAGGGAATGCTTTGGCTAAGAAACAAGAATACGGAAACGACAGTATTAAGTCGTTAAAGGGTGCAGACAGAGTTAGAAAAAGACCGGCAGTTATTTTTGGCTCGGACGGTATTGAGGGCTGTCAGCACTCTATATTTGAGATTATGTCCAACTCTATCGATGAAGCAAGAGAGGGATACGGAAGTAAGATTATTGTAACAAGATTTTTAGACGGCTCTGTTGAAGTGCAGGACTTTGGCCGCGGTGTTCCTGTAGATTGGAATAATAACGAGGAAAAATACAATTGGGAGCTTTTGTTCTGTGAGCTATACGCCGGCGGTAAATATGATAACGGCGGGGATAATTACGAGTTCTCTCTTGGCTTAAACGGACTTGGCCTGTGCGCTACGCAATATGCATCGGAATATATGGACGCCGAAATCAAGTCCGCAGGCTTTAAGTATAATCTCCACTTTGAACACGGTGAAAATGTAGGCGGATTAATTAAGGAGCCCTACGGAAAACGCGGAGATACGGGTACGAAAATTAAGTGGAAGCCCGATCTTCAGGTTTTTACAGATATTAACGTTCCTATTGAATACTATCAGGAAACAATAAAAAGACAGGCTATTGTTAATGACGGCATTACATTTATCTTTAAAAACCAAATTTCCGCATCTCAATTTGACACTTATGAGTATTGCTATGAAAACGGTATTCAGGATTATGTAAAGGAGCTTGCAGGAGATAAGGCCTTCACCACACCTCAATATTGGGAGTGTGAGCGCGTAGGCCGTGACAGAGAGGATTTAGAGGACTACAAGCTTAAAATTAAGGCATCCCTATGCTTTTCACTTAACACTCAGCTTAAGGAATATTATCATAATTCCAGCTTTCTTGAGCACGGCGGTGCTCCAGAGAAGGCCTTTAGAAGTGCCTTTGTTAACCAAATTAATGCTTATTTAAAGGCTAACAATAAGTATAATAAAACCGATTCTCAAATCAGTATTCAGGATATTGAAGAATGTGTTATTTTTGTAGTTTCGTCCTTTTCTACACAAACGTCCTACGAAAACCAAACAAAAAAGGCTATTACAAATAAGTATATACAGGACGCTATGACGGATTTCTTCCGCAAGCAGCTTGAGGTTTATTTTATTGAAAATAAAATGGACGCCGATAAGATTGCCGACCAGGTTATCATTAATATGCGTTCCCGTGTAAAAGCTGAAAAAACCCGTAAAAATCTTAAAACCACATTGCAAACTAAAATTGATATGACAAATCGTATTCAAAAGTTTGTTGATTGCAGGTCCAAGGATGTTAACGAGAGAGAGATTTTTATTGTTGAGGGTGATTCTGCCCTTGGCGCATGTAAACAGGCGAGAGACGCTAATTTCCAAGCCTTAATGCCGGTTAGAGGTAAAATTCTCAACTGCTTAAAATCCGATTACGATAAGATTTTCAAGTCTGAAATCATCACAGACCTAATTAAAGTTCTCGGTTGCGGAGTCGAGGTAAAAAGTAAGGCCGCAAAAGATGTATCCATGTTTGATATGGATGCACTGCGCTGGAACAAGATTATGATTTGTACCGATGCCGATGTTGACGGCTTTCAAATCAGAACACTTATTCTTACAATGATTTACAGGCTTATGCCAAAGCTTATTGAGGCAGGGAAGGTGTATATTGCCGAATCGCCTCTTTACGAGGTTACCTGTAAGGATCAAACCTACTTTGCCTACAATGAAATAGAAATGGAAGACATAAGAAAGCAAATAGGTGATAAAAAATACACAGTTCAGCGTTCAAAGGGACTTGGTGAAAACGAAGCCGAGATGATGAACTTAACCACAATGAATCCGGCAACTCGCAGACTTATTAAGGTTACACCGGCAGACGCACAGGCAACTGCAGAAATGTTTGAACTTATGCTTGGAGATAACCTTGAGGGCAGAAAGCAATACATTGCCGACTACGGTCATCTTTACATTGACGCGGCAGATCTTAGTTAAGGGAGGGTTAATTAATGGCTAAAAGAAAAAAAGAAACAGAAAATGCTTATGTTAACCCTCTTGAAGATAATGTTCATATTGAGGGCGCAGGCACGGTAGTTGATCAGGAAATTGTTGACACAATCAAAATCAACTATATGCCTTATGCAATGAGTGTAATTTTATCTCGTGCTATACCTGAAATTGACGGATTTAAGCCGTCCCACAGAAAGCTGCTTTATACAATGTACAATATGGGCTTACTGCAGGGGGGAACAATTAAGAGTGCTAACATTGTGGGCAGAACAATGCAGCTTAATCCCCATGGCGATGCGTCTATTTATGAAACCATGATAAGACTTTCAAGGGGTAACGAGTCCCTTTTATACCCTTATGTTGAATCAAAGGGTAATTTCGGTAAGGCTTATTCAAAGAATATGGCATTTGCCGCTTCCAGATATACAGAAGCCAAGCTTGCTCCTATTTCCAAAGAGCTTTTTGAGGATATTAACAAGGATACCGTTGATTTTGTAGACAACTATGATAACACAATGAAGGAGCCTACTCTTTTGCCGGTAACATTTCCGTCAATTCTGTGTAATGTTACCACAGGTATTGCTGTTGGTATGGCTTCGTCAATCGCTTCTTTCAACCTTCGTGAAATTTGCGATACTACTATTGCGTTAATCAAAAATCCCGACCACGAGGTGGCTGATACATTATTGGCTCCCGATTTTGTGGGCGGAGGATATGTTATTTATGACAGGGAAGAGCTTGACAATATTTACAGAACCGGCCGTGGCTCGGTAAAGGTTAGAGCTAAATATAAATACGACAAAGCCTTTAACTGCATTGATATTACGGAAATCCCACCCACTACAACCTCTGAGGCTATTATTGATAAGATTGTAGAGCTTGTTAAAACCAACAAGGTTAAGGAGCTTTCCGATTTACGCGATGAAACCGATTTAAAGGGCCTTCGTATTACCCTTGATTTAAAGCGCGGCGTTGATCCGGACAAGCTTATGACAAAGCTTTATAAGCTTACTCCCCTTGAGGATACCTTCTCTTGCAATTTTAATGTTTTAATAAAAGGATATCCAAAGGTTCTCGGTGTTGTCGATTTGCTGAAAGAATGGATTGATTTCAGGCTTGAATGTGTTCGCAGAAGAACACAGTTTACACTTGGCAAAAAGGCTGAAAGGCTGCATCTTTTAGAGGGCTTGGAAAAAATTCTCCTTGATATTGATAAGGCTATTAAGATTATTAGGGAAACCGACAGCGAGGCTGAGGTTGTGCCCAATCTTATGATTGGCTTCGGTATTGACCAGGTACAGGCGGAGTATGTTGCTGAGATTAAGCTTCGTCATCTTAACAGAGAATATATCTTAAAGCGCACAAAGGATATTGAAAGTCTCAAGGGCGAAATTGAGGAGCTTGAAGGCATTTTATCAAGCAAGAATAAGCTTAAAAAGATTATCATAAAAGAGCTTACTGACGTTGCTGATAAATATGCAGGTGAGCGTAAAACTCAAATTCTTTACGATATTGATGAATTTGATGACTCTCTTGAGCAAGTGATTGAAGATTATCCCGTTACACTGTTTATTACCAGGGAGGGATATCTCAACAAAATCAGAACTGCCAATCTTCGTATGTCAGGCGAACAAAAGGTAAAAGAGGGCGATAAGGTTGTTAATACCTTTGAATGTTCAAACCGAGATGAGCTTTTAGTGTTTACCGACAAGGCACAGGTTTATAAGGCTAAGGTAGATGATTTTGCCGACGGTAAGGCATCTCAGCTTGGAATTTATGTTCCGTCAAAGCTTGAAATGGAGCCTGATGAAAAGAGCGTATTTATTTGCGTAGTCCGTGAATACAAGGGATATATGATTTTTGCCTTTGAAAACGGAAAAATCGCAAAGGTTGATATTGGAGCTTACCAAACCAAAACCAACAGAAAGAAGCTTTTAAAGGCTTACTCAAACAAGAATCCTTTGGTTGCCTGTGAATATATTGAGGAGGATACGGAATTAGTATTAACCTCAACAAGCGGTAAGATTTTGATTTTAAATACTGCGTCAATAGCGGCAAAAACAACTAAGGATACCATTGGTGTATCTGTTATGACACAAAAGAAAACAAAGAAAGTAACCCACAAGCTTGAATCGATGCGTAGATACACCGAAGGCGAGTTTGAAAAGGCATGGCGATTTAGAACAAAGAATTTACCCGCGGCCGGAGCAATGCCTACTCCTGCAGACAATTCCGACCAAATAAGCTTTTAAATTCTTATAATTTAAAAAAATGCTTGCATTATCATTAATCTTATGATATAATGCACGAGTGTTAAATTCTTATGGAGGTATTTATTATGCTTTGGTATCATTATGTTTTTGGTGCAGTTCTTATTGTTGCATCAGTTATTATAACAATCGTTGTTCTTATGCAAGAGGGTCGTTCACAAAACCTTTCCGGTGCTATTACCGGCGGTGCTGATTCTTTTGTTGGCAAATCTAAGGGCAGAACTATCGAGGGCAAGCTTGAAAGATTAACAAAATGGTTAATTGTTTTGTTCTTTGTTATCGTTCTCGGCGCATTTTTAGTATTTCTTTTTGTATAACAATTGAGTAATAACCTTGCGTTATGCAAGGTTATTTTTTTTGGAGTTTGTTTTGAATTATATTATTTTTGATTTAGAGTGGAGCAACTACTATAATTATTCTACAAAAACCGGAATTAACGAAGTGGTTGAAATAGGTGCAATTAGACTTAATGAGTCCTTGGAAATTGTTGACACATTCAAGCAGTTGGTTAAGCCTACCTTTGCCAAAAAGCTTTCAGGACGTTGTAAAAACCTTACAAAGATTTCCAATGAAGATGTAAAAAACAGCGGTATTTCTTTTGTTGATGCCATGGCTGATTTTACCCGTTGGTGCGGTGCAAAGGAAAATGTTTTCTTAAGCTGGAGTAATTCCGATTTGTATGTACTTGCCAATAACTATTTAAAGGTTTTGGGTAACTGTAATATAAGCTTTATTAAGTATTATTGCGACGCACAAAAGTATTGCATGTCGTTTATTCCGGACAGTGAGCTTGACGGCAATAATCAAATCGGCCTTTCAAAATGTGCAGATATTTTTGGAATAAGTGTTGATACTCAAAAGCTTCATCGTGCATTAGCCGATTGCTATATTACAGCCGAATGTTTAAAAAAGGTTTTTGACAATGCTTCCATAAAGGGATATATTAATCCTTGTGACAGTAGCTTTTTTGAACGGCTGTTATATAAACCCTATATGATAATTGAACCCCATAGCAATTTGTTTGATATTGATAATGTGAAAATCACTTGCCCCACCTGCGGCAGTGATTTATATAAGATATCGAATGTCGATTGTAAGAATAAGGCGTTTAATTTTGCATCAAAATGTCCAAAATGTAATAAAGCATATTGGGCAAATGTGAGAGCAAAGAAAACCTATGACGATGTTATAATTTCAACTCATATTGTGTTAATGAATAAAAAAAGGGCAAAATCTAAAAAATTTAATTAACCAAATTGTAACTTTTTTTAATTTTTTCTTTATTTTTCTGTTAATTTATTATATAATAACAGGACAGGACAATTTTTACTTTTAAGGAGGTATATTATGGCATCAAATGATTATGATGATTTACTCGAATCATTTATGAATAACTCTCAAAAAGTATATAACGAAGATAAGGACGCATTGGAAAAGAAATCAGGAAATCTTCCAAGCTCATACAATGTTACATCTAAGGATGAGAAAAAGGACTCAAAGTCCAATAAATCATCAAACAGAAAAAAGAGAAAACCCAAAAAACCGATTAATTCATTTTTTAATTATGTATTGAGATTCGTTCTTGCAATACTTATGATTATCGGTGTTGTCGGTGTTGTTTGCCTGTCTGTAATTACAATTTACGGATATACTGTGGTATACGGTGACGCCGTGTTTGATTTGCAGGAGGAGGCAACCAGCCAAAATCAAACATCGTTCATCTACGGCTACGATGATGAGGATAATTTGGTCCAAATCACAAGACTCCACGGTGAGGAAAACAGAATTTGGCTTGATCTTGATAATATGACCAATTACCTTCCTGAGGCCTTTATCGCTATTGAGGACGAGCGTTTTGAAAACCACCACGGCGTTGACTGGAAAAGAACAATAGGTGTTACTGTTACCATGAGCGGTCAGGGTGGTTCAACCATTACTCAGCAGTTAATTAAAAACCTTACTGATGAGAATTCGGTTACCTTTGTTAGAAAATTTAACGAAATTCTTTCCGCCCTTAACTTGGAAAAGAATTATTCCAAGGAACAGATAATTGAAGCCTATCTTAACACAATTTATCTGTCCCATGGTTGTTACGGCGTTAAAACAGCGGCAGAAACCTATTTCGGCAAGGATGTTGACAAGCTGAATATCGCGGAATGTGCCTGTCTTGCCGCTATCACAAAATATCCTACCAAGTATGACCCGTTGCTGAATCCCGAAAACAATAAGGAGAGGCAGGAATGGATCCTTTACAAAATGAATGAGCTTGGCTATATAACCGACGCCGAGTATAAAGAAGCATTGGATTACGAACTGGTTTTCACCAACAGCGAAAACTATAAGGGCAGTCAGGTTACCAAGGATGCCGAGGATCTTCAAAAGGAACAGGACGAGGATGTTATTAATTCCTATTATACCGATTATGTAATTGACGAGGTACTGTCAGATCTTCAAAAAATGGGTTACAGCGAAAAGAAAGCAAGAAAGATGCTTTACGGCGGTGGCTTGAAAATTTACTCTGCTGTTGATTTTGATATTCAGGAGCAGGTTGAGAAGATTTACGAAAACCGTGAAAAAATGGCCGATGATGAGGTTCAAGGCGCTTGCGTTGTAATGGATTATAACGGAAGAATTCTTGGTATTGTAGGCGGTGCAGGTAAGAAAAAGCTTAACAGGGGACTTAATAGGGCCTCCCAATCCACAAGACAGCCCGGCTCTACCATTAAGCCTCTTTCCGTTTACGGACCTGCAATTCAAAAAAGCTTAGAGGATGATTCGGTTGATATTTATTGGTCAACGCCCACTAAGGATGCACCTCTTATGAACGTTAACGGTAAACCTTGGCCCACTAACGAAGGCGGCGGATATTCAAACGGTATGGTAACAGTTCAAAAGGGACTTGCCAATTCAATGAATACCATTTCCGCCCAAACCCTTGATAAAATCGGTGTTGATTACGCATTCGACTTTATTACAAACAAATTCCACATTTCCACACTTGACGCTGTTATAGATAATGACTATGCGCCTATGGCAACAGGCTCGTTAACACACGGCGTGTCAGTGCTTGAAATGACAACCGCTTACCAAGCCTTTGGTAACGGCGGATACTATTACGGCAGTTATTCATATTACAAAATTGAAGATTCAAAGGGTAATGTTCTTATTGAAAAAAATCCCGAGGATACAAAGCAGGTTGCATTGGCTGAAAACTCTGCCGGAGTTATGAACAAGCTTCTTCAAACTGTTATGACATCGGGTACCGGAAGATACTATAAAATCAGCGGTGTTGAGTGCTTCGGTAAAACAGGTACTACGACCGACAGTAAGGACAGATGGTTTATCGGCGGAACTCCAGAATATGTTGTCGGCGTTTGGTACGGCTATGATATTCCAAAGGAGATTGTGTATAATTATTCCTATAACCCCTGCGGTACTATTTGGAATCTTGTTATGAATAACATTTATGACAAAAAGGGTATACACAAGGAGGAATTTGACACTCCCGAGGGAGTAGTTCAAAGGGAATACAGCTATGCTAACGGACTTCTTTGTAAGGGTACCGGAAACTGGGGTTGGTTTGATGAGAATAATCTTCCCGGTACAACAACCTACACAGGAGTTGAGGAAGAAACTACCGAAGAAACCACCGGAGACGGCGGCGACGAAGAAGAATCAACAACCTCAAAGCCTGAGGAAACTACAAAGGCTGAAGAAACCACTGCTGCTCCCGAAACAACTTCAAAAGCACAGAATACAACTGAAAAAACCACTGCCGGTGACGGCAATGGCGAAGAATGATATTTTATTGTAATGAACGGAAAATCAGCATTGTGCTGATTTTCCTGTTCTTTTAAAAGGCGGATTATGAAAATTATGTCTATTGATTACGGAGATGCAAGAACAGGAATTGCTTTTTGCGATAAGAGAGAAATCTTGGCGTCACCGTATACTGTTATCAATGAATCCTATCAGCCAAAGCTTATAAAGGCAATTGTTGAAATTATTGAAAAAGAAAAACCTAAAAAAATCGTCATCGGCCTACCGCGAAATATGGACGGAAGCTACGGTTACAGATGCGATGAGTGCAAAAATCTTGGTGATGAGCTTTCTAAATTGATTGATGTTGAAATTGACTATCAGGATGAGCGATTAACCACCGTAATGGCCCACGATGTGTTGTCTATGAATAATGTTAAGGGTAAGAAACGCAAGGAAACCGTTGATGCGGTTTCCGCTGTTATGATTTTGCAAAGTTACATAGGGTAACGGTAATAATCTGAAGCACGGATTATTACCGTTACCCTAGATAAGAAATAAAAACAAAACTTAAAACATACCATTTTATGGTGATGATTTGAGATTAAATGTTTTTGGTGTTGATATTAGGATTGAATATTCACTGTTTTTAGTTCTTGGCTTTTCAATCATTGTCTCCAATTACAGCTTTTTATATGTTCTTTTGTTTTCGGCACTGCATGAATTGGGGCACATAACGGCATTATATTTGATGGGCGGTAAAGCAGATAGATTAACAATTGCATATTACGGAATAGGTCTAAGATATTCAACTCCACTGGGGAATTTTAAAACGGTATTTGTTTTATTATGCGGACCGTTGGTAAATTTGCTGTTGCTTTTGTTTGAAATCGGTTATGACATTAATATTGCACTTTTAGTAATTAATCTTTTGCCCATTTATCCTCTTGACGGCGGCAGAATTCTTAAATTGCTTCTTAATCAAGTGTTTTCGATTTCAGTTTCCGATAAGCTTTTTACTGCAGTTACAGCAATTTTTATTATAGCGTTGTTTGGCTTGTGCTTTTACCTTAAAAGCACTTCGCTGCTTTTAATTGTTATTTATGTTCTTGTTTACAGTGTAAATAATTCTTTTGATTGAGGTTATATATGTTAAAAAAAGAGGTTGAAAAAATTCTTCAATATGTTCAAAAACCCGCCCGTTATGTTGGAGGAGAGCTTAATAGTGTTGTTAAGGATGAAAAAAATATTGATTTAAGATATGCCTTTTGCTTTCCCGATACTTATGAAATCGGCATGAGCCATTTGGGAATGAAAATCCTTTACGGCTTGGTTAATGAAAGAAATGACGCATGGTGCGAAAGAGTGTTTGCTCCCGACAACGATATGGAAGAGCAGATGAGAAAGCATAATGTCCCTTTATTTGCCCTTGAGTCAGGGGACTATATTAAAGATTTTGACATTATAGGATTTACTCTTCAGTATGAGCTTTGCTACACTAATATGCTTAATATGCTTGATTTGGCAGGAGTTCCCATTTGGTCAAAGGACAGAACGGATTTAACGCCGATTGTTTGTGTGGGCGGACCCTGTGCATGTAATCCCGAGCCTATTGCTGACTTTTGCGATATTGTATTTTTAGGCGACGGCGAGGAGTCCACCAATCTGGTTTTGGACCTTTTGAAGGAGTGCAAGCTCAACGGATCAAGTAAGCATGAATTTCTTTTGAAAGCAAAGGATATTCAGGGAGTATATGTTCCGTCTTTTTATGAGCCAAGCTATAATGAAGATGAAACCTTAAAGGAACTAAAGCCATTATTCAATGCGCCGAAAACGGTTAAAAAAGCCGTTGTCAGCGATATGAATAAGGCTTATTATCCCGACAAATTTGTTGTTCCGTTTATTAACATTGTTCACGACAGAGCAGTTGAAGAAATATTTAGAGGATGTATCCGCGGTTGCAGATTTTGCCAAGCAGGCTTTATTTACAGACCCATTCGTGAAAAAAGCGTTGAAACCATTAACCGTCAGGCTAAAGCGTTAATAGATTCCACCGGTTACGACGAATTATCGCTTTGTTCACTTTCCACCTCCGACCATTCAAATGTTAATGAAATGCTTACATCTCTTATTGATTGGACTGTTAAGGATAAGATAAATTTATCTCTACCAAGCCTGCGTGTTGATAATTTTTCTGACGAATTGGTGGACAAGCTGAATAGGGTTAGAAAAAGCGGTTTAACCTTTGCTCCCGAGGCAGGCACACAGAGAATGCGTGATGTAATCAACAAAAACGTCACCGAGGAAGAGGTTCTTAGAACCTGCAATAAGGCCTTTGACAACGGTTGGACAACGGTTAAGCTTTACTTTATGATGGGCTTACCCACAGAAACCATGGAGGATATTGAAGGCATTGCCGATTTGGGCATGAAGGTTGTTGAAGCCTTTGCTAAGAATCCCAACAAGCAAAAGGGGACAGGCGTTCAGGTTTCTATTTCCTGCTCGTCATTTATACCTAAGCCCTTTACGCCCTTCCAATGGGAGCCTGAGGATTCAATGGATTCCCTAAAAGCAAAGCAGGCTCATTTGTTAGAATCAATTCCAACAAGAAAGATTAAGGTATCTTATCATGAAACTCCAACCTCCTTGCTTGAGGGAGTGCTTGCTCGAGGAGACAGAAGATTGTCTGGCGTTATTTACGATGCCTTTTCTAACGGATGCAAATTTGACTCTTGGGACGACCAATTTAAGTTTGATGTGTGGATGAACGCCTTTAAAAAGTTTAATATTGACCCATTGTTTTATACTCAGCGAAAAAGAGAATTCAGCGAGGTTTTGCCTTGGGATCATCTTGATTACGGCGTCAGTAGAAAATTTCTTGAAAAAGAAAATTTAAAGGCTCACGAAAATATTACAACTCCCCATTGCAGGATAAAATGCTCCGGCTGTGGCGCTAACAGATTAAACGGAGGTCATTGCGATGCGAGAAATTAGAATTAGATTTTCAAAAACAGGTCAGGCAAAATATATCAGCCATTTGGATATCAACAGAGCTTTTTCCCGCGCAATTGCCAGAGCTAAAATTAATCTATGGTTTACCGAGGGATTTAATCCACATCCGTATATGAGCTTTTCATTGCCCCTGTCACTTGGCGTTGAAAGCCTGTGTGAAAATGTTGATATAAGGATTTTAGACGATATAAGTAATGAAGAAATTAAGAAAAGGCTCAATGACTCACTACCTGTAGGCATTCGGGTTATCGAGGTTTACGATGATTTTCTTGATTGCCACGATATTGCTTACAGCGACTATGTTTACAAATTTGAGTTTTTAGATAACCGACTTGCCTTAGATAAAATCAAATCGGTTCTTGACAGCGAAGAAATTATTGCTCAAAAAAAAGGAAAAAAGGGTAAGCGCAGAATAACTAAAGAAACCAATATTAAGGATTTTATTGTTAAGTATAATATATCTATTAGAGATGAACAGATTGTGCTTAATGTAAGGCTTCTTGCAGGGCCGGATAAAAACCTTAATCCGTCATTACTGTTTGATACAATCATCAGGCTTATTGATATGGACTATGAATGGAAGTCAATATCGCGAATTTCACTTTTAACTAATGATTTAAAGGAATATCGCTGATTAAAAAAATGTAAAAAACACTTGCATTTTACATTTGTATGTGATATTATATACCAGCATTTGTTCCGTTGCTGTCTTCTGCAACGAGTTTAAATGTCAGCGTTTCGCATTTAAAAGGATGGTCCGCTTTCAATTTATTTGATATGAACATCTCATAAAAAATAAGGAGGAAACTATAATGGACGCACTTAAAATTATTGCACAGGATTACACAAAGGCTGAAACACCTAAATTCTCAATCGGTGATACAGTAAGAGTATCAGTTAACATCCGTGAGGGACAGAGAGAAAGAATTCAAATGTTCGAGGGTACAGTAATTGCAAAGAAGGGCTCAGGCGTTTCTGAAACATTTACAGTTCGTCGTGTATCATACGGCGTTGGTATCGAGCGTGTATTCCCGCTTCACTCACCAAATGTTGTTGATGTTCAGGTTGTTCGTTCCGGTAAGGTTAGAAGAGCAAAGCTCTACTATCTCCGTGACAGAGTCGGTAAGGCAGCCAAGGTTAAGGAAAACCTTAAATAATTATGACGGTTTAAGCCGCACCCATCGGGTGCGGCTTTTTCTGTGAGGAACGTCTCTTTGTTTATTATAAATATTTACTTAAAATTTAAAAATGTTTTGATTGACATTGATTTAACAATGTGCTAATTTAAGGTTAGTATTTATTTTGAGGTGCAAATTATGGAAAAATACCTGATTAATCCAAACCAAAAAATCGCTAAAATTAATAAGGACATATACGGTCACTTCAGCGAGCATTTGGGACGTTGTATTTACGAAGGTTTATATGTTGGTGAAAACTCAAAAATCCCCAATGTTAACGGAATGCGTACCGACGCCGTTGAAGCTCTCAAGGAGATGGGGCTTCCTGTTCTTCGTTGGCCGGGCGGATGCTTTGCCGATGAATACCATTGGAAGGACGGAATCGGCCCTAAGGAAAACCGTAAAAAAATGATTAATACCCATTGGGGCGGTGTTGTTGAGGATAATTCCTTTGGTACTCATGAATATTTTGAACTGTGCAAACAAATCGGCTGCGATACTTATGTTAACGGCAATGTTGGCTCAGGTACACCCCAGGAGTTAAGCGAATGGGTTGAGTATATGACATTTGACGGAATCTCTCCAATGGCAGAGCTTCGTGAAAAAAACGGTCATAAGGATGCCTGGAAGCTTAAGTATCTTGGCGTAGGTAACGAATCCTGGGGCTGCGGCGGTAATATGGATCCCGAGTATTACGGCTGTCTGTTTAAAAGATATAACACCTTCTGCCGCGATTATAACAATGAACATATTTTAAGAGTGGCAACAGGCCCGAACGTTGATGATTACCATTGGACTAAAGAGGTAATGGATAAGGTTAAGCACCATGCAAATTGCATCTCTCTGCATTATTATACAATACCGACCGGTCATTGGGACCATAAGGGCTCTGCAACAGATTTTGATTTGAATGAATATAATTCAACCATTTGCAAGGCTTACAGAATGGAGGAGCTTATTACCAATCATCTTGCAATGATGGACAGTATTAATCCTCAGCGATGGGTTAAGCTGATTGTAGATGAGTGGGGAACCTGGTACGATGTTGAACCGGGTACAAATCCGGGATTTTTGTATCAGCAAAACACAATGCGTGACGCTATAGTTGCCGGACTTACACTCAACATATTCAATAAGCACGCTGACAGAGTTATGATGGCAAACATTGCGCAAACCGTAAATGTGCTTCAGTCTGTTCTTCTTACAGACGGCGAAAAAATGATAAAAACACCAACCTATTATGTATTTAAAATGTACAAGGAGCATCAGGATAATACTCTTATAGGCTCATATATCACAACACAAAGCATTGATTCAAGCAATGACAGAAAAAGCTTTCCTCAGCTTGTTGAATCTGCCTCTGTTGACGAAAACGGTGTTATTTATTCTACTATCACCAACACATCAGCTAAAAAGTATGCAAAAATTAAATGCCAGGTTGCTGACACAAGGATTAATTCAATTAAAGCAGAAATTTTAACAGGCGATATGCAGGATAAAAATGATTTTGATAATGCTAATGTTGTAAAATCAGCCGAATTTAATGATTTCCGCCAATTAAAGGACGGATTTACAGCTACAATCCCTGCTTGCTCGGTAGTTAAGTTTATCATTGAATAAAATGAAGCACGAATGCAAAAAATGCTTGCTTTATGAGGCCGGCGAAAAGGTTACATATAACGAAATTATGGCTTATGTAGCAACACTTAACCCAAAGGATTTGGTAAGCGGTGATGTACTTGAGCAAAGATTATCCTGCTGCAAGCAATGCGATTTTTTAATTTCGGGTATATGCAGAAAATGCGGCTGCTATATCGAGGTAAGAGCAAGATTGAAAAATTCAACCTGCCCAAATTATGACAATAGAAAATGGTAGATTAAAACAAAAATCAAACGGCGTTGATTTCAGCGCCGTTTGTATATTTTTTTAGGTGTTTGTTCAAAATATCAGTATGAACACATTATTGATTAAAGTAAAAAAGCTTCCCGAAACGCTTGCTTATCCACTCAGCTTTACTGCAATTGCCCTGATAATTGTTAATATTATTTCCTTTATACCTATTGAAAAAATAAAGGAGCTTTCCGGAACATTAAATAACCAATATGAACAACTTCTGTGTGTAGGTCTTTCAGGCTATATTGCTTTCAGCGTTTGCAAAAATGCTAAAAAATCCATTTTGGTTTCAATTTGCACATTATTACTGAATTTTTGTTGTTACACCCTTTGCGATTGGCAGATAAGTATAATAATTATCGTTATTTTCAGCTTTATTTTATCATACATTGTCAATAATAATGATTTACTTTTCGGCGGAACTACGGTAATTATTTTAACTGTAATTACAGCCTTGATTTTCAGTGTGTTGTATCTGCCTGTTTTCAATTTCACAAAGGTTTTAGCAGGTTCAATTAAGGGTAACGGTCCGTTATTTTCAGCTTTTGACAGCCTGCTTTCTTTAACAATTAACTCCAAATTCTCTGATTTGTTTTATTATAGCGGATATTCATCCAGTCAGGTTATCGGCGACAAAATAGTCAGCGGTGCAATTAATATATTTAAAGCTAATACAGAGAATCCGCAGACAATAGTTTCTCATTTTTTAAGCGGAAAATATTTTATTAATATATTTGTGGCAATAGGTATGTTCTTGTATATCTACAAAAAATTGGACAGAAAGGAAATGAACTGCTTAACTCTTTTAACAATTCTTTCGGCTGTATTCGGCATCAGCGATTTGTTTTCATTCTATATCCTAATTTATAATCCCATTCTGTATTTTGCATATTTGGGATTAACCTTGATTTCTTATTTGTTACCCGGCTTTGTAGATATAAGTATAGGATTTGTCAATAATGCGTCGCTTTTTGAGTTAATACAATACGGCAACAGATGGATTTATTTTATACTAATCGGTTTGGTTATTGGATTTATGTCCTTTGTTTTAGCAATAATTGTAGATACAAAGTATAATTTTCAAAACCGCAGATTGTATCCCAAGGAGGTTAAAAAGATATTGAATGCTTTGGGCGGTGAGGATAATATAGATAGAATTACCGCAGATAATGTTTTAGTAAAAAATCCGAATTTAATTGATATTATTAAGCTTGATTGCGATGTTCACCAAAACCGGGTAACTCTTTTGTATGACGATTTTGAATTGTTGAAAAAGTACTATTGATATGATATAATCACGTTGGTGATTATATGGATTTAAGGCAGACTCTTTTTGAAAACCAAGATTTAAGCTATAAGAACTTCCATTCAAAGCTTGTGCCGAATATCAGTCCGGAAAAAATCATAGGCGTTAGAATGCCTGTATTAAGAAAAATCGCAAAATCAGTATATCTTGATAATTCGGTAAATTTATGCGAGTATTACGATGAGATTATGGTAAAGGGAATAACAATCGGTATGAAAAAATGCTCTGTAAGTGAGCATATTAATGATATTGCCGAATTTGTTCCCCTTATTGATAACTGGGCAACCTGCGATATTTGTGCAACATCATTTAAGTTTATATCAAAGGATTTACCCGGTTATTACGATTTCATAAGGTCTTATATTGGAAAAGGTGAATTTGAAACAAGATTTGCAGTTGTAATGCTTATGAGTTTCTATATCAACGATGATTATATTGACGAGGTTTTGGCCATTTTCAGCAGTATCAAAACAGATTTTTATTATGTTAATATGGCGCTTGGTTGGGCAATATCGGTTGCCTTTGTTAAGTATAGAGATAAAACCTTGGCTTTAATCGAACAAAGGGTTTTGCCTGCCGAGGTGCAGAATAAAGCAATTCAAAAGATTAAGGAGTCCCTTAGAGTCGGTAAAGAGGATAAAAATTATTTGAATCAATTTAAAATGTAGGTAATATATGATAAAGTGTATCTTGTGGGATATTGACGGCACGGTTTTGGATTTTTTGTCTGCCGAAAAAGCATCGCTTAAAGCAACATTTTTAAGCCTTGGGCTTGGGGAATGTACCGACGAAATGGTGGCGCGATATTCAAAAATAAATCAAAAATATTGGGAGCGTCTTGAAAGACAGGAGCTTACAAAAGAGCAGGTACTGCTTTTAAGATTTGTTGAATTTTTAGAAATTGAAAAAATTAACGGAGTTGACGCAAAAGTGCTTGGTGAGCGCTACGAAAACGGCCTTGCCGATAAAATTGCTTTTTTTGATAACTCCTATGAACTGATAAGCGAGTTAAAAAAAGAATATAAGCAATATGCCGTTACCAACGGTGCTTACTCGGTTCAAACAAAAAAGCTTGCCAAATCAGGACTGGATAAGCTATTTGACGGAGTTTTTATTTCAGACAGTGTTGGCTTTGAAAAGCCAAGCAAGGAATTTTTTGATACGGTACTGTCCTGTATCGGCCCGTATAACAAAAATGAAATTATGATAGTGGGTGATTCGCTTACAAGCGATATGATGGGCGGCAACAATGCCGGAATTAAGTGCTGCTGGTATAACCGTAACCATGCTAAGAATAATACTCCTGTAAAAACAGATTATGAAATACATAATTTAAACGAAATTAAGATAATACTTGAGGCAGAGCACAATTAAAATAATTGTGCTTTTTTGTTGATATATCTCTGTTTTTTTGGTATTATAATTAAGTATTTTAATTTGTTGGTGGTAATTTTATGCCTGAATATATTAAACAAAATGTCCAATGGTTTCCCGGACACATGGCAAAAACAAGAAGATTGATAAAGGAATCCCTTAATCTTGTTGACGGAGTTGTAGAGCTTGCGGACGCTCGTATTCCTTACAGCTCCCGCAATCCCGAGCTTGACTCAATTATTGAAAGAAAACCGAGAATTGTTCTTTTAAATAAATGCGATATTGCAGATCCCAACGCTACATCGTTATGGTTGAAGCATTTTACCGATAAAGGATACTACGCCCTTGCAGTGGATTGCAGAACAGGTAAAGGATTGAATAAATTTGACAGCATAGTAAAACAAGCCTTAAAGGAAACAATTAGTCGAAACGAGGCAAAGGGCATGCAGGGTAAACCCCTTAGACTTATGGTAGTGGGTATACCCAATACAGGCAAATCATCATTTATAAACCGTATGGGCAAAAACGCCAAGGCCAAGGTTGCCGATAAGGCAGGTGTAACAAGGCAAAATCAGTGGTTTGTTGTGGGTAACGGCATTGAACTTCTTGACACACCCGGAGTTTTATGGCCAAAGTTTGATGATCCCGAGGTAGGTGACAAATTAGCCTTTATCGGTTCGGTTAAAGACGAAATTACCGATCAGGAGACTCTTGCCTGCCGCTTGTTGGAGGTGTTGTCCAAAACCCGACCTTCTGCAATTGAAGAACGGTACAAGATTTCTAATGTAGGCGGTTTACAGGGCTGGGAAATCCTTGAAATGATTGGTAAAAAAAGAGGTTTTTTAATTAAAGGCGGAGAAATAGATTACGAGAGAACCGCAGTTATTGTTACTGATGAATTTAGAGGAGGAAAGCTGGGTAGGATTACCCTTGAATTACCTTGATAATATGGATAAAGATACATTGGATTGGCTTCGTTATGAAAACCAAGCACACATAAAAGGATACGAAATTGTTTGCGGAGTTGATGAAGCAGGCAGAGGCCCACTGGCAGGACCCGTTTATGCCGCCGCTGTTGTTCTGCCCAAAGGACATATTATAGACGGCGTAAACGATTCCAAAAAGCTAACCGAAAAGAAAAGAGAGCTTTTGTTTGATAAAATCATAAATGAAGCAGAGGATTTTTCCATTAGCTTTGCAACTGCTGAAGAAATTGATGAAATCAATATATTAAATGCAACCTTTCTTGCAATGAAAAGAGCGGTGGAGGGTTTAAGAGTTAAGCCTGATTATGCCATGATTGACGGTAACAAAGAGCCGAGTCTTAATATCCCCATGGAAACCGTAATTAAAGGCGACGCAAAATCTGCTTCCATTGCAGCGGCATCAATTCTTGCCAAGGTTTCAAGGGACAGATATATGCTTGAAATGGCAGAAAAATATCCGCAATATCAGTTTGAAAAGCATAAGGGCTACGGCACAAAGCTGCACTATGAAATGCTTGACCTATTCGGCCCCTGCGATATACATAGGAAAACCTTTTTAAGAACCTGGTACGAAAGAAAGAATAAGCAATGAATACATTAGGGGCAATGGCAGAAAGAAAGGCGGCAAACTTTCTAAACAAAAAAGGCTATGATTTAGTAGATGCAAATTACACCTGTCGCTTTGGGGAAGTTGACTTAATTGTTAAAAATGACAGATATATCGTTTTTGTTGAGGTTAAAATGAGAAACGATAATTCAATTGCCCGGCCAAAGGAATTTGTTGATTATAAAAAACAACAAAAAATTATTGCAACGGCAAAGCTTTATTTAAGCACAAATCCAACTGAATTACAGCCCAGATTTGATGTTGTTGAGGTCTTTTCCAAAAATGACAGAATTAAATCTGTTAAACATCTTGAAAATGCCTTTGATTTAGTATAAAATACTATGTAACAATTTATAGGAGAGAAAAATTATGCTTTACACTTCTACAAGAAATAAAAGTATTAGAGTGAGCTCGGCGCAGGCTATTGCTCAGGGTATAAGCGAAGAGGGTGGCCTTTTTGTTCCATGCGAGCTTCCGCAGTTTTCACTTGATCAAATCGGCAAAATGGTTTCCATGCCTTATACTGAAAGAGCAAAAACAGTTCTTAAGGAGTTTTTAACAGACTTTACAGAGGAAGAGCTTGATTATTGTGTTGAGGGCGCTTACGAAGCCTCTAAGTTTTCATCAGACAAAATTGCTCCAACTGTTAATATTAATGAAAATGAGAACATTTTAGAGCTTTGGCACGGTCCTACCTGTGCTTTTAAGGATATGGCTTTACAGCTTTTACCTTATCTTATGACAGTTTCTGCTAAAAAAACTGCCGACGGCAAAACCATTGTTATTTTGGTTGCCACCTCGGGCGACACTGGAAAAGCCGCTCTTGAGGGATTCAAGAATGTTGATAATACTAAAATTTTGGTTTTCTATCCTGTTGACGGCGTATCGCCTATGCAAAAGCTTCAAATGACAACACAGGAGGGCGAAAACGTATCCGTTTGTGCCATCAACGGTAATTTTGATGACGCTCAAAGTGCTGTTAAGTCAATTTTTACCAATGAAGACATTAAGGCAGAGCTTGCTGAAAAGAATATGATGTTTTCATCTGCAAACTCTATTAACTGGGGCAGGCTTGTGCCGCAAATTGTATATTATTTTTCAACCTACTGTGATTTACTTGATCAGGGCAGAATTGCTCTCGGCGATGAGATAAATGTTGTGGTTCCCACAGGAAACTTCGGTAATATTCTTGCGGCTTATTATGCAAAGAATATGGGTCTGCCTATTAAAAAGTTGGTTTGTGCTTCTAATTCAAACAATGTTCTTACCGATTTCTTAAAGTCAGGTGAATACAATAAGAACAGACAGTTTTTTACAACCACATCTCCGTCAATGGATATTCTTATTTCTTCAAACCTTGAAAGACTTTTGTACCATGTAAGCGGTGAGGACGACAAGCTTGTTACAAATCTTATGTCAAGCCTTAATGCTGACGGAAAATATCGGGTTTCAAACGAGCTTATTGCTAATATTAAGTCTTTGTTTGACGCAGGATATTGTGACGAAAGCTCTGTTGACGCAACAATCAAGGAGCATTTTGAAAAATATAACTATTTGTGTGACACTCATACCGCTGTTGCCGTCAAGGTTTATGAGAATTACGTTGAAGAAACAAATGATGATATTGTAACCGTTATTGATTCAACTGCTTCTCCTTATAAGTTCTCAAAAAGCGTTCTCACTGCAGTTCTCGGCGGTAAAACACCGGAGCTTGATGAATTTGAAATGGTTGACGAGTTAAACAGTGTAACCGGCACCGAAGTACCAACACCTCTTAAAGCCCTTAAGGATAAAGAGGTTCGCTTCACTAATGTTTGTGACAAAGAAAATATGAGTGAAATGGTATTTAAGCTTCTTGATTTATAAAAAATAAAACGGTGACTTTTGTCACCGTTTTTTAGCTATTTGCAGTCACAGCCGTCACAGCATTCAAATGTTTGGCATGTTGTTTCTGATGTTGTTTTTGCAGATTGTGTGCCAACATTGATATGACCTGCGGTGCAGGTGTTTGAAACATCGTGGTGAACGCAATTTTTAACCTCGCAAGAGATTCCTTTAATTTCCTTTTCCATTACTTTTCACTCCCTTCAAGATTATTTTTTTCGTAATTTAGTTTTTTATTCAGGAGATATTATGTCATTATTTGCAATTGCCGATACACATTTGTCGTTTGGAACCGATAAACCAATGGATTCATTTATCGGCTGGAACGATTATGTTTCAAGACTTGAAAAAAATTGGAATAGTGTTGTAAGCAGTAATGACACTGTTGTTATTGCCGGCGATATCAGCTGGGCAATGAATTTTGATGAATTAAAGGCCGATTTTGATTTTATAAACAGCTTAAACGGTGAGAAGATAATTTTAAAGGGAAATCATGATTATTGGTGGAACACGGCAAATAAAATGAATAAATTTATTGCAGAAAATAATTTTGATAAAATAAAAATTCTTCACAATAATTCTTATAATGTTGACGGAATTTCCGTTTGCGGCTCAAGAGGCTGGATGTTTGAAAGCGAAGAAGCCCACGATGAAAAAATATTAAACAGGGAAGTAAATCGCTTAAAAATGTCCCTTGACAGCGCAGAGTGTGATGAAAAGATAGTTTTTTTGCACTATCCGCCCATCACTACTGATTGTAAGTGTGTTGAAATTTTAAATTTATTAAACGAATATGGAATAAAAAAGTGCTTTTTTGGGCATCTTCACGGTGTAGCCGCCAAGCTTGCAGTTGACGATAATGTTAACGGAATTGATTTTAAATTGATTTCCTGTGACAGGCTTGGTTTTACCCCAAAGCTTGTAAGAACATAAAAAATGCTAAATTAGATATTTTTTACAAATGTGTTGTTTTTTTATTATATATATGTTATAATGCTTGCTCGATGATAAAATTTATTTTATATATTAGGAGGTCATTGCTATGGCACTGAAGTCATCAAATAAGGTAGATACAAATACCTATGAAATTGAAGTAACCGTTGATGCCGCAACCTTTACCGAGGCTTGCAAGTCAGCATATATGAAGCAAAGAAAGTCAATCCAAATCCCCGGCTTCCGCAAGGGTAAGGCAACAATGGGTATGGTTGAAAAGGTATATGGCGAGGGTGCATTCTATGAAGAAGCTCTTGATATTGTATATCCTGAGGCTGTTCAAGCCGCAATTGAAGAGGCTGAGTTAAAGGTTGTTGCACAGCCTGAGCTTACAGACGTACCTGTTATCAGCAAGGCTGAGGGCGTTGAAATGAAATTAACAGTTACTACATACCCGGAGGTTAAGCTTGGTGAGTATAAAGGCCTTGAAGCTAAGATGCTTGACACAGAGGCTACCGACGAGGATGTTGCAGAAGAGCTTAAGAGCATGCAGGACAGAAACAGCCGTCTTGTATCAGTTAATGATGAGGCCGCAAAGATGGGCGATACTGCTGAAATTGATTTTGAAGGCTTTGTTGACGGTGTAGCATTTGAAGGCGGTAAAGGCGAAAATTATCCCCTTGAGCTTGGCTCAGGTTCATTTATTCCCGGCTTTGAGGAGCAGGTTGCAGGACATAAGGTTGACGAGGAATTTGACGTTAACGTAACCTTCCCTGAGGAATATGCTGCAGAGCTTGCCGGTAAGGACGCTGTGTTTAAGTGTAAAATCCACGAAATCAAGCACAAGGAGCTTCCTGAGCTTGATGACGAGTTTGCAAAGGATGTATCTGAGTTTGATACTCTTGATGAATTAAAGGCTGACCTTAAAAAACAAATTGCCGAAAAGAAGGAAGCCAACGCAAAGACAGATTTTGAAAATCAGCTTTTAGAGCAGGTTGTTGAGAATATGGAGGCTGAAATTCCTGAGGTTATGTTCCAGCAAAAATGCGACGACATGATGAATGATTACAGCTACAGACTCCAAATGCAGGGTATTGATCTTAACACATATCTTGGCTATCTCGGTCAAACAGTTGAGCAGTTTAAGGCTCAATTTATGGACGGAGCAAAACAACAAGTTAAGGTAGAGCTTGCAATTAATGCTATTATTGATGCAGAAAAAATTAATGCAACTGAAGAAGAAATTGATGCTGAGGTTGCTAAGCTTGCAGAGCAATACGGTATGGAGGCTGACCAAATCAAGAAAGCCGTTCCTGCAGAAAATATTGCCAGAGATGTAAATACCAAAAAGGCTGTTGACTTAATTGTTGACAGTGCTAAAAAGGCTTAATATATTTAAAGGATAGTGATTATTTATGCCATCAATGCCATACGTAATTGAGCAATCAAGCACAGGCGAACGCAGTGTTGATATTTTTTCACGACTTTTATCCGACAGAATAATTGTTTTATCTGACCAGGTGGACGATACAAGTGCTTCATTGGTTGTTGCACAGCTTCTGTTTCTGGAGAGTCAGGATAGTGAAAAGGACATTTCATTATATATTAACTCACCCGGCGGCTCTGTAACCGCAGGTTTAGCTATTTACGACACAATGAATTATATTAAATGCGACGTGTCAACAATTTGTGTGGGTATGGCCGCAAGCATGGGAGCATTTTTGCTTTCAAGCGGTGCAAAGGGAAAGCGTATTGCTTTACCTAACAGCGAAATTCTTATTCATCAACCTCTTGTTGGCGGAAACGGAATTACCGGCCAGGCTACAGATGTTGAAATCGCAGCCAGAAACCTTTTAAAGACAAAGGAAAAGTTAAACAGAATTCTTGCGGAAAATACCGGCAAGGATTACGAAACCCTTGTTAGAGATACTGACAGAGATAATTGGATGTCAGCACAAGAGGCTATGGAATACGGCCTTGTTGATAAGGTAATAGAAAAGAGATAGGGGCTTAACTAATGTCAAGAGATGATTCAAACATTCATGCTGCAAGGTGTTCATTTTGCGGCAAAAGCGAATCAATGGTTAACAAGTTAATAGAAGGTCCCGGTGTGTTCATCTGCGATGAATGCGTTGCACTTTGTAACGATTTGATAGGTCCTGAGCCTGTTTCAAAATCAGCAGATAATGATGCTGAAGATATGATTCTGCCAAAGCCTATGGAAATCAAGGAAAAGCTTGATGAATATGTAATTGGTCAGGATGATGCAAAAAAAGCTCTTTCTGTTGCAGTTTATAATCATTACAAGCGTATTTTTTACGGTGGTGACGGTTCGGTCGAGCTTCAAAAGAGCAACATTTTGCTTCTGGGTCCTACCGGTGTCGGCAAAACAATGCTTGCACAAACTCTTGCAAAAATCCTTGATGTACCCTTTGCTATTGCAGATGCTACCACCCTTACCGAGGCCGGCTATGTTGGTGAAGATGTAGAAAACATTCTTTTAAGACTTATTCAAGCCGCGGATTTTGATATAGAAAAGGCTCAGCGCGGCATTATCTATGTTGACGAAATTGATAAGATTTCAAGAAAAAGCGAGAATCGTTCAATTACCCGTGATGTAAGCGGTGAGGGAGTTCAGCAAGCCCTGTTAAAAATCCTTGAGGGTACTGTTTCAAATGTGCCTCCGGGAGGGGGCAGAAAGCATCCCCAGCAGGAATTTATTCAAATTGATACCACAAATATTTTGTTTATTTGCGGCGGTGCCTTTGACGGCATTGAAAAAATAGTTGAAAAGCGAATTGGAAGAAATTCACTTGGCTTCGGTTCGGATCTTAATAAAAATAAGATTGAGCATGAAGACATAATGAAAAATGTGAACCAGCACGATTTAGTCAAATACGGTTTGATTCCCGAGCTTATCGGTCGTATTCCTGTTGTAACAGTTCTTGAAAACCTTAATAAAGCCGCATTGGTTAGAATTATGACCGAACCTAAAAACTCCATTGTTAAGCAATATACAAAGCTGTTTGAAATGGATGAGGTTCAGCTTGAATTTAAGCCTGAAGCTTTGGAGGCAATGGCAGATATTACTCTTGAACGAAAAACAGGCGCAAGAGGTTTACGCTCCGTTTTTGAATCAATTTTAAATGATTTAATGTTCACAATTCCCTCTAATTATAATATTGAAAAGATTACCATTACCGAGGATTGTGTCAGAAACGGTGCAAAGCCCTTAATGAGAACAGGCAACAAACGTAAATCCGTTTTGCTTCACTCAAAGGATTTGAAAAATGCATAAATAAAACCCACTTTTATGTGGGTTTTATTTTTTTATTGCGTTTTCGTAAGTTTTATATTATAATATTAACCAACTATTTATGAGGATATGTACTAATGGATAATAATAGAGAAAGAATTACAGATTTGTCTGATTTTATTGAAATTCCCGTTATACCTTTAAGGGGTTTGGTTGTATTTCCAAATATGAGCCTTCATTTTGATGTGGGCAGAAAAAAGAGCATTTCGGCTTTAAAATCAGCAATGAATAAGGACCAAAAAATCTTTTTAGTTGCCCAAAGGGATGCGTCTGTTGATAATCCCACTATTGACGATATGTATGAAATGGGCGTAATTTGTGAAATTAAGCAAATGCTTAAAATCCCAAATTCTGCAAACTTCAGAGTAATAGTTCAGGGAATAAAAAGAGCAAATTTAATAACAGTTTTTCAGCAATCACCTTTTATTGCAGGCGTTGTAGATATTGCCGATATGGGCAGTGTTGAGCCCACATCTAAGGATAAGGCCTATGAAAGAGCCTTAAAAAAGGAATTTGAAAGCTACGCTTCAAAGATTTCTAAAATTTCAAACGAAGTAATCAGCAATATTATTTCAATAAGCGATATAGGCGAGCTTTGCGACTATATCTGTTCTAATACCTTTTTTGAATTTAAGGACAAGCAGGAAATTCTTGAAATTATTAATCCCCAAAAGAGAATTCAACAGCTTTTGGTGCTGCTTAAAAAAGAAAATGAAACCATTGATATAGAGGTTGAAATTCAGGAAAAGGTACAAAAGGAGATTGACAGAAATCAAAAGGAATACTATCTTCGCGAAGAAATGAAGATTATTGCCGATCAGCTTGGTGAAGGTGAAAATGTTCTTGAAGAGGCAGACAGGTACCGAAAAACTATTGACAGCTTAAAATGTTCAAATGAAATTAAGGAAAAGCTTTATCTTGAATGCGACAAGCTTTCCAAAATGCCACAGGGTTCTCACGAGGCAACCGTTGTAAGAACATATCTTGATAAATGCCTTGAAATACCTTTTGGAAAATACACCAAAAACAGCATTAATCTTGAAAAATCAAGAAGAATACTTGATAAAGACCATTATGGTTTAGATAAGGTTAAAAGCCGTATTGTTGAATCGTTGGCAGTGTATAAACGTAATCCCGATTTTTCAGGTCAAATCATTTGTCTTTACGGTCCTCCGGGAGTAGGTAAAACAAGTATAGTTAAATCCCTTGCAAAATCCATGAACAGAAAATATGTAAGGGTTGCACTTGGCGGAGTACACGATGAGGCTGAAATAAGAGGGCACAGAAAAACATACATAGGTGCAATGCCCGGCAGGATTATTGATGCAATTATCAAAAGCGGTGTTATGAATCCTATTGTTTTGCTTGATGAAATTGATAAGCTTGGCAGTGATTACAAGGGAGATCCTTCCTCTGCTTTGCTTGAAGCACTTGATCCCGAGCAGAATTTCAGCTTTACAGACCATTATATTGATTTTCCGGTTGATTTAAGCAAGGTTCTTTTTATAACAACCGCTAACGATACATCGACTATTTCCGCTCCGCTTCACGACAGAATGGAAATAATTGAGCTTAATTCTTATTCCTTTGATGAAAAGTTCAACATCGCCAAAAAGCATCTTATAAAAAAAGAACTTGATAAGCACAATATCAGCTCAAAAGAGTTTAAGATTACCAATGATGCTATCTATAAAATAATTGAATGTTATACTCGAGAGGCAGGAGTTCGTGCTTTACAAAAAAATATAGCCACCCTTTGCAGAAAAGCGGCAGTAGCTCTTGATAAGGGCGAAAAATGCTTTAAGGTTGACAGTAATAATTTATCAACTTATCTGGGCGTTGAAAAATATGATAAAGAGATTGTTACTGCCGAAAATAAGGTTGGAACCGTTAACGGCCTTGCATGGACTCAGGTAGGCGGTACCATGCTACCAATTGAAATTTCGGCTTTAGAGGGAACAGGCAAGCTTGAGTTAACAGGAAATCTTGGCGATGTTATGAAGGAAAGTGCCAAAACTGCTGTTAGCTATGTCCGTTCGAAAGCAGTTGAATACGGTATTAACACTGATTTTTATAAAACAATGGATATACATATTCACGCTCCCGAAGCGGCAATACCAAAGGACGGCCCCTCTGCAGGGCTTGCTATTACAACCGCCCTTGTCAGCGAGTTAACGGGTATCCCTATTAAATCAAATGTTGCCATGACAGGGGAGATTTCACTTAAAGGAAATGCAATGCCCATCGGCGGATTAAAGGAAAAATCCATGGCCGCTTACAAGGCAGGCTGTGATACTGTCATAATTCCAAAGGATAATGTTAAGGATTTGGCTGAAATCAGCGACGAGGTAAAAGATAACATAACATTTGTTTCTGTAAGTACATTCAGCGATGTAATGCCAATAGCGCTTGAATATACACCTAAGCCAAATGTTAACAAGGTTACAAAAACCAATAGTCCAAATAATGCGGCTATAACTCAATAGGTGATTTATGAATTATAATATTGCACAATTTGAAAAAGCTTATGGCTTGTCTAATCAGCTTCCTGCATCAAATGCACCTGAAATCGCCTTTGCAGGCAGGTCCAATGTTGGCAAAAGCTCGCTTTTAAACAAGCTTTTCAACAGAAAATCCCTTGCAAGAGTCAGCTCTGTGCCGGGAAAAACCATTACCATAAATTTTTATGATGTTGACGGAATAAAATTTGTTGATTTACCGGGATACGGATATGCAAAAATAAGCCGTCAGGAAAAGGAACGCTTCGGCGAGCTTATGGAAGGGTATTTTCAGTCGGGCAGAAACATAAGGCTTGTGGTTCAGCTTGTTGATATGAGGCATAAGCCATCGGCTGATGATTATGCTATGATTGAGTTTATGAAGCAGATGAATATTCCTTTTGTAATTGCCATGACTAAATCAGACAAGCTAAAGGTTAAGGAATATAAAAAACGCCTTGATTCTTCCAAAGAAGAGCTGACCGTAGCAGGCGATGTGAAGATTATTCCTTTTTCATCACAAAACGGCGAGGGCGTTGAAGAATTAAAAAAAGTAATTGAACAAGCCATAAATCAATAATCTATCTAAAGAGGAGAATATAAAAATGTCAAAGACACCGTTTGTCAGCCTTGAAAAGGCACAGGAAATTATTAAGGACTTTCCAACACCCTTTCATCTTTACGACGAAAGGGGAATTAGAAATAATGTTAAAGCGTTAAAGGACGCTTTCTCTTGGAACGAAGGCTTTAAGGAATATTTCGCAGTTAAAGCAACACCTAATCCGTTTTTAATTAATATTTTGCAGGAATACGGTTGCGGATGTGATTGTTCTTCAAAAACCGAGCTTATGATGTCAAGAGCTATCGGTGCAACTGGTGATGATATTATGTTTTCATCAAACGATACCCCTATTGAGGAGTTTAAGCTTTGCAACGATTTAGGCGGAATTATAAATCTCGACGATATTACCCACATTGAGGCTGTGGAAAAGGCCTGCGGTAAGCTCCCAAGAAAAATGAGCTGCCGTTACAATCCGGGCGGCACCTTTAAAATCAGCAATGATATTATGGACAACCCCGGCGACGCAAAGTACGGCATGACAACCGAGCAAATATTTGAGGCATTTAGAATAATGAAGGAAAAGGGCGTTGAGGAGTTTGGTATCCACGCATTTCTTGCTTCAAATACAGTTACAAATGATTATTATCCAATGCTTGCAAAGGTTTTGTTTGAGCTTGCTGTTGAATTGAGAGATAAAACAGGCGCTAATATCACATTCATTAATCTGTCGGGCGGAGTAGGTATTCCTTATCTTCCCGATCAGGAGCCGAACGATATTGCAGTAATCGGCGAGGGCGTGCATAAGGTGTTTGATGAGGTTCTTGTTCCTGCCGGAATGGGCAATGTAAGAATTTGCACTGAAATGGGCAGATTTATGATGGGACCTTATGGAGGACTTGTTACAACCGCCATTAACGAAAAGCATACACACAAGGAATATATCGGCGTTGACGCCTGTGCCGTTAATCTTATGCGTCCTGCAATTTACGGTGCATATCATCATATTACCGTTCTTGGCAAGGAAAATCAGCCCTGTGACCACACCTATGATGTAACCGGTTCTCTTTGTGAAAATTGCGATAAGTTTGCTATTGACAGAAAGCTGCCTAAAATTGAAATGGGAGACATTCTGTTTATTCACGATACAGGTGCTCACGGCTTTTCAATGGGTTATAATTATAACGGTAAGCTTAAGAGTGCTGAAATTTTACTAAGGGAAGACGGAAGCTATCAAATGATTCGCCGCGCTGAAACACCTGCGGATTATTTTGCAACCTTTGATTGCTTTGATATCTATGATGAACTTGTAAAGTAATATAATATTTTAAATCCCCAAAACTTTTTTGGGGATTTTTCTTTACTATCACGATTTAATGTGCTAAAATATAAACAATATATCTACGGAGGGCTTTAACATGAATAATAAGCTTGAAAATAAAAATATAGATTTTTTGTTTAAAGCAATTCTTGCTCTTGAAACAAGGGAAGAATGCTATGATTTTTTCGAGGATTTATGCACTGTTCAGGAGCTGAAAACACTTTCTCAAAGAATTGTAGTTGCCAAAATGCTTTCAGACAAATCCGTATATACCGATATTGTTAATGAAACAGGAGCCTCAACTGCTACTATCAGCAGAGTAAACCGTTCACTTCAATACGGTTGTGACGGATATGATAAAATATTTGAAAGAATTGAAGCCGAAGAAAATGAGTAGCTACGGCGTTTTTGCCGCATTATATGACAGGCTGACCGAAAATGTTGAATACGAAGCCAGAGCAAAGTATATGGTTGATATTCTCAGCAGTAGCGGAATTAAAGGCGGCAATATTATTGATTTAGCCTGCGGGACCGGTTCTATAAGCGAATGGCTGTTAAAACTCGGCTTTAATGTAACAGGCGTTGATTTGTCAGCTGATATGCTTACAATTGCTCAAAACAAGCTTTTAGGATATGAGGGAAGATATTCCCTTGTTTTATCCGATATTAAGGATTTTGAGCCTGTTAGTAAAGCTAACGCGGTTGTTTGTTGCCTTGACAGCATTAATCATTTGACTTCAAAAAAGGATGTTCAGTCCACATTTAATTTGGTAAAATCTTACCTTAAAAATGATGGGCTGTTTGTTTTTGATGTTAATACATTATTTAAGCATCAGCAGGTTTTAGCTGATAATACTTTTGTTTTTGAAAACGATGATTTTTATTTAGTATGGGATAATGAAGCTATAGATGAGCGAACAGTTAGAATATTACTTGATATTTTTATATTCAACGGCTCCTCCTACGACAGATTCAGTGAGGAGTTTACCGAGATAGCCTATACTCCGTATGAATTGGTTGATATGCTTAAAAAAGCCGGATTTGAAAGTGTTGACATTTATGATGATATGTCAAAAAAGCCCCCTGTGGATAACAGTGAAAGAATATATTTTGTATGTAAATAACAGGTGTTAAAATGGGAAAAATTGTTAGATATATTACTGATGACGGCAGTGCTTTTGTTATTGCCTGTGATTCTACCGATATTGTTGCTGAAATTGAAAGAATTCATAAGCCAAGCGCTACCGTTACCGCCGCTTTAGGCAGACTTGCTACCGCTGCTTCCATGATGGGAGATATGCTTAAAGGTGAAGACGATTCAATAACCGTTAGAATGAACGGCGGCGGTCCCTGCGGCGATTTGATTGCCGTTGCTGACTATAATGGCAATACTAGAGCTTATGTTCAAAACCCAATTGTTGAAATCCCTCTTAACGAAAAGGGGAAGCTTGATGTTAGGGGTGCTGTTGGAACAGACGGTCAGCTATATGTTATTAAAGATATAGGCATGAAGGAACCCTATGTTGGTCAAACTCCCATAATAAGCGGTGAAATCGCCGAGGATATTACCAACTATTTTGCAACCTCAGAGCAAACTCCTTCGGTTTGTGCCTTGGGAGTATCTGTCAACCCCGATTTGTCTGTAGGCCACGCAGGAGGCTTTATTATTCAGCTTTTGCCTTATTGCCCTGATGAGATCATAACTAAAATTGAGGAGAATATAAATACTATAGAATCTGTTACTTCTATGCTTCAAAAGGGATACAGTGCCGATAATATTGCAAAAAGAGCTTTACAGGGCTTTAATCTTGATAAGCTTGATGAAAGCGAAGCAGTGTATAAATGCAATTGCTCCAGAGAAAGAGTTGAAAATGCATTAATTTCAACAGGAATAGAAAATTTAACCGAAATGGCAAATGATACACAGGACACTAAGGTTGAATGTCATTTTTGCGATAAGGAATATGTATTTACTCCAAATGACATTAAAAAACTGCTGAAAACGGCCACTGAAAAAAATTAAAAAAACAATTAAAAAAGTGTTGACTTTTAATTATAAATAATGTATTATATAACACGTCGCAAGTGCGATGTATGGAAGCATAGCTCAGCTGGGAGAGCACCTGCCTTACAAGCAGGGGGTCACAGGTTCGAGCCCTGTTGTTTCCACCATTTCCAAAGCAGATTTTATATCTGCTTTGGGCACTAATGGCCCGGTAGTTCAGTTGGTTAGAACGCCAGCCTGTCACGCTGGAGGTCGACGGTTCGAGCCCGTTCCGGGTCGCCATTACGTGCTTCTGTAGCTCAGTTGGTAGAGCAGAGGACTGAAAATCCTCGTGTCGATGGTTCGATTCCGTCCGGAAGCACCAAATCTGCGGATTTAGCTCACCCGGTAGAGCGTCACCTTGCCAAGGTGAAGGTAGCGAGTTCGAGTCTCGTAATCCGCTCCATAAATTAATGTAGTGCCATAGTGGTGCTACATTAATTTTTAAACTTAATATGGCGCCATAGCCAAGTGGTAAGGCAAAGGTCTGCAACACCTCTATGCCCCAGTTCAAATCTGGGTGGCGCCTCCATTGCCCCAAGAACGATAGTTCTTGGGGCTTATTTCTTACCTTTTCACTTTTCACTCTTCACTTATATAATAATATTCGTTAATTCTTTCAAAGGCTTTGTTAATATATAATTAATTTATTTGCATATTTTTGACTTGTAAAATCATTAGGTGTATAATACTGTTAATTAATAGGGAGTGATAATATGTTTAACAAAAAGAAATTAGTTCCTGTATCATTACTTACAGGCTATCTCGGTGCAGGTAAAACAACTCTTTTAAATCATGTTTTACAAAACCAAGAGGGCTACAAGGTAGCTGTTATTGTAAATGATATAGGCGAGGTTAATATTGATGCCGAGCTGATTGCAAAGGGCGGAACTGTTACTCAGGGTAATGACAGCCTTGTACCCCTTTCAAACGGATGTATTTGCTGTACCTTGAGCGTTGATTTAATGAAACAAATAATTCAGCTGGCAAAAAGCAAAAAGTTTGATTATATATTAATTGAAGCTTCAGGTATTTGTGAACCCGGCCCAATCGCAGGCTCAATTTGTATGCTGGACGGCACAGATCCTAATGCAAATATGCCGGCAGTTGCTTATCTTGACAATATTACAACTGTTGTTGACGCAAAGAGAATGGCCGATGAGTTTAGTTCAGGCAAATCCTTGCTTAATGAAAATATGGACGAGGAGGATATTGAAAATCTTCTTGTTCAGCAGATTGAATACTGTAACACAATTATTCTCAATAAGATTGACGAGGTTACCGAGGAAGAAAAGAAAGATGTGCTTGATGTAATTAAGGCACTTCAGCCTAAAGCAAAGATAATTGAAACAACCTTCGGTAAGGTTGATGTTGCCGATATTCTCTCAACAGGCAGATTTGATTACGAAAAAATACTTGAGAGCGCAGGTTGGATTCAAGCCATGCAGAGCGAGGGGGAGAACTCACAGAACTTAAGCGACGAACATCATGATCACCATGATGAACATGAACATCACCATCATGAGCACGAGCATGATCACGAACACGAGCACGAACATGAGCACGAGCAACACGGTCACCACCATCATCACCATCACCATCACGATGAGGGCGAGGCCGAGGAATACGGTATTTCAACCTTTGTTTATCAAAATGTGAAGCCTTTTTCAAAAAAGAAATTTGAGGATTTCGTTTTTGCAAAGTGGCCGAAAGAGGTTATTCGCGCAAAGGGACTGTTTTGGATAATTGAAGATCCTCAAACTGCATATATATTTGAGCAAAGCGGTAAGCAAAAGACCGCTACCGACGACGGAAGCTGGATTGCCGCTTTCCCTGAGGCTGACAGAAAACAAATTCTTGCAATGAATCCCGATATTGCGGCCGCATGGCATCCCCAATATGGTGACAGAGTTAATAAAATCGTATTTATCGGCAGGGGAATGGACAAGGCAGCCATTATCAAGGCATTAGATGATTGTTTAGCATAACACCTTTTTAATCAGGAGAATTCAATGATTAACGTTAATTGGGATAAAGTTAAAACCTATGAAAAAAAGCCTGTGGCTGTTTCAATAATTGCCGCTTTGTCATTTCTCGGTGTAGTGTTTCTTGTGTTTTGCTTTGTAAAGGCAACATTGCCTCCCGTTAGAATTTTATGTTCATTGCTTATTACTTTTCTCTTTGGATTTTACATTCATATTGAGTCCAGAATGATACAGATTTATGCAATAATGGGTGTACTTGATTTGTTATTGTTTTTTTCGGCTTTTCTGCTTTTTCCGAAGACATTAACAATAGTTATTTTTGTAATTTTGATTATTGCGGTTATAGGAACCCTTATTTTTGCAGAAATTGCCGAAAAACGAATCACAGAGAAAACTCAATATAAGGGTGCTGAGCCAAACAGAGCAATTCTATACGGCGGAAAAAATGTTATGATGTTTGCACCTCATGAGGATGATGAAATCAATTTATACGGCGGCATCATTGAACAATATGTCCAGCACGGCTCAATTGTAAGAATTGTGTTTTTAACCAACGGGGATTACTATGGCTTGGGAAACACAAGACTTCACGAGGCAATTAATGTTGCTGATGAATATAAAATACCTAAGGAAAATGTTATCTTTTTGGGATATAGCGATAGCTTAAAAAAAGACAAAAAGCATATTTATAACTGTAATGACGATGAGCTTGTTAAATCGTCAAAGGGATATGTTACTGCCTACGGTTTGGAGAATCATAATTCCTTTAGCAACAATGAATTCAAACGCGTTAATATATTGAACGATATAAAAGAAATTATTGAGCTATATAAACCCGACACCCTATTTTGCTGCGATTACGACAGTCACTGCGATCACAGAGCGTTAAGCTTATTCTTCGAGGAAGCTCTGGGAGATATTCTTAAGGAGGATAACACTTATCATCCGGATGTGTTTAAGGGCTTTGCCTATTCAACTGCATGGGAAGGAAATCAAGACTTTTACTCTTTAAATTCTAAATCTACACGTTTGGCTACAGAGTCAAATTTAATGCAGGAAAACAATGTTTATTTATGGGAGGAAAGAGTTCGCTTTCCCGTTGCAAAAAGGTCTCTTTCAAGAGCCTTGCAAAATTCATCAAGCTATAAAGCCATGATGAAATATTCAAGTCAAACCGCAACAGACCATGCCGGCAGTATTCTTAACGGTGATAAGGTGTTTTGGAAAAGACGAACGGACAGTGTTTTATACCAATCAAAAATTACTGCTACCGGCGGAAATCCAAATGGACTTATTGACTTTAAGCTTGTTGACAGCAATGATATTTGTGATAAAAGCCTTATTCCCGGGGCAAATGTGTGGACTGCCGATGAATTTGATGATAAAAGAATTGTTATGATTATACTTGATGAGCCAAAAAGTATTTCTTGCATTAAGCTATATGAAAGCCCAATAGTTGATAATAATATCATTAATGCGACAGTTCAAATCGGCTCAAAGCAGTTCAAAACCGGTGCTTTTGATAAAAACCGAAGAACAGCAACATTTTGCTTTGATTCCATTGTTACAGATAAGCTTGCAGTTAGAATAGACGAGTTTGAGGGCGAATGTTCATTACTGAAAATTGAGGCCTTTGAGAGCTTTGATGAAGAATTAAAGCTTGTTAAATTGGTAAATTCCAACGATGATTTTTGCTATGATTATTATGTTCTTGAGGGCGGGGAAGAATGCTTTGGGATTTATAAATATCCCGAAGACGCCCAATGCAATGTTACTCTTGAAGTGTTTGGGGACATCGAAGCCGAATATAAGGACGGTAAAATTAAAGTAAAATGTTTGCCCGGTCATAAGGGCAATATAAAAATTAAAACCCAAAATGATGACGTTTATGACGAGGTAAGAATTTCCAATCCCGATGCAAGTGAGAGAAAGGAAATACTCTCAAAGCAAAGGCTTGAACAAAAAATCATGACCCTGCCTATGCAAAGGGACTATTATAGTGGATTAATTAAACGTTTGGGAATATACATAAAAAGATAAGAGCTTGGTAAACCAAGCTCTTATTTGTTAATATATACAGTATTTGTCGGGAAAGCAAAGCTTGCTCCGTTATCCTCAATGATTTTCTTTATGCTGAGATTAACATTGTTAAGAATTTTTAGATATTCATCCATATTTGAGGTAACTGTGTAGCAGGTAACATTAATATTCAGCGACGAATCCTCAAAGGATTTAAAGTTAACTCTAATCGGATGCGGGAGTATTGCATCGTCATCAATTAAATATTTTTCAATGTCCTTCTGGCATTTTTCAAACAATTCGTTAGATGTAGAATACTCCAAACCAAATTCAAGTGAAATAAGTCTTTTATCCATTCTGCTAATGTTAATAATCGCATCATTTGTTAAATTTGAATTTGGAACGGTTATAACACTATCCTCGAGGGTTCTTATTTTAGTAGAACGCATTGTAACCTCTTCTATAGTTCCCATCACTGATGAGGTTTGAATCATATCTCCAACAATAAAAGGCTTTTCAAACACAATAATAAAACCGCTGATAAGGTTAGATACAGCGTCCTGGGCCGCCAGGGAAATTGCCAAACCGCCAACGCCTATACCGGTTATCAAGCCGTTAACATTATATCCCAATTCGCTTATAATCATCATAACTGCAAAGGCAATAATCAATACCTTTAAAATATTTGATATAAATCTTATTGCCGTTGTATTAGTTTTATTATTCGCGTCCTCGCCAAAGTGGAACAGTAAAAAAAGATTGTCTGATAAATAGTTCACAAGTGCCCAGCAAATTATCAATATAGTGGCAATTTTAAATGCCTTTACAATAGCGGGTGAGGTAATATTTATATAAACTGCAATGAATAGACCTAATATTACAAAGAAGCTTGAAAGGGGTCTGTTTAACGAGCTTATAAGAGAATCTCTTTTTGTGTTTTTATCATCTTTATTAAAAGCAATTCTTCCTAAAAGCTTTAAAATAATCATTGACAGTTTATTTCTAAAAACATAGAGAAGAATAAAAACTAAAAATCCAATAATTATTTTTACAATAATTCCGTACTCATCGTAAAAGTCGTTATATAAAGAATATAATTCATTCATAAAATCACCTCAAATGACAGACTATTATTATGTTAACTCATAATCACTCTATATTCAAGCAAAATATATGGTATGTTAACATTATTTTCAAACAATATCTTGTAATGTTTACAATTTGTTAATAAATTTTATTAAATTCCATTAAATTTGTTGTTGAATTTTGTTTTCATTAATGGTATACTTTATCTATACTTATAAGGAGGGGACTGCTTTGAGTAAAGAGAGCAAACTCGCAAAAAAGGAAGCTAAGATGGCAAAACAGCAGGCTAAGGAAGCAAAACAGCAGGCTAAAAGCTATGAAAAGCTCGTTAAGAAAATTAATAAAGATAATCAAAAGGCAGAAAAAAAGGCTAACAAAAAGAATAAGCCATTCGTGCCAACTCCCATTCCAACAATTGAGGAAGCCTTTGCAGCAACCAACACAGGCAAAACCTGGAAGAAGATTGTTCGTATGATCATTTTATTGGTACTTATTGCTTATGTTATTTTCTTCTTGTTTATGTGGTTTACATATACTGCACCGACATTAAAGCCCGAGGAGGTTACCGAGGGAGAAACAGAGACTGTTATTTACGACAGATATGAAAATCAACATGAGATAACAACTACTCCTGATTATGATGTATCTTATGCACAGGCTCTGCTTAAGCAGGTTCTTCATGATCAGTATAGGGATTTAGGCTTCAGCTCAGATCCGTCTAACGGTTCAATAGGCTACACTGGTAATATTGAAAAGATTAACAATGCTGATTGTTATATCTTGAATGCAAGCGGTAAAACCTTTGCAGTTTCTGTGAAGCTCCAGTCAGTTTATGTATTAGAAAATGGCGAGTACAGTCCTCTTACATTTGATAATACAGATGTTTTACCATACGCTGACGCCCAATAATCAATAATTTTAAGGCTCGATTTATCGAGCCTTATTTTTTTGCAATAAAATAAGGAGTGGATAACCACTCCTTTGAAATCAGTTTTTAAGGGAATGTAGAGGTGCGGGAATTTTGCCGCCTCTGTTAATGAACCTTGCAGGCGATTTTGTATTAACCTTCATAACAGGACCGCTTCCCAGTAATCCGCCGAATTCAAGTTCATCACCGACTTTTTTACCAATGGCAGGTATAACACGTACAGCTGTTGTTTTTCCGTTAACCATACCGATAGCGGCTTCGTCGGCAATAATGCCGCTGATTACCTCGGGAGTTGTGTCGCCGGGAATTACAATCATATCAAGACCGACAGAGCAAACGGCAGTCATCGCCTCAAGCTTTTCAATGGTTAACGCACCGCTCTTTGCCGCGTCAATCATGCCTGCATCCTCGGAAACAGGAATAAATGCACCTGAAAGACCGCCGACGCTTGAAGACGCCATAACTCCGCCCTTTTTAACTGCATCATTAAGCATAGCAAGGCAAGCAGTTGTGCCTGCGGCACCGCATTGCTCAAGGCCTATCTCTTCAAGAATATGAGCAACCGAATCACCGATAGCCGGTGTTGGTGCAAGTGATAAATCAACAATTCCAAAGGGTACTCCAAGCCTTTCGCTGGCAAGTGTACCAACCAATTGTCCCATTCTTGTTACCTTGAAGGCTGTTTTCTTAATCAGTTCTGCAATTTCGTTAATAGAATAATCGGGATATTTTGACACAGCCGCTCTAACTACACCGGGACCGGACACACCAACGTTAATAACACAATCAGGTTCGGATACTCCGTGAAAAGCACCGGCCATAAAAGGATTATCCTCAGGCGCATTACAAAATACTACAAGCTTGCCGGCCGCTATACAATCCTTGTCTTTTGTAAGCTCGGCTGCTTCCTTTACCTTTTGTCCCATAATTTTTACTGCGTCAAGGTTAATGCCCGCTTTTGTTGAACCGATGTTTACCGATGAGCAAATATGCTCGGTTCTTGCAAGCGCCTCGGGTATGGAATTGATTAATTCCAAATCACCTGCGGCAAAGCCCTTTTGAACCAATGCAGAATATCCGCCGATAAAGTTAACACCGATTGTTTGAGCGGCTTTTTCAAGGGTTAATGCGTATTTCACAGGGTCGCCGCCGCTGATGCCTGCTAAAATAGAAATTGGCGTAACGCTGACACGCTTGTTAATAATCGGAATACCGTATTCCTTTTCAATATCCTCGCCTGTTTTAACAAGGTTTTCAGCCTTTTTGCATATTTTGTCATATACCTTTTGGCAAGAAGCATCAATATTACTGTCGCCGCAATCCAAAAGGGAAATACCCATTGTTGTTGTACGAATGTCAAGACATTCATCTTGAATCATTCTAATAGTTTCTAAAATATCGTATGTATTTATCATTAATAAGCCTCCTTATATTCTGTGCATAGAATTAAAGAGATCCTCATGCATTGCATGGATTGCAAGGCCGTTATCCCTGCCGTAAGCAGAAAGCCTATCGGAAAATTCAGCAAATTCAACCTGACATTTTGATGTATCTGCCATCATAATCATACAAAATGTATCCTGTAAAACAGATTGAGTTACATCAACGATATTAACATTACATTCGGCACATATATTAGATACCTTTGCAAGAATGCCGACTGTATCCTTACCAATAACTGTAATTACTGCTCTCATAGTAAATTCCTCCGTAATTTAATGTAATTTCAACATTAATTGCATTGTATTATATCAAATTTATATCTACTTTTCAACAAATAATAAAATAATTACAAAATATATTTAAAAAAGAATAAATGTGTGTTATTATATTCTAAATTAATTAATATTGGTGTAAAAATATGTATAAAAATATATATGATACTCATACTCATTCCGTGTTCTCATTTGACGGCAATCACACCTGTGAGGCACTTTGTAAAAGCGCTTATAATCAAAATGCTTTAGGCATTGCAATTACCGACCATTGTGATATTGATGGTGATAATTTTGACTATTTGGATTTTGCCGAAAAACAGTTTCGCGCCGTTGAAAAGGTCAAAGAAGAATATGCAGGTAAATTAAAGATTTATTCCGGCATAGAATTAGGGCAGGGAATTTATGAAAAAGAGAAGTCTCAAGCCATTCTTGAAAAATATAATTACGATATAACAATCGGCTCTATTCATAATCTTGAAAATATGGAGGATTTCTATTTTCTCGATTATAAAAAATATAATATTGAACACCTTTTAACCGAGTATTTTACTGCTGAATATGAGCTTGCAAGGTGGAATATGGCAGACACATTGGCACATTTAACCTATCCTTTAAGATATATAGTCGCCAGAGAAAAAATTGATGTGGATATTTCAAAATATTATGATATTATCGACTCAATTTTTGAGGAATTAATCAAAAACGATAAAGCCTTAGAGCTTAATGTTTCCGGCCTTTTTATGGATATGAGGGACACTCTGCCAAATAAGGAATTAATAAAACGCTTTCGAAAAATGGGCGGAAAGTATGTAACTGTCGGCAGTGATTCCCACTATGCAGAAAAGGTTTGCAACGGAATTGAGATGGGTTACGATATTTTATTGGAATGCGGCTATGATAAATTTACGGTTTTTGAAAATCACCAGCCTATGCTGATTACTATTGAATAGGAGTTAATTATGGACAGACTTTTGTATTTACTTGAAACCAATCCAAGACTTAGTAACGAGGAATTAGCTGTTATGCTTGGTGTTACCGAGGAAGAGGTTAAGGCTCAAATTAAGCTTTATGAGGACTCGGGCGTTATTAAAGGATACAGAGCACTTATTGATAAGGACAAGGCACATGCACAAACAGTTACGGCTTTGATTGAAATTAAGGTTCAGCCTAAATTCGGCCACGGCTTTGACGAGGTAGCGGAAAGAATTGCCGGACTTGACGAGGTTGAAAGCGTGTATCTTATCAGCGGTGGCTATGATTTATGCTGTATAGTTGAGGACCGATCCTTTGAAGAGGTTGCCATGTTTGTTGTAAAAAGGCTTTCTCCCCTTGAAGATGTTGTTTCAACTGCTACTAATTTTATTTTGAAAAAATATAAGGAACAGGGTGTTTTGTTTACTCAAAATCAAAGAGATGACAGGGGGACAATCTCACTGTGATTAATTATGATAAATTTTTAAACAGTAATCTTGTAAACATTAAGCCCTCAGGAATAAGAAAGTTTTTTGCAATTGCCGAGGAAATGGATAACGTTATTTCTTTGGGTGTTGGTGAGCCTGATTTTTTAACCCCTTGGCACATTAGACAACAGGGAATTGATTATTTAGAACAAGGCTTTACAAGATATACTGCCAACGCAGGACTGTTACAGCTGAGAAATGAAATCTCCAATTATTATGCAAGAAAGTATCTTGTTAAATATGACCCGAAGAATGAGATTTTGGTAACAGTAGGCGGCTCTGAGGGAATTGATATGGCTATTAGGGCAATCATAAATCCCGGTGATGAGGTTCTTGTGGTAGAACCTTCGTTTGTGTGCTATAAGCCAATTGTTGAGGTATGCGGCGGTGTTCCTATACCTTTAGTTACCAAAAATGAAGATGAGTTTAAGCTGACGCCTAAAGCTTTAGAAAAAGCAATTACAGACAAAACTAAAGTATTAGTGTTGCCTTTTCCTAACAATCCAACCGGCGCAATTATGAACGAAGATGAGCTTAAGGCAATTGCCAAGATAATTATTGACAAGGATATTTTTGTTATTTCCGACGAAATTTACAGTGAATTGACATATACACCTGAGGGGCATACCTCGATTGCTTCTATTGACGGTATGCAAGAGAGAACAATTGTCATAAACGGATTTTCAAAAACCTACTCAATGACAGGATGGCGCCTTGGTTATGCACTCGGTCCTTCAGCAATAATTTCTCAAATGACTAAGCTTCATCAGTATGCTATTATGTCTGCGCCCACCAACTCACAATATGCGGCCATTGACGCGCTTAAAAACGGTGATAAGGATATTAGAAAAATGCGTGACGATTATGACATGCGCAGAAGATATACTGTTGACGGATTTAGAAAAATCGGTTTGGATTGCTTTGAGCCGAAGGGTGCATTCTATGTTTTCCCGTGCATTAAATCAACAGGACTCACCAGCGAAGAGTTTGCCGAACGATTGATTAAATCAAAAAGAGTAGCAGTTGTACCGGGTGACGCTTTCGGCGATTGCGGCGAAGGATACATTCGAGTTTCATATTGCTATTCAATTGATAATATTAAAGAGGCTATCAGCCGAATAGGAGAATTTGTTAAGGAATTGAACAATGAAGGTTAAAGTTAAGGCATTTGCAAAAATTAATTTGTTGCTTGATATAGTTGCAACAAGAACCGACGGATATCATGATTTGTTTATGATAATGCAGAGCGTAGGAATATATGATACCGTCACAGTGGAAAACATCAAAGGCAGAAATATTAAAATTACCTGCAATATTGACGGCATTCCTCTTGATGAAAAAAATATTGCTTACAAGGCCGCTGACGCGTTCTTTAAGGCGACAAAAATTAAAAATAAGGGAATTAGTATTGATATTGAAAAAAGAATACCTCACGCCGCGGGACTTGCAGGCGGAAGTGCTGACGGTGCGGCTGTAATAGTTGCTCTAAACAAAATTTTCAACACTAATCTTACAGATGATGAACTGTGTAAAATAGGTGTTACTGTCGGAGCGGATGTTCCGTTTTGTATCAAGGGTGGAACCTTGCTCTCTCAAGGCATAGGAGATGTTTTAAGCAAGGTTAAGCCTTTAAGAAAATGCTATATCCTGCTTGCCAAGCCCGATTTCAGCGTAAATACAGGATATGCCTATAAACAGTTTGATGAGTGCGGCAAGGTTCATACTCCCGATAAATTCGGTATGCTTTGCGCAATACAAAGCAGAGATTTGAACGAAATCTGTTCTAAAATGGAAAATGTGTTTGAACAGTTTATTGAGGTGCCTAAACGTATTGATATTAAAGAAATAATGAGAAAGAACAACGCAATCGGTACCTGTATGAGCGGCTCCGGCCCCACTATATTTGGCATTTTCACATCTAAAGAAGATGCTGAAAGGTCGGCTGATGAGCTTTTACCATACGCAAAAGATATTTGCGTTTGCACGCCTGTTAACAAGGGCTGTAAAATTACAAAAATTACTGAATAAAATTACCAAAACCTGCCAATGCTTAAAAAAGTAAGGCAGGTTTTATTTATGAAAAAGAAATTATATGTTTTTGTACCCATTTTTTTATGTGCATTATTAGTAGTTGTTTCAATTACCCCTACTATCACCATGAGCGAAAGCATTAGCCAAAAGGTTTTCAGGCTTCATATTTTGGCAAACAGTGACAGTGAGCAGGACCAACAGTTAAAATTGAGGGTTAGAGATAAAATGTTGGATAGCTCCGTTGATTTATACTCACAATGTAATAGTGTTGAGGATGCTGTAAATGTCAGTAAAAATGAGATAGCTGTTTTTAAAGAGACCGCAAGAAAGGTTATTGCATATTACGGTTATGACTACGATGTAAGAGCGTATGTAACCAAAGAATATTTTGAAACAAGGGAATATGACGGCTTTACCTTGCCGGCAGGTGTGTACGATTGCTTAAAAATTGAAATAGGTGAGGGGAAGGGGCATAATTGGTGGTGTGTAATGTATCCGTCAGTATGCCTTAGCGGTTGTACCGATGATTTTGATTCCACCTTAACCGATGAAGAAAAAAAGCTTATCGAAGCCGATGATTATGTAGTAAAATTTAAAATTGTTGAAATATATGAAAAATTTAAAAGTAAACTTTTTTAATATATTTCCAAAAAAAGAAAACCGCCTAAGCGGTTTATTTTTTGTCAAGTTGCAGAAAAAAGATGCTACTGTGTAAGTCTAATGTGGCTTGAACCCGCAGAAAGTTGGCAGCGACGGCGTAAGTGAGCCGATGACTTTTCAAAGAAAAAGTCGTCGCGAACGATACATAGTCCGCGACGACGTGGTGCCGGCGGCGGGGGTCGAACCCGCACCCTGTTGCCAGGACTGGATTTTGAGTCCAGCACGTCTGCCAATTCCATCACGCCGGCAAATAAAAGAGCCAAACAGCATTAACACTATTTGGCTTGGTGCTGGTGACCGGACTTGAACCGGTACGGTATTGCTACCGAGGGATTTTAAGTCCCTTGCGTCTGCCGATTTCGCCACACCAGCACATCTTTTAATATATTAATTGATTTTAGCGTTAATGTCAAGTGTTAATTTACAACATTTTGAGGATTTCCGTCAATAAAGGCTTTTAGATTTTCTTCAAGTATGGTTAATAATCTCGCTCTTGTTTCATAAGCCGCCCAGGCAATATGAGGGGTTATATAGCAGTTTTTTGCTTTGAGAAGGGGATTATCATCACTTGGCGGTTCAACAGTTAATACATCAAGACCTGCTGCCTGAATTTTATTGTTATTGAGAGCCTCTGCCAAGTCATAATCGTTTATTACAGGTCCTCTTGAGGTATTAATCAAAACAGCTGAGCTTTTCATTTTGGATAATGTTTCTTTATTAATTAAATTTTCTGTTTCGGGTGTTAACGGACAGTGGCAGGTGATAAAATCACTATCAGCTAACAATGTGTCTAAATCAACAAACCTTACATCACTGAATAAGTCAGGCTTTGGATGAGGTGTATAAGCCAAAATATTCATGCCGAAAGCTTTTGCAATAACAGAAACCTTTTGACCGATTGAACCAAATCCAATAATGCCTATAGTTTTTCCGTCTAATTCGTAGAGCGGTGCATTCCAAAAACAAAAATCAGGGCATTTGCACCATTCACCGTCAAACACAGCAGTTGAATGCAATGATACCTTATTTGTTGTTTGTAAAATAAACGAAAAAACTAATTGCGCAACTGCATTTGTTGAATATGCAGGGATATTAGAGACTACAATGTTTCTTTCTCTTGCGGCTTTGCAGTCAACAACATTGTATCCAGTTGACTGCAGGCCAATATATTTTAACTTAGGCATTTGCTCAAGCATATCGGCAGTAATGACGGTTTTATTGATAATAAGAATATCAGCATCCTTGCTTCTTTCAATAACTTCGTTTTGACCGGTTCTGTCATATATAGTGTAATCACCGTATTTTTCAAGCCAATCCCAGCTTAAATCACCCGGATTTGTTGTGAAGCCGTCAAGGTTAACAATTTTCATATTTCATACCTCGTTTTATAATACTGTCTAAATTATATCCCTTTATTAAAAATAAATCAACTTGTTTGTTGAAAGAATAAAAAATATATTGTATAATCTTAACATAATAATTAGTGGTGATAGTATGAAAAAAATCATTCTAATTGTTATGGTGTTTTCTTTAACAGTTGCCGCATGCTTTGGCTTTAATAAAACTGTCGAGAAAAATGCATTATTTACTAGCCTAAACAGAAAAAGCGGCATATCCGTTGTTATTGACGCCGGCCATGGCGGAAAAGACGGCGGTGCAATAGGTTATAATAATAATTACGAAAAGGACATAAACCTATCAATAGCTCTGATGCTTTATGATTTTATGATTTTCAGCGGATGTAACGCTGTTTTGGTTAGAAACGGCGACTATGAAATTTACAAGGATGGCGAGGAAAGAAATCGCTCGGATTTGTATAACAGGCTTGATTTTGTTAACTCTATTGAGAATTCAGTCTTAATTTCGATTCATCAAAATCATTTTGATAACGAGGCAGAGTGGGGGAGTCAGGTTTGGTATTCTGCCAATACGGCAGAAAGTAAAATCATGGCCGATTCCATTCAAGAATCAATAGTTGAATTTTTACAGCCTGATAACGAAAGGCTGAATAAAGAGTCTGACAGCAGTTATTATTTACTATATAAGGCGTCTGTGCCATCGGTAATGGTAGAATGCGGCTTTATCAGTAACAGGGAAGAAAATATTAAATTACAGGATGAAAGCTACCAAGCGAATATAGCTTATTCCATAATGGTAGGCTTTAATGGAGTGGATTTTAATGGCGAACAAGTCTAAATCAATATATGTTTGCTCACAATGCGGATATGAAAGTGTAAAGTGGTACGGAAAATGTCCCCAATGCGGTGAGTGGAATTCCATGGAGGAGCAAACACCGATAGTTGCAACAGGTAGCAGCTCTGTAAAAAGAGCCAAGGCAACTATTCAACCGGTAAAAAAACTGTCGGAGATTGACAGCGATATTGAAAAAAGAATACAAACCGGCATTAATGAATTTGACAGAGTCCTGGGCGGCGGAATTGTGGAAGGCAGTCTCGTTTTGCTAAGCGGTGATCCGGGTATCGGAAAATCAACAATTTTACTTCAAATCTGTCAAAATTTAGGGCAGACAAATAAGGTGCTTTATATCAGCGGCGAGGAATCGGCAAGGCAAATTAAGCTTAGAGCCAACAGACTGGGAATTGATAACGACGGTTTGTTCGTTCTTGCGCAAACAGATGTTTCAATTATTGTTGAAACAATTAAGGTGGAAAAGCCCAATATTGTTATTATTGACTCTATTCAAACAATGATGATAGATGATGTTTCGTCTTCTGCAGGAAGCATTACTCAGGTTAGGGAATGTACTAATATTTTCATGCACCTTGCAAAGAGTCTTGGAATACCGATTTTCATAGTCGGCCATGTGAATAAGGACGGCGCCATTGCAGGACCAAAGGTATTGGAACACATTGTTGATACAGTTCTTTATTTTGAGGGCGAGAGAAATTATTCCTGCAGAATGCTTCGAAGCGTAAAGAACAGATTTGGCTCAACAAATGAAATAGGCGTATTTGAAATGACGCAGGAGGGGTTAAAAGAGGTGGAAAATCCGTCGCTTTTGATGCTTTCCGGCAGACCTAAAAATACAAGCGGAACCTGCGTGGCCTGCACAATGGAGGGTTCAAGGCCGATTTTGGCTGAGGTACAAGGATTAGTTACAGCTTCAGGCTTTGGAACACCGAGACGCATGAGCACAGGCTTTGATTATAACAGAATGAATATGATAATTGCAGTTTTGGAAAAAAGAGCCGGCTATTTCTTTAACGGAATGGATACATATCTTAACATCGTGGGTGGATTAAAGCTTTACGAGCCTGCCGCGGATTTGAGCGTTGCAATGGCTTTGGTTTCTTCATTGAAAGATACGGTTGTTAATGAAAGTACATTAGCTTTTGGCGAAATTGGACTTGCCGGGGAAATAAGGGCAGTTAATAACTGCGAACAAAGAATTGCAGAAGCACAAAGACTGGGATTCACAAAATGCATAATACCGTTTCATAATTATAAATCACTTTCAAAAAACCTAAAGGTTAGCATGGACATCGTTCCTGTACGAACAATTAGGGCAGCATTTGAAGCTATTACAGAGTGATAAAACAACATTAGGCTATGTACTTGAGACAGAAAGGCGACTCATGTACATAGCTTGTTTTTTTATTTTATCAGTGGGCGATATATTATAAAAAAATACACAATTTCGCAAAATTAATATT
>JBJEPI010000045.1:0-11847 GCA_051881175.1 Eubacterium sp.
TAACAAGAAGTTTCGATATTCTTCTTCAAAATATCGTATTTACATTATACGAGGAAGTGATTAATTGAACAGCGAAATTACAGTAGCAATTTTGGCCCTTGTGGGCACTCTTTCAGGAACATTCGGCGGCATATTAACCTCATCAAAGCTCACTGCATACAGGATACAGCAGTTAGAGCAAAAGGTTGATAAACACAACAATTTTGCCGAAAGAATACCTGTAATTGAAGAAAGATTTTCAGCCTTGGAGAACAGAATTAATAAGCTTGAGGGGGAGTATGAAGCATTATGAAAATAACAGTAAATTGTATAAAACGCTCTGTCAGAACCTTTATTCAGGCGGCAGTAGCCTATCTTGCCGTAAATATTACGGTAGTAAATTTCGGCGATGAAAAATCAGCAATTAAATCAGCCTTGCTTGGCTTGGCAGTATCAACTGTGGCCGCAGGGCTTTCGGCAGTAATGAATTTGGAAAAAAAGGAGGACGATGCAAATGACAATGGACAGTTGGGTTAAAAAGTTCTTGGGTAAGGGCATTGATTATGACGGCGCATACGGCGTGCAATGCGTTGATTTAGTCAAGCATTTTATTGCCAATGTTTTGGGAGTAACTCCTCAGGTTATCGGTAACGCCATTGAATATTATAACAAACGCAGTTCATCAAAATATTTAACGGATAATTTTAAGTGGATAAAAAACACAGCAGACTTTGTGCCTCAAAAGGGTGATATTTGCGTTTTTACATCAAAAAGCGGAAACGGGCATGTCAGCATTGCAACCGGCGAGGGTACAACCTCTTATTTTTATTCTTATGATCAAAACTATCCCTCCGGAAAACACGAGCCAATGACTAAAATAAAACATAGCTATTCCTCTTTTTTGGGTGTGTTAAGGCCTTTAAATCAAAGCAATATTGCAGTAGCACCCACAATCAAAGAGGGGGTATATACTCTTACTGAAAAACGCTGTGTTTATAACGGCTACGGCACAGCTGCAAAAATTAAAAAGGTATCTCAGCTAACCGCTGACGGCAGGAAAAATGCAACCTCGTCAAATCCTAATGATGAGGCCTGCTTAAAAAAGGGAACAAAGGTTACAATTAAAGATGTTAAAAAAATATCCACAAATAATCTTTGGGCAAAAATTCCCTCAGGCTATATCTTAATTTGGCACCATCAAACCAATAAAACGTATATTAAATAGGTAATAATATAACCCTCCCGATAATGAGCTTTAGGAGGGTTATATATTTTTACATATTTATAATTCTGTCTGCCATATTATCAAAATCATCGGTGTGGGACACTGTTACTACGGTTTTTATGCCCTTGATTGATGACAAAAAGCCTTTTATCCATTCCCTTGATTTTTTATCAAGAAAATTCATGGGTTCATCAAGCACTAAAACAGAGGGATTAACTGCAAGCACTGCGCCCAAAGCAACCTTTTTCTTTTCTCCCATGGAAAGCTGATAAGGCGCTCTGTCCTTTAAATGTTCAATGCTTAATAAGGATAATATATCGTTGCACCTTTTGTTAATTTCTATACTGTCAAGCCCCATTTGATTAGGGCCGAAGGCTATTTCGTCATACACCCTTGAGCAAAACAGCTGAACATCCGTATTTTGAAATACATAGCCGATTTGCTGATGAAAGGCTTTTGAAAAGCCGTTATCCTTAATTGCCTTTTCGTTTATCTCTTTTCCGTTAAGGTGATATGTTCCTGTTTCGGGAAAAATCAGTCCGTTTATAATGTTTAAAAGAGTTGATTTTCCGCAACCGTTATCGCCTTTAATAACAACAAATTCTCCGTTATCAACCGATAAATTAAAATGTGATAAAACAGGCTTGCTGTCATAAGCAAAGCAAATATCATTAAGCTTAATCAAATTATCACCTCCAAATATACAAATGCTGAAGCTATAATAAGTAAGACTAATCCTGTAAAGATGTCATATTTTGTTATACCGTGCTTCTCTTTTTTTACAAGATATTCACCGTTAAAGCCCCTGCATTCCATGGCTTTGGATGTTTCATCGGCATAATTTTTTGCCCTTAAAAACAACGTTCCCAATATTCCCGATACAGGCTCTTTTTTGTTTTGATTTTTACCGATTGAACGGCATTTTAATGCTAAAAGCATATTAACACAAGCATCACCTAATATATAAATGTATTTTATTGCAATATCAAATGTAAAAATAATTATATCGGGAATGTGAAAGCGCTTCAGCGAGGCTGTTATGTCGTTATAGCTTGTTGTTAGATTAAATATTCCCGCCATGGAAATACATACAAAAATTTTTCCCAAAACATTAAGAAGCGTTTTTGGATTGCCTAAAAACGCAGACGGCAAAAGAATCAAAAGTGAAAATATAATACTTGGAAAAATAAGCTTAAGTAATGCTCTTATTCTTTCTGCGTTTAAAAAAGCAATTCTAACTGTCACCATTGTAATCATTAATATTGTAAAGCTGAAATTTCTTGAAACGCTTGTTAAAATAATTGCCGTAAGCATAGCAAAAAGGCGAAAGGGAGCATACGCCTCGTTCGCCTTAACAGTACTGTTATTTCTTCTAAATCCGGATAATACCCTTATCAGTGAGCTAATGCTTTTATTAATAAAAGAAGCATTGTCTTTTTTAGGTGTATAGCTTTCGGTGTTATACAGCCATTTAGGAATATCGTTATTCGTCATAATTTACCTTGGCTTTCATAAACGAACTGATTATCTTAAAAAGAATTATGGAAATGCCAATGCCTATAATTGCAGATAAAATATACCCAATCCACTGTGGCAGTGAACCTATGGAGTAATCGGGGCAAATAGCCTCAAAGTCTGAAAGCGGACCGCTTTCCAAGCCCTTTGGAATATAGCTTATCATATCGCCAAGCTCCCGGGCACTCCATTCCCCCCAAGCTGTTCCGCTTGCCAAAAGTCCAATTGGTGTTGCACAAATTAAAAGAGCCAAAAGAATCCCTAATGATGTTGTGCCTTTTTTAGCTTTAGGAGTGTTTTGGCCTATTTCAGGCGCCATGCTGTCAACAAACATTAAAACTGCAACGGTAAAAATTACCTCTGCCAAGCCGAAAACAGTTAAATGACCTATCATCATTGACGGAACAGAAACATTGAGACCGTAGGGACAATATAACGCCGAGCCGTCACCGGCCTTGAAAAGATAGGGCTGAATTCCAAATTCAACGGCGGCACAAAGGGAAGCCGCATTTATGCCTAAATACGAGCCAATGGCCGCACCTATGTATCTGCCCTTCTTTGAACTCGTCTTTTTTGATATCAATGAATATACGCTGTATCCCACCATGGGCAAAACAAAAGCCATATTAAAGCAGTTCGGCCCTATTGCAAGGATACCGCCGTCACCGAATAAAAGCGCCTGAATAATAAGGGTTACGCTTATGCAAAGGCAAGCCGCCTCCGGCCCTAATAATATTGCTATCAGTGTTCCGCCGACTGCGTGACCTGTCGAGCCGCCGGGCAGGGGAATGTTAAACATCATTGCAACAAAGGAAAAGGCGGCAAAAATACCGAGCAGGGGCATTTTTTCATTGGTAATATTCTCCTTTACCTTTTTTACGGCATATCCCCAAACAGGAACAGTTGCCGCAGTTACCACGGCGCAGGTGGAAGGGCTTAAATAATTTTCAGGAATGTGCATAATTTTTTCCTCCAAATTTATTTCTAACGGAATATTATCATAACAAAACCCCTTACCGCAAGCCGGTAGGGGGGTTATTTTTGAAAATTTACTTCATTAAAATACTCTTTTAATTCATTGTAAATAATCTGTCGGTATTCATTTAAAAGCTCTGTCTGCAGGGGCGTTGTAATAATATTTGCCGTACCCTTTGAAACTCTTACTCTGTGATTGGAAAAGCCAAGCCCCATCATAAACATCTCAGCCCTTTCAACCTTACCGAGAGCGTCGGCAGTAATTGCTTCGTGGGGCTTTATTCTTGTGGCAAGGCAGGCGTATGCCGGCTTGTTCCACACAAATAATCCTGCTTTTTTGCAAAGCTCTCTAATTCTGCTTTTCTCAAGTCCGCAAAGCCTTAAGGGAGATAATACACCCAATTCCGTTAAAGCCTTCATTCCGGGCCTGTCATCAGCATTGTCGGAGGCATTTGTGCCGTCGAGAATTACATTGTAGCCGTCGGCAAGGGCGGTGTTTTTAATTCTTGAAAATATTTCGTTTTTGCAATAATAGCACCTGAGTTCATCGTTTCGCCTAACTCTGTCTACGGACAAAACATCAAGCTCAATCACCCTTAACGGTATTCCAATTTCTTTTGCAAGCCTTATTGCATCGTCATATTCAAACTGCGGCTGAAATTGTGATTTTACATAATATGCCTTTGCATCGGCATTGCACTGCTTTGCACAATACAGTAAATATGCAGAGTCAACCCCACCGGAAAATGCTATTGCGATTTTGTTGTACCTTTTAAAAAATTCATTAATGTTCATATTATCAATCAATAATCATTGCCCGTAAAATGCCCGAGCTTTTGTATTCTCTCTTGCCTGCGCCTAAACCTATTTTACTGACGGTAAAGCTTTCAGGCAAGGTGTCATCGGTGCGAATTGCACCCACAATTGCACAGCCTGTGGGTGTTACAAGCTCGCCCTTAATGTCCGTTATTCTTATGGGAATGTTAAGTGCTGAAGAAATGTTAATAACCGCAGGAACAGGTATCGGCAAAATTCCGTGCTGACACCTGACATTGCCCCAACCGTCACATAAAAACGGTACTATTACGTCAGTGATGTTAAGGTTATCAAAGCAATATGCAAAGGCAATAATGTCAACAATGGAGTCAATTGCCCCAACCTCGTGAAAATGCACTTGTTCAATTGGCTTTCCGTGAGCCTTTGCTTCCGCGTCTGCTATTATTTCAAATATTTTAATTGCAATATTTTTTGCATTATCGCTTAGGCTTGTGCTTTTAATTATTTTCTTTATGTCCTCAAGATTTCTGTGGTGGTGATTTTTTATGTGATTATCCTTAAAATCTTTACCGTGAAGATATTCCATATCGTGGTCATGATTTTCATGGGATTTATCAAGAATAACGTTAAAATCACAGCAATCAAGGCCTGACTTGTTAACTCTGCTGATTTCTATATTAAAACCGTCTGCGTTGATACTTTTTAGCACATTCGTTAGACCGTCTTTATCTGCTCCTAAGTCCAGTAAAGCACCAACCGCCATATCTCCGCTTATGCCGGAATAACATTCTAAATACAAGGTTTTTTTCATAAATAACACCTATTTTATGCTTTGGCGATTAATTTGTGCGGCAAGATAACCGGCGCCAAAGCCATTGTCGATATTTACCGTGGCAACGCCGTTTGCACAGGAATTAATCATTGTCAGTAATGCCGATAATCCCTCAAAGCTTGCTCCGTATCCAACCGATGTGGGAACTGCAATTACAGGACAGCTTACAAGACCGCCGATAACGCTTGCCAGCGCACCCTCCATTCCTGCAACCGCAATTACGCAGTTAGCCGATTGCAAAGAGTCTAAATTATCAAGCAGTCTGTGTATTCCGCTAACGCCTATGTCAAATATCGCCTCAACCTTTGCACCGAGAAACTCGGCTGTTTCAATTGCTTCCTTAGCAACGGGAATGTCCGCCGTTCCGGCAGTGCAAACCACTACCTTGCCACTGCGCTTTTTGTCCGATTTTTCAATTTTAATTATTCTTGACTCCCTGTCATATTGTGCAGAGGGTATTTGCTCCCTCACCGCCTCATATTGCTCGGCGGTGGCTCTTGTTCCCATTGCCTCGCCGTGTGTGTCGTATAGGCTCTTAAAAATATTCACCAATTGGCGGTGTCTTTTTCCGCTGCAAAATACAATTTCACTAAAGCCCTGCCTTATTTCACGGTGAGTGTCAAGCTTTGCGTAATAAAGGTCGTCATAAGGACTGCGCTTTAGCAAAGCCGCCGCCTCCTCGGTGGAGACAACTCCGTTTTTCACATCCTCTAAAAGCCTGTTAATATCCATAAAATACCCCATAACAGTTAATTTTCTAGGCAATAAATAGCAATCCGAACCGTGGTTTAAATTGGCCGATTTGCCCTTACTCTGCGTTAAAAATACTCGGAATACATAAAGCAAGGCGACAGCGAAAAGTTCAAAAGTCGCTTTAATGCTGCATTTTTGGCAGATTCGGATTACTCTTTATTGCCTAATTAATGATACCATAAAAGCAGTTGAAAAACAATAACAGCCGTCAATAATATGTAACTAAAAATTCACAAGGTAGTTTAATTTAAAATTTTACAGATTTTGTCATTTTGATAGCATAGTTTTGTATTACTGCTGAAAATATGGTATAGTAATGCTATAATAATTTATTAAAACCTCGGAGGTACTGTATGAGAGTTGCAATATGCGATGATGAGAAAATCTGCATAGACGATATAGTCAACCATATTGATATATTTTCAAACGATAGCGGAATAAAGTTTGATAAGTACATATTTTTATCAGCCGACGAAATGCTGAAAACCGATATGAATTACGACATAGCCATTCTTGATGTTGAAATGGACGGCACCGACGGAATAAAGCTTGGCGAGCATTTGCGACAGGTTAACCCTCATATTATCCTGATGTATGTAACGGCACACAGAAAATATCTTGATGACGCATTAAACCTAAACGCAGTGCGATTTTTTGAAAAGCCTATTGATGCAAAAAGATTTTACCGTGGTCTGCGTGAAAGCATAAAGCGAATTGATAATACGACTATCAACTTTTATCTCAAGGACGGCGCAACTGTTGAAAAGGTGGTAAGCCAAGATATAGTTTATGTTGAAATAGAAAAAAGACATTCCAAGGTCGTAACCGCAACAAAGGAATATCATTCGGCAAATCATATCAGCTTTTGGAAGGAAAAGCTAAACGCAAATATTTTTGTCTCTCCCCATAAGAGCTTTTTAATCAATATGAATTATGTTACCTCTTATGAAAGAGATACAATTATAATGAACGATAAGTATATCATTCCTGTTTCAAGAAACAGGCAGACAGAATTTTACAGAGCATTCTTAAGATTTGCGGAGGGAAAATAATGGAGTATTTTTATATAGGACTCGTTTACTTTTTTGAGTTTCTTATCACTATATCCTTTTGCAACAGAGTTATGGACAAAAGGCTTAAAACCTCACAAATACTTATTTTTACTTTTCCGTTATATGTTTTAGGCTTTGCATTATATTTTGTTTTTGAAAATGTATTTGTTAACACTTGTGTTTCTGTGGTAATGTACCTGTGTACCATGCTGATAGGCTATAAGGAAACTATTATTAAAAAAGTTGTATATACGGCATATTTGGTAATATGTATGTATTTGTCTGAAATTCTTTTTGCTGTAACACTATACGATAGATTTCAAGTTGTAATGAATAATGAAAACCTATCTTCAATAATGCAAGGATTAATTGGCATCACATCTAAGCTAATTAATTTCATTCTTGTTCAACTGCTTGTTTTACTTATCAAGCATAAGGACTTTAAGCAAAATGCAAAGTTTTTGCCATTGTTTATTTATCCTATGACCTCTATGGCGTTTGTTGTTGCAATTGCTTGGTTGTCTGAAAAATATGCTTTTGCAAAAAGTGACTTAGCTATTGTTGTAATAATCTCTTTGATTGATGCAATAATGTGTGTTGTTATATTTATGTACTACGGTTTTCTTGAAGAAAAAGACAGAGAAATAAAACAGCTCGAAAAAGAACAACAATTTGTTGAGCTGAACAATTCATATATGCAGGTGCTTGAGCACCAAAACAATGAACTGCAAATGGTGTTCCACGATACAAAGCATCATTTTATGGCTATTGAAAATATGGATAATATTGATGATGTTAAAGCCTATGCTTCAAAGCTTTACCCACAGCTTGAAAATCAAAATCACATCAACATTTCAAACAACAAAATGCTTGATTTACTGCTGAACAAATACATTGTTATCTGCAAAAGCAAAGGCATAAGCTTTAACTATGATGTTAAAACCGTTTCACTTGATTATATTGATAATTCAGAGCTTTCAATTTTGATTTGCAATATTCTTGACAATGCCATTGAATCAGCAGTTCAAAGCACAGATAAAACGGTTAATTTATCTTTAAAACGCATAGGGAATATGGACTTGCTTTCCGTTGAAAACAGCTGTGATACACCGCCAAAGCACAAGGGCAACAAACTGATTACCTCAAAGGGAGACAAGCAAAATCACGGCTATGGCACAAAAATTATAGAACGCCACGCAAAGCAGAATAACGGCAAATACGAATGGTTTTATGATGAAAACGATAAGCGTTTTCATTTGAACGTACTGTTCAAGAATAAAAGAGGTTGAGAAATCAATCTCTTTTTATTTTACCAATTTTGTCGTTTTTTTAGCATAATTTTGCAATTTCGTTGATTCTATATATCTAATTTTTATATAGTAAAATTAGGAACAGGCATTGAGTGATTTAAAAGAAAAGGTTACCAATGTGAAAAAATAAAAATGCTAATACCCATAATAATGGTATTAATTGGAATAGGAATAGTTATATGTGACGAAGCAAATATAACAGTTGAAGATGTTATTTATCAGCAATCAGCAATTAACAGTAAGCAGTCGTACCTCATTTAATGATGATTACAATCATAGCGGTATATTACCAATCGGTAGTTATACTACTTTTATCATTTATAATGAGTTGGGTGAAGCAGTTGGTTTTGCTGTTGATGATGGTACGAATATAAAAATATATTACTATATGAAGGATATTACAGGCCAAATTGATGCTGTTGTAGATGTTGAAACAAATACAATTGTTTATTCCTGCACCTATGATGCTTGGGGATTCATTTTAGATGAATATTGTACTGATGCACTTGTAGCATACGGAAACCCATTGAGATATAAAGAATATAACTATGATATCAATAGTGATCTTTATTATCTTCAGTCAAGATATTATGATGCTGAAATCGGCAGATTTATTAATGCAGATGATCCTATATTAAGTGATACTGGAACAAAAAACTCACTTTCAACAAATATGTATGTCTATTGTGAAAGTGATCCTGTAAATAAAATTGATCCAACAGGTAAATTTGTATTACTGTTGATTTTGTCAATTGTATTAGTAAAGCAGAATATAATAAATATTTTATCACCATACAAAAAACAAATTACTGTATCAAATGATTATGGTTATAGTTGTAAATATAAAGGTAAAATAGAAATAGATATGCAAAATTCTGGCTTTGCTAGAGATATATATGATATTTACAGAACATACAAATCAAAATCATTATACAATTCGTTACTTTTTGATGTTTTGACAGAGTTTTGCAATGAGAAATTCAATAAAAAATTTAGAAGAAATATTATTTTTGATGATTTGGGAATTTCTAATGAAATTAAAGAGCATGTCCTTGGTTATTTGTGGGCAATAGGCTATTCTGTGACTCCTCCTCCTTTAATGTATGCATATTGTAAAGGTAGTAAGAGCAAAATGAAAGAACATTGCAAAAAAATTGATATAAACGAATCAGATGTATACAATGTTATTCAAAGAACAAATTTTGCTTATTTTTCACACATTAGATTTGAATATATGTCATCTAGAAAAGATCCATTTTACTATCCATCAACTCATGTACGAATTGCAGTTCCTAATAATAATTGGAAAAGTGTTGAAATGAAATAATATATCGGTTTAAAGTGATAAGACTTTAGATTATAAGAGATAGTTTAGTTTGAGAGGGAGATTAATTTGAAAAAATATGTGATACCAGTGCTTACTATTATTGTATTATACTGTATTTTTACTTCTGTATTAGTATTTAATTTTTGTAATGTGTTTAACCGAATAATATCAATTGAAAATAACAGTTATTTTGTTTTGCAAACAAAAGAGGATTGTTATTACGAAGTTACTGATAATGGGTACTTTTCTTTAGAAACAGTATATAGAGTGTCAAATATAGTTCCTGAAAAATCCCAAAATTATATCAAAGCATATAGATATGATAATAAAATTAATCTCCTTTCATTACTGTTTCCTGAAAAATTAGAATTTTCAATTTTATTCGACAACCAAAGTGTATATTACACTATGAGCAATATGGAATCTGATAAAAGGCTGTCTGCTTGTGCGAAAGAGGGATTAGAGTTCCCTAAGATAAGTACTGAGAATATTAATAAGATTATGATATATAGCTCTGATCCAAATATTAAGGATATGATTATTGAAAGTGAAAATGATATTCAGTATTTTCTTGACAATTTCAAAAGTGAGTTTGAAAAGTTAGATGAAAAGTATGGGGGATGCTATTCTTGTTGTATCTATTATGATGATACCGAAATATATGAAGAGGTGAACTATGAATATCTAAAGGAATATTTTAATAAGTTTTCTTAAATTTCATATTAGATAAGATAGAAGGATCCAAAGATGAAAAAATTAATATCAATAATATTATCAATATTGATACTTATTCCTAATTGTATTGTTCTAGCATCAGACAATTGTGATTTAGAAAATTCTAAATTTGATTTTGGAAATGCATATCAATTTACTGAAGAATTGAAAGAACTTGAAAATGAAAATTTTGATTCTTCATTAAGATTGATAGTAACTTCAAATAAGCAGATTGATTATTTAGATGCCTTTTCTATTGTCACCGGAATTGATAATTTATATGTTCTTCAATTTGATAATGAAATATCATTTAATAAGGCTTATGAATATTATACTGCTTTGCCCTATGTAAGACATGTAGAATTTGATACAGGATTTGAATATGCAATATGTGAAGCTGAAGAAAATTTTGATTTTATTCCAGCATGCATTAGTACTGTTAAAAGTAATATTGATGATGCTATTAAACTTATGCATAAAAAAAAATTAGACACTAAAGAAGTAAAAGTTGGAATAATTGACAGTGGAATAGCATTAACATCTTTCACTAAAAACAGAGTAGAAGGTGGTTGCTCCTTCCTTGACGGATATGAAGAAAATGGTATTCATGATATACTTGGACATGGAACAAAGGTTGCTGGAACCGTCATACAGAATTCTACGGATAATATCAAGCTGTATTCTTATCAAATCATTGATTCTTCAGGTCGCTGCTCACTACTTGATGCTACTGCTGCAATTTATCAGGCAATCGAAGACGGTTGCAAAATATTAAATTGTAGTTTTGGAAAAAGTAATAATGGCACTTTACCACAATACATGGCGAGTGCTGTTGAAGCGGCAATCAAATCCGGCGTTTTTATTATAGCTTCAGCAGGAAATGATTCAACAAATATGGAGAATATAAATCAGTATCCAGCACAAATTGATGGTGTGTTGACAGTTGGTGCAATTACACAGACTAATAAACTTGCGTCTTTCAGTAATTTCGGTGAAGGTATAGATATATATGCAACCGGACAAGGAATGACAAGCTATGATAATAGTGGGAATGAAATTGTTTCTTGGAGCGGTACATCAGCCTCTGCACCTGTAATAAGTTCAATATGTGCCTTACTTGTTACTGCAAAGCCCGATATTACAGTTGATGAAATAAAGCAGCTGCTACTTGAAACAGGCTATTCATTTAATGAAGAAAATCAATCAGGTTAGGATAGAATAATAGCCGATGCATACGGTTGCGTAAAAAAACTATTAGGTACTGCATTAGAGCAAGTTGACCTGGATTATTCCGTAACCAAAAATGAAACCACGGGATATTCCGATGTCACATTTTCAAGCAATGATGAAAATGTAAAAATTTATTATGAACTTGGACTTGGTAGTTT
>JBJEPI010000046.1:0-48477 GCA_051881175.1 Eubacterium sp.
ATTTTACCATAGACCTGCTTTTTTTGTGCTGTCTGCACAACTTGGAGCAGTTCAATTTTCGTTCACAGCTTTTAAAATATTAGATATGTTATCCCAGTGCCACGTCAAGGGCCATCATTACAGTGAAGCCGAATGCAAACAAAATTGTGCCTATGTTTGAATGAGGAGGCTCCGACATTTCGGGTATCAGCTCTTCAATAACAACATATATCATTGCACCGGCGGCAAAGCTTAGAAGATAAGGTAAAATGGGAACAACCAAGCCCGCTAACAAAATAGTGATTACAGCGGCTATAGGTTCAACTATACCCGATAGCATACCCATTAAAAAGGACTTACCCTTTGATTCTCCGCTTGCACTTATAGGCATTGAAATTATTGCCCCTTCGGGGAAATTTTGAATGGCAATGCCTATGGAAAGGGTTAATGCGGCGGCAGGAGTAATGTTGCCTTGATTATATATTGCACCGGCAAGGGCAACGCCCACAGCCATGCCCTCGGGTATGTTATGCAGGGTTACTGCAAGCATAAGCATTGTGTTTTTCTTAAGCTTGGTTTTTGGCCCTTCAACCTCATTGGTAAGGTGCATGTGGGGAATTGCTTTGTCAAGAAACAGTAAAAACAGCATTCCAACCCAAACTCCCACAACGGCAGGTATAAAAGCAAACCTGCCCATGGCCGAGCTGCTCTCCATGGCCGGTATTATAAGGCTCCATATAGAAGCCGCTACCATAACGCCCCCCGCAAAACCGGTTAACGCTCTTTGAATTTTATCATTAATTCCTTTTTTTAACAAAAACACACAGGCGGCACCAAGCAGTGTGCCTGCAAAGGGCAACGCTATGCCCAGAAAAATTTTTAAGTCCATATTCACACTCTTTTCAAAAATACTTTCACATTCATTATATAGAAAAACCGAAATAGTGTACGTAAAAGCTTAAACAAATTACGAACTAATTTTACATTATAAGACCTTTAAAGTCAATTATTTTGAATAGTCCGTACAGTATTGACAAATACCCTCTATGGTGTATAATAAAATCTGTTGATTTTACATAGAGCCAAACAACGGAAGGGAGACAGACATGAAAGATATAAAGTATATTGGTGTAAATGATTATAATGTTGACCTGTTTGAAGGTCAGTATATGCTTGAAAAGGGAATGGCTTACAATTCCTATGCTATTATTGATGACAGCATTGCCATTATGGATTCTGTGGATAAAATCGCGGTTGACAGATGGCTTGATAATGTTGAAAAAGCCCTTGACGGCAAGGAGCCTGCATATCTTGTTGTTCAGCATTTGGAGCCTGACCATAGCGCAGGCATTGAGGCACTTGCCGATAAATATAAAAATATGACCTTGGTAATGAGCGCAAAGGCAAAGGCAATGCTTCCTCAGTTTTGCGATGTGGATTTAGACAGGGTTAACACAGTGGCAGAGGGTGATACCCTTTCCCTTGGCAGCCATACCTTAAATTTTGTTACTGCCCCAATGGTTCATTGGCCTGAGGTTATTGTAAGCTATGAAAGCAGTGAAAAGGTGCTGTTTTCAGCTGATGCATTTGGCAAGTTCGGCACAACAGACGCCGACGAAAAGTGGAATTGCGAAGCAAGAAGATACTATTTTAACATTGTTGGCAAGTATGGCGCACCTGTACAGGCACTCTTAAAGAAAGCTTCGGCACTGGATATTGAAACAATCTGTCCTTTACACGGTCCTATTCTCACCGACACTATTCCAGAGGTTCTCAGCTTATATAACACCTGGTCCTCCTATCAGCCTGAAGATAAGGGCGTGTTTATTGCCTATGCTTCCATTCACGGCAATACAGAAGAGGCGGCATTTAAAATGAAAGAAATCCTTGAAGAAAAGGGTTGCCCAAGGGTTGCAATTGCCAACCTTTCAAGAGATGATATTGCCGAATGCGTTGAAGACGGATTTAGACACAGCGTGCTTTTGTGCATGGCCTCAAGCTATGACGCAGGTGTGTTTGCCCCAATGGCGGATTATATTCACCATTTGCAAACAAAAGCCTTCCAAAACAGAACAGTTGCCCTTGTTGAAAATTATTCATGGGCGGCGTCGGCAGGCAAGGCTATGAAAGCCGAATTTGAGAAAATGAAAAATATCAACCTTATTGAAAACGTTGTTTCAATTAAAACAAGAATGACAGATGAAAATGTTTCTCAGCTGGAATCACTTGCAGACGAATTGATAAAATGTTGTTAATAAAAAATATCCACCCGCTGAGGGTGGATATTTTTTTATGCCTTTGTTGTAACCGATTTAGCCGATGACCAAGCTGAATAGTACTTTGTGCCGTTAATAACCTTGTAGGTGCGAACTCTTACATAATACTTTTTCTTGCCTGAAAGCTTTGAAATAGTTTTTGATGTGGTGCCGTTCTTTGAAATTGTAACGGTTTTAGCATTTGTAAACTTACTGCTGGTTGAGTACTGAATTTGATAGCCTGTGGTTTGAGTTGCCTGCTTCTTCCACTTAACAGTGAATTTCTTTGAGCCTGCTGTAAGTGAAGAAATGCTTGTTGTCTTTGGCTTAATGTAGAAATACAGAGTCTTAGTTCCGCTGTATTTGCCCTTAAAGGTAACCTTTACGGCGTACTTGCCAACATTCTTTCTACCGCTTGCGTAGGATACAGAATAATCTGTATTCTTTACAAGAGTCTTGCCCTTGCTGTCCTTTACTGTTACGGCAGGAGAATATACCTTGCCGCTATATGTGTAGCTTGTGCCCGAAAGCTTAAGGCTTGAAATTCTTGGGATTACTGTTGTTGAAAGAGTTTTGCCGCATACAGTACAGGTTTTAACAATCTTTCCGTCCTTGCTTACAGTTGCTTTGGTTGTGGTTGTTTTTGTTTTGTGAATACACTGGGCAAAATGAATATTTGCGTTTAATAAGCAATCATTGTTACTGCCGATACTGATATTATTCCAATCATTTTCATAGCCTGCGTAATAAACATCCGCCAAGCTTGTGCAACCGCAAAACACAGAATTTACAATTTCCTTTAAACTTCTCGGGATTGTCACACTTGTCAGGCTTGAGCAATTTGAAAAGGCAAAAATTTCTATTTTTTCCACACCCTCGGGAATAACTATGCTTGTTAATCCGGTGCAATTTTCAAATGTTTCTATGCCTATGTATGTTACTCCCTTTGGAATATTTACGGCGGTTAAACCGTCACAACTAAAGAATGCAGCGTTGCCGATAGCTATTATTGTGTCGGGGAGCACAACCTCTGTTAAATAATCACAATACTCAAATGCACCGCTGGCTATTGTTAATGTTCCGTCTTTGACGGTGCATTTGCCCGATATTGTTTCTTTAGCATTTATCAAATGCTTTCCGATATATAATACATCATTAACCCAATTTGATTCGTCATTATAATAAGCCGTAGAATTAAATGCCTTAGTTCCAATAGATATTTCGCTATCGGGAAGTGTTATGCTTGATAAGCTTTCGCAGTAATTAAATGCTTCGCCGTCTATAAGCTTTACGCCATTGGGTATTGATACGCTTGTTAACCCTGTACAGTATTCAAAGGAGCTTCCTCCTATTTCCGTTAAGCTGTCAGGAAATGTTACACTTGTTAATGCGCTGCAACCGGAAAATGCACGTGTCCAAATTTCAGTTAAGCCTTCAGACAAGCTTACACTTGTTAAACCGGAGCATTCGTAAAAAGCGTTATTTCCAATAATTGTTACAGTGTCAGCTATATCCACACTCGTTAAATCGGTGCAATTATCAAAAGCATTGCCGGTAATGATAGTTGTGCCGTCTGTAATTGTATATTCTCCCGATATTGTATCCTTTGCATCAATTAATAATTTGCCGATATACAATACATCGTCTACCCAATTATCTTCGTTATTGTAATAAGCAGTGCCTGCAAAAGAGCTTTCGCCTATGCTCGTTACACTTTCGGGCAGTTCTATGCTTGACAGGCTTGTGCAACCGTAAAAAACATATCGACCGATAACAGAAACATTTTTGCCGATATTAACATTTGTTAAGGTTTCAATTTCTCTAAACGCATTACTGCCAATCCATTCTACGCTGTCGGGAATAGCAACACTTACTATATCTCCACACTCGTAAAAAGCAAAATTACCTATGCCTGTTACGGTATATCCGTCTATTTCAGCCGGAACGGTAACATCTGTTTTTGTGCCTAAATATTTAGTAACTCTGGCTGTACCGTCGTCTTCAATTTTATATTCAAATTCGCCGTCGGTACTTTCTGCGGCAAAGGCCGACAGGTCAAGACCTGTTGTAATGCTTAACAGCATTGCGATTGATAATAATAAACTAAATACTCTTTTCATTTTTTTACCTCCTTAATTTTATAGAAAATGTTTTCCTGTAATTCCATTATATGTTATATGAGTATAACAAGTCAATAGGTTAAAAAATGCCAATCTACAATGCGGCCTGCTTTCTGTACGCGGAGGGGGACAATCCCTTTTCTCGGGTGAAAAGCTTTGAAAAATAGCTCATGTCATTAAATCCGCAGGATAAAGCAATATCGGTTATCTTGTCATCGGTCATAATAAGCCTTTCTCCGGCAGATTCAATACGATAGTAGTTGAGATAAGCAATAGGGGTTTTGCCTGTGATTTGAGAAAAGGCCCTGCAAAAGTAACGGGGAGTCATTCCCGCAACCTGTGCCAGCTCCTCAAGAGTTACGGCACTGTCATAGTGATCTCTTATGTATGTTAAAACATTTTTAAGCTTGTTGATTTGAACTCTGTTTACCACTGTTAGTGTTTGCTCTGTTTTGCTTGATAAAAGACTGCCCATAAGCTGCCACATAAGGCCTACGGTTATCCATTCATAACCGCTTTGCTCCTTTTCCATAGCCTCAAATATTTTATCAGCCAGCATAGCCGGTGATGTGCCCTTTCTTAAAATAGAGGTAAAGCCGTTTTTGCTGGCAAGAAATTCGGCCGCACTTCTTTTGCACACGGGGGTATCGTGAAGCAGGGTTCCCAAATCAAACACAACACATTCATAAATGCAATCAACGGGCGTACCCCCGTGAACAACACCGTCGCCTATCCACACGCAGTCGCCCTCATTAAGCACGCTGATTTCTCCGTCAAGATAGATTTCAAAGCTACCCTTTAAAACGGTGATCAGCTCATATTCCAAGTGCCAGTGTAGGGGCATTTGGTATCTTGGAGTGTTCTCGTCAACATAGTAAAGCTCTATGGGAAAATCAAAGGAGCCTCTCTTTTTGTTTTCATATAATTCGCTGTAATTCATATAAAACACCTAAAAGTGAATATTGTCATATTATTCGCCTATAATTCATCAAGATTTTATTTTATATTTGTAATATACTACAATTAGAATATATCATTATTCAAAATTGATGTCAATATATCAGGAGGTGCACTATGCAAAATATAGAAGAGGTAAAAAACCAAATATGCGATGTATGCCATAAAATGTGGCAGTTGGGCTGGGTTGCCGCAAACGACGGCAATGTCAGCGTTAAGCTTGAGGACGGCAACATTCTTGCCACTCCTACGGGTATGAGCAAATCCTTTATCACACCTGAAAAGCTTATACTCATTGACAAGGACGGAAATGTTTTAGACGGTGCAGAGGGCCTTAGACCTTCAAGCGAAATTAAAATGCATCTGCGTTGTTATGAGAAAAGGGACGATGTTTTCAGCGTAATTCATGCCCACCCGCCGGGGGCAACAGGCTTCGCCGTAGCTCACAAGGCAATGGACATGTATAATATGATTGAGGACGTGGCAGTTATCGGTAGCGTGCCCTTGACTCCATACGGCACTCCGTCAACCATTGAGGTACCAAATGCCATTGAGCCATATCTTGAGGAGCATGATGTTATGCTTCTTGAAAACCACGGTGCTCTTGCTATCGGCAGTGACGTAATAACGGCATTTTACAGAATGGAAAGCCTTGAGCTGTGGGCAAAAATTACAATTAATGCAGTAATTCTCGGCGGAAGCTTTGATATAAGCAGGGAAAATATTCAAAAGCTTATTGATTTAAGGGGATATTACAGAGTTACAGGCCGTCATCCCGGTCACAAGCTCTTTAACGAAAATGACGAAATGCTTCATAAAAAGGAGGAAAAATAAATGCTAAAGGGTATTCCAAGTATTCTTTCACCTGAACTGCTTTGCGCATTAAGTCAAATGGGGCACGGTGACGAGCTTGTTATTGCCGACGGGAACTTTCCATGCCATTCAGTGGGTAAAAACAGCATTGTTATTCGTGCCGACGGCCATGGAGTGCCGGAAATACTTGATGCAGTACTTCAGGTTTTCCCCCTTGATACCTATACCGAAAAGCCGGTTGGGCTTATGGAGGTTGTTAAAGGCGACAATGTTGAAACACCGATATGGGATGAGTATAAAAAAATCCTAAATAACCGTGAACCAAGTCATAATGATATTGAATATATTGAGCGCTTTGCTTTTTACGAGCGTGCAAAGGGCGCATATTTAATTATAGCCACAAGTGAACAGGCCCTTTACGCCAATATTTTGCTGAAAAAAGGAGTGGTCCTTTGAAAACGGTTTTAGCCTTTGATTTCGGCGCGTCCTCAGGCAGGACAATAAAGGCGCTTTTCGATGGGGAAAAGATTACATATAATGAAATTCACCGTTTTGAAAATATACCTATAAACGAAAACGGCCATATTTTTCATAACGTTGATATGATTTTAAAAGAGATTGATTACGCTATAGATAAGGCCGGTCATATTGATACCCTTGCCTTTGATACCTGGGGCGTGGATTACGGTCTCCTTGACCGGGACGGAAATCTAATCAATATGCCCTACCATTACCGAGATGTCAGAACGGAAAATGCTCTTGAGGAAGCTCAAAGGGCTATGCCCCTAAGTAAGCTTTACACTGAAACAGGCAATCAGGTAATGGCAATTAACACATTGTTTCAGCTGTTAAATGACAGTAATTTAGGCAAGGCAGAAAAGCTTTTGTTTATGCCGGATTTGTTCGGCTATTTGCTGACGGGAAATTCTGCGTGCGAATATACTATTGCCTCAACCTCACAAATGCTTTCACCTGAAAGCAAGCAATGGAGCGGCGAGGTTTTGAACACCTTTGGAATAAAGCAGGATTTATTTGCACCGCTGACAAAGGCGTCGACGGTTTTGGGTAAATACAGGGGTATAGATGTAGTAACCGTAGCAGGTCACGATACACAGTGTGCCGTTGCGGCAATGCCCTGTAAAGGCGGCGAAAGTAACGCTTTCCTCTCCTGCGGAACATGGTCACTTATCGGCTGTGAGCTTGAAAAACCGATATTGACAGAGGAAAGCAATCAGCTTGAGCTTTCCAACGAGCTTGGTGCTAACGGCAAAATTAACTACCTAAAAAATATCAGCGGACTATGGCTTATTCAGGAGCTTAAAAGGGATTTGGCACAGCGTGGAGAGAGTTATACATATAATCAGCTTGAAATGCTTGCAAGAGACAGTGCACCCTTTAAGTGCTTTGTTGATCCCGACGCTCCCATTCTTTCCAAGCACGGAAATCTTATTGATAAAATTCGCGAATTTTGCAGGAGCACCAACCAGCAGATACCTGAAACTGTAGGAGAGCTTGTAAGAACCGTATATGAAAGCTTATCGCTGAAATACAGATACGCCTTAGAGCAAATAAGTCAGTGCACAGGTAAAATCTTTGACAAGCTTAATCTTTTAGGCGGCGGAACCAAGGACGGATTTTTATGCGAAATGACAGCAGATTGTCTTGATATTCCGGTTGTTGCAGGACCCATTGAGGCAACGGCCTTGGGAAATATAATTCTTCAGCTTATATCTCTCGGTGAACTCGATTCGGTTGAGCAGGGAAGAGAAATAATCTCAAAAACAGAAAGAATTAAAACATATTGTCCTAACCATTCACAGGAGTGGGACAGTGCTTATGAAAAATACGTTAAAATCATTGAAAAATCTTAAGGAGGAATTTTTATGTTATATCCAAAAATAGGAATAAGACCTATAATCGACGGCAGATGGGGCGGTGTACGCGAGAGCCTTGAGGAGCAGACCATGGGAATGGCAAAGGCCGCTAAGGAACTTATTGAGTCCAAGCTGAGATATCCCGACGGAACCCCTGTACAGTGCGTTATCAGCAATACTACCATCGGCGGCGGTGCCGAGGCCGCAAAATGTGCCGAGCAATTTTCAGGGGAAAATGTTGTTGCAACCCTTTCGGTAACCCCTTGCTGGTGCTATGGCTCCGAAACCTTTGATATGGACCCTAACACTATTAAGGCAGTTTGGGGCTTTAACGGTACCGAAAGACCGGGTGCAGTTTATCTTGCGGCAGTTATGGCGGCGTATGCACAAAAGGGCATGCCTGCGTTTTCCATTTACGGCCACGATGTAAAGGATATGACCGATAAGGAAATTCCGGATGACGTTGCCGAGAAAATACTGCGTTTCGCTCATTGCGCCGTAGCCGTTGGATGGATGAAGAATAAGTCCTATGTAAATCTCGGCAGTATTGCTATGGGTATTGCCGGAAGCTTTTGCAATGCTGAAATGTTCCAAAAATATCTCGGTATTCGTGCCGAGTGGGTGGATATGAGCGAAATTATCCGCCGTATTACCTTGGAAATTTATGACCGCGATGAATATGAAAGAGCAATTAAATGGGTTAAGGAAAACTGCCCTGAGGGATTTGATTGCAACGCAGGTAAGGACTTACCGGAAATTATTAGAAAATCCAAGGTTGTTGCCCCCGATAAGGATTGGGAGTTTATAACAAAGATGACCATTATTTTCAGGGATATTCTTTTCGGCAACAAAAAGCTTGACGAAATGGGATGGCATGAGGAGGCTCTTGGCAAGAACGCTGTTGCCGGTGGCTTCCAAGGTCAACGAAATTGGACGGATTGGCTTCCTAACGCAGATTTCTCCGAGGCGATTATGGCAAGCTCATTTGATTGGAACGGCCCTAAAATGCCAACTGCCTTTGCAACTGAGAACGATACCCTTAACGGTATTTCCATGCTTTTGGGAACGCTTGTTTCAAATTCTGCGCCATGCTTCCATGATGTTCGTACATATTGGAGCCCTGAATCCTGCGAAAGGGTTACAGGTGCCAAGCCAACCGGAAGAGCAAGCAATGGCTTCATTCACCTTATAAATTCCGGTGCAACTGCTTTAGACGGCAGCGGTGCAAGTAAAAATGAAAAGGGCGAAGGCTGTATGAAGCCTTTCTGGGATATGACAGATAGTGACATTAAAGCATGTCTTAATGCCACAGATTGGTGCCGAGCAAATTATGAATATTTCAGAGGCGGCGGATTTTCAAGCCATTTCCGTTGCAGAGCTGAAATGCCTGTTACAATGCTTCGCATTAATATGATTGACGGCGTTGGCCCTGTAATTCAAATTGCAGAGGGATATACTGTTGATTTGCCCGACGAAATTCACAACACTATTGATAAGCGAACAGATCCAACCTGGCCTACAACATGGTTTGTGCCTAACCTTACAGGAGAGGGTGCATTTAAAGATGTTTACAGTGTTATGGCTAATTGGGGTGCAAATCACGGCGTAACAATTTACGGCCACAAGGGTGATGAGCTTATTACATTGGCATCAATGCTCCGTATTCCTGTTAATATGCATAATGTAAGCGAGGACAGAATATTCCGTCCTCACGCTTGGTCGGCATTTGGTACCGAGGATTTGCAGGCGGCAGATTATCGTGCATGCGCAACCTACGGACCTATGTACAAATAACATAATAATTTTAGCAAAGGGCTGTAAACGCTGAATTTACAGCCTTTTGTTTGAAATTCAACACTTGATGTAAATTAAAAAAAGGTTAAGGGAAAATATGTCACAAACAGTAATAACACAAAGCAATCAAAAATATCTAAAGCCAAAGGAGTTTGTACTTTATCTTGTTGCAGTGTTCTTTTATACAATGATGACAGGTGTAGTTGGCTCGTACAGAAATGACTATTTAGTCAATGTATTATCATTACCCGACGGTACGGTTTCATTATTCAACACATTAGTGTCGGTTATTCCATTTGTGCTTAACTTCTTTATTGCAATGTATATTGACGGAAGAAAAACCGGAAAGGGCGGAAAGTTCAGACCCCTTGCACTTCTTGTTGCAGTGCCGGCAGGTATATTCCTTGTGCTTTCCTTCTATGCACCAAAGGCGCTTACAGGAACATTGCTTATGATTTACCTTGTAACCGTTGCGGTTGCCTGGAGTGTGTGCACAAATTTCGGCGACTGCGTTAACAAGGTTGCCATTGTAATGACGCCTAACATGAAGGAACGCGACACTGTAATGTCATTTAGGGGCATTGTTTCTGCCGTGGGTAATTCCGCACCGCTTGTTGTTGAGCTGGTGCTTGCCTTTATGGTTAAGGATAAGGGACTTCGTTATATTTGTGTTGCCTCCCTGTGCGGTGTTTTCGGCATTGTCACAATGCTTTTGGGAATGAAAACCGTTCGCGAAAGAATTACATACAGCAACGAAAAGAAAAATCCCATTGAGGGATATATGGATGTTATTAAGAACAAATACGCCTGGGTAATTATTATTTCGGAATTCCTAAAAAGCTTTAGAGGAATTTCAACATATATGGGCATTTTCCTTGCAGAGGCTCTTCTCGGCCCCGGCAAATTCCTGCTTTTCGGTCTGCCTACCGGAATCGGTACGGCTGTGGGTATGCTTGTTATTAACTTTCTGCTTAAAAGGTTTAATTCAAAACAGCTTTATATTGCCAGCGGTATCTATTCTGTTATTGCAAATTGCATTGCATTTCTTGTGGGTTATACCTATTTCAAAAATCCAAACAGTGTTTTACAAATTCTGTTTGTTGCAACCCTGTTCCTGATAGGCTTGCAGTTTGGCGCCTCCAATTTATTGCCAACAATGTTTCAGGCCGATGTGCTTGAGGATATTGAGCTTAAAACAGGAAAAAGGCTTGACGCATCATTGCCCTTTGTTATCGGTATCGGCACAATGATTTCCGGTACAATTGCCTCTGCTTTAGCGCCGATAATCCTTTACGGCAAGGATTTCCCAATAATAGGCTATATCCAAGCCATTGACGGTGTTAGTCAGGAGCAAAGCCTTAAAACAAAAATCATGCTTTTGTTCTTCTATACAATTGTCCATGGTATTATGATGTTCCTTGCAGGCGTTCCGTTCTTCTTCTATAAGCTGACCGGAAAAACCAAGGAGGATGTTCACAATGCCGTTCTTCTTCAGCGTGAAAGGCTTGCCGATAAGCAGAATACGGACTGATAATATGTTTTGATTGAGAGAATTATATGGAAGATTTAAAGTTTTATTTAATTACAGATACTCACTATTTTAAAAACTCCTTAGGTGCAAGAGGAGAAAAATATGATGAATTTATGCGCTTTGAACAAAAGTGCTTTGCTGAAACCCAAGCAATAAACAATTCGGTGTTTGATTGGCTGAAAAATGCCAACGAGGCAGATATCGTTCTCATAGCAGGGGATTTATCCTTTAACGGCGAAAAGGAAAGCCATTTGGAATTTATAAAATTGCTTAATGAGCTTAAAGATTCGGGAAAAAGGGTTTACGTAATAACTGCCGACCACGATTTTAAAAATGCCGATGACAGTTGCTTCGCTTTTGATGAAAGGGGAAGATTAACTCCCGAAGCCACAAGCCGCGATGAATTGTTTGATTTGTACTTCGATTTCGGTTTTAAGGATGCTATTGCAGTTGACAGGCAGCACTTATCCTATGTGGCTCAGCTTTGCGACGGCGTAAGACTGCTGGCGCTGAATAACGACGGCGCCGATGACGGCAGAAGACGCTTTGACCAAGAGCATTTGAATTGGATAAGAGAGCAAACAGAAAAGGCCCGTGAAGACGGTCAAATTATGTTTGCCATGAATCATTATCCCTTGCTTCCCGGTCAGCCCATATTTTCAATTGTGCCGTCAGCGGTTCAAAGGGAAAGCGATTACGTAACCACAATGCTTGCGGATGAGGGTGTGCACCTTGCTTTCACCGGCCACATGCATAACCAAAGCATAAATGAGAAAGTTACCGAAAAAGGCAACAAATTTTATGATGTATGCACAGGCTCAATTATTGCCGACCCTGCCGTAATTCGCCATGTTACAATTACTGCCGATAATAAGGCTATAATAAAAAGCATTGAAACACCGGACTTTGAGTGGGATACCGGCGGAAAAGACTGCAAGCAGTATCTGGCGGATTTGTTTGATTCCATGATACTGAATATGCTTGAAGATATGCAGTATAACCCTGAAAGGATACTGGCAAAATTCGGCGCAGGAGACAAAAAAGGAATATATCCGATTGTTAAGCTTGCAGGTAAAACCGTAAATAAAATAACAATCGGCAAAGTGTGCAGATTGTTATTTATCAAATGCGACAAATCCGTTAAAGATATGCTTTTGAAAAATTATGCAGCTGAGCTGGTGCGTAATGTGTTTGAAGGTAATCAAAGCTTTAAACAGGGCACACCTAAGGGCGATGTTTTCATTGGCTTTTTGAATCGTCTCAACCCCATATTCAAAAAAGTAGACCTGAAAACAATCGACGGAAAGAGAGCGGATTTGTTTGATATTCTTAAAAACTCCGCCGGAAATTATGATATAGACGATTATAACGCAACTCTTGAATTAGTTTAAAAAGCTGTATAGTAAAGCTGATGTCACAGAGAGGGAACACATCAGCCAATTTAAACCACGGTTCGGATTATTACCGTTACCCTAAGTTTTTATTGCATTATTGCAACATTTTATATCACATTTATTCTCCTTTAAATTTAATCTTTACAAAAATATTAATTTATGCTAATATGTAGTTACGGCAGAGAGGTTGTGAACCTCTCCACCGTGAAGGCTTTTTAACTACTTGCCTTCATATTCGTCTTTTGAGTCGGTTATGTATTCAAGCAGATTAATTATCTGTTCGAGTGTATAACCGTCTTTTTTTAGCGCTTTTAAAATACGGTTATCCATATTTGACAAATATTTCTTTTCGTGTTAGTATGTACTAAGTATTTGAAAGGAATTTATACTATGTTTACACAGAGCTATGAACTTAACAGAGCTTATGAGTCTATGTATAGAGTGCATAGATTTGCTTTGCTATGTTCATTTTCGGTGTAGGTATATAACCATATTAACAAACCCGTTGATGAGCATATCATCAGCGGGTTAATTTTATTTCAGGAGGTTAAGAAATGAAGTTAGTATTATTGTTTGGTGATGCGGCTGTCGGTAAAATGACAGTGGGTCAGGAGCTTACAAAAATAACTGATTTAAGGTTATTTCATAATCACATGAGTATAGAACCAATTCTTGAAATTTTTGGCTCATTTAATGGAACTGCAATAAAGAAATTTAGGGAAATTGTTTTTGAAGAGTTTTCTAAAACTGATAACTATGGTTTAATATTTACATATATGTGGGCTTTTGACTGCAAAGACGACTGGGATTATGTTGAACATATTAAAGACATATTTAAACCTTATGACACAGAGTTTTATTATGTTGAGCTTGTTGCACCGCAAGATGTAAGGTTGAGCCGTAATGTAAGCGAAAACAGGCTGAATAACAAACCGTCTAAAAAGGATATTGAATGGTCAAATAAAAGACTAATTGAAGATGATAGAAACCACAGACTGGTTAGTTTTGAGGGCGAAATACCATTCAACAATTATATCAAAATTGACAATTCAAACCTTTCTGCAAAGGAAACTGCTAAACTGATAAAACAGAGATTTGATTTGTAATGAGGAAAAAATAATGAATTACATTATTGAACAACTAAATATCACAAATTATGATAAAAGCAATAATGTATGGAGATTTTTATAAAATGATTTACAAATACCAAAACAAAAAAGGTCAAAGATATAGCTATCTTTGACCTTTAATAATTGTTACAGAAGCTTATATTAACTTGGCATTTTTATTCCTGTATCATATTTAAAAAGTATTTATGAACCGACAGGTCATCGGTAAGCTCCGGATGAAACGCCGTTGCAAGAAATTTTCCCTGTCGGGCGGCAACGATTTTTCCGTCTACGGTTGCAAGAATTTTAACGTTATCGCAGGCCTCACTTATGTATGGCGCTCTTATAAACACCATTGGGATTTCGCCTATGCCTTCAAAATTCCCAACTGTACTGAAGCTACCCAGCTGTCTTCCGTAAGCGTTACGCTTTGCCGTATAATTCATAAGCTTCAGCGGCTGTGCTTTAGGGTCACCTGTGTTTTCGGCCATCATAATAAGGCCTGCACAGGTGCCGAAAACCGCCGCACCGGAATTGATTTTTTGGAGCAAAGGCTCACGCATATTAAGCTCGTTTAAAAGCTTGCTTATTACAGTGCTTTCACCGCCCGGTATAATAAAACCGTCAAAATCCTGCTCTAAATCCGGATATTGCCTTATTTCCACCGCTTCAACATTAAGGCTTTTAAGCATTTTTATATGCTCTTCAAAGGCACCTTGTAACGCAAGTACACCTATTTTCATTATGCTAATGCGCGGCTTACTGTCCACGCTCCTCCATAATTATTTTGATTTCATTTTCGTTAATTCCTACCATTGCTTCGCCTAAATCCTCGGAAAGTTCGGCAAGAATTGCCGGGTCGTTATAGTTAGTAACAGCCTTAACAATGGATGCGGCTCTCTTTGCAGGATTACCGGATTTAAAAATACCCGAGCCTACAAATACACCCTCGGCGCCAAGCTGCATCATAAGTGCCGCGTCAGCAGGAGTTGCAACGCCGCCTGCGGCAAAGTTAACAACAGGAAGCTTTCCGTTTTCGTGAACATATTTGATTAAATCAACAGGAACTCTGTATTCCTTTGCGGCCTCGAAAAGCTCATCCTCTCTTAATGATTGAACTCTTCTCATTTCTGCATTAATCTTTCTCATGTGACGAACTGCCTGAACAACATCGCCTGTACCCGGCTCGCCCTTTGTTCTGATCATTGATGCGCCCTCGGCAATTCTTCTTAAAGCCTCGCCCAAATCTCTTGCGCCGCATACAAAAGGAACATCAAACTGTGTTTTGTCAATGTGGTATAAATCGTCGGCAGGGGACAGAACCTCGCTTTCGTCGATGTAGTCAATTTCAATTGCCTGAAGAATTTGTGCCTCGGCTATATGTCCTATTCTGCATTTAGCCATAACCGGTATTGAAACTGCTTCCTGAATGCCCTTTATCATTTTAGGGTCGCTCATTCTTGAAACACCGCCTGCGGCACGTATATCGGCAGGAATTCTTTCAAGTGCCATAACGGCGCATGCACCTGCCTCCTCAGCGATTTTTGCCTGCTCCGGGGTTGTAACGTCCATAATAACGCCGCCCTTAAGCATTTGAGCTAAATTCTTGTTTAATTCATATCTGTTGCTCATAATAATTTCCATTCCTTTCTAATTCAAATACTATTATGCTCTGTTAGAACAAGTCTATATTATCACAAACCGTGCATTAATCAATAGACGATTTTTAATATTATTTAATGCACAGTTATGCTAACCATGGATTTTTCGTAATATTTTTATTGTTTTAGAATACAATATATTTTTAATAACTTATATATTGACTTTTGATTATGTTGTGATAGAATAGGCAATAAAAAGTAATCCGAACCTGCCAAAAGTGCAGAATTAAAGCGACTTTTGAACTTTTCGCTGTCGCCTTGCGTCAGCAAGGCTTCCATCTCAAAATCCAAAATTCATCTTTACTGCAAGCATTTTTGGTCGGAGAGTTTAAATTGTGCCGATTTGTTCTTAATCAAGGCACAAAAACGCAGGAATACTTTATGTATTCCGAGTATTTTTAACGCAGAGTAAGGGCAAATCAGCCAATTTAAACCACGGTTTGGATTGCTCTTTATTGCCTAACCATTGATATTTTTTGCGGCAAAGGATAATTGAATATGAGAAAAACAAAAATAATTTGCACAATCGGTCCCTCAACAGACGATGAAAACGTGCTGAAAAACATGATAAAGGCAGGCATGAATGTTGCCCGCTTCAACTTCAGTCACGGCGAGTACGAAACCCATACCGAAAGATTTAAAGAGGTTGAAAAAATTCGTGACGAGCTTATGATGCCTGTTGCAACCTTGCTTGACACTAAGGGGCCTGAAATCAGGCTTGGTGATTTTGAAAATCCAAAGGGAGCGGAAATAAAAGCAGGGGACAGCTTTATTCTTACAACTGAAAACTGTCTCGGCAATGCCGAAAGATGTTACATTAATTATGAGGGTTTAACCCGTGATGTTACTCCGGGCACAAAAATTTTAATTAATGACGGTTTAATATCCTTAAAGGTAAACCATATTATCGGCAAGGATATTTACTGCACTGTTATTGACGGAGGACTTTTGACTAATCACAAGGGCGTTAATGTTCCGGGAGTAGAGCTTAATATGCCGTATTTGTCACAAAAGGATATGAACGATTTGTCCTTTGGTGCAAAGCTGGGCTTTGATTTTATTGCCGCATCATTCTGCAGAAGCGCAACCGATATAACCATAATGCGTAATTATCTTGAGGCTATCGGTTGGACCAATGCAAAGATTATTGCAAAAATTGAAAATGCCCAGGGCGTTGACAATATCGACGAAATCATCAGAGTGGCAGACGGAATTATGGTTGCCCGCGGTGATATGGGCGTTGAGGTTCCCTTTGAGAAAATACCTGCTATTCAAAAAATGATTATCGAAAAGGTATATAAAGCAGGCAAAATTGTAGTAACGGCAACCCAAATGCTTGAATCCATGATTGAAAACCCCAGACCTACAAGAGCGGAAATTACCGATGTTGCAAATGCAATATATGACGGAACATCGGCCATTATGCTTTCAGGTGAGTCTGCCGTAGGCAAGCACCCTGTTGAGGCGGTGGAAACAATGGCGCGTATTGCCGAAACCACCGAGGCGGATATTGATTATAAAACCAGATTTAATCATTTTTATCAGCGACCTGAGAATAATGATATTACCTCCGCCATATCCCACGCAACCGTTACCACTGCGCATGATCTTAATGCCGCGGCGATAGTTACAGTTACCAAAAGCGGAACAACTGCACGAATGATTTCAAAGTTTAGACCGTATACAGCCATTGTAGGTGCAACCACCGATGAAAGAATTTACCGTCAGCTGGTGCTGTCATGGGGCGTGTATCCTGTTATGTGTCAGGAAAAGAAAAATACCGACGAGCTTTTTGACCACGCGGTTGAGGTTTCAAAAAATGCAGGCGTGATAAAAAGGGGAGATTTAGCGGTAATCACAGCAGGAATTCCCCTTGGTATTTCGGGAACAACCAATATGCTTAAGGTACAGGTAGTATAAATATTTAAACAGGCATCCAACGGATGCCTGTTTTTGTTTAGGTGATTATTTAGATTTTATCGGCACTTGAATTTCCGTGAGCCAATCCTCAACGTTTTCTTTGTTCCACATTCCGTCAATATATCTTTCTCTTGGATTATCTGCAATAGTCAATCCGTTTTCCTCGATATATTTCATTATGAATGCGTAAGCCTCACCAAGGCTTTCATAAGCACCCTTGTGATACACACAAACGGCGTCAACCGCTTCAAGCTTAGAGAACTTTATAGTGTCGTTTTCAATTCCCATCTCCGTTACCGCCTGTGAATAACGTATTCTAAAATCCTTTTCCTTAAATTCGCCGTCAAGATAATTAACAAAGCAATAATCGGGACTAACGCATTTAATGTTAGGGTTGGATTTAAGACATTCACCTGCGCCGGATAAAATAAAGTCGGTTATTTCGCTGAAATCCTTTACGGTTCCTTCCTTGAAATAAACTATACATTCCGGCAGCTTTTTTGTAATAACCTCATACTTCATACTCTTTTCCTCCAATAAGTAATTGATTTTTGAGAGCTGAGCCTGATGTATTTGTATTTCGTTTTCCACTGCTTTCTTTCTGTTGGTGATAACTGCGTTGAAATCCGCTCCCTGCTGAATTTGCTTTATTTCATCAATGGAACAGCCCACCTGACGCAGAGACACAATTTTTGCCAGGTCAATAAGCTGTGATGCCTCATAGTAGCGATAGCCGTTTAAATCCACAAAGGCGGGAATGAGCATGCCCTCCCTTTCGTAGTATCTAAGGGCCTTAACCGTTACCTTGGAAAGCTTTGAAAAATCTCCGATTTTATACATCAAATCACCTCTCAACGGTACTTTAGTCTATACTCTTAGGGGAGAGTCAAGAGCTTTTTTTAAAAAAGTTATGATTTTTTCAGTTAATAAAATCTAATATTTCATCCAAAGCCTGTTCACAAACACAGCTACCGCCCTGAGTTAACAGTTTAAGCATTAAATCCTCCTCAGCGGTACGATTGGATTTTTCTGCAAGACTCTTTCCAACTGTTTTTGACATAACGGTCATCATAAATTTATATATTCCGTGTAACTTTGTAATATCAAATCCGCCCTGTAAAGCGAAAACGGGCATTTCATCGGGAAATGAGTTTGCTTTTCTAATATCTTGAATTTGAGAGCTTGCACTACCCATGCCAACACCGCAAACGGCAAACAGGTTAAAACGCTTTGCGGCTTTCTTCCAACCTTTTACATGACCTGCCATAATCCAGCCAAGATAAAATATGCTTTCGTTTTCGCACAACTGTTTATTTGCTTGTTCAAGGGATAAAACAGGCAGGCCTGTCTTTTCCCCAAGCAGTTTGGCATATTGAGCAGTATAACCTGTGTTAGAGGTAAACACTATTGCGTTAGGCTTCATATTTTTCTCCTTATCAAAAAATTATTGGGGTGTTAAATGCGAGAATATCATTGCGCCCTTAGTTTTAAGCCAATTATACATCAAATAAATCATAATGCAAAGTATTGCAATTACCACTGCCAAATAAACGGTGGGGGACACAGGAGTCTCTATCAGCAAGGCAGGTGCTATAAGTATTCCTGCCACTGCCCAGCTTCCAAACAATGCAATCATTACCGACATGCTTTGCTTAACGGCAATTGTTTCGCTTTGCCAATTCAAATTTGGAAGCTTAAGATTAAGCATTAGTCCAAACAATGCAACAAAGCACATAAACAAAACTCCTCCCAATGTTGATAATATACTTACTGTAAGAGAGGATTTCATTGCAATGTTTACTGCTACAGCGCATATTATCAGCGGAATACCCGTTAAAGCAAGATGCATATTAATTTTACTTTTTGAAATATACCAGGGAGAAACGGGCAGGGTTTGAGCAATCCAAATGCTTTTTCCCTCAAGAGATACGGAGGGCGCCGTTAAATCATTCATGGTCGATGTAACGCATAGCACGGCAAATATCAAAATTCCAATATAACCTTCATATCCCTCAAGCATTGTAATAAGTGTATTCCTGAGATAATCGCCTTTAATTATTACGGCTACTGCCGCCGCCAACAGTCCAATGGTGCCAAGTCCGCAGTTCATCATATATGTTGCAGAGCCCGTAAATCTTTTAAGCTCCTTTTTAAACAGTGCCTTGTTAACCGAGCTTACAGGCATTTCCTTTTGAGAACGGGTGTTCTTTTTTACACCTTTGTTTGCAGTGTTAAGAGATAAAAAGCTTTTGGCAAGCACTAAATATACAATTGCCATAAGTGCAAAAACCATCAATATTAACAGTAAAGCAGACAATAAATCACCGGTTGCGGATTTGCCCATAATATATATTGGAAACAGTGTCTTTTTAACCTTTTCTCCATAGGCGGCGCTATTTGTAATTATTGATTGTAAAAGGGCGTATGCCTTTGAGTAGAAGTAAAAATAAATTGCCAAAAAGCCCAAAGAAACAAATACAGTTACAAAATTCTTGCTTTTTATTCTCTTGTTTATCAGCGCAATAAAAAATCCCAATATACAGGAAACCGACAGAACAAATACAGATATAACAAGTGATGTAATAATTGCTCCTATTACCGACAAGGCATTGGCGCGAGTGTTGATTATGTAAACCAGCATAGCCGGAATCATAACCAAAAGCTCAAAAAACAACCCCAATATATATGTGCCGAACATACGCGAAATAAGAATATATGATGGCTTTATAGGCATTGAAAGCAGTAAGTCATTATCCTTCGCCTGATATAAGGCAGAGAAGGTGTTAAACACACTTGCAAAAATACCGAGAGCCATTGCCATCATTCCCATAATGGAATAATAAAGCCAATCCATATTCGCATCGGTCAGCGGTGCGCAAAGAGAATTTGCAACCCGGTAAAATATTACTCCAAGGTAGGCGTAAATGCCGATAAGCAGGGCACAATAGCCAATCAAGGAGGCGCCGGTACGGTTTTTACCGGTCTTCTTGTTTTGGTACACAAAGGCACCAACCTCCATTAATTGCTTTTTTAATAAAACCTTAAGCATTGTTATCCTCCAGCTCTAAAAATACCGACTCTAACGAATTGTCACCCTTAACCTCTTCCATTGTGCCGTATTTTATTAAGTTGCCGTCTTTAATAATTGCAACCTTGTGGCAAAACTTTTCAGCAACATCAAGAACGTGAGTTGAAAAGAAAATTGCCCCGCCTTTTTCACAATGATTTTTCATAATTTCCTTAAATAAATGAACCGCCTTTGGATCAAGTCCCACAAAAGGCTCATCCATAATTATCAGCTTAGGCTGATGAATAAGTGCCGAAATTACAGCAAGCTTTTGCTTCATACCGTGGGAATAGGTGCTTATAGGCTGGGATAAATCGTTTGCAATTTCAAACATTGCAGAATATTCCTTAATTAGAGCTTTCCTGTCAGCGGCGCTCACGCCGAAAATATCTGCTATGAAATTAAGATATTGGGCACCTGTCATAAAGTCATAAAGCTCGGGATTATCCGGAATATAGGCAAACTGCTTTTTACATTCGGTTGGATTATCCTTAATGGAAATTCCGTCAATTAATATTTCTCCGCTGTCGAAATCTAAAATACCGCAGCATGATTTGATTGTTGTTGTTTTACCGGCACCGTTGTGACCTATAAATGCGCAGATTTCGCCTGCGTCTATTGTAAGACTTAAATCGTTAACGGCGGTTTTGTCGCCGAATTTTTTTGTTAAATGATTTATTTTCAGCATATTGTTCACCTTTTTCTTGCAGAGATATAATTGATTAAAACATAAATTGCGATTAAAGCCGCAATTGTACCCAAAAGCACATAAAGCATGGTTGATGTTGCAACCTGTGAGCCGTTTATATAGATATTGCAATCAATTGAGTCCTTTATCCCTTCGATAACCTCCTTTGGAATTCCCTGGTTTCCCATTTCCTCAAAAACTCCGCGCATTGCGTGATTGCGAAGTAACGATGTTCCAAAGGTGCTTGGCATATAGGAAAGTATCTTTTGTAAACCTGTACCGAATTGTGATATGGGCATATATGCTCCGCAGATAAAGCCGTAGCCACAGCTGATAATGGTTCCCACAGCGGACATTTGCCCTTGGGTTGACAATCCGCAGTTAATAATGCTTGAAATTGCCGTTCCAAACAGGGACAGTAAAAATACATCTATAAGCACCTTAATAACGTCGCCAAAGGTCATAAACCAGCCTATTTTGCCAATGTAAATTAAACAGGCGGCAGTTGCTATTAACGCAATAATCAATGTGTTAACCACCGATGATATGTAGTATCCAAGTGCAAGAGTTGACGGCTTAATGGGCGAAATGGTTAAATCCTTTCTTGAGCCGGTAACCTTATCCTGAACCATTGTCAGGTTCACACAGCAGGCAACGGTTACACAGCTTACTGCCAATAGCGAGGAAAAAAGCTGAGCGCCGACACATCCGTTTATTACTTTATCGGAAATTTCAAGCCCTGCAGGTAAATTAGATGTAAAAGAGCTTTTATAAACGTTTCCCAAAAATGTTGTATATAAAATTAACAGTATCAAAGGAGTTATGATTGAAGAAAAGAACATGCCCCAATCATTAAAAAATACCTTTCTGTTTCTGTTTACTAATGATAATAGTGCTTTCATTGTTGTCCTCCTCCCAAATTTTTACCGGTAACGGCAAGAAATACATCGTCCATACCGCCCTTGGTTATTTCATAATCATTAAAAAACTGAGGATAGTCCACAATAAGCTTTGTTGCCGCCGCCGTGTTCGGCACGGATATTTTGAATCCCTGACGAATGGGCTCGTAGGGCAGGGCAAAAAGCTTAACCTGTTCCTCATCTGTGCCATACATTGTAATGAAATCGCCGGTATACTTGTTTTTTAATTCAAGAGGGGTTCCTCCTGCAACGATTTTACCGCTATCAATAATTACTACATAATCGGCAGGCGCCGCTTCTTCCATATAATGAGTGGTTAAAAGCACTGTCATTTTTTCTTCACGGCGCAAATTATCAACCACTGACCATAAATTCTTTCTTGTTTGAGGGTCAAGGCCTGTTGTTGGCTCGTCAAGAATCAGCAGCTTTGGCCTATGCAGTAACGCTCTTGCAATATCAACCCGCCGTCTTTGTCCGCCGGAGAGTTTGTTGACTTTACGCTTGAGTAAGGCGTCCAAATCCAGCATAGCCGATATTTCGGCAAGCCTTTTTTCAAATGCCTTGCCCGTAATGCCGTAAAGGGCGGCACGGGATACAAGATTGTCCCTTACCGTCAGCATTTTGTCAAGCACGCAATCCTGAAATACAACGCCGATTTCATTTTTAATCTTTTGCATATTATCATCTATGCTTGTTCCGTCAACAATAACGGTTCCGCTGTCCTTTGGCAGTTGTCCGCACAAAATGTTAATGGTTGTGGATTTTCCCGCTCCGTTAACGCCGAGAAAAGCAAATAACTCGCCCTCTCTTACGCTGAAGCTTAAATCCTGAACTGCCTTAACATCTCCAAAGGATTTACATAGGTTGTTTATTTCTATAATCTTTTGCATGAAAATCTCCTTAACATATATTATTGTTTGTTGTCTTCGTTGCACAAATCGTCGGGTAGGGTAGGAATGCTTTCACCCTTTTTTTCAGGATGAATTTTAAAATAATCCCTATTATTGCTTTTTACATACATTAATGCGCCTGCAAAGCTTGCACCTAAGTATTCGTCAATTTCCTTTTCGCTGAAGGGACAAACATTTGCGGCAATCATACAACATATTCCGTAATTTGAAAGCAATGTTTGGCGATATATTATTTTTGCACTCTCTTTATCAATACCATATTGGTTTTCGATAATATTAACACAAAAATCAGCGGCCTCAGCCTTGAATATTAAATCGTCAAAATTCACGCTGCTGCTTCGTTCCTGCATAAAAATAAGCTGAAACAGCTTTGGCTCGTTCTTTGCAAACTGAATCATGCGAATACCGTATTGTTTAAATGCAGGGAAATAATTAACAGCGTCGCTTATAAAATTATTATAATAATCCATCGCGGCAAGCTTAACCTGCTCTGCGACCTCATCCATATTTTTGAAAACAGTGAATATCGGTCGGGCTGAGCTACCCAGCTTAATGCCAAGCTCGCGGGCAGTTAATGCTTCTATGCCCTTTTCTCTGACAAGATCTAATGCAACAGACACTATTTCTTCTTTCGTAAATTTTGGTTTTGGCGGCATTTAAATCATCCTTTATGTTTGAAAATGTACGTTTTAAAACTTCTGTTCTAAAACATCTGTTTTAGTATAGCACAAAAAAGTGAATATGTCAATATTTTAACAAATAGTGAATATTTGGAAATACCGATTGACTTTTTACACAAACAGGATATAATTACTAACAGGGTTAGTTAACAGAGTTAGCAAAAGAGGTGTGTTATGAATACCAGGGAATTGGCAGAAAGGTTTTTGGAGCAATTAGCCGATACGGAAAATCTTAAGGTTGACAGAAGCTTTACAAAGGTTGTTCAGGGTGACTCCTTTGTTTTAAACTATCTCTATACTCATAACTGTCAGGCACATCCAAAAGAAATCAGTACGGCAATGGCTGTTACATCGGCAAGAATAGCAAAAATAATCAGGGATTTGAAATCAAAGGATTTAATAACAAGAGTTATAGATATTAATGACAGCCGCCAGGTGGTAATTATACTGACAAGTAAGGGAATTGCTTATGTTCAGGAGTTAAGAGAGGAAGCTATCGCAAAAATTGAGCAGGGCTTTTCAGTGCTTGATGAAAAGGATATCGCTGATTTTATCAGAATTAAGGATAAGATCACAAAAGCTATGCAAGATAAAAATATACCGGACTGACAAATATACTTTAAAGAAAAGGAGTAAAATTATGGACGAAACCTATGTTACAAACAATACCGATAAATTGGCACTGATTAATTTAGCAGAAAGCGTTGTAAACCATCTTAAGCAAAGTAAAACCAATGAGCAAATATCACTTTGGTTAAAGGAAGAATTCAGCTTTACCGATGAATTTATTGAGCAAATAATATAAAATGTTTTGCCTCGACAGGGTATCGCAATCAATTACTAAGGATGTATAATAATATGGAAATAGATAATTTAATAGAACACAGGCGAAACGACTTTATAAGGGCGTCGGTTATGTCTGATGAGTTCATTGATTTTGTTAAAAAGAATAAAGAGCCATACGACACCTTGATATCCTATTATCGCTGTGCGATGATGGAGATAGAAACAAAGTTTAGGGTTTTAAACGAACAGTTTTCATTGCAGTACGACAGAAATCCCATTGAAAGCATAAAAACGAGAATTAAATCAACTGACAGCCTAATAAGAAAAATTAGGGATAAAAATATTCCCATAACCATAAATTCAATTGAAGAAAATATTAACGATATAGCAGGAATAAGAATTATATGCTCCTTCCCAAAGGACATTTATACTCTTGCCGATTGTTTAACTCAGCAGGATGATATTACGCTGATTAAGAAAAAGGACTATGTTAAAAATCCAAAGCCAAACGGTTACAGAAGCCTGCATCTTATAGTCAGCGTTCCCATATTCCTGCGAAACGAAAAACGAAATGTTAAGGTGGAGGTTCAGCTTAGAACCATTGCCATGGACAATTGGGCAAGCCTTGAGCACAAGCTTAGATATAAAAAGAATTTGCCCCCGGAACAATTACGGAAATTATCACTTGAGCTTAACGAATGTGCAAAGCTAAGCGCTGAATTAGACTACAGAATGCAAATCTTGCATGATGAAATAAGAGAAAATTCTGTAAAAAGCAATGATAAAATATCAACACAGTTTCAACTAATGCCAAGATATTTGTTTGACAAATTTTAGACTGCAGGTATTAAAGCTTGTGGGCAAAGGGGAGGAAACATAATGCTGATAAAATTTATTGTTTGCTTTATAGCAGGAATCGGCGCGGGACTGGGTACCGGCTTTGCCGGAATGAGTGCGGCGGCTGTAATAAGCCCAATGCTTATAACATTTTTAGGCATGCCTGCATACGAGGCGGTTGGCATTGCTCTTGCAAGTGATGTGTTGGCAAGTGCAGTCAGTGCCTATACCTTTAAGAAGAATAAGAATATTGATATTAAAAACGGATTGATAATGATGATTTCCGTTTTGGTTTTCACACTTATAGGAAGCTACATAGCAAAGCTTGTGCCTAATACGGCCATGGGTAATATTTCTGTTTTTGCAACCATGCTGCTTGGTATAAAATTTATTGTTAAGCCTGTTATGACAACTAAAGAGGCAAGAATTAATACAAGCAGAAAAAAGCAGGTTATCCAATCAATAGTATGCGGCTCCATGGTCGGCTTTATTTGCGGATTTGTGGGCGCAGGAGGCGGCATGATGATGTTGCTGGTGCTTACAACCTTCCTTGGATATGAGCTTAAAACCGCAGTCGGAACATCTGTGTTTATTATGTCGTTTACCGCTTTAACAGGAGCGGTAAGTCACTTTGCCATTGGTGGTGTTCCCGATATTTGGTGCTTGGCTTTCTGCGTAATATCAACCCTGATTTTTGCGCGAATTGCGTCAAGGCTTGCAAACAAGTGGAGCCCTAAAGCACTAAACAGAGCAGTGGGCGCAATACTTACAATTCTTGGAGTAGCAATACTTATAGTGAATATTGCAAGCTAAGGAAATACGCCATAGCATTATAAAAACAAGACCTATTAGGACAGGAAAACTGTCCTAATAGGTCTTTAATTATGCCGTCTTGAAGCCTTTTAAACGCCTTATGCTTTATCAAATCAGTCGCTTTGTGCCTGATTGAAATTACCACGCTTGTTTATAGCCGAGCATATTACAGTCAATATTATTCCTGTAACGCACAGGATTATCCAAAATACAAAAAGAGTATTCCATGAGCTTGTATCCAAAAGCTTACCGCTCACCATATTAAGTCCGCCACAGCCTATGTAAGCAACGCAGTTAAGCAATCCGCCTACTGTGCTTACACAGCCGTATTTATTAAAGTGTAAGGGTATCATTGTTATGAACATAACATTTATTGCGTGCATACAGGTTGTAATAACAGCAACACAGAGTAAGGCAAAAACAGGATTTTTAATGCCCAAATACAGCATAATCAGCAGAAATACCATAGCTACACAGAAAAAGACAACAGAGGTTTTAAACTCATTTTTAAAATGCTTGTTTATTTCTCTTGCTATATATGCCCCTGATACATTAACAATGGGCAAAACCATAGTGATTATAATTGAAATATCGGTGCCAAGATTAAAATATGAATCAAAAAATGTCGGTGTCCATTGAGTAACACTGTCTTTAAGAGTTCCGTGAATTGCAATCGGCAGCATTAATAACAGACAACCGGATGATGCAAGAAGCTTCACTAATTGTACCGCAGATATGGTTTTTTTAGGTTTACTTGATTCCTTAACAGCTTCATTACCGCTTAATCTAAGCTTTTTTGTTTTAATAATCCAAAAAAACGATGCCGCCATGGTACTGAGTCCACAGGTTAAAAATACATAGTTCCAAGGCAAAAACACAAGTGTCAGCAGGCTTATGCCATAACCGGAAAGAGTACCGAATGTAACCGTGGTGGAGATATCGGTGCCGAATTTCACTCTATCCTTTTTATCAAAGCAATCACCTGCTATTCGAAGCATAGGAGACCACACAAGGGACTGAACCGCCCCGTTTATTCCCCACAAAATAGCTAAGCAGATATGATATTTATACAGAAAAAATATAAAAATATTACTGAGCGCAGAGATAAATGTGCCTAAAAAAATCATTATTCCGGGTGAAAATTTGTCACCCAGTCTTCCGCTTAAAAGCTGACCTATACCGTAGCAAATGAAAAAAGCAGATGAAACAGAAGCAAGCTGTGATTGCGAAAAAATGTTTTCCTTTAAAAGCTCGGGCATTACTACGGAAAGGTTAAGCCGACAGATGTATGTGGAAAAATAGGCTACCCAACAGGACAAAAAGAGCTGAGCAGAATAATTGTTTTTATAGCCTAAGGTTAACTTTGTCATAATGCTTATCCAATCTCCTTGTTAACGGCAATAAATGTCATCCTATCCTCTGCTCTTTGAGTGCCGTGACGTTTTCCGTGCCCTCCGTGATCTGAGGTTATAATAATCAGCCAATCCTCGTTTTCATATTCTTTGCGGCCCTCGATATAATCAATAAGCTCTTGAGCGTATCTGTCGGCGCTGACTAAAGCCGATACATATTTATAGTTTTTGACGGAAAATCCCGAACCGTGACCGCTTGCATCGGGAAATTCACATATACCGAAAATTATATCTGTGTTATCATCAATAGCCTTTATCATATCTATCTGCAATTGGTTCTCATCTTGTACAAATGAGAATTTAAGCGGCAGATTTTTATCCTTTGCAGTTTTGATTTCATCTTTATATGTAATGTCAAAGTGGTCGGGCCAAATTGCAGAAAAATTTGCCGATAAGCCATTTTCCGCACCCTCCATAAGTACGGTGGGAACGTCGCTTCTTTTAGTTGTGTGTTTAACAACCCCGTTTTCTATTCCCCAAACGCCGGTTAGGATTGAGCACCAGCCCTGTGCCGTGCTTGTTTCCTGAACGGTTTTGGGATTATTCCTATCTCCTCCTGCAAAGCTTAAATAAAGTCCGCCTTGCTCCTTTAAGTGGGAAACGGCACTGTATTTGCTTTTGTAGAAAGACTTGTTATCAGGAACAATACAGGAAATACAGTCGGCACGGGCTCCGTCAAATCCATATATCAAAACACGTCTTTTTTTAGTGCCTATGTTATTGTACAAATGATTTCTGACTATTTCTGCAACAATGGTTTGAGGAAGTGCCGTTTCATAGGTGTTATCAAATATTTCGCTTTGGTTTACCGATTTGATATATTTTTTATCTGTAAGACTCACTTTTTTCTCCTTTACCCGCCATAAATTTAAAAAATCTTTTTACCACTCAATTATACACAATGCATTTGCCGATGTTTTTAAATATCGTACTGAAAAGTTTAGATTTTCAATCAAAAAAAGAGCGTGTTCGCTGAGAAACATACTCTTTTTTATCTGCGGCTTAGTTTATGTGCTGAAATTAATGTTCGGTTATTATATTACCTCTGTAATACTAACGGTTTTGATTTCGTTTTCAGCAAATGCTTCACTTAGCTTTTTAACAAAGGTAAACGCCTTTTCGCTGTCACCGTGAACGCAAACAGAATGAGCTTCAATTTCTATATCTTCGCCGGTATAGGCTTTAACCCTTCCGGTTTTAACCATTCTTATAACTCTTGAAACGGCTTCGTTTTCATCGGTTATCATCGCCCCCTCAAGAGACCTTGCTCTCAATGAGCCGTCTTTTTCGTAAGCTCTGTCGGCAAATACCTCGCTGGCATACTTTAAGCCTTTTGCCTTGGCAGCTTCTATCATTTGCGAGCCTGAAAGGGCAAGCAGTATTAAATCTTTATTATAATCGAGTATTGCGTCAACAATTGCATCGGCAAGGGCTCTGTTCTTTGCGGCTTGGTTATACATTGCACCGTGGGGCTTTACATGAGTAAGCATGCTTTTGCCTCCGGCAATTGCACCCAATGCACCAAGCTGATACAGTGTGTAATCGTAAACCTGTTGCGGACTTACCGATAGATTTGTCCTGCCGAAATTTTCCTTGTCAGGATAGCCGGGATGAGCGCCGATATCAACACTGCTTTTCTTGCACAAATCAGCAGTAATATGCATGATTGTGCTGTCACCTGCGTGAAAGCCGCATGCAACATTTGCACTGCCGATTAACGGGATAATTTCTTTGTCGAAGGCTGCCCCTTCGCCTAAATCACAATTTAAATTAATTTTGTACATGTTTTTCCCTCAATATTTTAAGCTGACATTTTTTACATCTGTAATGAACATGTGTCCCGGAGAATGGGTTATTGCTATCGGCGGCTTTGTTTGCATTACCACATTTTGAGGGGTAACTCCGCACGCCCAAAATACCGGAACCTCTCCGTCGTTAACGGTTACGCTGTCGCCGTAATCGGGCTTGGTTATATCGCTGATTCCAATAGCCCGGGGATTACCGATTTGTACCGGCGCTCCGTGAACCCTTGGCATTGCGGCGGTAACATTAACTGCCTTTACCACTAAGTCATTGGGGATCGGCCTCATTGACACAACCATATTGCCATGGAATTTGCCCGCAGAGTTGAGTTCAATATTTGTATTGAACATGGGTACGTTTCTGCCTTCTTCAATATGCCTTACAGGGATATCGGCCTCAAGCAGTTCACTTTCAAAGCTAAAGGAACAACCGATTAGGAAATATACAAAGTCATCCTGCCAATACCGGCTAATGTCGGTTACTTCCTTTTCAAGAACACCGTTTTTCCAAATTCTGTATTTTGGAAAATCCTTGCACACATCACCCTCTATGGCCATTGTTTTAAATTCTCTTGAGCCTACATCGCCAACCTCTAAAATGGGGCAGGGCTTTGGATTGCGCATACAAAACAGTAAAAAATCAAAGGCGTAATCCTTTGGCAAAATACAAAGATTTGCTTGGGCGTATCCGTTGCACATGCCCGATGTTTGATAATCAATTTCTCCGCTTCTAATTAGCCTTTTAACCTCTTGGGGTTCCATTGTTGAGTAATCCATAGCTACCTCTTGAATAAATTATCTATATATTTCTTCTGCTTCTTTGCTGCTTTTTCAGCCTGTTTTATATCAATAATCTCAAAGCAAACCTTGTCGTATGGCCTAACCTGTGCCAATTTCGGCAAATCACTGCTTATAACCGTTGCAATTTTTGCATAGCCTCCGGTTGTTTGGTGGTCGGCCATTAGAATAATCGGCATACCCGAGCGGGTAATTTGAACCGAACCGAAGGTAATGCCATCCGATATAATTTCAAGCTTTTCCTTACCCCTTAACGCAATTCCGTTAAGGCGAATACCCATTCTGTCAAGCTCGGGAGTAACGGTGTATTGCTGTTTGCTGAAAAAAGCGATATCGGTTTCTGTAAACATATCGTTTTGGGGGCCAAGCACAACTCTAACCTTAACAAGCTTATGGTATTTATTTTCGCTCAGCTCTCTTTTTTCAAGGTCTTTTATGGGATTAGCCTTGCCGATTTTAAGTATATCCTTAGCCTGAAGCTTTCTTCCATCAAATCCGCCTACACCGATTTTCAGGTTTGTTGAAGCACTTCCCATAAACAGGGGAACATCAAATCCTCCGGCAACGGCAAGATAGCATCTCAAACCGCTTTTTGCAGTCTTTACCGAAAGTATATCGTCAGGCTTGGCAAGGTATGCCTTGTTGCTCTTTATCTTTTCGTTATTAAGGGTGATATCAAATTCACCGCCGGAAAGGGCAAATACATGCTCTTCCGTGAATTTTGCCGTTATTCCCAGCATGGTCATCTCAATAACAGGAGAGTTTAGGTCATTGCCGCAAAGCTTATTTGCAATTTTCATAGAATAACTGTCCATTGCGCCGTTTTGAGTAAAGCCGTTTTTCATTACTCCAAATCGTCCCAAATCCTGTATGGTGGACAGCATGCCGGCACTGATAATTTCTATCATAGCTTTACCTCCTTTGAAACAGGGGTATAGCTTCCGACCTGAACCTGTCTTTCAATATCCAGATACTCTTCCTTGCTTACGCTGTAAAACTGAATATAATCGCCGGCTTGGTATAGTATTGGAGAGCTTTTTGACCTGTCAAAAACCTTAACAGGCGTTTTACCGATCAACTGCCAGCCGCCGGGTGAGGCAATGGGATATATTCCTGTTTGCTCGCCGCCTATTCCCACTGCGCCCTCAAATATTTCAAGCCGCGGTGTTTTAAGCCTTGGAGTAAACAGCCTTTCGTCCATTCCGCCCAAATAGGCAAATCCCGGCAAAAAGCCAAGCATATATATCAAATACGGCTTGGCAGTATGGAGTTCTATAACCTGATCACGGCTCAGTCCGGTATGGTTGCAAACATTGTCCATATCAAGTGCGAATTCATCGTCGTATGAAACGGGTATTTCCCAAACCTTAACAGTTTTTTCTTTGCTGTCTAATTCATTTTTCAATAATTTTTTAATCTTTTTCTTCAGCTTGCCCGAGCTTATTACAGTGCAATCATAAAACACTGTCAGCGACGCAAAGGTAGGCACAAGCTCAATAACACCGTTTATATGCTCGCTTTCGATTTTTTGGCATAATGATGTAACCTGTGCATTTATTTCATTGCTTATCTCGTTTTTAAACTGAACTGTAACAGCACTGTCACCGTTTTGCAAAAAAGAGCAAATCATTTTGTGAAAAATCCCTTTTTAAGTGTATTTTCAAACCATGCCTGTGTTTTTTCCAAAACCGTTGGCGGATATTCAATAATGGCTTTCATCATTGATACCATTGGCAGGTTTATATTTTTGCCTATTCCGTCAATATACGGCCTTGCTTCGCCGTACATATCCAGCATGCCTGCTCCTGCGGCGGCGTCCATAGCGGCGGCCTGTTCCTCGGCACTGTGGAATAAATCCGGATTGCCAAGTATGAAAGCAGTTGCAGCCATAAGCGCGTTGCAGCCCCAATCGGAGCAGGTGGCAGTTATAATGTCGTCGGCGGCAGTATCCGCTAAAATACCGAATCCTGTGCCTGCCTTACAACCGCCCTTTTCAGCATAAGGAATATATTTTCTAATATGGTCTTCAATAGCGGCCATACCTATTTCGTTGCCTAAATCACCGATGGAAAGATTGTAAATACCAAGCTCTTGGCATTTTCTAAACAAAACATCGTACTTGGCTTCAACATCCGTGGTGTTTACACCCACGGCATTGTGATAATATCCGTTTTTGTTTCTGCCCGGAGCTTCGTTTGTAATAATTGCACAAGGTAGTCCGTGAGATAAAATTTCATCAGCCTGACTGTCTGCTTCATCATCATTCTTTGTAAATTCAACAATGCATACTTGATTGTCGCCGATATTGTCAATATCCGTTGTGGTATCAAAATCAAGCACTCTGCTCATGGCTTTAATTGCCTTTGTGCATTGCTCGGGTACAAGCATAACCGGCTTGGCACCAAAGGCTTTAATTAAAAATTTTGCAAAAACAGTTGATGAAATAATACCGTCGGTTTCAGCCTCCTCCCAGGGTAAAAGCACAAAACCGGTTAATATGAACACCTTTTCACCGGAAACTACATTTTTTACAAGTCCTTTTGCCGCGTGAGTGGATATGGGTTCTCCCGTGTATTTTCTTGAACCCTCGTAAAGAATTCTGCAAACTCCGTATCCTCTGGGGTCAAGATTCATAAGCGAGTCCAAATCCTCGCCGATATTAAGCAAAGTTAATTCTTCTCTGTTCATTACCTTCTCCTATTAACAATCAGTCAGCCTTGCATTGCTCCTCAAAATCTGCTACGAGAGCGTCCTGTATGGTTTTTAACATCTCAGGTGCCTTTCCTCCAACAGCCTTCCCGTCAACGGTTTTTACCGGAATACAGAATGAACCTGTTGAATGAACAATAATCTCGTCGGCATCCATTAATTCATCAAGAGTGTATTCTCTTTCTTCAACTCCAAAGCCCAGCTTTTCAGCGAAAGCAAGAAGCCTGATTCTTGCCGTTCCCGGAAGCACCTTGTCATCAAGCGGGTGGGTTATTACCTTGCCGTCCTTGAAAATGGAAACATTTGAGTGAGCACACTCTGTTACAATATCTCCCCTGTGGAATATTGCCTCGGCACAACCGGCTCTTTCGGCGGCGGTTGCTGCAAGGCAGGAGGGAATAAGATTAAGTGTTTTTACATTGCAATATTGAAATCTTTTGTCTTCATAAGTAATTACGTCAATGGGCTTATATGTATCTGCAACAGGAGCAGGCGTTAGGGTAATCCAAAGATTAGCCTTGTTTTGGTCATCCTTACAGTAAACATGACCGCGAAGACCTGAACCGCGGGTAACCTGCATATAAACAAACTGGTCGCCGTCGTCAACCTTAAGCACTAAATCCTTAAGTAATGCCACAAATTCCTCTCTCTCCATTGGCATATCAATATCAAGCAGCTTAGCACTGTTGTAAAATCTGTTAATGTGTGCATCAAGGTCGAAGATTTTGTGATTGTGAGAATATGTAGCATCATATACGCCGTCCCCAAACCAGCAAACTCTGTCGAGCATAGGAATGCTCATGTTTTCAATTTCATCAAATTTTCCGTTGTAATAACCTAAATTTTTCATAGCCGTTTCCTCTCACGTTAAAATAAGCAATGAAAGCCCCTTGTTGAACCCCATTGCTCCTAAAGTATTATAGTTCAACAATAACATAAATGTCAATGAAATATTATACATTTTTATGATTATATATTAAAAACCGGGTTGCTTTAAATAAATGTGAAAAGCAGTTTTGTTTATGGTTAATGTTGCTTCTTGACTTTTGTTTAAAAAGTGATACTATAAAAAAAGAACAAAAAGAGGGAGTGATACCATGTTGAAGCGTAACAGACTAATATCTGTTATCGTAGCTGTTGCTATGGCAATAGGCTTGGTGTCGTCTGCCGTTTTTGTTATTGAAAACTCAAACCATAAATGTACCGGTGTAGACTGTCAGGTTTGCGATCATGTTAAGCTAAACCTTAAAGCCTTTGATAACCAAACGCCAAAGCCGGAAAGCGTTTTGGCTGTATTAACTGTTGCTTGGGCAATTGTGCTTGTTTTAGGATGCAGGGCAAATAATGTTAAAACCGATACGCTTATTAACCTGAAAATCAAGCTTTCAAACTAAATATTGTTATTAACCAAGGGGATAGTGTATCTTTATGTAATGAAGATAAGCGCCAAGGGGTGAGTGCGCCCTTTTATTCTCCTTGTTTTTTTACGTACTTTTTTAACTGTAAGCAATAACAATATTTAATTTGGAGGCAGTTTTTATGTCAAAACTAAAAAAAGTATTATCAATAGTCTTATGTTTATTAATGCTTTTGGCATTTGGAGCCTGTTCAAAAAACTCTGATGCCGAAAATGAAAACAATCCAAAAATCAGTATTATTTGCACGATTTTTCCGGAATACGACTGGGTTAAAAATATTCTCGGCAGTAAAGCAGACAATGTGGAATTGACCTTGCTCCTCGACAACGGAGTGGATTTGCATAATTACCAACCGACCGTTGAAGATTTAGTTAAAATATCAAGCTGTGATATGTTTGTCCATGTTGGCGGAGAAAGTGACAGCTGGGTTGATGATGCACTTGCCAATGCAACTAATGAAAATATGGTTGTAATTAACCTTTTGGATATTCTTGGCGACACCGTTAAGGAAGAAGAAGTCAAAGAGGGAATGGAAACAGAGGAAGAGGAAAGCAACGAATTGGAATATGACGAGCATGTTTGGCTGTCTTTAAAAAATGCTATGGTGATTTGTAACGAATTAAGTGAAAGAATACAGCAGTTGGATTCTGCAAACGCACAGGCATATAAGGAAAATACCGAAAACTATGTAAGTTTGCTGACCGACCTTGACAATCAGTACAGAGATGTTTGTATTAACGCAAAAACAAAAACCCTTTTATTCGGCGACCGTTTCCCGTTTAGGTATTTGGTTGAAGACTACGGACTTGATTACTATGCGGCATTTGCCGGTTGTTCTGCCGAAACTGAGGCAAGCTTTGAAACAATTTCATTTCTTGCTCAAAAGGTTGATGAGCTGGGGCTGACAACAGTTCTAACTATTGAAGGTACAGACCATAAAATAGCAGAAACCATTATTAAGAATACAAGCAGTAAAGACCAAAGCATAGGAGTTCTCAATTCTATGCAAGGGACAACCTTGGAAGACTCATTGAGCGGAACCGACTATCTGTCAATTATGACGGACAACCTAAGCGTTCTTGAAAGGGCTTTGGCATAGGGGGAGGAACAAATGGCACTTATTGAATGTAAAAATGTAACTCTCGGTTATGACTCAAAGATTGTTTTGGATAATGTAAATTTTGAGGTTAACAGTGGAGACTATCTTTGCATTATCGGCGAAAACGGTTCCGGCAAATCCACATTAATGAAAACTATGCTGGGACTTAAATCCCCCCTTGCCGGTGAAATAATTTTTGGGGACGGATTAAAAAAGAACGAAATAGGATATCTTCCTCAGCAAACCGTTGTTCAGCGGGATTTTCCTGCGTCTGTTTATGAGATTGTGTTATCAGGCTGCCTCAATAAATGCGGACTTAGGCCTTTTTATTCAAAGGAAAATAAGGCATTGGCAAAAAAGAATATGGAAAGAATGAATATTTCTTCTCTTTCAAAGCGTTGCTATCGGGAGCTGTCAGGCGGACAACAGCAAAGAGTTCTCCTGGCAAGGGCATTGTGTGCCACGGAAAAAGTGCTTTTGCTTGACGAGCCTGTTTCAGGCCTTGATCCAAAGGTCACAACGGAAATGTATGACCTGATTAAAAAACTAAATGACCAAGGCATAACAATAATCATGATTTCCCACGATATGCACTCTGCCCTTAAGTATGCAAGCCATATTTTAAAGGTGGGACAGGGTATATTCTTTGGAACAAAGCAGGATTATTTGAAGGAGGCTGAGAGCAATGAATGAAATGATTGATAAGTTGGTGCAGTATTTACAGTTTCCTTTTGTTCGTTATGCTCTTATAGCAGGCGTAATGATAGCCCTTTGCTCCTCAATTCTCGGTGTAACTCTTGTGCTAAAACGTTTTTCCTTTATCGGTGACGGATTGTCCCATGTTGCTTTTGGAGCTATGGCGGTTGCCGCTGTGCTTGGATTAACAAACAACATGCTATTGATTTTGCCGGTTACCGTAATCAGTGCGGTTTTACTGTTGATGGGCGGTCAAAACAGAAAAATCAAGGGTGACGCTTCGGTGGCTATGATTAGTGTGGGTTCATTGGCCATAGGTTATCTGATAATGAACCTGTTTTCAACCTCTGCAAATTTGTCAGGTGATGTTTGTTCAACTCTTTTCGGTTCAACATCTATTTTAACTCTGAGCGTTACAGATGTATGGATTTGCACCTCTTTGTCAATAGCGGTAGTGATTTTGTTTACTGTTTTTTATAACAAAATTTTTGCCGTTACCTTTGATGAGAATTTTGCAACAGCCACCGGAGTAAGGGCAAATGTTTATAATCTTTTGATAGCAATTATCATTGCAGTAATAATTGTTCTTGCAATGAATTTAGTTGGCTCTTTGCTTATATCAGCTCTTGTAATATTCCCGGCATTGTCCGCTATGCGAGTATTCAAAAGCTTTAAGGCAGTAACCGTGTGCTCCGCTGTTTTTTCGGTTATATGTGCCACACTTGGTATTTTGGTGTCGGTTCTTTGGGGAACACCGGTGGGCTCAACCATTGTTGCCGTTGATATAATCGGTTTCATATTGTTTTATATTATAGGTCTGGTAGGAGGTAAAAGTAGATGAAAAAAATAATTTCTGCAATCCTTTGCTTTACAATCATATTTGCATTTGCAGGTTGTTCAAAGGAAGACTCAAAGGATGAAGACAAATCAAATAAAACATCAGCATCACAAAAAATTGAAACAGTACTTACTCCCGCCGAATATGTAATTTATCAAAATATTTTCTATAACCAACAGGGGGCGGATTATATTAATAATGAAGTAACAAAGCACGGAATATTCACAATTTTGTATGACGAGTACAATTCCGTAACCCGTTATTATGTTTGGGGGTATAACGACAACACAAAATGCTGTGATTGGCAGTGGGAAATTGTTCCCAGTGATACTGACAACCTGCCGCCTGTCGGCTCAACAGTAGATGCAACGGGAATATTTTCGGAAAACGAAAATGCTCTTGACGGCTATTGGGTAGACAATGCGAAAATTGTTGTTACCAATGAGTATAAGGGAAGTGAAACAGATGTTGACACAACAACCATGGGCGGCACATTGGAACGGGTTCAGGTTCAAAATATGCAGCAGTTTCCCGAAAAATTTGAGGGCAAATCGGTAACCGTTTACGGCAGAATTGAAAGCCCTTCAACTGTTCAGCATCCATATTATGACAACTGCTTTTCTCAGGAGTTTACATCAAGCGATGATGTTCAGGCAATAGGAACAAAGGTTGTTGTAAGCGGAACTTACTCAAACGGAGTAATAACCGATGCCAAAGTCAATGTATCCAATGATTTTTAATATTATTTCGTAAAGAATAAAAGGTCCAATCCTAATGGGGTTGGACCTTTCTGCTTATAATGCAATTAAGGATATGCCTAATTAATTATTGACAAATTTCGCACAATATGATATTGTGTAACTGATGATACATAACTAATGTTACATAACGAAAGAAATGAGGTCGTATTATGCCGCCTAAAGCTAAATTCACAAGGGAACAAATTATCAAAGCCGCTGTTGATGTAACAAGGGAGCAGGGCTTATCGGCAGTTACTGCGAGAGAGGTCGGAAAGCGGCTGGGCACCTCCTCAAGCCCTGTTTTTGTTGCCTTTGAGAATATGGATGATTTAAAAAATGAGGTGTTTAAAGAGGTGCAAATTCAATATTCAAACTATATTAATGAGGGATTGAATTATACACCCATGTTTAAAGCACTTGGCTTTCGCATGATTGAATATGCAAAGGAATTCCCCAATCTTTTTAAGGTTTTATTTATGAATTCCATAGAAAATAATGTAAACTACAGCGATATGATTTTAAGCTTTCCCAGCGCGGATTTATGTATAGAGGCAATAAAGAAACAAACAGGGTTAAATGATGAGAATGTAAGGCTTTTGTTTAAACAGGTTCTTCTTTCAGGACTCGGTATTTGTTATCTTGTATCGTCAAAAACCTGCGAATTTACTGATGAACAGCTTGACGAATATTTGGGGCTGTCTTATGTTGGTTCACTTATCGCAATAGAAAATCTTGATAAATCAAAATATACAGTGCATCCCACAAGAAAGGATTATTAAAACACACACGGCGTTATGATTAGTAAAATAAAGGATAAATTTATAAATTTTTGTAAATGGGCTTGGAGCGAATGTAAGGATTGGCACACATTGGTGCTCTTTTTGGTAGTTGTATTTCTAATGTATACACCTGTTTGGGGCGGATATTTACTGCATATCTTGTTTAAAATCAAATGGGGTTCAATTATTGCAACAACATATCTTGCCTTTTGGGCAGGGCCGTTTACACCGTATTTCCCCCTTTGCATAGCTATAACATTGGGAATAAAAAGGCTGTTTGAAAAAAGAAACAATAAAAAGGGAATTGGGACCGATAACGATGAAAACAGTAATAATTAACGGACAAAATCATAAGGGCAGTACATACAATATAGGCATCAGCCTTGCTGAAAAATTGGCAGATAAAGATGAAATAACGGAGTTCTTTTTGCCCCGTGATCTTAATCATTTTTGTCTCGGCTGTTACTCCTGTATGAAGGATATGACAATATGCCCCTATTATGCCGAAAAGAAAGTCATTGCCGACGCAATGGCTGAGGCGGATTTGCTTATTTTTACAACGCCTAATTACTGCATGCTGCCGTCAGCGCCAATGAAAAGCTTTATTGATTTTTTCTATCAATATTGGCTTCCCCACAGACCCCAGGCAAATATGTTTGGGAAAAAGGCGGTTGTAATATCAACAACAGCAGGTATGGGAGCAGGAAAGGTTTGCTCGCAGATGAAAAGAACGCTTGCATATTGGGGCCTTCCTTACATAAAAAAATACGCCGTCAGCGTTCAGGCCTCAAGCTGGGCGGATGTCAGTAACAGGAAGAAAGAGAAAATTGAAAAGGATATAACAAGACTTGCAGGCAAAATAAGTCATGCAAGGGTGGGTAAGCCGTCGCCTTATATTCGGTTTATGTTCAATATGATGGCCTTAACAAAGAAAAATCCTGAGGATCCCGAGGCAGAGCATTGGAAGCAACAGGGTTGGCTTGACGGCAAAAAGCCGTGGAGGAATTAAGTTATGGAATTTAATTGGATAAACGTATTCGGCGGTATCGTGGTTGTATTAATGCTGATGCCTAACATCATTTTTGCATTAAAGAATAAAGAGCAAAGTTCAAATAAATCGAGCAGAATAATTACCGTTACCGAGCAGATTGGCAGGTATTCCTGCATTTTTCTTATGATAGTGCCCCTGTTTGTAGGGGAGTTCGGCTTTTCGCCCATTGAATTTATGTTTAGCTATGCGATAGGCAATGCCGCTTTGCTGATTTTGTATTTTGTTTTTTGGTTGCTTTACGGAAAAAACAAAACCTTGGGCAATGCACTTGCTCTTGCAATAATTCCGACGCTGATTTTTATTAACAGTGCAGTATCGCTTAAGCATTGGGTGTTGCTGATAATGGCATTAATATTTGGCATTAGCCACATTTACATTACATATAACAGTCAAAAGAGGTGACAGGCAGTGATAGACACAGATAAAATAACCAACCAATTTAACAGCGACGCAAAAGCATACGACAGTAAAAGGCGAATTTTTATTTCCTGCTTTGACGATTATTACATAAATTCAACCAAATTCATTGCAAGTGTTATAAACAAACCAAACAGGGTGTTGGACTTAGGCGCAGGCACAGGGCTTTTGACTGCCTTTTGGCGCAACGAATTTCCCGATGCAAGCTATGTTCTTGACGATATATCCCTTGAAATGCTGGATATGGCAAGAAAACGCTTCGGCAATGCACCTAATATTGCTTATGCAACAGATGATTATACAAGGTCATTGCCTTTGGGGGATTTCGATACTGTGATTTCCGCCCTTTCCATTCACCACTTGGATAATGAAGAAAAGCAAAATCTGTTTAAAAGAGTGTTTGACAAAATACCCAAGAACGGCATATTTGTAAATTATGATATGTTTAATGCCGATACAGGGTATATGACTGATAGCTATAACAGTTATTGGGAAAATTCTGTTTTAAGCTGTGAGTTGCCTGATGCTGACATAGAGCATTGGCAACGGGGCAGGTCAATAGATAAGGAATGTTCAATTAACGAAGAAACAGCTATGCTTAAATCTGTTGGATTTACAGATGTTAACTGTATTTATTCAAACTTAAAATTCGGCGTTATTGTTGCAATAAAATAATGCTGATATGTAAAAATTTTCGGTAACGAAAAAATATGAAAGGAGAAATTCTATGAAAAATAAACACAATGTAAATCCCTTATTACACGCTATTTTGCCCTTGGTAATTACAATAGCCTATGTAATTATAGGCTTTGTATTTGATACGGGCTGGGCAATAGGCTGGATATTGTTTCTGTTAATTCCGATTATTGAAACGCTTATTAATGCAATCAACACAAAAAATCCGTCTCATTTTGCTTATCCGGTTTTGGTGACGGCAATATTCCTGTTTACAGGTATGATGTGGGGGCTTTGGCACCCACTATGGGTGTTGTTTGTTACAATTCCCGTATACTATGCAATTTGCGATGCCGTAAAAAAATCAAAGCCTGAGCAAAATGTTGAATATCAGCCTCAAATGACAGACTCGCAGCAGCCTCAACCAAATCAACCGCAGTTTTATCCGCCACAGGCAAATATGCCCTATCAGCAGAAAAGCAGTAATAACAGTACCGCAATTATCATAACGGTTATTGTTTCTGTTGCCGCCGTTGCAATAGTTGCAATTATTTGCACATTTTCATGGCTCAGCGGTAATTTTAATATTCCTGCGATTGTTGGTGAAAGCAAAGGCGGCGAAAGCTATGCACAGGGATCTGTTGATATTGCAACCGACAATGTTGAAAATATTGATGTTGAATGGGTTAGCGGCAATATAGATGTTCAGTATTATGACGGGGATACAATTTATATTGAAGAATCAGCAAAAAACGACAGACACCCAATGACCTATAAGGTGGAGGGCAGGACACTGTATATTTGTGAATTCGGCAGCAATGTTTCAACCGCATTTTCAAGCAAGTCCAAAAAGGATTTAACAATAAAAATTCCCAATGATTTTAAAACTAATGAGTTATCACTGGACATTGTTTCGGCAGATGTAACCGTATCAAATCTTAACACTCGGGACCTTGAATTAAATGCAGTAAGCGGAAACGCCCATATTTCCTTTAAGGAACAACCGAGAGATATTGAAATGGACACCGTAAGCGGCGATATACAGCTTGTTTTTCCTGAGGATATTTCGGGCTTTTCAATATCAAACGAAAGCGTGTCCGGTAAAATAAACACAAATGATTTTGGAAACGTTACTTATTACGGCGACGGTTATACTGAAATTGAGCTTGACGCCGTCAGCGGTAATTTGACTGTTGAAACGGATAAATAAAGCTTTAAATACTAAATTAAAGGAGAAATAAAAATGAGTGAAAAAATTTGTCAAAGCTGCGGCATGCCGATTACCTCAAATGAGCAGTTAGGCACAAATAGTGACGGCAGCATTAATAACGATTATTGCAAATATTGCTATGAAAACGGTGACTTTATTGACAAGGTTTCAATGGAGGAATATATTGATATGTGCTCCCAATACGGCCAACAGGCCGGAATGACCAATGATGAAATGCGAAAGCTTTGCACTGAATTGTTTCCGACATTAAAAAGATGGAAGAATTAATTCTAAAGGCTTGGGGATTTTTAATCCCCAAGCCTTTTGTGTGTTTTACTGATTATATTGATTTCTTTTTTTTAATTTGTAAATAAATGCAAACAGACAGAAAAGTAATAATACAGAAAACGCAGAAAATCCAAAGTAAGTTCCTGTATTAGGGCTTGTTTTACTCTCGTTTTTGTTTGGATTTGTGGTTTCTGCCGGAGCTTTCTTAACCTCAAATTCCGCCTCTGCCTCGCCGTCTGTGTAAAGGACAGTCAGCGTGTGGGTGCCTACCGAAAGAGTATCAAGATAATCGGCGTTAAGAGTAATGATTGTACTGCCTGATTTTGCAGTATAGTTTGACTCGTCAACATCTTCGCCGTCAACCTTTATTCCCGTAAACTTGCTGTATGCGCCGTTTGCGGTAAAGGTGAGTGTTCCGCCTTGGCCGATAGTCCAGATTCCGCCGTTGCCTTCGTAAACTATATAATCCGAAATGCTTGCTACAAGAGCATCAAGCTTTTCCTTTGCATCCTCGCTTATCAGCGATTTTTCATAATCCGTCAAAGCATCGTATGCGTCCTTTGCATCAAGAATACTCTGTACAGCATCTAAATCGTCAGGCTCAAATGTATCGGGAAGAGCTTCAATTAAATCCTCAACCGCCTTAACATCATCTATTGGTTCCGTAATGGAGCTGATAGATTTCATTGTTACGGTAACAGTTGTGCTGTTGCCTGAATTATCTGTGGCAACAACTTTTACGGTACCCATTCCTTTTTCAAGAGTATATTTGCCGTCAGAGGCTGTTAATTCAACATCATTTGCCTTAACGCTTGCGATACCGTCGTTATCGAAAACGGCAAATTCCACATCATCGCAATAGGTCTTGTTGTTTTCCAGACCTGTGATAACAGGCTTTTGAATATCCTTGAATTTTACAAACCATACAGAGTTGAAAGTGATAGGAATGCTTGTTAATTCATCAAAGGTAATTGCCTCCGGAATTACAGTAGCCTGGGCGAAGGTCGGATTTGCTTTACCAGTATTTATATTTTCATCTCTGCCCAGCTGACCAAATTTGTTGAACCCTGCAGTCCACACATTGCCGTCTTCATCAAGCAGTACGTTATAACTGTCGCCTGCCGCTATGGATTTGATTTTAACGCCGTCACCAACGGTTATCTGCGTGAAGATTGAACTATTACCACCGTCTTTGCCCAGCTGACCGTGATCGTTGTACCCTGCAGTCCACACATTGCCGTCTTCATCAAGCAGTACAGTATGATATCCTCCTGCCGCAACAGAAACAATCTTTGGAATAACGCCGTCAAACTTATAGCCCTCATTTGCCTTATACTGCACCTTATCGCCAAGGGTTTCTCCGTCATCAACGGCTACTTCCACGCTGTCGCTCCAGCTTGCTCCGTTGGTTGACACCTTTCCGCCCTCGCCTGCATTAACGGTGACGGTGTGACTGTCGCTGTCAGCAAACGCCGTTATCGGCACTAATGTTAGCACCAGGCATATTGCCAATACTATACTCAAAATTCGTTTTTTCATTTTAAGCCCCCGTTTTATTCGTTTATTTCGTTTTAAATAATGATCACTTTAGATATATTTGAATACTCCCTAAAAATACCAAATTATTATTTACTTGTCAATGACTGAGAACTGATAGCACTTCAACGATATGAAAATTTGATTTTTTACAAAATAGATATATAATGAAAGCGTAAGGTATAGGAGTGGCTCTTATGAAAAGGGCAACAAACTCTGCGCTTGTTGCAAAAAATACAATGACATCAGCGACACCGTCGTTAATATTTACAAAAAATCATAAATGCAACCTAAAGCTTACATTTAGAAACATATTGTTGGTGGCGTTTTAAACAAATATCATGTATCATTTAGGCAACAAACTGTTTAACCGGAGGATTTACTATGACATTGGGCGAAAAATTATCAAAGCTGCGAAAAGAAAATAATTACACCCAGGAACAGCTTGCAGATGTTCTTGGAGTATCAAGACAGGCAATCAGCAAATGGGAAAGCAACATTACATTTCCAGAAACCGATAAGCTGATACGGATAAGCAAACTGTTTGACTGCTCTCTTGATTACCTTCTTAAGAACGAGGAAAAAGCAGATTTTAATAATAACGAATCGCAAATTGCATTTTCCGTCAATCGTATTAAAGAAAGAAAAAGCAAAAAAACAATATGGGGTATGCCACTGTGGCATATCGGCAGGAATGCAAGGGGTTTTGTTGCTGTTGGACTAAATGCCCGTGGGGTGGTTGCAATTGGATTAAAAGCGAAGGGTATTGTAACGCTTGGAATGTTATCCGTGGGAGTGTTATCATTGGGGTTATTCTCAATCGGCTTGCTTTCTTTGGGATTGTTAGCCCTTGGACTTTTATCTGCCGGTTGCTTTTCGGTCGGCATATTGTCGGCAGGGGCGATCAGCTTGGGAATAATATCCGTCGGTGCAATTGCAATGGGGGATTTTTCCGTGGGCGCATTATCTGTTGGAAAATATTTTGCTCTCGGCGACAATGCAAAAGCCATGATTGCCATAGGCGACAGCCAAGTGCAGGGAAGTGTGTTTCAAAAAATCGGCGAACTGTCCGCACAGGATATCAGCACAGTGAAGCAATCCCTCGATACTGTTGTGCCGCCCTATTTTTCATGGGCAAAGGAGATAATTAAGTGGCTTTTTCTCTATGCTCCGTAGATAATTAAAATTCTACGCTTCGTGTGTGTTTATAAGTAAATTCATCATATATAATTAAGGCGGAAAGGAGGATAACCGATGGATCAAATCAAAATCGGAAAATTTATTGCCGATACAAGGAAAGAAAAGAATATGACTCAAAAACAACTTGCCGAGTCACTGTGCATCAGTGATAAAACCGTTTCTAAATGGGAATGCGGTAAGGGCCTGCCGGAGGTTTCTCTAATGCTGCCGTTATGTGAAAAACTGCAAATAACAGTTAACGATCTGCTGAGCGGCGCAAGAGTATCCCGGGTGGACTATCAAAAGAAAGCAGAGGAAAATATGATGAATTTGATTGAAGAAAACCAAGAAAACAAAAAGAAAATGGCATTATCCGTTATCTGCGGAATAATAACCGTTATTGCTGTTTGCTCCTTGATTGTTATTGCTTCGTATATTGAAATGCCTGTAATAGCAAGGATTGCTTTGATTGTTTTTGCCATTGCAACGGCTGTTGCGGGCATAGGAGCCGCCGCCTTACTTGAAATAAAAGCAGGGTACTATGAGTGTCCCCACTGCAAAGCATTATTTGTGCCTACAATGGGCGAATATGTTAAGGGATACCACACTCTAACAAAGCGAAGATTAACCTGCCACGAATGCGGAAAAACAGCAATGTGCAGGCATCGTATTGTACGATAAACAAACTAATATATATTTTTATGGGGGTGCAGTTCTGCATCCCCATTTTGTTTATTAAAACAAATTTTCAAAAAGGGTCTTCTCAAAATCGGTCAACGGGATTAGAATGGTATTGACCGAATCGGTTAACGGAGGTTACGCTATGAACGAAAGATTCTTTTCCTTGCCTGCAGAAAAACAGCAGGCAATCATAAACGCCGGCTATAGGGTGTTTTCACAAAATTCCTACAAAAACAGCCCTATGAGCGAGATAGCGGACGCGGCAGGTATCAGCAAGTCACTGCTCTTTCATTACTTTCACAACAAAAAAGAGATGTATATGTTTCTGTGGGACAAATGTGCAGAGATAACCATTGAATATTTAACAAAGTACGGTTGCTATGAGCAAAACGATATGTTTGAAAGTATGGAAAAGGGCATGCAGGCAAAAATGGAAATTATTCGTCTTTACCCCGATATGGCGAATTTTACCATAAAGGCTTTTTACGAAAAGGATCCGGATATTTCCGCTTCCGTACAGGAAAGTTATCATAAATATTTTAATCTTAAGGCAGACAAGACATTGATGAATATGAATCCGAAACAATTTATTCCGGGACTTGATATAAAGATGATGTACCGTGATATGTATTTAGCCTCCGAGGGATATATTTGGGAGATGGTACAGCGGGATAATATAGATATGGATGAAATGGAAAAGGGCTTTACTAAGCTGATTGCATTTTGGAAGAGTATATACCTTAGAAAGGAGTGACGGAATATGGAAATTATTAAAACCGCAAAGCTTACGAAATACTACGGTAAGGCAAGAGGTATTGTTGACCTTGACCTAACGGTATCACAGGGTGAGTTCTTTGGCTTTATAGGACCAAACGGAGCCGGAAAATCCACCACAATAAGAATATTGCTGGGGCTGATTGCACCAACCTCCGGCAGTGCTGTGATATTTGGAAAAGATGTTACAAAAGAAAAGAAATCAATATTGCAAAATATAGGCTATCTGCCGTCAGAGGCATTGTTTTATCGGGGAATGAAGGTGAAGGATGTATTGAAGCTGTCCGCCGATTTGCGAAAAAAGGATTGCACGCAGGAAGCAAAAATACTTTGTGAGCGTTTACAGCTTGATACCTCCCGAAGGGTGGAGGAGCTTTCCTTTGGTAACAGAAAAAAGGTTGCCATTGTCTGTGCATTACAGCATAAACCTGATTTGCTGGTGCTTGACGAGCCTACAGGCGGACTGGATCCGCTGATGCAAAAGGAGTTTTTTGACATTCTGCAGGAGAGAAACGATGACGGTGCTACCATTCTTTTATCAAGCCATGTTCTTTCGGAAATTCAGCGCAACTGCACTCGCGCGGCAATTATCCGCGACGGTAAAATCATAGCATGCAACAGTGTGGATGTTCTGTCTAATACAAATGCAAAACGCATTACTGTTCACGGCAATGTTAACTTAGATAACCTTAATGGCGTTAAGGATAAAAAAGATTTAGAAAATTCTGTCAGCTTCCTCTATAACGGCAATATGAACAGCCTGCTGTGTGTACTGTCAACCGGACAGGTAAATGACCTAACGATTACTGAGCCGGATTTGGAGGAGGTATTTCTGCATTACTATGAGAAGGACGGTGAAAGGATATGACGCTTGTAAAGCATGAGCTTAGGCAAGGCAAAGTATCGTTTATCATTTGGACAGTTTCTATTGGTTTTCTTCTTGCAACCTGTATTTTTCTGTTTCCCGAAATGAAGGGACAGATGGACGGTGTAAGTGATATGTTTGCCTCTATGGGCTCCTTTACTGACGCGTTCGGTATGGACCGTTTAAATTTTGGAACACTAATAGGGTTTTACTCTGTTGAATGCGGCAATATTTTGGGACTTGGCGGTGCGTTTTATGCGTCCCTTTGTGCCGTTGGTATTCTCGGCAAAGAAGAAAAGGACAAGACTGCAGAATTTCTGCTTACTCATCCTGTCAGTCGTAAAAGCATTATTACTCAAAAGCTGATTGCCGTGCTTATCCAAATTACTGCCATGAACCTAATTATCTATGCTCTTGCCGTAGGCTCCATAGCCGCTGTGGGTGAGGAAATACCTTGGAAAGAAATCAGCTTGTTGCATCTGTCCTATTATCTGCTCCAGCTTGAATTGGCAGGAATTTGCTTTGGTATTTCCGCTTTTCTTCGCAAAGGCAGTGTGGGTGCAGGACTTGGTATTGCCGTTATGATGTATTTTTTGAATTTGATTGCAAACATTGCCGATGTGGCTGAGTTTCTAAAATATATTACACCCTTTGGATATTGCGAGGGAGCGGATATTGTATCAAACGGTGCTTTGGATAGCACCTTAGTTTCTATCGGCGCAGTAATAGGAATCAGCGGAATAATTATTGCCTATGTAAAATACTCAAAAAAGGATATACGCTGAATATTTTTAGGCGGCAGGGGATTCCTGCCGCCGTTTTTGCAAGCTTTACATTATTCTATTTAATCACACCTGTTTTCTTCAAAAATTCGGTCATTTCCATGGGCCATTTTTCCGCTTCCTCGCCCTTTCCCAAAGCAAAGCCGTGGCGGTTGCCGGGATATATGTGCATTTCACAGGGAACGCCGTTTCTTTCAAGAATAGGCAGAACCTCCATACAGTTTGTTTTCGGGGGAACTGTGGGATCATTTTCCATAGAAAACATAAATACAGGGGGATAGTCTTTGTTTATGAGATTTTGAATGCAAAGTCTTTTGCTTTCCTCTTCGGTGAATTTGTCACCTAAAAAAATCATATCACAGGTTATGTTAAAGGTTTGGCATTTCAAATCCATCATGCCGTAACCGCTGACTATTGCGTTGGGCTTTCCGTCAATATGTCTTAAATCACCGGTCATATTGTTTATTTCGTCATAAACTCCGTTAACACTCATTGCAAGATGACCGCCTGCCGAATAACCAAAAGCGATGATTTGGTCGGGAATAATTCCCCATTCATCTGCATTTTTGCGCATAAGCTGTATTGCCCGTATCATATCAAGCTGCATACAGGGATAGCG
>JBJEPI010000047.1:0-10725 GCA_051881175.1 Eubacterium sp.
AATTAAATCTGGTGTTTTTGGACGCGTACGAAAACGAAGGATACATAAAGCTGAAAAAAGAATGGTAGCTACATTCCGTCAGCTTTAGGTAGCCGTAATTTCGTGCGCCTTTTTTGTGTCCTTCTGCCAGCCAGTGCAGAAAGGTACACATTATGAAATACAATTACAAATTTGCAACAGGAACAGAAACAATTGAGGTTGACGAAAAATGGTCAGAGATTCTTAACGAACTTGACAATGAAGATTTTAATAACTGGCAGACAGAAAACAGAAGGAGTGAATCTCTAAATGATGTTGGACCATGGGCAAAAAATCCACATTGTGAAATAGAGGCAATGTTCGAAGAACCATCATTTCGACAAACTATGCTTTCAAGATTACCGGAGGCATTAGAAAAGATGAAACCCATTCAAAGAAAAATTATTGATCTCTATTATTTTGATCATAAAAATCAAATGGAAATAGCTTCAATTTTGGGCATTAATCAATGCAATGTAAGTCGTAGATTGGCTACTGCAGAAAAAAGTTTGAAGAAAATTTTACAAAAAACCGCATAAAATTCGATTTTCGTGATTATAGGTGAAGAGTTTATTTCGCTCTTCACCTTTGCTCTTTGAAAATTGAATATACGGTATATCAAATACCTTCCTGTTGTCGTCTGAATGGACAAGCAGAGAATGAAGATTAGTTGCTATAAGCAATGCTAACCGGCTGTGTGTGGTGATACAGGTGTGCGATGAAAAACAACAGGGATAATGATACTTGCGCGAGCGTTCCCACGAAAGAGGAACTGGTGAGATTCCAATGACGAGATACCAAGCTCGGTTTGATATATGCCCGTATATCAGGGGTGTCGTGGACAAATATGATATGAAAACGATTTATGAACTAATCCGAACATAAGGGTTAAGTTCCCACTGATTAAAAAATACGGAGGAAAATTCTATGACCGAATGGGATAGATTATCAAGACAGGCGAAAGTCTACAAAGAAGCCTATCCACCGGGAACGAGAATTCTTTTGATTTCAATGGATGATAAAAATCCTGTGCCTCCAAACACAAGAGGCACAGTTAAATTTGTCGATGATGCTTGCAATATTCATTGCAGATTTGATAACGGAAGAAATATCGCAATTATTCCCGGACAAGATAGCTTTCGAAAATTAACACAACAAGAGATTGAAGAAGAAAACAACGCAATTTGTGTTGAAGAAACTTCTATCGAAGACGTTGAAAACGAACAAGGCGAAGGCTTTGTTCAGTCTATGTGAGGTGATGATTTTTTAATTGATATATGGGAGTTGGTAATATGCCAACCATTAAGTATATCGATATGTTTTCCGGCATCGGTGGGTTTCGTTCAGGTCTTGAAAAAATCGGTGGTTTTGAATGTGTGGCCTATTGCGAAATAGATCCATACGCAAAGAAAGCCTATGAGGCACTATATAATACCGAAGGAGAAATGTATTTCAATGACGCAAGAACAATTAACCCGGAAGAGCTTCCCGATATCGACCTTATTTGCGGAGGCTTCCCTTGTCAGAGTTTTTCAGTTGCTGGAAAACGAAAAGGATTTGATGACACCAGAGGAACACTTTTCTTTGAAATTGCAAGAATCGCTAGGGCTAAAAAACCTACATTTTTGTTCCTTGAAAATGTTCCCGGTTTGTTATCGCATGACGGAGGCAGGACATTTGCGACAATCCTCGGCACACTGGATGAGCTGGGGTATGATGTCGCATGGCAGGTGCTTAACAGCGCGGATTTCGGTGTTCCCCAATCCCGAAAAAGAGTGTTCATTATTGGATTTTTGCGAGAAAAAATTGAAGGCAAAATACTTGCTTTCAACGAAGCAAATCCTAAAACTCTTCAGCAGTGCATCCCCGGTAGTGAGGGTAGACGAGTTTACTCAGCAGAGGGACTTGGAATTACACTTACGAGCAGCGGTGGAGGTGGAGCGGGAAAAACAGGGCTCTACATCATGCCTTCTGCCAATCAAATCCAAGACTAAAAACGGCTATCAGTATGCTCATCCCGGTGACAGCGTTGATACTGCATATTTAGACAAGAATTCAAGACGCGGACGGGTAGGACATAAGATAGCACATACCTTGACCACATCTCCGTCACAATCAGTTTACTTTATTGATATGAATGTGGATCCAAAGCTCACAAAGATATCTCGGTGCATTACCGCAAGACAAGACAGCGGAATAAGTAAGCATAAGGCTGAACATTCCGGCGTTTTTGTACTGGTAAAAGAGATAGAGCCAAACGAAATAATTTCTATCAATGATGAAATTGAAAACAATTGGATATTAGATAACTCAACAGATAAACCGATAACAGCCTTGATAATTACTAATTCTGAAGGCGATAGTTATTTAGGATGTATCAAAAAATTAGAACCAATTGAATGTTGGAGATTGCAAGGTTTTACAGATGAACAATTTAATATGGTTGCTGACTCAGGTATTAAAGACGGTCAGCTATACAAAATGGCAGGTAACGCAGTAAGTGTACCTGTCATTTCTGCTTTAGGGCAAATAATTAAAAATATATGGGAGGAAAAAGATGCCAAATTATGTAACTAACATTGTTACTTTTACCGGTAATCAGGATGAAATCAATGATTTGCTCGAACGCATCAAAAACGATGAAGCGGGTGTCGGCACAATTGATTTCAATAAAATAACTCCTTTGCCGGAAGAGCTTTGCATTGAAGCCGGTTCTAAAACCGACAGAGGTCTAAAGCTGGTTTCAGAGGCAATCGCTCAAAAAATGCGAAGAACAAGAAACAAAAACCCCGACAATGAATGCATTGAAAAATGGCTAAAGGAGCATGAACCAAGGGTAAAGAAGGAAGACTTGGAGGATTGGGAATTTGGAGTTTTAGCACAACGAAATATTATGCGATTTGGTTTCCCGACTTGGTACGAATGGTGTATCAGTAATTGGGGAACGAAATGGAACTCCTGTGGAATTGAGCAAGGTAGACTTGCTGAAAACAAAATTGTTTTTCAAACTGCATGGAACGCTCCCTATCCTATTATGAAAAAGATTTCCGAAATGTATCCGAATATCGAAATAAGTCATGATTGGGCTGATGAAGATTTCGGTCAGAACTGTGGTAATGCTGAGTATAAAAACGGAGAGGTAACAATAAACTGTCCCAAAACTCAAAAGGAAGCCTATGAGTTCGCCGCAAACTTTTTCAATACAGATTTGGATGATATGTGTCTTCGTATAAATGCAACCGCAAACAACTATGTTTGGTGTGATTTCGAAAACTATGAGTTGGTAAGTTTGTTGAATAAGCCTGCTCTTTTTTCTGAAAAAAGAATGGAATTGGACGATATTCCTAAAGGATTTAACATATACCAGCTCCAAATCGAATATGACGAAGAAACTGAAGAAGTTTCATATACCATTGTACCAAATTTCAATGATGATTTTGACGGATGCATTATTACAGATGAGCCGCTTGATTTCAACGAACAAGACTACATAAATCTTGCTGCAAATGATTTCATCAGAGTCTATGAACCTGATTATGTTTCCTTTGATGATCTTGTATCGGAGAATTTCGATTTTGAACAGTTTGACATTGATGAAGGTATGGGAGGTATGTGCTGATGAAGGAAAAACTATATTTTCCGATTACTGCCGCATTCCAAAACGATCCTTATGACGATGAGGAAGCCTGTGAATCATCAGATGTGACAATCATACGTTATCTTGATGAAATCAATTCGGAATTAACCGTTTATCAAAATATGGACGGCAGTACCATGCTTGATTTCTTTGACGAGGACGATAACATTTCAAAGAAAATGACCTCTATGAAATGGGGTGTATGTGCAATTGAAGACAAGCCTTTTGGATTTGTCGAAATTGAACTTACAGAGCCATTGACAGAAGATGAACTTAAAACGCTTAAGGACTGGATTGAAGGTCAAAACTCTGACGGACTCGGAGAAGGCTTTGAGCAAAGAGCCATTGAAACAGATTACGGTGATATGTATGTTTCAATGTGGCAATGGGACAGTGATTACGAAATTAAAACACAGTCGGAAATAGATGAGATGTTTAATCAGTATTTCATAAGTACTATTGATGCACAAGACCTCCGCCACATGAAAGGTCACGAAGGATTGGTGGTTCAAGGCTGCGGCGGAGATCTTAATCAATGGATTGACGGAATTAACGGCGAGTTGTCTGACCGAGGAATTCTCAAAGACGGAACAAAGTTCCGTAATGTTTATTCCTTTAAGAATGAAAACTTAACAAATCTTGTTTTCCCTTTTGACGAAAAAGTCAAATTAGACATGGGAAAATTTGCAATGTGGCGTCTTTCTACGCATGAACAATTCGGCGGTACATGGCTATCAGACTATGTTGACAACCATCTTGGCGGATATCTTGATGAGAAACCTGCCGAGAAAATCAAACCGGATTGTGCTTTAATCGGCGAAGACGGTAACATTTTCAATCTTATGGGAATTGCTTCAAGGACATTGCGTGAAAACGGAATGGCAGATGAGGCAAAGGAAATGTGTGACAGAATCACTCATTCCGACAGCTATTATTCAGCCTTAAACATCATTGGTGAATATGTAAATATTACATCAACCGATGAAGATATGGACGATGATTACGATGAAGGGATGGATATGTGTTGATGGAAAATACTGATTTCAAAGAAATGTTCCCACAGGACTTGGATCTATGTAATGCAGTCGTATTAAATGCCGTTGATGACTGGCGAGAAGGTATGAAATACCTATATTTACATCCAAACGGACAAAAGAAAAACATTAAGTTTTATGAAGTGTGTCACGCGAAACATTTTATTTTGTCAGATGATTTCGCAAATTTCACCTCATTAGACGGCAGTTATCTAATGCGAATGCTTGAAAAAGAATTTGAAGATTGGAAGGAAAAACAAAATGCTTAAATTTGTATTAGGCTTTCTTATCGGCGGTTTAGTCGGGGCATTAACAATGATTTTTGCCCGAGCAGCCCAAATGGCTGATGAGGAAATGCCAAAAGTTCCGAATGATACGGAACAAATTAAAACTGAATAATTAAAGTAACTCTACGAGGTTGTTTTGCGTGAGAAATCACGAGCAACCTCGCTTTTAATTTCCACGCAAAACCTCCTTAAATTTGGAGGTGGAAGATGTCAGGAAACTTAAGTCCAATCCCTTGGACCGGTAACAAGGCTTGTATTTTCTATACAATTAATGCTTTTATGCCGCCACATAAAACTTATCTTGAAGCCTGTTGTGGTAGTGCCGAAGTATTCTTTAGGAAGCAAAAGGCTGAAAAGGAAATACTTAACGATTTCAACAGTAACCTAATTAACTTCCTAAAGGTGCTTCGCAACAACCGAAATTTAGAAAGTTTTTTCGGAAAACTGTGTTTACCCTTCAACAGCGAAGAATTGTTTAGAATCAATAGAACGCTTTTGCAGACGGAAATAAACATAACAGACGAAATAGCCCAAACAAGTGAAAGATTAAGAGAAGCCACAGAACAAGAAATCAACTATGCTGTTGCGCTTTTACAAAATCAAGTAATGAGTTTTTCTTCAACAGGTCAGAGCTATGGCATAGCTCCAAGAGATATGCGAACAAGAATAGATCGTTTAAGAGTTGCAAATATGCGATTGTGCGAAGCAATTATTCTCAACAGAGATTATAAAGATGCAATCGACTATGCTGCAGCTCCGAACACCTTTATATTTCTTGATCCGCCGTATCGTGGCACCGAAGATTATTATGAAAATTCAAGCTTTGACAAAAACGAACACGACAAGCTGTTCGAATTTATGCACACCATTGATATCAAATTCAACGGAAAGTGCAAATTTTTAATTACATACAACAACGACCCGTACATTCGAGCATTAGCTGACAATTACGGATTTGATATGTATGTTCAAAAAAGGCTCCATAACATGCGCCAAAGTAAAAAAGCTGGTGATATGTTTGAGGAGTTAATCATAGGAAACTATGACCTGCTGCAACAGGCAGAGTATAACGAAATACTGTTACCTGACCAAATACAGCAACTATCGCTGTTTGATGTCAGGGAGAATGAACAAGGAGAGATCGTATATGACAAAAACATTAGCAAAGACATTTGATATTATGCCGAGCAACTTCAAAATCATTTTACCGCCAACACTTCGTTTCTTTTCCGGAATTACAGAAGGTTCCCTTGTTAAGATGTGGATTACAGACGATAACATAATACACATCCAAAAGGTTACAGAATGTGATGAGGCTAGTGATTTTAAGTCAAGTGTTTCGGTTGAATCTATCGTGGAGTTACTTGACGATATGTCTAATGATGACAAGGTAAAAGTAATTAAAAGTATAGCTCCATCCTGCTTTTTCGGAGGTACAAATGGAGAAGAATAATACACTTTTTTACCGTTACTCGTTAAACGATGCACGCCATTTGGGTGAGGTTTCCCTGTGGCGTGAAAGCCACGTGGCAAACATTGAGTGCAAACAGGCTATTGAGGAAGCAATCGCAAGATATTTTAATGATAATATCCTTGACGATAGCTGTGCGAAATCAGTTATTGATAAATTCGGATTTGAAAGAACAAACTTTGTTCTTCGTTGCACAATCCGAAAAGCCATGCACGATGGGAGATATTCCGATCTCAATAAAACATGGGCGAAGCAGTCAAGAGTTGCTGATTCCAATTTCAGAAACGAATATGCAGTAAATGCTCATCCTACCCTTCTTAATGGTTTTGTGGATGAAGCAAGACAGGAATGGGATAAACTCGGTTTGTTTAACAGTGTTCATATTGATATGAGTGATGAGGCCAAGAACTACGAAGGAAAAATCCTCGTTCTCTATCCGGATGTACTCAAGGATGAATACAAAACTCCAAATGACCAGTTGTTCCTTGCAACAAGCGGATTCGGTTGCGATCCAAACAAAATAGGTCGCTCTGTATCCGGCTATTTCCTTTCTGATGAAGAATTTGCCACATTTGACAGATCGTCTTTTTACGGTGTTATTGATGAAAAATATTTGCCACAGTGGGCTGAAGAAAAAGCAAATCAGCTTTTAAATGTTCCAACCGATGATATTTCAATGACATAGGAGGAAGCATGAAAGTTAAGATTTATCAAATCAATACGGACAGAGATTCAGAAAGACTGAAATTCTGCAATCTTGAAACAACACACAATATCCAAAAGAACAAAGAGATAAACGCATCCATATATGACAAGGTATTAGATGCGGATATTGATGAAACAAACCTTGAGGATATTTATTACCGTTTCAATACTTCACATCATCCGCTATTCAGAGGACATTCACTTTCAGTAAGTGATGTTGTTGTGAAAGACGATGGTGCATTTTTCTGTGATTCAATCGGTTTCAAGAAAATCAATTTTGATGAATCACAGGCTCATATTCCGGACAACACATTTAAAATTGTGTATGTTGAACCTCATAAACCTGCGTATGCAACCGAAATCGGCAGTGATTACAAATCACTGAGCCGAGCAGTTAAAGGTCTCATAGAACCAATTTATGATACCGATGACAACACGGTGTATGTAGGCAATGAAGAATCAAAGCTAATCGGTATGCCCGGAAACAGACATATGAGTAACGGACACGGTATTATTGCCGGTCCGTTCTTGGTTATCGGAGATGACGGCGAAGAATTCCGTTCACTTACCGATGAAGAAATTAATAAATATGTTGAAAAATTCTCTCAGCCGGAGGATATTTCAGACGAAGAAGTTCAAAACGATACGGGATACAGTATCTTTGGCTTCACACCAAATATGTAAAGGAGAACTAAATTATGGCTAACAAAAATCAAAAACCAAGAGTGCCTTATGTTAAGGCACAGATTGACCGTCTTGTTGATGATCCAAATTCAAAGACAAGAGCATATGTATCAGCTACCATCGGCGGTGCCTTTGCAATTCATGGCATAAGAGTCGTTGAATCAGACAAGGGCAGATTTATGGCAATGCCAAGCAGAAGTTATCAGGACAAGGACGGCAATACACAGTATGCTGAATACTTCCACTCTATTTCAAAGGAAGGATATCAGGCACTCAACAAGGCTGTCACCACCGCCTATGAAAATGAAATTTCACAGACTGAGGATTCCGATATTGAAATCATTGATGATGACATTGAGGACATAGAACAGTCTATGTAAAAAAGGCTGGATATTTAATTGTATTTGTGGTATTAAATAGATTGAAAGGAGTCGATGATATATGACTAAAAACAGAATAATCATAATGGCTACAATTATTATGACAGTTGCAGCGATATTAGTCGGCTGTAATCAATCTGAAAAGGTAAGTGAAATCAGCACTACAGAAAACACAACTTTAGAAGCGGCAACAGTTCAAACAACTAATCAAACATCGGTTGAAGCAACTGTTAATTCAACAACAACGGCGGTAGAATCTACCACGATGAAAAAAACAAATCAAAAGGAAAAAGAGTCATCCACTGTAAAGGTTACTACCACCCAAAAATCTAAAGTTGCAAACACAACCACAACTACAAAAAAGACTACCACCTCAACAAAACCGACTGCCAAGAAAGAAACAACCACCAAAAAGGTAACCACTACAAAAAAGGTTACAACAACAGAAAAACCATATTTCTGTGATGAGGGCGGAACACATCATTCCTGCGAAGTCGGAATAGGCGGATGGGTAAACACCTATGAACAAGCACAAAACAACGGTCTTGAATACATAGCCGCTCATAACACATCCGGAAACTTTGAGGTGCAACAATGCTTACAATGCGGCAAATACACCGTATATGTAAGATTAGATTAAAACAGAATAAATCAAACGAAAGAGCTGAAGAAATTCGGCTCTTTCTTATTTTTACGAAAGGATGAATCAATTTGAAAAGTGTAATAAATAAAATACTTTCAATGCTCCTTGCAATAATTATGGTCATAGGTGCATTTCCTATTACAAGTTTTGCAGGAACTTATATCACCGATATGAACAGTGATGCCAATTTCGGTGTAGTAAGCGGAAGTTATTCCGATTATGGACATGAGCTTCATTATGCCAAATACGATGGAAAAACATATATCGTATTTTGTGCGCAGTATGGCAAAACATCTCCCAACGGCAGTTCCTATGAATTTGGAAAGGACTTCAAAGCCTATGTAAACAATTACGGAGATACATATAAGCAAATTGCAAAATATATCTCTTTTGGTTACACGATGCAATACGGAGATGGACTTCCAAGTACAAAGGCAGAAAAAATTGCTGCTTGCTGTACTCAACAGTATGTATGGGAAACACTCGGTGTAAATCCTACACGATCATCTTGGGATAGCACATATATGAGTGATTCCCTATATAAATCTTGGCTGAAAGACACGGAAGATTTAATTGACATTTATTATAACAAGAAGCCTTCATTCAACAAAACAACGAAGGAAATCAATCTCGGTAATTCAACTACCCTTACCGATTCAAACGGTGTATTCAAGTATTACCCTTCCTTCAATAAAACTGTTGATAAGGTAACTTTCAAACACACAAAGGGCGAAAACACTCTTTCAATTTCTGTTGCAGAGGATTGCACAAAGCACGATGTATCCTTCAATTCGGCAGCATATAGAATATTTATGGGATTGCCTAATGGAGATGCATATAACGCAGATGAAATGAATTATGTGTATTTCAAATTTGAAGATGATGGTGTCCAAAATGTTATGTTTTCATATTTTGTCGATCCGCAAACATTTTATTTAGATGTTGATGTAACATTCGGAAATCTTGAAATCCATAAGACTTCGGAAGATGAAAAGATTTCAAACATTACATTTACAGTAAAAGGCAACGGCAAGACATACACTATGAAAACCAATGCAAACGGCATTGCAACATTATCTAATATCCCCATAGGTACATACACGATCAGCGAGGAAGATATTGTACGCTATGTTAAGCAAGCAACACAGAATGCAACCGTAACCGATGGAGGCACTGCAAAGGTATATTTTAATAACGAGCTTAAGAAAGGCAACATAAAGATTCAGAAAAACTGTGAGGATAATCTCAAATCAGGTCTGACATTTAATGTTACCGGAAGTGACGGCTCATCATACAATGCTACCACCAATTCAAACGGCATTGCCGAAATCAACAATGTTCCTGTTTACGATGTAAACAACAATAAAATCACCTACACCGTTAAGGAAACAAATGTGCCGATTAAGTATGTTACACCCGACAATCAAACGGTTACACTTGAAGCCGACAAGACTTCTACCCTTACATTCAACAATATACTTAAAAAGTTTAGGGTAACTGTTACCAAGAGTGATATTGAAAAAGGACGTGCACAGGGTGATGCCAAGTTAAATGGAGCAGTTTATGGTATCTATAAAGGAGAACAACTTGTTGATACCTATACAACTGATGAAAACGCATCTTTTACAACAAAGTATTATGTTTGTGATGATGATTGGACTATCCGTGAAATCAAGGCAAGCGAGGGATATTTGCTTGATACCCGTGTGCATAAAGTCGGTGCAGAGCCTAAGCTCTATACCGTTGAATTCAATGATACGGCAAATGCAGTAACAGAACAGGTCATCAAAGGAAACATTGCAATAATTAAACATACTGATGACGGCTCTACTCAAATAGAAACTGCTGAAAAAGGAGCAGAGTTCC
>JBJEPI010000048.1:0-10666 GCA_051881175.1 Eubacterium sp.
ACATATAATAACACGATACAAAAACAACCTATGTGATTTTCACATAGGTTGTTTTTAGTAGCTGTAATGATTATCCTCCAAAACGGCATGGGCGCATTTAATTCCGTCAACTGCGGCGGATACAATGCCTCCGGCATATCCGGCGCCCTCTCCACAGGGATATACACCGCTGATATTACATTGTAAAAATTCATCTCTGACAATTCTAACAGAGCTGGAGCTTCTTGTTTCCGGTGCAGTTAACACTGCGTCATACAGATTAAAGCCGTTTAACTTTTTATCCATTTCAACAATCGCCGATTTCATGGTTTGTGAAACCTTTGCAGGCAGACAATTGTCAAGATTGGTTAGAGTTACACCTGTTGGACAGGTAGGTTTAACGCTTCCAAGCTCCCTTGACTCAATACCCCTTAAAAAGTCTCCCACAAGCTGAGCAGGAGCTCTGTAATCTCCCCCTGCAAGCTTAAAGGCATTGTGCTCGATTTCTTTTTGATAATATATGCCGGCAAGAGGATGCTCGCTTGGGAAATCCTTTGTATCAATGCCAACCAGTAATGCGGCATTTGAGTTTTCGCCGTCCCTGGCAAGGGAACTCATACCGTTTACTATAACGCCCTCTTTTTCGCTGGCGGCGGCAACTACTGTTCCGCCGGGGCACATACAAAAGGTATAGGCGCCTCTTTCATGCAAGCCGTGACAGGCAAGCTTGTAATCTGCCGCCCCCAATTTTGGATGGTCGGCAAATTTGCCATACTGCGCCTTGTTAATCAAGCTTTGGGGATGCTCAATTCTTGCGCCTACGCTAAAGGGCTTTTGGATTATCTCAACACCTAAATTATAAAGCATTTCAACGGTGTCGCGGGCACTGTGGCCGATAGCCATAATTACGCTGTCGGTTTCAATGTCGATTTTTTCGCCGTGATGAATACAGGTAACTCCGTGAACAAAGCCGTTAGCAACCAAAAGCTTTTCCAATTTCCATTCAAGCCTTACCTCACCGCCGAGACGTTCAATTTTCTTCCTGATATTTTTAACAACAATTGCTAACCTGTCCGTTCCTATATGGGGCTTTGATGAATACAAAATTTCTTCAGGCGCACCGGCTTCGTATAGCTCTAACAAAACCTTGCGAATAAAGGGACTCTTAATGCCTGTTGTGAGCTTGCCGTCGGAAAAGGTACCGGCTCCGCCCTCGCCGAATTGAACGTTTGATTCTTCATTCAGCACACGCTTTGTCCAAAATTCGTTAACATCACGCTGCCTTGAGTCAATATCCTTACCCCGCTCTAAGATTATCGGGTTTAAACCTGCCTCGGCAAGAATAATGCCTGCCAGCATGCCGGCAGGACCGAATCCAACTATAATAGGTCTAAACTGGGATTTCCTGTTGTTGACAGGTATTTCATATTTATAAGGCTTAACAAGTGTTACCTTGTTTGATTTGCATTTTGAAACAATCTGCTCCTCGTCAAGAGTGATTTCCACATCAACGCTGTAAGTGAAATGGATATCATCCTTTTTTCTCGCGTCAACGCTTTTTTTGTAAATTGTTAAGCCGTTTATATATTTTTCATTGATTTTTAAGATTTTGCCGGCCTTTGCTTTTAAAAGCTCCTGACTGTCATCAAGGCCAAGCCTTATTTCGTTAATTCTAATCATATTTTTTGCCGGTTATACTGTCGGCGGCCTTAATGCCGCTTGTAAAGGCATAGTTAAGGTTAAAGCCACCGCATCTAAATTGGTTGTCGGTTAATTCACCTGTAATATACAGGTTCTCATTTATAGTTGATTGGTTGCATTTATCAAGCTCGTCAGCCGGAACTCCTCCCGCAGTGATTTGCGCAAAATCAAAGCCCTTTGTGCCGGCGATGATAAGCCGCCAGTTTTTAGCATATTTTGCAATAAGTTCCGGATTGCCGTCAGCCTGTCTTGATAAAATAGAACAAAGCTTTTTAGGCAGAATTCCCTCAAGCGTACCAAAGCCTTCAATATGGTTAACAAGCTCCTGCGTACTGTATTCGGGGACAAAATCAATGGAGGCAATGTATTTGCTTTGGTTGTTTTTAATTTTACTGTCGCTAACGTATTTTGACAAATCCATTACAACTATGCCTGAAATGCCGTACTCTGCAAATAAAAGCTCGCCGTATTCCTCTGCAACTTGATTGCCGTTTTCCTCGATTTTTATATTACACTTAGAGCGAATACCCTTCAAAGCCCTGCAATGCTTACTTGAGGATTTAAGCATAACCAAAGCAGGGGACAGCTCTGTAACGCTGTGGCCAAGCTGCTGTGCCAAGCTATATCCGCTGCCATCAGAGCCAAGGGCACTTTGTGCCATACCTCCGGTTGCCAACACTAAAACATTTGAAGAGAATACTCCCTTGTCAGTATATATATAATAAGTATTATCAATTTTTTCCAATTTGTTGACACCGACCTGCAAAATGACTTTGATGCCCAATTTTTCGCAGGTGTTACGCAAAATATCAACTACCGTTGAAGCCTGGTTGGAATATGGATAAACTCTTCCTGCACTATCCACTCTGGTTATAAGACCGATTGATTTGAAAAAATCAGCGGCAAGCTGATAATCTTTAGCTTCGGTGTTAGTAATGTTGCATCTGCCGTTTCCGGTAGCATAAATTTTTTTGCAAATTTCATCAAGATGCTCTAACACGGTAACGTTTGCAAGGGGATTATTCTGTTTTATTTTGATTGCGCAGGCAATACCGCTTGCACCACCGCCAATGATTGTAACATCCATTGTAATACCCTCAAGTGTGTTTGATATAGTATTCTCAAAAACAAAACTACGTTACTATATGTTAATATAAATCGTCAAAAATTGCAATATTTTTTCAAAAAGAAAAAAAGTATTGACTTGATTGGCTAAATGTGATATATTCTTTATACCTCGTTGTGGGCTTTATTTTTTTGCCCTTTTTTAAAACGGAGATATATGAGCGTGATATATACCGTTTCTGTTAAACGAGGGAGATTGTTATCGAAATATTTTAGGAGGTGCCGAAATGAGAGTTAAAGTAACTTTAGCTTGCACTGAATGCAAACAACGCAATTATAACACAATGAAGAATAAGAAAAACACACCTGACAGACTTGAGATGAACAAGTATTGTCCATTCTGCAAGAAGCACACTGTTCACAGAGAGACAAAGTAATAGGAGGAATATCGATGGCTGAAGAAAAGAAAGCTAAGGCTGCAAAGACAGAAAAGTCTGGCAAAAAGTCAGAAAAGTCTGATAAGAAAAAGTCTAAGAAAAACCCTTTCAAGTCAATCGGAAGCTTCTTTAAAAGTGTTAAAAGTGAAGGTAAAAAGGTTGTATGGCCTAACGCTAAAGAGGTATGGAAGAATACTTTAGTTGTTCTTGCAGTAATCCTTATTATAGGTGTTGTTATTTTCGCTATTGATTCAGGCCTTACTCAAGGCATGAAGAGCTTAAAGAAGTACGCAGATGAGAGAAAAGCTTCACAAGAGGCAGAAAATACTACTGCTGCTGCAGACCTCAGCGAGGCTACTGTTGAGGATACATTGCCTGCAACAACAGAAACTGAAGAAACAAATGCTGATTCTGATACAGCCGAATAATTAAGGAGGCAATATGGAAGAAGCAAAATGGTATGTTGCTCACACGTTTTCGGGCTATGAAAACAAGGTAGCAAGCGATCTCAAGATTAAGGTCGAAAATCAAAACCTTTCGGATATGATTCAAGAGGTTGTTGTTCCAACCGAAACAGTTGTTGAAATTAAAGAGGATGGCACAAAAAAGGAAGTCGAAAGAAAGATTTTCCCAAGCTATGTTCTTGTTAAAATGGTAATGACTGACGATACCTGGTATGTTGTACGTAATACCAGAGGCTGTGCCGGATTTGTAGGACCTGAGGGTAAGCCTGTTCCTTTAACTGAGGAAGAGGTTAGAAATCTCGGCGTAGAAAAGGTATCTGTTGAGGTTGCTTACGAGGTTGGCGATCTTGTAAATGTTATCGACGGTCCCCTTGAGGGCTTCTCGGGTACTGTTGAAACGCTTGATGTTGCTAACAATAGCGTTCAGGTTATCGTGTCAATGTTCGGCCGCGATACATCTGTTGATTTCGAGCTTGACCAATTGGAAAAGGTCAGCGATTAATTTCAGTAATTCGCAGCTTAGCTGCATTTTACCACTGGGTATTATTTATAATGCTTAGTGAGTGGGAGGAGATATGCTTCTCCGCCAAATACCACATTTTTAGGAGGAAAAAATTATGGCTCAAAAGGTAGTAGGTTTAATTAAACTTCAAATTCCTGCCGGCAAAGCAACTCCGGCACCGCCTGTTGGTCCTGCACTTGGTCAACACGGTGTAAACATTGTTGCTTTCACAAAGGAATTCAACGAAAGAACAAAGAACGATGTTGGTCTCATCATTCCTGTTGTAATTACAGTATATGAAGACCGTTCATTCACCTTCGTTACAAAGACACCGCCTGCAGCAGTTCTTATTAAGAAGGCTTGCGGAATCGACAAGGCATCAGGTGTTCCTAACAAGACAAAGGTTGCAACAATCTCAAAGGCAGATATCCAAAAGATTGCCGAAACAAAGATGCCTGACCTTAATGCTGCTTCACTTGAGGCTGCTATGTCAATGATAGCAGGTACAGCACGCAGCATGGGTATAGTAGTAGAAGACTAATTCCCCGTGTGGGAGGAAAAATCCGATTAACCACTGGAGGTAATTTATAATGAAACACGGAAAGAAATATACAGACGGTGCGAAGTTAATTGATCGCGCTAATTTATACACAGAGAAGGAAGCACTTGACCTTGTTGCTCAAACAGCTAAGGCTAAGTTTGATGAAACAGTAGAGGTTCATGTTCGTCTTGGTGTTGACTCACGTCACGCTGACCAACAGGTTCGCGGTGCTGTTGTTCTTCCAAACGGAACAGGTAAGGATGTTAGAGTTGCAGTATTCGCTAAGGGCGATCTTGCAAAGGCTGCTCAAGAGGCAGGCGCTGACGTTGTAGGCGACGCTGACCTTGTAACAAAGATTCAAGGCGGCTGGATGGAGTTTGATGTAGCTATCGCTTCTCCTGACATGATGGGCTTTGTAGGCCGTTTAGGTAAGGTTCTCGGCCCTCGTGGTCTTATGCCGTCACCAAAGGCAGGCACAGTAACTATGGATGTTGCTAAGGCTGTTAGCGAGGCAAAGGCAGGTAAGATTGAGTACCGTCTTGATAAAACAAATATTATTCACTGCCCAATCGGTAAGGTATCATTTGGTACCGATAAGCTTATGGAGAACTTAAATGCTCTTCTTGATGCAATCATCAAGGCTAAGCCTGAGGCAGCAAAGGGACAATATATTAAGTCTTGTGCAGTGGCTTCAACAATGGGCCCCGGCATCAAGATTAACCCTAATAAGGTTGGTTCTGTAGCATCAGCAGAGTAATTTTAACCTTACAATTTAGGTATTGACAAGGTTTATTCCTTGTGATACAATATACAAGCTGTTCAACCAAAGACAGTAGGTGCCGCTTTCGGCGTAAGCTTTGTCGCCTACCGAGGAATGAGCATTATGTAGCACAACCGTGCGTATTATGTAATGTCAGTGCATCCTCGATTTTGGGGATGCACTTTTTGATTATTTGGATAACAGCTCCAAGTCCGTAGCAATGCGGCAAATAATTATGGAGGTAAACTAAATGCCAAGTACAGTAGTTCTTGAAAAGAAAAAGCAACAGGTTGCTGATCTTTCAGCCAGAATTAAAGAGTCTTGTGCAGGTGTAGTTGTTGACTACAAGGGTATCAACGTTGAGGACGATACAAAGCTTAGAAAAGAGCTTCGTGAAGCCGGCGTTGTTTACACAGTAGTTAAGAATTCTATTCTTCAGCGTGCCGCTGAGGATGCAGGCCTTGCGCTCGATAGTTCAGTAGTTGAAGGAACAACAGCCGTAGCAACAAGCGTTGACGATTACGTTGCAGCTGCACGTATTCTCAATAAGTATGCAGAAGGTCATGACAATTTCAACATCAAGACAGGCTATCTTGATGGCGCAGTAATTGATAACTCAGAAGTTATAGCACTTGCTAAGCTTCCTTCAAGAGAGACTCTTCTTGCTACTATCGCAAGCGTTGTTGTAGAGCCTATCGCTTGTATCGCTCGTGCAGTTAATGCACTTGAGGAAAAGGGCGGAGCACAGGCTGCTGCAACAGAGGAAACAGCTCCAGCTGAGGAGACAGCTCCTGCCGAGGAAGCTCCTGCTGAGGAGACAGCACCGGTAGAGGAAGCTCCCGCAGAGACACCGGCTGAAGAAACAGCTGAATAATTCATTTTAAAAATAACTTTTACGGAGGAAATAAAAATGGCATCAGAGAAGATTACAGCAATTGTTGATTCAATTGCAGAGCTTACAGTATTAGAACTCAAAGAACTCAAGGAAACAATCGAGGAAACATTTGGCGTTACTGCAGCAGCAGTAGCAGTAGCAGCAGCTCCGGCAGAGGGCGGCGCAGCAGCAGCTGAAGAGAAGTCAGAGTTCGACGTTGTTCTTACAGACGTTGGCGCTAACAAGATTCAGGTTATCAAGGCTGTTCGTGAGGCAACAGGTCTTGGCCTTAAGGAAGCAAAGGCTATCGTTGACGGCGCTCCTGCAACAGTTAAAGAGGCTGTTCCAACAGCTGACGCTGAGGCTCTTAAGGAAGCTCTTACAGCAGCAGGCGCAACTGTTGAGCTTAAGTAATTTAGTTTAACTAAATCCATAATTAAAGACACCGTATGTTGTCATACGGTGTTATTTTTTTGCATTTATATGAATATGTTTAAAAAACCTATTTACTTTTTTGCAATTGAGTATTAAAATTAATAATTAGTTTGATTATTAGTTTACAGTTGAATGTTTTCAGGGGTAGTTTATGTATTACAGAACAGAAGCAAAAATAAATATTAACGCTATTATGCATAATTATGACATAACCCGTGCGAAGCTTCCTAAAAATGTTAAGCTTTTATCCGTTATCAAGGCAGATGCTTACGGCCACGGTGCAGTAAAGCTTGCCAAACTGCTTGATGACAAGGCTGATTTTTTTGGAGTTGCCTGTGTTGAGGAGGCAGAGGAGCTAAAGCTGTCGGGAATTAAGTCACCGATTTTGATTTTAGGCCATGTTTTTAATGACAGCTTGGATAAAATCGTTGAAATGGACATTAGAATTCCTATTTTTTCTCTTGAGGACGCAAGGGCATTGTCGGCAGAAGCGGTAAAACAGGGCAAAACCGCGTTGTTCCACTTTTGTGTTGACACAGGTATGAGTCGTATCGGCTTTCAGGTTACTGAAGAAAGCGCAGATATTTGTAAGGAAATCAGTATGCTCCCTTCAATTAAGGCCGAGGGAATCTTTTCTCATTTTGCAACTGCCGATGAAGCTGATTTATCAAAGGCAATGGCACAAAGAGACAGATTTAAAAAATTTGTAAAAATGCTTGATGACAGGGGAGTTGATATCCCTATTAAGCATATTAACAACAGTGCCGGTATTATGAATTTTGATGAATATTTTGATATGTGTCGCATGGGAATTATAACCTATGGCTTATATCCGTCCCCTGATGTTGATAAATCAATTCTTGAATTAGAGCCTGTAATGGAATGGACGGCAAGAGTTGCTTATGTTAAAACTCTTGATGCCGGCAGGGAAATATCCTATGGCGGTACATATAAAACAACGGAAAAAAGAGTTATCGCTACTATTCCGGTTGGCTATGCTGACGGATACCCCCGTTGCCTTTCCAACAGGGGAAAAGTGCTTGTTAACGGAGAGCTTGCCCCCATTGTCGGTAGGGTTTGTATGGATCAGTTTATGGTCGATGTAACCGGTATACCGAATGTTAAGGACGGCACCGAGGTGGTGCTTGTGGGAAAGCAAGGAGACAAATGCCTGTCTATGGAAGAAGTAGCCGATATGGCTTATTCCTTTAACTATGAACTGCCTTGCAGAATCGCCCGCAGAGTTCCCAGAACATATTATCTTGACGGCAATTTGATTGCCGTAAGCGAAACATATTAATATAACAAAGCCTGAACCGTTTGAGCATTTTGGTTCAGGTTTTTTATTTTGCATATTTATTGCTTAGCTTTGGCGCTTTTATGCTTTATCATTAATTCCTAACAGATAATCTGACGATACATTGAAAAATTTGCACAGTGATACAATGTCGTCAATGCTCGGTTCGTATTTGCCACGCTCAATATACGAAATTTTGCGCTGGGTCATATTTACCTGTTCGCCAAGCTCACGTTGGGTTAAATCCCTATCTTCACGCAGATTCCGTATCCGTTGGCCAAAACTCAAATTCATTTGCATCACCATCGTCATTTTACCAAAGACGGAAAGTATCTATTGACAAATAGACGGAAAATGTCTATACTTGTTATATTACTTGTGTAAGGAGAATTTACAATGAAAAAGAAGGGTAAAGAGATTACTGCGTGGGTAGTTATCATTATTATTTTTGCGTTTTTTTCTTTGATGTACGTAAAAATAATTCCCTCTGTTTTGGTAAGCAAAACTATATCAGCAATCAATAGCGATGATGTTTCGGCATTTAGAAAATATTCCGATATGCTGGATTACTTTCCGTATAGCACTACATGGGAAGTTTCATTATATTTACAAGAGCAGGAAACTGATGTTGCAAATGAAATTAATGAGAAATTTCAGAATTTTGAAAGCACAAGTGAAATTGAGAAATATGTTAAAGATAATTACCCTTTGCTTTACCGCTGTTGTGTGAAAGACGATATAGGAGGGACTATAATAAAGGATAGAATTGACAGTAAGCAGACATGTATTGAATATAAAGAACAAATGGAAGAGTTATCACAGTGCGTTGAAAATTCAAAATCACTGTTGGCACAGTATTCGCAATTGGATGGTAGAGAGCGTTGGTTGGCAGATGGTGAAATATACATGACATTTCAAAAACGGTTTTTATTTGATATTTTCTGTGAACTTGCCTACGACAAAGTGCAGGGAGACTTGACTTATATCAATAAAATTAAACCGATTGAAGATGAACTCAGAACAGATTTAGAGAAAATTGAACAAGAAAAAGATGAATTAAATGAATATCAGTAACAAAAGGCTTTATAACACTTGTTGGTACGGTACAATCAAAAATCCCCCATGCTTGTTGCATAGGGGATTCGTTATTCTATGTATTGCTGGCTGATTTTTGTTTTGAAGCAAGCTGTTTGAATTTTTTATGCTTACCGAGATAAATAACGGCAAGGGGTATATCTGCCAATAACCAAGCCGCAGGGGCCGCGTAGCAAACGGCGTTGAAGCCCAACAAAGGGGTTAATATAAAGGCTATTGCCAGCCTTCCTACGAATTCGCCTGCGCCGGCAATCATGTTTGAATATGTAAATCCTAAGCCCTGTAAGGTGTTTCTAAGCACAAACAGTATTGCAACAAGACTGTAACATTCAGCCGTTGCCAATATGTAACGCTTGGCGGCATACATCATATCGGGATTAGGCTCGGTCATAAACAGTGAAACCATGGGCTGACCGATTGCATACAGAGTTATGCTCATTATAACCGATACAAACAAATCAAGCATAAAGATTTTCTTTACCGAGGTAATAATTCTTTCGTAATTTTCCGCGCCGTAATTTTGCCCTACAAAGGTTTGTGTTGCAACCCCGAGACCTGACATTGGAATGTTAGTCAGGTTTTCAACCCTTCCGGCGGCGGTAAAGCCTGCAATGGTGTTGGCGCCAAAGGAGTTTACGGCACTTTGCAGACACATTGAGCCGATTGATGTTATTGTGAATTGAAGTGATACCGGAATTCCAAGCTTTAACTGCTCCCATGCCGTAGACGGATTAAACCTTAAATCGCATTTTGATATTGAGATTTCTTTGTTAAATCTAAAGATATATATTCCCGTCAGCGCGGCGGCAGTTAGGTGGGATATTAGTGTTGCTATTGCCGCTCCCTCAACTCCCCAGCCAAGCTTTTTAACAAAAATCATATCCAGTATAAAGTTAACGATTACGCTGATTATGTAAAAATACAGGGGCTTTTTGCTTTCACCTACGGCTCTTGAAATTGCCGTAAAATTGTTTGAAAGCATTTGAAAGGGAACTGCAAAATACAGAATATCTATATATGCCTTGGATAAATCAATAATCTCAGCCGGTGTTCCAATAATTTTGAGTAAGGGCGTAGATATAATATGCGCCACGATTACTATAATTACCCCAAGTGAAAAGGCAACAATAATACTGCTGCCGGCATAATGTGACGCCTTCTTTTTATCACCGGCACCAAAGGCGTGAGCAACAGGAATGGTAAATCCGCTTGTAAGACCGAGAGCCGCGCCGACTATAAAGGAACCGATTGCACCTACATTGCCTACGGCCGCCAAGGCGTTTGTGTTGACATATCGCCCTACAATTATATTATCAACAAGGGAATAGTTATATTGAAGCAGTGATGACAGCATTATGGGAAATGCAAAAAGCAATATGGTTTTTATGGGGCTTCCATATAACATATTATTCTTTTTCATTTTTTACATACCTTCAAATTTGTATAATATTCATTTATTATATACCCATTATTACCAAATTCAAGTATTATCTTGCATTTTGATAAAAAATTTTGT
>JBJEPI010000049.1:0-10633 GCA_051881175.1 Eubacterium sp.
TTTTCTTAATATTCAATTTCTCCCTTATAAACAAGGTTTGTGTTGCCTGACAGAGTAATTCTGTCATCACTGTAGTTAACTATTAAATCTCCGCCTCTTAGCTTTACGGTTATATCCTCGCCCTTGTTGCAGTATCCGTTTTCAACAGCAGCCACAACTGCGGCGCATGCACCTGTGCCGCAGGCAGGGGTTTCTCCGTTGCCGCGCTCCCAAACACGCATTTTAATTGTGTTTGAATTAACAACCCTTACAAATTCGGTGTTAACTCTCTCGGGGAATATGCTAAGGCTTTCAAATTTCGGTCCAACCGTCTCAATATTAATTTTGTCAACATTGTCAACAAATATAACACAGTGGGGATTACCTACCGATACGCAGTTAATATAGTATTCTGTATCTAAAACCTTTAGCGGATGATTAATAATTTTTTCGCCCTCTAAATTAATAGGAATAAGCTCCGGCTTAAATTCAGCCTTACCCATATTAACCGTTACGGAGGATACCTTGCCCTCACGGGTGAATACCTTAAGCTCCTTAACTCCTGCGGCGGTTTCAATGGTCATATTATCCTTTTTAACAATATCGTTGTCAAAAAGATATTTTCCCACCGAGCGTATGGAGTTTCCTGCCATTTGTCCCTCGGAGCCGTCAAGGTTAAAAATTCTCATTTTAGCGTCGGCAATCTCACTGTTTTCAATAAGCACAATGCCGTCGCCGCCGATAGAGTAATGCCTGTCGCAAAATTCAATGGCAAAGCTTTCAGGGCAGGTAATTATGCCGCATTGATTGTTAAAGAAAATGTAATCGTCACCGGTACCCTCCATTTTTGAAAATTTGAGAATACCTTTACTTTTTCTCATGTTATTAATATCCACAAGCTCTGTATTGCTTTGATTGTATCGAGATGCAATTATATCAGCCAACGCATTTGCCGTATCAAGGGATGTAAGCGTGGCAATACCAAGTTGATTTGCCCTGTTATGAAGCTTAATATAGTCGGCAATAGACTCCTTGTCGCTTTTTCCTGTGTAAACAATGTAGTCAAGCTCACCGCTTTCAACTAAGTCCATAATGGAATTATCTTCTCGAAGCTTGTTAACCACATTAACCTCAATACCCAGCCTTGCAATCTCTTTAGCGGTTTCGGGAGTAGCCCAAAGCTTGGCGCCTAAATCATCAAGCTTTTTTGCAAGGTTAACAATTTCATATCTGTCCTGCTTGGTTACGGTAATTAACACGCCGTGACCGTTTTTATTTACATCAACCTTAAAGCCTGCGCTTACAAGTCCTTTAAACAGCGCCTCCTTAAGGTTTTTGCCAACACCCAATACCTCGCCGGTGGATTTCATTTCAGGTCCCAATTGAGAGTTAACATCGTTTAACTTTTCAAAGCTGAATACAGGCACCTTAACGGCAAAATACGGCGGTATATGATACAGTCCCGTGCCGTATCCAAGCTGGTCAAGGGTTGCACCAACCATTATCTTTGTTGCCAGCTCAACCATCGGCACCCCTGTAACCTTACTGATATACGGTATGGTTCTTGAAGCTCTTGGATTAACCTCAATAACATAAAGCTCGTTTCTGTAAATAAGATACTGAATGTTAACAAGTCCTTTAGTGCCAAGAGACAGAGCAAGCTTTTTGGAAATATCGCAAATCTTTTCAAGCATCATATCGTTAAGATTATACGGCGGATAAACGGCAATGCTGTCGCCGCTGTGAACTCCGGCACGTTCGATATGCTCCATAATACCCGGAATGAGAACATCTCTGCCGTCGCTGATGCAGTCAACCTCAAGCTCGGTACCCATCATATATTTGTCAACCAAAACGGGATTTTCAATGCCCTGTGCCAAAATAATTGCCATATACTGCTTAACATCGTCATCAGTGTATGCAATGGTCATATTTTGACCGCCGATTACATAGCTCGGTCTCAACAGAACAGGGTACTCAAGCCGGTTTGCCGCATTTAATGCCTCATCAAGAGTCATTACAGATGTACCCTTTGGACGGCAAATTCCAAAGCTTTCAAGAAGCTCGTCAAAACGCTCCCTGTCCTCGGCAATATCAATTGATTCGGCAGATGTTCCGAGAATGGTAATTCCGTTTTCGTCTAAAAACTTTGTCAGCTTGATAGCCGTTTGACCGCCAAATGCAACTACAACACCTATCGGCTTTTCAGCCTTGATAATGTTCATAACATCTTCTTCGCAAAGGGGCTCAAAATAAAGCCTGTCGCCGGTGTCAAAATCCGTTGATACAGTTTCGGGGTTGTTGTTTACTAAAATAACCTCGTATCCCAGCTCCTTAAGTGTCCATACGCAGTGAACAGAGGAGTAGTCAAACTCTATACCCTGACCTATGCGAATAGGGCCTGAGCCAAGCACAATGATTTTTTCCTTGCCCGATTGGGGAAGCGCCCTTGACTCGCAATGCTCATCGTATGTTGAATAAAAGTAAGGTGTTTCAGCGGCAAATTCCGCGCCGCAGGTGTCAACCATTTTGTATACACAGCTTTTATGAAATGCAAGGGGATATCCGCTAATCTTTTCAAGAGCCTTGTCGGGATAAGCAAGGCTCTTGCCCTTTAAATATTGCTCCTTTGACAGAGGATTACCTGCAATTTCCTTTTCGTAATCCGCAAGATTTTTAAGCTTATTCAAAAACCACTCGTCAATCATGGTGATTTTGTGGATTTCGTCAACGGAAATACCTTGCTTAAGTGCCTTAAATACGGTAAAAAGCCTTAAATCGTCCTGTGAATGTAGCTTTTCGTTAATATCAAAGTTGTCAATAGCTTTATTATTCAGCGTGTCAAGGCCTATTTCCGCACCTCTGACAGCCTTCATTATTGCCGCTTCAAAGCTTGGGGCAATGCTCATAACCTCGCCGGTTGCTTTCATTTGTGTACCCAATTTTCTTGAAGCCTGAACAAATTTGTCAAAGGGCCATTTTGGCACCTTTACAACAACATAGTCAAGGGTTGGTTCAAAGCAAGCGCAGGTTTTTCCCGTAACGTCATTTTTTATTTCATCTAAGGTGTAGCCAAGTGCAATTTTTGTTGTTACCTTAGCAATGGGGTATCCTGTTGCCTTTGACGCCAGCGCCGATGAACGGGATACTCTTGGGTTAACCTCAATTACACTGTATTCAAAGGTCTCGGGATTTAATGCAAACTGACAGTTGCATCCGCCCTCAATTCCTAATTCTGTAATTATATCAAGGGACGCCGAACGTAGCATTTGATATTCCTTGTCGGCAAGGGTAACCGCAGGGGCAATAACAATACTGTCGCCTGTGTGAACTCCCACAGGGTCGAAATTTTCCATAGAACAAACGGCAATAACATTACCGATATGGTCACGCATTACCTCAAATTCTATTTCCTTCCAGCCTGCAATATATTTTTCTACTAAAACTTGGGTAATAGGGGATAGCATTAAGCCGTTTTTAGCAATAACATCAAGCTCCTGCCTGTTGTTTGCAACACCGCCGCCTGCACCTCCAAGGGTGAAAGCAGGACGGATTATTACAGGATAACCGATTTTATCGGCAATTTTTTCAGCCGTTTCAAGGTCGTTGGCAATATCACTTGGCACAACAGGCTGATTGATTTTAACCATTGTGTCACGAAACATTTGCCTGTCTTCAGCCTTGTCTATGGCTTGGGCATTGGTTCCCAAAAGCTTAACGCCCATTTTATCCAAATAACCGTCCTTGGCAAGCTGCATGCCTATTGTAAGTCCGGTTTGACCGCCGAGACCGCATAAAATGGAGTCCGGGCGTTCTATTTCAATAATTCGTTTAACTGTTTCCTCGGTTAAAGGCTCAAGATAAATGTGGTCGGCCAGTGCATTATCCGTCATAATAGTTGCAGGGTTGGAGTTAATAAGCACAACCTCAATGCCCTCGTCCCTTAATACACGGCAGGCCTGGGCTCCGGCATAATCAAATTCCGCCGCTTGGCCGATAACAATAGGTCCCGAGCCGATCATAAGAACCTTTTTAATATCTTTATTAAGAGGCATTATTTACTACCTCCCATCATGCTGATAAATTTGTCAAAAATAAATCTTGTGTCATGGGGGCCGGAGCAGGCCTCGGGGTGAAACTGTACGGAAAATGCCCTTTTATCAGGATAGTCAACGCCCTCACAGGTGTTATCGTTTGCGTTAACATACATTAAAATACCGCCGTTTTTCTCAACGCTTTCGCTGATTACGGCGTAACCGTGGTTTTGTGATGAAATGTAGGTTCTGCCTGTATCAAGATTTTTAACAGGTTGATTTACACCTCTGTGACCGTATTTCAGCTTGGTTGTTTCACCGCCCATTGCCAATGCCAAAAGCTGATGACCGAGACAGATGCCGAAAATAGGCACCTTGCCGATTAACTTTTTCAGTTCTTCAACAGCTTCAACATTTTCACTTGGATCACCCGGTCCGTTTGAAAGCATAACTCCGTCAACGCCCAGCTTTAAAATGTCCTCAGCCTTGGTGTCGTAAGGCATAACGGCAACGTTACAGCCTCGCTTGTTAAGCTCACGGATAATATTTTTCTTTGCGCCGTAGTCAAGCAAAACCACATTGTATTTATGCTCGTTACTCGGGGATAACTCCGGCTTCTCGGTGGAAACGCTTTCGACAGCCTTCAAAACCCTGTAAGCCTTGATCTTTTCATAATTAATATTAGCAGGGTTAGTTGTTATTAAAGCGTTCATAACGCCGCTTTCGCGAATGATTTTGGTTATCTCTCTTGTATCAACGCCGTAAACACCAATGATGTTGTTGTCCTTTAAAAATCTATCAAGTGTATATTGGCACCTGAAATTTGAAGGATTATCACATTTTTCTCTGACAATGTACGCGCTGACATAGGACCTTTTGCTTTCCATATCCTCCTCAATCATACCGTAGTTGCCCATAAGGGGGAAGGTTTGCATAACGATTTGTCCGTAATAGCTTGGATCGGTTAAGGTTTCAATATATCCGCCCATACCTGTAGTGAATACAAGCTCGCCGATAATCTCGCCCTCTGCGCCAAAGCGATAGCCTTTAAAGGTTTGTCCGTTTTCAAGACATATATATACTTCGTTTTCCTTAGTCATAATGTTTCCTAAATAGTGTTTAACCTGTAATTATCCTAACAGCTTTACTAAAACTGCCTTTTGAGCGTGAAGTCTGTTTTCTGCCTCGTCAAATATTTCGTCAGCATGCTCCTCAAATACCTTAGCGGTAATTTCTTCTTCTCTGTGAGCAGGGAGACAGTGAAGCACCATTGCGTCGTTCTTTGCAACTGCCATAACATCATCGTTAATTTGATAGCTTTTGAATACCTTTTCTCTTTCTGCCTTTTCTTCCTCCTGTCCCATAGACGCCCAAACATCTGTGTAAATAACGTCTGCGTCCTTGGCACAGGCTAAAATATCTGCAGAGCAGGTGAATTTTCCGTTTTCTTGAGCCCATTTTATGATTTCAGCGTCGGGCTTGTATTGGTCGGGGCAGGCGATTGCACATTCCATGCCCATGGTGATTGCACCTACAATAAGGCTGTTAGCCATATTGTTACCGTCACCGATAAAGCAAAACTTTAAGCCGTCAAAGCTCTTTTTATGCTCTCTTATTGTCATAAGGTCAGCTAAAACCTGACAGGGATGGCAGTAGTCCGTAAGGCCGTTAATAATTGGAATAGAGCCGTATTTAGCTAAATCCTCTACCTCTTGCTGCTCAAATGTTCTAATCATAATTCCGTCAAGGTAACGTGACAACACTCTCGCCGTATCCTGAACAGGCTCGCCCCTGCCGATTTGCAAGTCCCTGTTTGAAAGGAATAACGCCTGACCGCCAAGCTGATACATTCCTGTTTCAAAGCTGACTCTTGTTCTTGTTGAGCTTTTTTGGAAAATCATACCCAAGGTTTTGCCTTTAAGATGATGATGCTCAATACCGTTGTGATTTTCATACTTAAGCTGATCGGCAAGGTTAAGTATGTCTAAAATATCGTTCTTGTCTAAATCCTGTAGCTTTAATAAGTGTTTCATTTTTCAATTACCTCTTTCAAAATTTTTAATCCTTCGTTGATTTCATCATAGCTGATATTAAGGGCAGGAAGCAGTCTTACTCTGTTTTTATGAGCAGTAAGAACCAAAAGCCCCTGTGAAAGGCAGGCCTTTGCAATGTCTAAGGCGTTTTTGTCTGTTTCAATACCAAGCATTAATCCCATGCCCGATATACCCTTAACTCCGTTAATTTCCTTAAGCCTGTCAATTATGTATTCGCTTTTTTTCTTAACCTGTGCTAAAAATTCGTTATCAATTCTTTCAACAATACTTATGGCGCCTGCCGCCGCAATAGGATTGCCACCAAAGGTTGAACCGTGGCTTGAGGGAGTAACGCAATCGGCTGTTTTTTCGCCAAAAAGTACCGCGCCCATGGGCAGACCGCCTGCAAGTCCTTTGGCAGTTGAAACAATATCCGGCGTTATGTCAAAATTTTCATAAGCAAAATATTTTCCTGTTCTGCCGTTGCCGGTTTGAACCTCGTCAACAATCATTAGGATATCATTTTCCCTGGAAATATCGGCAATTTTCTTTACAAAATCGTAGGTTAAATTGTTAACTCCGCCCTCGCCTTGAATACATTCAAACATAATGGCACAAACATCGTCTGTAATCATGCTTTTAAGTGCGTTAATATCGTTGGCAGGACAGTATTTAAAGCCCTGTGTGAACGGAGCGAAATCAGTGTGAAATACCTCCTGACCTGTTGCCGCCAAGGTTGTTATTGTTCTGCCGTGAAAGGAGTCAACAAGTGTGATAATTGTTGAACGCTCCTCGCCGTATTTATTACTACTGTATTTTCTTGCAAATTTTATTGCGCCCTCGTTAGCTTCTGCACCGGAATTGCAAAAGAAAACCTTTTTCATTCCTGTTTTTTTGCACAGAAGCTCCGCAAGCCTTGCACACGGCTCTGTGTAGTATAGATTAGATGTGTGTTGCACCTTGTTAAGCTGATTTATAACTGCATTTTTCCATTCATCATCACAAATGCCGAAAGCAGTTACTCCTATACCCGAGCCGAAATCAATATATTTTTTTCCGTTGTCATCATATAGAGTTGAGCCTTTGCCCTTGGTTAAGCAAACATCAAACCTGCCGTATGAGTGGGCAACGTATTGGTTGTCAAGTTCTTTTGTGTTCATAATTTGCCTTTCTTATCTGCTCCTAAACATTGTGCCCATACCTTCATCGGTAAGAAGCTCCATTAGAATTGAGTGGGGAACTCTGCCGTCGATAATGAAGGCTTTTTTACAGCCGTTTCTTATTGCCTGAGTCATTGAATCAATTTTCGGTATCATTCCGCCCTTAATAATTCCGTCGCTGACAAGAGCGGGAATATCGCTGATATACACCTTTTGAATTTTAGAGTCCTCGTCGCTCACATCTCTTAAAAGGCCGATAATATCCGTCATTGAAATAAGAGCCTCTGCCTTAAGATCACCTGCAATTCTTGCGGCAACCGTGTCTGCATTAATGTTGTAGCAATTTCCCAGCTCGTCATATCCGATTGTTGACACAACCGGTATAAAGTTGTTTTCCAACACTTCTTTAATAACGTCCATATTGGTTTCAATAATTTCACCAACGTAGCCGTGGTCTTTATCGAGAGGCTTGCACTTAATCATATTGCCGTCCATTCCCGAAAGACCTATGGCATGGCCGCCAAGGTTGCATATTTTACATACCAAATCCTTGTTAACCTTACCTGCAAGCACCATTTGAACAACGTCAACCGTTGCCTTGTCGGTAACACGCAGTCCGTCAACGAACCTGCTTTCAATACCCATTTGGTCAAGTGCCTTGTTAATGGCAGGTCCGCCACCGTGCACAAGCACAACCTTTATGCCTACAGTTGTTAAAAGAACCAAATCATGCATTACGGCTTCCTTAAGTTCTTCGTTAATCATGGCATTGCCGCCGTATTTAACAACAATAGTCTTTTTTCTGTATCTTTGAATATGAGGTAAAGCCTCGGCAATAACCTCTGCTTTCATTCTGTTGTTAATGTCCATTTTAGTTACCTCACTTTATCAGGTTCTGTAATCGCCGTTAATTTTAACGTAATCGTATGTAAGGTCACAGCCCCATGCCATGGCGTCGGCCTCGCCGTCATTAAGATTAACAAGTATTTGAATTTCGTCGGCAGAAAGAACAATTGCCGCCTCGTCCTCACTGAATTCAATGCCCGAACCGTTTCTGCACACACCAACCAAGCCTTTTTCGCTTTTTAAATCAACGTCAACCTTGTTTATGTCAAAGTCGGCGTCTGCGTAGCCGATTGCACACAAAACCCGTCCCCAATTTGCATCCTCGCCGAACATTGCCGCTTTAAACAGGGTAGAGCATACAACGCTTTTGGCAACAGTTATTGCCGTATCCTTGTCCTTGGCTCCGGTAGTAATGCATTCCAACAGCTTTGTGGCGCCCTCGCCGTCCTTTGCAAGCATACGGGTAAGATTTGCCATTACCTCGAACAGTGCAGACTTAAAGATTTCGTAATTATTGTCCTCTAAAGTAATTTCATCGTTAAATGCAAGTCCGTTTGCCATAACGCAAACCATATCGTTTGTAGAGGTGTCTCCGTCGACGGACAGGCAGTTATAAGTTACCTTAACTATTTCCGACAGCGCCTTTTGTAAAAGCTCTGCGCTTATGGCGCAGTCGCTGGTAATAAAGTTTAAGGTTGTAGCCATATTTGGATGAATCATGCCCGAACCTTTGGCCATACCGCCTATTCTGCATTTTACGCCGTTTATATCAAACTCAACGGCATACTCTTTTTTTACCGTGTCGGTTGTCATAATTGCCGTTGCCGCCTCAAGATGCTTGTTGTAGCACAGGCCCTTTGCAAGAATGGGAACGGCTTTTTCAATAGGCTCAATCGGCAACACCTGACCGATAACACCTGTTGAGGCAACAATAACCTGCTCCTGTGGAATGTTAAGCTCCTTTGCCACAAGCTCACACATTCTGTTTGCCTTGTCAATGCCGTCGGCATTGCAGGTGTTTGCATTTTTAGAATTTGCAATAACAGCGATTGCCTTGTTTCCGCTCTTTTCCAAATTAGCCTTGGTAACAAGAATAGGTGCGCCTTTAACCTTATTTTGAGTGTATACTGCGGCGGCATTGCACTCCACATCGGATACATAAAGGCAAATGTCGTTTTTATGCTTAGCATTTGTCTCATCGCCGGCAGATTTCTTAATTCCGCAATATGTACCGCTTGCCTTAAAGCCCTTTGGTGCACATATTCCGCCCTCAATTAATTGGTATTTATTTTCCATAATTATTCTCCTAAATTAAGTCCTGTTGCTTCATCAATTCCCATTGCTATGTTTAAGCATTGTATAGCGGCACCGCTGGCACCCTTGCCGAGATTATCAAAGCGTGAGGTAATAATAATTCTATCTTCATTGCCGTTAATTTCAATTTCCATATCGTCTCTGCCGGCAAAATTATTTGCTCCAATCATTGCCTGAGAATACCCAAGCTCTCTAACCTTTATGAATTGCTCGCCGTCATAATGTGCGGCAAACATCTCTCTTATGTCAGCCTTTGAAACCCTCTTGTTTAGCATATCTGTAAAAATCGGTACCGATACAACCATTCCGCAGGGATAATCGCAAATATGCGGAGCGAAAAAGGGAACTCTTTCTAAATTGGAAATCCCTTTCATTTCCTTAAGATGCTTATGCTCCTGGCTTAAGGCATATTGGCGGGGCGAGTCAAGTTCACAATCTCTGTTTTCATCTTCATATTGGGCAATGCCTTTTTTGCCTGCACCTGTGTATCCGCTCATAGCATAGCAGGTGATGGGGTAACTCTTTGGCAAAATACCCGAGGAAATAAGAGGATACACAATTGAATTAAATCCGCTTGCATAACAACCCGGAACGGCAATTCTGTTTGATGACTTAATTTTATCTCTAAAGCTTTTATCAAGCTCGGGAAAGCCGTAAGACCAAAGGGGATTTGTTCTGTGAGCGGTAGATGTGTCAATTATTTTAACCCTGTCATTTTCAACAAGACCGACCGCTTCAATGCTTGCCGCGTCAGGCAGGCAAAGAAAGGTAATGTCTGATTGGTTAATCATTTTCGCTCTTTCCTTTGGGTCCTTGCGCTTATCCTCGCTTATATTAAGTAGTTCAATGTCGTTTCTATTTTCAAAACGATTGAATATTTTTAAGCCTGTGGTGCCTTGGCTTCCGTCAATGAATACCTTTGTCATTTTTATACATTTCTCCAATAAATTGATAGGTATAATATGAATACTTATCCAGCTTTTAAGTAAATTATTATTTATTATACACTTGAAAAACTATATGTCAATAGATATTTGAAAAAATATTATAAATATACATAAAATCGCATAAATATGCAAAATTAAGATATATAGCCAATATGTTAAAAATATACTATTTTCGTGTTTCAAAAAGAGTACTTCAACCCTTAAACATCTTGACAAAAGCGGATAATATCTCTAATCTTTGAGCCTGTCTTAGGGAATATTTTAAAAAGACCAGCTATAAAAAGTCAATAGGAAAATAAAAAATATTTCATAGAGAAAAA